>JBEKZD010000013.1:0-73209 GCA_049510215.1 Verrucomicrobiia bacterium
TCATGATCGACGCGATGCGGCGGGCGAGCGCCTCACGCATCACGGCGGTCATCCCGTTCTTTGGATATGCGCGTCAAGACCGCAAGGACCAGCCCCGGGTGCCGATCACGGCGAAGCTGGTGGCGAATTTGATTGTGGCTGCGGGAGCGAATCGCATCCTGACGATGGACCTGCACGCGCAGCAGATCATGGGCTTCTTTGACATACCCGGCGATCATCTGTTTGCGGCGCCGGTGATCTACAAGTATTTCAAACAAATGAGCATGGTGAATATGGTCGTGGTTTCGCCCGACATCGGCGGCGTGAAGATGGTCAGCGCCTATGCCAACATGTTTCACGCGCCGCTGGCGATCGTGGCGAAGAAACGCAAGTCGGCTTCGGAAGTGGAAGTGCTCAACGTGGTGGGCGAAGTCAAAGGTCACGATGTGCTGTTGGTGGACGATTTGACTGAGACGGCGGGCACGCTGGTACGTGCTGCCGAAGTGCTCAAGCAGAAGGGCGCGAAGAGAGTTTTTGGGGCAGTGAGTCATGCCGTGTTGAACCCGGCGGCGCTGGATCGGCTGAAGAAATCGCAGCTTGAGGAGTTGGTCACGACTGACACGGTGCCGCATTCGAAGGTCAGCGGATTCAAGCTGACGGAGTTAACGGTCGCGCCGCTGTTGGGCGAGGCGATCCAGCGGATCCACAACTCGGAGTCGGTGTCCTCGTTGTTTGAGATCAACGGGGCGCGCGCTGAGAGTTAGGCTGATTTATTTATGAACCTTGCTGCATTCCGAAAACCCATCACCTCGATCCTCTGCCCGCCAGCGGGGAGAGGAGACTCCCCTTCTCCCTTTCCAGGGGAGAGGGTCATGGTGAGGATTGGGCTGTTTGCGGGGTATTGCCTATTTGAGCGCATCGTGAATAATCCGGGTTAGGGACGTTTTTTCAGGAGAACATTCGTATGGCTAAACAAGTGCAACTAAAAGCAAAGTCGCGCGTCGAGACAGGCAAAGGGCCCGTCAAACGGCTCCGTGCTGCCGGCGTTGTTCCAGCGGTGGTTTACGGCGCGCGTACGAAGCCGTTGAACATCGCGATTGAATTTGATGAACTGGACAAGGTGCTGCATCAGGCCACAGGCGAGAACGTGCTGGTGGACTTGCTGGTGGAAGAAAACGGCCAGACGAACAATCGTCTTGCACTGATTCAGGAAGTCCAGCATCATCCATTCGAGGATGTCGTCCTGCACGTTGATTTTCACGAAGTCTCGGCGACGGAGAAACTGCGCACGGCTGTGCCGGTGCGGCCTGTCGGCGAGCCGGCTGGCGTGAAGACGGGCGGCGGCGTTCTTGAGTGGGTGATGCGCGAGTTGCACGTTGAATGCTTGCCGAAAGATTTGCCCGAAGTCATCGAGGTCAACGTCGAGAAACTGGAGATCGGCCAGGGCATTCATGTGAGCGACATCACACCGCCCGCGGGCGTCACGTTGCTCGACGACAAGGGGCAGTCGATCTTCATCGTCGCCGCGCCAATTGCGGAAGAGGAAGTGGCGGTGGCGGCGACGGAAGGGTTGGCCGAGCCGGAAGTCATCGGCGAAAAGAAGGAAGAGGGCGAGGAAGGCGAAGCCGCCGAGGGCGAGGCGAAGGGCAAGGCCGAAGCCGGCAAGCCCGAGGCGGGCAAAGGCGAAGCCAAGCCGGCAGCGGGAGCAGCCGGCAAGCCCGTGGCCGGTGCGGCAGGCAAGACGGCGGCTGGCGCGGCGGCCAAGACCGAAGCCAAACCTGCGGCAGGCAAAGCGGCTCCGGCCAAGCCAGAGCGCAAGAAGTAACGGGAGCGCGCCACGGTGTCGGCCCGGACAAAGCTGGTCGTCGGGCTGGGCAATCCCGGCAAGGAGTACGCGGGAACACGGCACAATGTCGGTTTCGCGGTGCTGGATCGGTTGGCGGGAAAGCGAGATTGTTCTTTCCGAAGCAAGTGGAGGTTTTCAGCCCAGGTGGCTGAGATTGCGCTGGACGGCGGGAAGGTTGTGCTGGCCAAGCCGCAGACATACATGAATCGCAGTGGCGCTTCGGTGAGCGCACTGGCGAATTGGCTGAAGATTGTGCCTGCTGAAGTGCTCGTGGTGGTGGACGACGCGGATTTGCCATTGGGGCAGATTCGGCTGCGAGGCGCGGGTGGCAGTGGCGGTCATAACGGGCTGCGCTCGATCATCGAATCGTTGGGCGGTAGTGAAGAGTTCGCACGGTTGCGCGTGGGCATCGGTCGCACGGGAGCGGTCGGCGAGGACATTACGGATCACGTGCTCGGGAAGTTTTCGGTCCAGGAACGCGAACTGGCAGAGCATGCGATCGAAGGAGCAGCAGAGGCAATCGCATGCTGCTTGAAAGAAGGATTGACGGCAGCGATGAATCAATTTAATCGAAGAACCCCGCGTGAAGCGGGGCGTGAAGGAGAGTCGTCTTGAAGAAATACGAAGGACTGTTCATTCTGGACATTGCTGGCCGAGAGGATTTGGAGAAGGAGATTGTCGAACGAATCCAGAAAGCCATCGAGCATGCAGGAGGCCGGGTCGAGACGGTGCAGCGGATGGGGTCGCGTCCGTTTGCCCGCAATTCACGGACGCGCTCGTCGGGGTACTACGCGAACTTCATTTTCCAGGCGCCGCCGAAGGCGATTACCGAGCTCGATGCGAAGTTCCATTTGGAGACGGACGTCTTCCGCTGGCAGTTCACCGAGGCCATGCCCGAGATGCCGGTGCGCGAGCCGAGAGCGACGGCGGAAGCCGGCGCGGAGCGCGAGTAGGCCGACATGGCGAACTTTAACAAAGTCTTGCTGATGGGAAATCTCACGCGCGACCCCGAGGTGCGTTACACGCCCAAGGGCACGGCGATTGCCAACATTGGTCTGGCGGTCAACCGCACGTGGACGAACGAGAACGGCGAAAAGAAAGAGGAAGTCACGTTTGTCGATGTCGAGGTCTGGGGACGCCAAGCCGAGACCATGGGTCAATATCTGTCCAAAGGCAGGCCGCTTTTCGTCGAGGGACGATTGAAACTTGATTCTTGGGACGACAAGGAAACGGGACAGAAGCGGAGCAAATTGAAGGTTGTGTGTGAACACTTTCAGTTCCTCGGCGCACCGAAGGCTGGTGCCGAATTCAGCGACCAACCCCCCGGCGAAGATAAACCGCAACGTGGCGCGGCCCAAGGCGGCCGGCCGCCTGCGCCCGCGCGCGCGAGCGAAGAGACACCTCCGCCTCCAGCACAGGACGACAACATTCCATTCTGATTTTCAAGGAGAGGAAACAACCAGAGGCTTATGGCAAGAGAAATTGAAGCACGAAGACCGAGGCGCGACCGTGACGACATCGTCAAACGTGACTGCAAGCTTTGCAAGGACCAGATCGCCATCGATTACAAGCAGGCTGATTTGCTCAAGAAATTCATGACCGAGCGCGGCCGGATTCTGCCGCGCCGGTACTCAGGCAACTGCGCCAAACATCAGCGACAGTTGGCGACCGCGATCAAGCGGGCGCGCGCAATGTTGTTGGTACGCTAGGCACGGAGCATCATGAGCACTCAGATCATTTTGACGACGAGCGTGGAAGAACTCGGCGCTGAAGGCGATACAGTGATTGTCGCTGACGGCTACGCTAGGAATTTTCTGATTCCGAAAGGGATGGCGATGCCGGCCACACCGGCCAATCTGCGACGGATCGCAACCCTGCGCAAGAAACGCGAGGAACAGCGAGCGACGGAGTTGAAGGAGTCCCAAGAGATCGTCGCAAAGTTGACCAAGCAGTCGTTCACGATCACTGCCGCAGCGGGCCCGGACGAGAAGCTGTATGGCTCGGTCACGGCGGCCGACATTTCCGCCGCGTTGAAGGAGGAGGGAATCGAAGTCGATCGCAGGAAGATCGTGCTCGAGCATCCGATTCGCGCCACGGGCGTGTACGACATCGACGTCAAGTTGCATCCCGAGGTCAGCACAAAAGTGAAAATCTGGGTGGTCGCCGGCGAAGGCACGGCCGCTGCCCCCGCAGCCGCCGCCGAAACGACCACCGAGAAACCGAAGAAAGCGACGAAGAAGAAATAGCCGCGTGGGGACGGCTCATGGCTTCGACCAAACCTCTTGCATCGGATAGGCCTTCGGTGGTGTCCAAGCCGGCCCCGCTGGGAGGCGGCAGGGGGCTTTCGGCGCTGACATTTGACCGCGTCCTGCCCAACAGCATGGACGGAGAGATTGCGGTTCTCGGTGCGATGCTGTTGAGTCCCGCTGAAGCGGGATCGCAAGCTCGCGAGCGTTTGACCGAAGAGCATTTCTACTATGCCGCTCACCAGGTCATTTTCCGCGAGATCGCCGCGTTGCAAGACGCGATGCAAGCGATCGATCTGGTCACGCTGACCCAGCGACTGCAGGACAAGAACCAACTCGATGAGATCGGTGGTGCGGTCTACCTCGCCGATTTAGTGACTCGTGTTCCCACCGCTGCCAACGTCGAGGAGTACATCGACATCGTCTGGGAAAAGTTTCTGCTTCGTAAATTGATCGGTGCGGCGCACGACATCATCGCCAAGTCATTCGAGCAGCAGGACGACGTCAAGGCTTGGGTGGACGAGGTCGAGCAACAGATCTTCAACATTACCGCCGAAAAGGCCACGACAGGCGCGCGCGCCGTCAAGGACCTGATCAAAGACGCCATGGCCAGCATCGAACGTCTCTACGATCGGCGCGGCGCGGTCACGGGCATCCCCACGGGATTCCGTGATCTGGACAAACTCACGTCTGGCCTGCATCCCGGTAATGTGGTTGTCATCGCCGGTCGTCCGTCGATGGGCAAGACGGCGCTGGCGATAAACATCGCCGAAAATGTCTCGATCGATCAGAACATTCCGGTCGGCATTTTCAGTTTGGAAATGTCGTCTGAGGAATTGGTCAAACGCATGTTGTGCTCGAGGGCGAAGGTCAACTTGCACGCCGTGCGCGACGGTTTTCTGGGTGAAAAGGATTTTCACCCGTTGACATCGGCAGCCAGCCAATTGATGAAGTCCCCGCTCTACATCGATGACTCGGCTGGGCTAACCATTAACCAGGTTCGCGCGCGGGCGCGTCGGATGAAATCGCAGTTCGACATCCGCCTGCTGGTGATCGATTACCTGCAACTAGTGCGTGCTCCATCTCGTCGAGCCGATCTGAGCCGCCAGGTGGAGATTTCGGACATTTCCGCGGGCGTAAAAGCACTCGCCAAGGAACTGCAGATTCCAATCATCGTGCTGAGCCAACTTAACCGCCAGCCTGAGCAGCGCGAAGGAGGTCGCCCGAAGCTGGCTGACTTGCGCGAGTCGGGCGCAATCGAGCAGGACGCTGATTTGGTGGGACTGTTGGTCCGCCCGGAAGTGTATGCGGAAGACGAGGGTGATAAAAAAGACGAGCAAGGCAAGGCAACGCTGATCATTGCCAAGCAACGCAACGGTCCGACGGGCGAGGTGAAATTCACATTCCTGAGCGAGTTTACGCGATTTGAAGATTCGGCGAAGGTGGATGATGAAGACGTTCCTGACTTCGAGGGGAGTGAGGAATGAGGCGGCTGGGGTGGGGACTGGCTGTTTTGACAATACTTTTCGGTCAGCAGCAGCTTTGGGCGCAGGAAGAACAGCCGATTGTCCGCGAGATTGAAGTCCGCTTCGTCGGGCCTGAAACCGTCAACAAATCGGTCGTCACCGCCAACATTCAGACCGCAGTCGGCAGGCCGCGTTCCCACGACGTGATCGAACAAGACGTCCGCAACCTGATCGGCGCCGGATATTTCTCTGATGTCCGCGTGTTGGAAGAGCCCGTGAACGACGGCGTGAAGATTGTCTATCAGGTCCAGGGCAAAGCCACAATCAAGGAAATCATTTTCGAGGGTGCGAAGCGCTACAAGGACGAGCGTCTGAAACGGGAGCTCAGCCAGAAGGTGGGCGACATCCTCGACGAGCGGAAGGCGCACGCTGACGCGCAGAAAATCATCGAGATGTACCAGAAGGCGGGTTACCCCGACATCAAGGTCGAGCCAGAAATCAGCATCGACAAAGACACGGGCAAAGCCGTGCTGCGCTTCAGTATCATTGAAGGCAATCACGTTTTTCTCCAGCAGATTCAGATCACGGGCAACCAGGCGTATCCGACTCCGCGCCTGCTGAAATTATTCAAGACGAAGAGGCGGTGGTGGGGTTCATGGCTGGCGGGCACGGGCGTGCTCAAGGAGGACGTGTTCAAGGAAGACTTGGACAAACTGAAGGACTTTTACCGCTCCAATGGGTACATCGACATGGAGGTCCGCGATACTCGCGTTGAGCGCGTCAGCCCGAAATGGATGGTTCTGCATGTCGGTATTTTCGAGGGCCGCCAGTACAAAGTCGGCGACATCAGGATCGAGGGAACCACGTTGTTTCCTGTCGCTGAACTTGAGAAACAACTCAAGATGAAAACGGGTCAGACGTTCACGCCCGACGGTCTTTCGAAAGACATGAAGGCCTTTGAAGATTACTATGGCGCGCGGGGCTATCTCGATACTTCAGCCCGCACAACCCGCAACCCAAATGTCGAGACGGGCCGAATCGATCTGACGTACACAATCAGAGAAGGTCAGTTGACGTACATCGACAAGATCGAAATCCGAGGCAACACCAAGACCAAGGACAAAGTGATTCGACGCGAGTTGGCCGTTGCGCCTGGCGATATCTACAACACTGTGCGCGTCGATCGCAGCGCCGAACGATTGCGCAACCTCAACTATTTCTCCAAGGTTGATACGATCCCGGAGCCTACGCAAGTGCCGAACCGCAAGGACCTCGTGATCAACGTCGAAGAGAAACAAACCGGCACGGTGACCTTCGGCGCGGGATTCAGTTCCGTTGACAACCTGCTCGGATTCGTCGAACTCGGACAAGGCAATTTCGATCTGTTCAACTGGCCGACCCTCACGGGCGGCGGCCAGCGTCTCACCATCCGCGCGCAAGTCGGGTTCAAGCGGCAGGACTACGTCTTATCGTTTGTCGAGCCGTGGTTCATGGATCAAAGGTTGTTGTTTGGATTCGATGCGTTTCATCACGAGAGCAGCTATCTGAGCACCGAGTTTGTCGAGGATTGCACCGGGGTGGATTTCCGATTCGAAAAGGCGTTGAACGAGTTTCTGCGGGTGGGAGTCCAATATGGCATTCAGGACATCACAGAGAAGGTTTTGAAGAGCGCCTCGCAAGAGTTGCAATCGCAGGACGGCACAAAGCTGCGCAGTTCGGTGCTGGCAACGCTGGTTTACGACGCGCGCGACAACGTGTTTTTGACCACGCGGGGCAATCGCACCGAGTTGTCCACGGAACTCATCGGCGGCCCGGTGGGAGGCAACATATCAGTTTACAAGCTCAATGCAAAAACGACATCTTTCTTCCCGTTGTTTGGCGGTCATGTCTTGGAGTTGCTCGGCGCCGTCGGCGTCGTGGACGCGTACGGCCAAACAAGAGGCAGTGGGCCAATCGTTGACGAAGACCCAAGCCCGTTCCTGCACCTGGTCAAAGTTGATGACGTGCCCATTTTCGACCGCTATTTTCTGGGAGGCGCCAATACATTGCGCGGATTTGGATTTCGCGATGTCGGCCCGAAAGACGTCCGTGGCGAGTCTGTGGGCGGCAATACGTACGCCAACGCGACGGTCGAATACACGATTCCAATCGTCGAGCGCATTCGGGGCGCGGTGTTCTTCGACATCGGCGAGGTGGAGAAGGACTCGTATTCGTTCGATCTGGGTGACTTGAAATCGGACGCGGGCATCGGCGTGCGGCTGAACCTGCCAATCGGTCCGATCCGGCTGGATTATGGCTACCCGATCCAGACCGACAAGGAGACAGGCAAAACAGGAAAAATTCAGTTTAGCGTTGGCTACCAATTCTGATATAGTGGGTGGCCGGAACCAAAAGTACAAAAGAAAGGTACGGAAAGAGAATGAAAAACATAACCGTCACATTCGTCACGGCTGGCATCGTGGCGTTAAGCACAACTGCCTTTCCCCAAGTTCCCTCGGGGCGAATTGTCCTGGTGGATCTCAACAGGGTTTTTATCGAGTATTACAAGACTCCCATTGCCTCAGCGAAGCTGAAAGAGACAATCGAGTCCTACAATAAGGAGCAGGAGGAGTTGAGAACGCAGCTCCGTAAGGGAATTGATGAATTGACCAAACTGCGCGAGGAGCAGGAAAAAACCGAATACACCCCTGAGGTGCGCGAACAAAAGAAGAAGGCCGTGCAGGAAAAATTGTCCGAAACACAGAAGGCGCAGCGCGATCTCGAGGAGTACCAGCACAGCCATCAGCAGATTCTCGATCAACAGAGGGACCGCATGCGCCAAACCATCCTCGGTGAAATCAAAGACGTCGTCAGCAAAGAGGCGAAGGACGCCGGCTATACGCTGGTGTTCGACAAGTCGGGCAACACACTCAACGGCATTCCCACCGTTGTCTATTCCCAGGATTCCATGGATATCACCGACGATATCATCAAGAAACTGAACAAGAACCAGCCCAAGACCACCGAAACACCAAAACCTGAACAGAAGAAGTCCGAGACGAAATAAGTGTGCAGCTTACCGCGCGTGAGATTGCTGACATAGTCGGCGGAACGCTCTCGGGCAATCCCGCTGAGGTGGTCACTGGCGTGGCGGGCATCCGTGAGGCGCAGGAGGGCGATCTCACTTTTGTTGGAAGCCCCAAATACCTTTCCGCTGTCCAAACCACGCGCGCCTCGGTCATCATTGTCGCACGCAGCGCCGCCGTTGACTCAACACGCACGCTTTTGCTAGTGGATGATCCTACGGCAGCCTTCTCCAAGGTTGTCGAGCGCGTTATCCCTCCGCCGATTCGTTTCAAACCGGGAATCCACGAAACCTCTCAGATTGCGCTTACTGCTGAACTGGGCAAGCACGTGTCCATCCAACCGTTCGTCGTGATCGAAGATGGAGTCATTATTAGCGACAACACCGTCATCGGCGCGGGCAGCTACATCGGCCATGGATCCCGCATCGGCGCAGATTGCCTGATCTATCCACGCGTGACGCTTCGCGAGCGAACGATCGTCGGCAATCGCGTCACCCTTCACAGCGGCGTTGTTTTGGGTGCCGACGGTTTCGGTTACGAGGTCGTCGATGGGAAGCACAGGAAGATTCCGCAGGTCGGCTTTGTTGAAATTGGCGATGATGTGGAGGTCGGTGCGAACTCCACCGTGGACCGCGGGCGCTTTGGCAAGACACGCATCAGCAACGGAACGAAGATCGACAACCTCGTGCAGGTGGGACACAACTGCGTCATCGGAGAGCACAATATCATCTGCGCGCTGACGGGCATTGCGGGCAGCGTCATTACGGGTCACCACGTCACCATGGCCGGCCAGGTCGGCGTGGCCGGACATCTGACGATTGGCGACAAGGCGATTATCATGGCGCAAGCAGGCGTGACCAAAGACGTCCCAGCGGGTGCGATCATGCTCGGTGCGCCCGCCGTGCCGCACACGCAGTTCAAGCGGACGAACGCGGCGATGAATCGATTGCCCGGACTCGCCACCAAATTGCGCGAGCTTGAGCAGCAGATTGCCGACCTGCGCGCGAAGCTTGACAGTCACTGATGCCTTCAGAATCTTCCAAGCAAAGCCGAGGTGAAGACTGATGATCCGCTTTGATAAACTCACCATCAAAGCGCAGGAAGCGCTGCAATCCGCTCAGGAGATCGCGCAGAAGCTCAATCACCAGGAAGTGGACTGCGAGCACGTGTTGTCGGCGCTGATTCAGCAACCCGATGGGCTTGTGCGGCCGTTGCTGGAAAAACTCGGCGCGAATCCCGACGCGATTCTGCACACGCTCGACGAAGAGTTGAACCGCCGCCACCAGGTACACGACATCGACTCGACGCAGATTTACCTCAGCAAGCCGCTGCGCACGGCGCTTGATGCGGCGTTCGCGCAGGCGGACAAACTCAAAGACCGGTTTGTCAGCACCGAGCACGTCCTGCTCGGCATCGCCGAGACGACAAAGCTGCTGAAGCTGAAGCCCGCGGACATCCTGAAGGCGCTGCGCGACGTGCGCGGCACCGCGCAGGTCACCGATCAGAATCCCGAAGACAAGTATCAGGCGTTGACGAAGTACGGCCGCGACCTGACCGAAGAGGCACGTCGCGGCAAACTCGATCCCGTCATCGGCCGCGACACGGAAATTCGTCGAGTCATGCAGGTGCTGTCTCGTCGTACGAAAAACAACCCTGTTCTCATCGGTGATCCGGGCGTCGGCAAGACCGCAATCGCTGAAGGCCTGGCGCGGCGGATTGTGAGCGGCGACGTGCCGGAAGGCTTGAAGGACAAGCGTCTCATCGCGATGGACATCGGCGCGATGCTCGCGGGCGCGAAGTATCGTGGTGAGTTCGAGGATCGTTTGAAAGCGTTCCTGAAAGAAGTCGTCGCATCCGAGGGCAACATCATTTTGTTCATCGACGAATTGCACACGGTGGTCGGCGCGGGCAAGGCGGAAGGCGCGCCCGTCGATGCGGCAAACATGCTCAAGCCGTCGCTGGCGCGCGGCGAATTGCATACGATTGGCGCGACGACGCTGGACGAATACCGGAAGTACATCGAGAAAGACCCCGCGTTGGAGCGGCGGTTCCAGCCGATTCTCGTGGGCGAACCGAGCGTCGAAGACACAATCGCCATCCTGCGCGGGCTGAAGGAGCGCTACGAAGTCCACCACGGCGTGCGGATCCAGGACAGCGCGCTGGTGAGCGCGGCGGTGTTGTCGCACCGGTACATCGCCGACCGTTTTCTGCCAGACAAGGCGATTGACCTCATGGACGAGGCGGCTTCGCGTCTGCGGATGGAACTGGATTCAATGCCGACCGAGATCGACCAGATAGATCGGCGGATCATGCAATTGGAAATCGAGCGAACGGCCCTGAAGAAGGAGAGCGACAAGGCCAGCAAGGAGCGGCTCGGCAAGCTGGAGAAAGACCTCGCCGACTTGCAGGAGCAAAGCAAAAAGCTCAAGGCCCAGTGGCAGAATGAGAAGGGCGTCGTGGACGAGATTCGGAGCCTCAAGTCGGCCACTGAATTGTCAAAGGAACAGGTTGAGAAGGCAAAACGTGAAGGCGATTTGGCGAAGGCCAGCGAGATTCAGTACGGGCGTTTGCCGGAGTTGGATAAGAAACTGGCTGCTGCCGACGGCAGGCTCGCAAAGCTGCAGAAGAGCGGCAAGATGCTCACCGAGGAGGTCACCGAGAACGACATTGCCGAGGTTGTGGCTTTGTGGACGGGCATCCCGGTTTCCCGGTTGCTCGAAGGCGAGCGCGAAAAGCTGGTGCACATGGAGGAGCGTCTGCGCGAGCGCGTAGTCGGTCAGGAGGAAGCCATCGTCGCCGTTTCCAACGCCGTTCGCCGGGCCCGCAGCGGGTTGCAGGATCCGAATCGGCCGATTGGCTCGTTCATCTTTCTTGGCCCGACGGGAGTGGGCAAGACGGAACTGGCGCGGGCGCTGGCGGAGTTTCTGTTCGACGACGAGAACGCGATGGTGCGCATCGACATGAGCGAGTACATGGAGAAACACACCGTGGCGCGGCTCATCGGCGCGCCGCCGGGCTACGTCGGCTACGAGGAGGGCGGTCAGCTTACCGAAGCTGTGCGGCGCCGCCCGTACGCGGTCGTTTTGTTTGATGAAATCGAGAAGGCGCACCAGGATGTCTTCAACGTGCTGCTGCAAATCCTCGACGACGGCCGGCTCACCGACGGGCAGGGGCGCGTCGTGGATTTCAAGAACACGGTAATCATCATGACCAGTAATGTGGGCTCACGTCATTTCGCCGAGGGTGCTGCCGACACGGAAACGGTTCGCAAGCAAGTGTTGGATGACTTGCGCGCGCATTTTCGCCCGGAGTTTCTCAACCGCGTGGATGACATCATCATTTTCCACGGCCTGGGCATGGAGCACATCAAACAGATCGTGGACATTCAACTGGAGCGCGTGCGGAAACGGTTGACGGATCAGCGCATCGATCTGACCCTCACTCCGCAGGCCAAGGATCTCATCGCCCGTGAAGGCTACGATCCCGTTTACGGCGCGCGTCCGCTGAAGCGTGTCATCCAGAAGAAAATCCTCGATGCGCTGTCGCTCGAGATTCTGGCGGGCAGATTCAAGGAAGGCGACAAGATCAGGGCGGAGGTGGACAAGAGGCAGTCAGGCGCGCTAATCTTCCAGCGTGCCTAATGGACACGGGGCTGAAGCCTGACAGCGTAAGGCCGCCGCCAATTCCGAAACGGGACGGGGCTCGGAAATGGGTGATCGTCGCGGTGCTGGGCGCGATCGTCTTCGCCTCTGCGCTCTCTGCGTGAGACTAATCCGCGTCCATCCGCCTAATCCGCGGCCGAGCCGTCGTCGTGCCCGCATCGTCACGGAATCGTTTCTCGCGTGAGCTTCGCGAGTGTCTTCCAAATCTGCTCGGGCTTCTCGCATTCGAGCAGAGCCTTGCGTGCCTCCGATGAATCGAACGTGCGGACCAATCCCGCAAGCAGGCGCAGGTAAAAGGCCGTTGCGGGCGTCGGGATAACAATGAAAAAGAAAATCTTGCTCAAGTGACCGTCGGGTGCGCCAAAATCGACGCCCTTTTCCTTGAGTCCCAGCGCGAACGTCAGTCCGCCACCTTCGACATCGCGCACGTGCGGGAACGCCAGCCCGTGCTCCACCGCCGTGCTGACGATCGCCTCGCGCCGCAACGCCAATTCCGTCACAGTTGCTGGATCCTCGATGAAACCTCCGTCGGCCAACACCCTCGCCAGTTCGCTGATGACTTCCTCGCGCATCGTCGCTGCCAGTTTCGGCACCATCAGGCTTGCCGCCGAGAAACGGGCAACCCCGGCTTCAACAGGGCGTTTGGCGTCTTGCTTCTTCTTCGGCTGCCGCGCCACCGTGTCGGGGTAATACAGAAAGCGGCCGCAGTGCGGACAGTTTTGGAGCGCCTCGCCGGCCTTTGTCGCATTGACCACCGCCGCAGGCACGGCCAGCCCGCAACGGGAACAATTCCCGTGCGCGAGCGGGATCACCGCCAGCGGGTACCGCTTCTGCAAGCGGTCGTACCGCTCCGCCACGTCGAACGGCAACTGCGCGCGGATTTCCGTGATGGATTTCTCCAACTGCGCGAGCGGCATCTTCGAGTTCGACGCCTTCTGTTCCTCCTTGGCAAAATTCAGTTCCTGCAATTGGATCAACTGGTTCAGAATGCTTTTCATAATAGTCTCAATGCTCGGGGTGACACGCAGCCAATCTAGAGACTTTCCGCCATGCCGCCAATCAAAAAAGTTGTCTATGAAAGACGGGAACATCTTATTGGCCGCAAAGAGGCACAAAATGCTCAAGGGGTTTTGCGTCTCTTGCGCTTTTTTGCGGCAAAGGTTGTGGTCTTTGTCGCGCTCGCCTCGTCCTTGACCGGTTTGTCCAGCCCGTGCTAAACAAGCAGGGTGAATTTCATCTGCCGTCAATCCCGGTTGCGCGGTGCCGTCACCATTCCCGGCTCGAAGTCGCACACGATCCGGGCGGTAGCGATTGCCTCGCTCGCGAGCGGAGAGAGCCGGATTGAAGCGCCGCTGGATTCCGGCGACGCGCGGTCGGCGATTCGTGCGTTCACAGCGCTCGGCGCAAAGATCGACTGCCAGCCAGACGTGTGGACCGTCGAAGGCACCAGCGGTGAATTGCGCACACCCGACGATGTGATCGATGTGGCCAACTCCGGCACCACGTTGAACATTGCGTTGGGTTCGGCGGCGCTGGTGCGAGAAGGGCTGACATTTTTCACGGGCGATCACCAGATCCGCCGGCGTCCGTCCGGGCCGTTGATCGCGTCGCTCAACGATCTTGGCGCTTGGGCTGAATCGAGCCAAGGCAACGGTTGCGCGCCGATCGTCGTGCGCGGACGCCTGAAAGGCGGAACAACTTCCATCGAGTGCCGGTCGAGCCAGTACCTGACCAGCCTGCTCATCAATGTGCCGTTGGCCGATGGCGACACGACCATTCACGTGCCGCTGCTGTTCGAGCAACCGTACGTCGAGATGACGCTCGACTGGCTGGCCCGGCAGCAGATCAAATTGGAGCGGGACGGACTGCGTGAGTTCCGCGTGCCCGGTCGGCAAAGCTACCGGGCGTTCCAGCGGCGAATCCCGGCCGACTTTTCGTCAGCGACATTCTTCCTGTGTGCCGGAGTGTTGGGCGATAACGCAGTGATGGTGCAGGGACTTGACCTCAACGATCCGCAAGGTGACAAGGCGGTCCTCGATTATCTGCGCCAGATGGGCGCTCGCGTCGAGGTACTCCCGGACGGCGTCCGAGTGCAGCCGGGCGACCTCAAGGGTTGCCGCATTGACCTGAACGCCACGCCTGACGCGCTGCCGATGATGGCTGTCGTGGCATGCTTCGCCGAAGGCAAGACCACGCTGGCCAACGTGCCCCAAGCCCGGATCAAGGAAACCGACCGCATCGCCATGATGCGGCAGCAACTTACTCGTCTGGGCGCGAAGGTGACTGAACTGCCCGACGGTCTGGTCATCGAACAAAGCAAGCTGACCGGCGCGGAAGTGGACGGGCACAGCGACCACCGCATCGCCATGGCGTTGGCCGTGGCCGGTTGCTCCATCCCCGGCCAAACGGTTGTGCGCACCGCCGAATCCGCCACCGTCACCTTCCCGACGTTTCTGGATTGCATGAGGGGGATCGGCGCGGATATTGAGGTCGCGGAGTGATGGTTGGTCAAAGTTCATTTGTCGGTGTAGCGGCGCTTCTGCGAACCGCCGAGCCGTTGGGTTATCGCAGGAGACGGCGCCTCGCAGAGCCGCCGCTACACCAGCATAACAACAAACGGTAGAAGGAGACTGCCATGCTCGGATGTGATTTGGGAACGTTGTTCAAGGTCACGGTGGCCGGTGGGTCGTATCAGGAAGGACTGACGATTCACCTCCAAGGCGTGCCGCCGGGCTATTTGGTCACGGAGGAAGAAATCTATCGCGAACTTCTGCTACGCAAGCCGGGCCAGGGCGAACTCAGTTCGCCGCGCCGCGAGCCCGACGTGCCCATCATCTACAGCGGTGTGAATTGCGCCGACACGATGACCGGGTTCCACAACGCCGAGTACACCAACGGCACGCCGATGGTGATCCTCATTCCCAACCTCGATCGTCACCTCGAGCACGTCGAGCAGTACCGCTCGACGAACCGGACACCACGGCCGGGTCATGCCTCCTACGCCTCCTATGTGAAATACGGCCAGTGGGATGATTCCATCGGCGCCGGTTTCTTCAGCGGACGCTACACGGCTACCATCGTGGCAGCCGGCGCCGTCGCCAAACGAATTCTCAAGGACCACGGGATCGAGGTCACCGCCTACGTAAAGGAAGCCGCCGGGGTGCGGATGCCTGATCTGTCCATCGAACAAATCCGGCCCAAGGTCGCCGCGTACAAGGAAATGCGCCGACGCCACGATCCGGTGTACGCGGAGTTGTTCGGCTCCGGGCGGCTCAAGCACGACATGCGCTTCCTCCAGAAGATGGCCGTGCTGGCCGAGTTCGAGAAGGAAGTGCCCGAAGTCGCCAAGAAGATGATCCATTGGGACGAGGACGCCATCCGCAAGGAATTCGGCATCCACCCGAAACTGAATTGCCCGCATTTGGAAACCGCCGACGCGATGTACGAGCGCATCATGGAGATCACGCGCTCCGGCGATTCCAGCGGCGGCTTGGTCGAGGTCGTGGCGACGGGAGTGCCGGTGGGGATGGGCGAACCGGTCTTCCGCAAGCTCGACGGTGAACTGGGCCGGATGATGAGCATCGGCACGGTCAAGGCCGTTGAGATCGGCGCCGGCCTCGCGGTCAAAGACATGACCGGCTCCCAGGACAACGACCAGATGGAAGTCAGGGATGGGAAGGTTCACTTCCGTTCCAACAATGCCGGTGGCATCACGGGCGGGTTGACGACCGGGCAAGACATCGTAGTCCGGCTGGCCGTCAAACCCACGCCGACCATCAACAAGGAACAGCACACGATCGACAAGGTTTCGATGGAGAACAAGGTCTTGTCCGCGGTCACCCGGCGTGATCCGACGATCGTGCCGCGCGTCTGGCCCGTGGCCGAAGCGTTCACGGCACTGATTCTGTTGGACCACTACATGCAACACGTCGCCTACCAAGCGATGGTCAAGAAGTAACGAAGTGGGTGCACCAGTGACGTTGGCTGCTGCCATCAAACAGCGCGCCAAGTCGTTAGGCTTCGACCTCGTCGGAATCACGACCGCTGAACCGCCGCCGCATGCCGAACAATTCGAGCAATGGCTCGCTAACGGCTTTCACGGCGAGTTGGGCTACATGGCGCGGACCGCGTCCAAGCGCATCGCGCCGCAGGAAATCATGCCCGATGCGCGGTCAATCGTTGTTGTGGGGATGAATTATTACACTGGAGAATCCCCCCCTCACCTTGATCCTCTCCCTCAGAGAGAGGGGGAGAGGAGATTCCCCTCTCCCTTACCCGGTAAGGGAGAGGGCCAGGGTGAGGGTTCCTTCGGTCGCATCGCGTGTTATGCATGGGGAACACGTGACTATCACGAAGTGCTCGGCGAGAAACTCCAGCAACTTGTCGCCGCGATCCGCGAGATCGGCGGACCAGGCACGCAGGCGCTTTGGTACGTGGACACCGGCTCGCTATTGGAACGCGACCTTGCGCAGCGAGCGGGGATCGGTTTCATCGGCAAGCACACCAACCTGATCAGCCGCAAGCTCGGCAACTGGATTTTCCTCGGCGAGGTACTGACTAATCTGGAACTGCCACCCGACCAGTGCGAACGCGAGTACTGCGGCAAATGCCATCGCTGCATCAACGCGTGCCCGACTCGTGCCATCATCGGTCCGTATCAACTCGATGCGCGGTTGTGCATCAGCTATCTCACGATTGAGTTGAAGGGTGCGATACCGGTGGAACTGAGATCGGTGGTCGGCGATCGGATTTTCGGTTGTGACGATTGTCTCGAAGTTTGTCCGTGGAATCGGTTTGCTCGCGAATCGCCCGTCCGTGAATTCCGTCGCCGCGAATTGCCGCCGCTCACTGAATTCCTATCGTGGGACGAGCAGAAGTTCCGGGACTTCTTTCGTGGCACGCCGATCTTCCGGATCAAGCGCCGCGGTTTCCTCCGCAACGTCTGCGTCGCACTGGGCAACATCGGCTACGAATCCGCTTTGCCCGCTCTGGAGCGCGCGCTGAACGACTCCGAACCGCTGATGCGCGAGCATGCCCGGTGGGCCATCGCTCAGATTCGCAGTCGCCATTTGGGCACAAGGTCTGCTAATTAAGTGGTTGTTTCCGGGGAGGCAAGCTGATGCTGATCCTGTATGGCCTAACCATATTTGTCGGTGCAGCGCTGTTGTTCGTCGTCCAGCCTATGGTTGGGCGGATGGTGTTGCCGTTGCTTGGCGGCTCCCCCGCCGTGTGGAACACGGCGATGGTTTTCTATCAGGCTGTGTTACTGGCGGGTTACGCCTACGCGCACTTCACCACCCGGTGGCTAGGCGTGCGCCGTCAAGCGGCGTTGCATGCCGCTCTGCTCTTGTTGCCGCTGCTGGCGTTACCGATTGCCATCCCGCGAGGTTGGTCGCCGCCCACGACGCACAACCCGATTCCGTGGTTGCTGGCGTTGTTGACGGTGACGGTGGGCTTGCCCTTTTTCGTTGTGTCCGCGACGAGTCCGTTGCTGCAACGCTGGTTTTCCACCAGTGGACATCGTGATGCTGCCGATCCGTACTTCCTATACGCAGCCAGCAACTTCGGCAGCTTGCTGGCGCTGGTGAGCTATCCCGTGTTCATCGAACCGCGTTTGCGCTTGAGCCAGCAAAGCCAGTCGTGGGCAGTCGGTTACGGCGCGTTGGTGGCACTGACAGCAGTCTGTGGTCTGTGTGTGTGGCGAACCGTCCGGGACAACGCACCTGCCATCGCAGAACTGGCCGATGCTTCAGCCGAGCAACTGACGGCGCGTCGTCGGTGGCGCTGGGTGCTACTGGCGTTTGTGCCCTGCAGTCTGATGTTGAGCGTGACGACCTACATCACCTCCGAAGTGGCGCCGATCCCGTTGCTCTGGGTGATTCCGCTGGGGATTTACCTGCTGACGTTCATTCTTGTCTTTTCCAGGCGACGGTTGCTGCCTCATCGGTGGATGGTGCGCGCGTTGCCGTTTGCGGTGACGGCGGTGGTCATCACGCTGATCGCGCGTGTTCTGCATCCGATCGGGCTGTTGATCGGGTTGCATCTCGTCGGGCTTTTTGTCGTGGCGATGGTGTGCCACGGAGAACTGGCCAATAATCGGCCGTCTGCGGTGCACCTGACAGAATTCTATTTGTGGATGTCAACGGGCGGAGTACTTGGGGGAATGTTCAATGCGCTGCTGGCGCCGGTGATCTTCTCGACGGTGGTGGAATACCCGTTGACGTTGGTGGTGGCGTGTTTGCTGACGCCAAGTCTGGTAGCGGCACCGCCGACGCGGCGGCAACGCATTTTCGATTTCGCACTCTCACTGGTAATCGGCCTGCTCGCGGTGAATCTTCTCCGGTTCCTGCGCGGCGTGACGATTTGGTCGCTGCCTTTCACGATGGCGCTGATGTACGGCGTGCCGCCGGTTTTGTGTCTGAGTTTTCTGCGGCGACCGCTGCGCTTTGCGCTCAGCTTGGGCGCGGTGCTCGTAGCCTGCTCGTTCGTGCCGGGTTATCAGGATCGCACGCTGCATGTGGAGCGCAGTTTCTTCGGCATCCACCGGATCAGTCTTGACCCGACGGGCCAATATCACTGGTTGTCGCATGGAAACACCATCCACGGCATTCAACGGCTCGATCCAGCCCGACGCGACGAACCGTTGGCCTACTTCACAAGGTCGGGACCGTTTGGACAAGCGTTTGCGGCACTTGGTGGTCCGGCGAAACAGCGCGTGGGCGTGATCGGGTTGGGAGCAGGATCGTTGGCCTGTTATGCCAAGAGCGGCCAGCATTGGACATTCTACGAGATCGATCCCACTGTGGAACGGATCGCGCGCGACCCGGAGTACTTCACCTTCCTTAGAGACTGCCCGGCGGACGTTGAAGTGACGCTCGGTGACGCGCGGCTGTCGCTGCAGAAGGCGAGTGACAGACAATTCGGGACGCTGGTTCTGGATGCCTATACTTCGGACACGATTCCGCTGCACCTGATCACGCGGGAGGCGCTGGCGCTTTATCTGCGCAAGCTCGCGCCGAACGGGGCGTTGATTTTCCACATCTCGAACCGGCACCTGCGCTTGGAACGTATCCTCGGCGTGCTTGCGCAAGACGCGGGCTTGATCTGTCTCATCCAAAACGACGCGGCGGCTGGTCCGACTGAGTTTTTGACGACGGGCAAGATCAATTCCAAATGGGTGGTCATGGCGCGTGACCCGGCCGCGCTCGGCGACTTGATGCACGACGCGCGTTGGGTGCAGCCACCGCCGCGACTGCGCACGCGCCTCTGGACCGACGACTACGCCAGCGTGTTCAGCGTGTTCATTTGGGACCCTTGAGCGGCGGGGTCCTTGACGGACAGCTATCTTTTTTTCGATGCCGCTTTTCTTGCGCAGTTTCTCAGCGAGCTCCTGCGTCATGAATTGTTCGCGGAAAAGTTGGCGGCGGGTTTGTTTGAACGCGCGGCGGACGAGAATCATGTCCCAGAGCGCACAGACTATCGAGCCGACGGCAGGGCTCCGACAAGTCACGAGAGCGTGTTGCCCAAATCGAGTTTAACCAGCCTTGGCGGCGTTTCTGTGAAACGCCGAATTCCTTCGGCGAAATGGCAACCCGCGCTTCGCAGTCGCCGACGCGCCAGCCTCCTCCGCCAAAGCAGCTACGGCTGCGGCGGCTGGATAGCGCTTTGGCGACGGCGCGAAGCGCAGCTACAACAGCAAACAGCGTCGGGGCAACGGGCCGACCGCACTCCGCAGCGTTCACACGATCACCCGCTCGGTTTGCGCGTCGAAGAAATGGCAGTTGCGCATGTCGAAGACCATGTCGATCGGCTGGTTCTCGTCGGTTGTCTTGCGCGAATTGACGCGGGCAACAAACGTGTGGCTGCCCGTGTTTAGGTACAGATAAATCTCCGCGCCCATCGGCTCGACAACGTCCACCGTGGAATGAACGATCTGGTCGGGGTTCGCCTGCCCTGCCAATTTCCTGTCGTTGACGTCTTCGGGGCGCACGCCGAACACGACTGCCTTGCCGACGTGGGACGTGAGTGTTTCGGCCATCCGGTCATCGATCCGCACGCTGAACCCGCCGTTCTTGCTGGCTTCGCTTGTCTTCTCCGCGAACCACAGACCGTTGGCGCGTTGCTGGATTGTTCCACGGAAGAAATTCATCGGCGGCGAGCCGATGAAGCCCGCGACGAACAGATTCTTCGGGTTGTCATAGAGCGAAATCGGATCGTCCACCTGCTGGATCACGCCGTCCTTCATCACCACGATGCGGTCGCCCATGGTCATCGCCTCGACTTGGTCGTGCGTGACGTAAATCATGGTGGATTGCAGCCGACTGTGCAGCTTGTTGATTTCGGCGCGCATCTGGACGCGCATCTTGGCGTCAAGGTTTGAGAGCGGCTCGTCGAAGAGAAACGCTTTGGGCTTGCGCACGATGGCGCGGCCGACGGCGACGCGCTGGCGTTGGCCGCCCGAAAGCGCCTTGGGTTTGCGCTGGAGTTGTTCGTCGGTGATGCCAAGAATCTGCGCGGCTTCGCGGACACGGGCGTCGATTTCGGCTTTCGGGTATTTACGGAGCATCAGACCGAACGCCATGTTTTTGTGGGCGGTCATGTGCGGGTACAGCGCGTAGTTCTGGAACACCATGGCAATGTCGCGGTCTTTCGGCGGCACGTCGTTGACGCGCCGGGCGTCGATATAGATGTTGCCGCTGGAGATTTCCTCCAAGCCCGCCACCATGCGCAGCACGGTGGATTTGCCGCAACCCGACGGGCCCACAAGCACCACGAATTCACGGTCTTGAATTGTGAGATTGGCGTTGTCAACGGCCCTGACGCCGCCGGGGTAGATCTTGCTGACGTTTTCGAGGACGACTTTCGCCACGGTGATACCCTCCCGCTGAAGTGGTTTCGGGCCGTTTGGTAGTAACAAAGCGGTGCAAATGTGTCAAATTGAACATTGCCATTTCGCGGCGCTGGTGTGGATGCTATACTGCAGCACGAATGAGGAAAGTAAGAGACTTCCTGCCGCTGTACAAGCGGTTGCTCGATTACGTCAAACCGTACCGTGGCCGCCTGATCGCCGGCATTCTATTCAGCGTATTGTATGGTCCGTCCAACGTGGCGGTCTTGTCGGTGGTAAAATATGTCTGGGCGCAGTTTTTTGAGCAGAAGATTGCCGGCTGGGATTGGCGGCAGGTGGCGGCGGCGGCGATGTTGCTGCCGCTGGCGATGCTCGTCCGCGGTGTGTGTGAATTTCTGACGACCTACCTGCTGAACTGGGTCGGGCTGCGTGGCGTAATGGATTTACGCGCGCGAATGTTCGAGCATTTGCAGCAGTTGTCGCTGGACTTTTACTCTGGTACGCGCGCCGGGGAGTTGATGTCGCGCGTGACGAACGATGCAGGGCTGGTGCAGCAGGCGATTTCCAACGTGATTGAGGATGTCGTGAAGGAACCGGTGACGTTCGTGTGTGTACTGGGGTATCTGCTGAAGCTGGACTGGGAATTGACGCTGGCCGGCGTGGTGCTGTTTCCGATTTGTCTCATTCCGATCATCATTTATGGGCGCAAGACGCGCAAGGCGAGTCGGGCGGCACAAGAGCACCAAGCGTCGTTGCTGTCGGTGCTGCACGAAGCCATTGCGGGCCTGCGGGTCATCAAAGCGTTCGGCATGGAGCAACGCGAGACCGAGGATTTCCGTGGACTCTGCCGCAGCCTGTTTGGCCAGCGGATGCGCGTCGTGCGTTCGAAAGCCATCAGCACGCCGATGATAGAAATGGTGACTGGCCTGGGTGGCGCGATGGTGTTCATCTACGCGTATTACATGGGTGTCGAGGGCAGCAAGCTGATCACCTTCGGCCTCGGTTTGTTTATGCTGTACGCGCCCGTCAAAAAAATCAGCCGCATACCGATGCTGATTCAGGAGGGCCTCGGCGGCGCAGAGCGCATTTTCCAGTTGCTTGACCAGCAACCGTCGGTCTTGGAGTCGGCTGCGGCCAAAGCGCTGCCCCACTTTGGCAAATCGATCCGGTTCGAAGACGCGAGCTTTTGTTACGAGCAGTCACCCAACGGTCGCGACAGCGTGGTGCTCGACCACATCAACCTGGAAATCCCCGCCGGCTCGCTCACCGCCGTCGTCGGCGCGAGCGGCGCAGGCAAGACCAGCTTGTTCAATCTCATCCCACGCTTTTACGATCCCACCCAGGGCGCGGTCAAGATCGATGGCCAGGACATTCGGGAGGTGACGTTCAAGTCATTGCGCGATCAGATCGGACTCGTCACGCAGGAGACGTTTTTGTTCAACGACACCGTGGCCAACAACATTGCGTACGGCAAGTTCGGCGCGTCGATGGACGAAATCATCAGTGCCGCCGAACGCGCTCACGCCCACGACTTCATCATGCAGATGCCGCAACACTACGAAACCTCGATTGGCGATCTCGGCGTGAGGCTGTCCGGCGGCCAACGCCAGCGTCTCGCCATAGCCCGCGCAATTCTGAAGAATCCGCCGATCCTGCTGCTGGACGAGGCCACCAGCGCGCTCGATACCGAAAGCGAACGCGCCGTCCAAGCGGCACTGGACGATCTGATGTTCGGTGGCGCCGCCGCGCGACACATGACGATGCTGGTCATCGCGCATCGGCTGTCCACGGTACAGAACGCCGACCGCATCATCGTGTTGGACAAGGGCCGCATCGTCGAGCAGGGCACGCACGAGGAATTGATGGCGAGCGGCAAAACGTACAAGCGTCTTTACGAACTGCAGTTTGACGCGTGAGCGGGACGGGTTAGCGCGATGGGGTGTTGGAGCAATGGAGTGATGGAGTAATGAAGGACGACAAGACAACGGGGTTCCCAACCCCCCATTACTCCATCACTCCATTACCCTATTCTTTGCTCGGCTGGTTGCTGCGCATACTTGTGACACTGATCGGCAGCACGCTGCGCTGGCGCGTCGAAGACCCATCGGGTTTACTCGCCCACACGCCGCAGCAGCAGATGATCTTTGCCTTCTGGCACAACCGCATTTTTCTGATGCCTTACCTGTTTCGCAAACACTGGAGCGTTCGGCAGCACGATCACGTCGCCGTGCTCGTCAGCGCGAGCAGAGACGGCGATAAACTGGCGTGCGTGCTAAGCCGCTTCAACCTCGTTTGCGTCCGCGGCTCGAGTAGTCGGCGCGGGAAAAAGGCGTTGCGCGAACTCACCCATCTCGTTCGGGAAGGCTACGATGCGGGCATCACTCCTGATGGCCCGCGCGGCCCGAAGTATCGCGTCCAGGATGGTGTCATCAGCCTCGCGCAACTGACGCAGGCGCCGATCATGCCCGTTTCATATTCGGTCTCGCGCAACGTCACGTTCAACAGTTGGGACAACTTTATGGTGCCGTTGCCGTTTTCTCGCGCGACGCTGCGCATTGGCCATCCAATCAGCGTGCCGAGCGACGCGGATGAGCAACAGCACGAAAACAAAAGGCTTGAACTGGAGAAGATTTTGCAGACTCTGTCTGCCTGAAGGTCAAATAGGAGATCAAGCGAAATGACAGCCGACAAAAGACCCTTGGTAGGTATCCTGATGGGCAGCGATTCGGATTGGCCGACAATGAAACTGGCGGCGGAAGCGTGCGCGGAATTTGGCGTCGAGTCGGAAGCGCACGTGATGTCGGCGCACCGCACGCCTGACGATGTGGCGAACTACGCCCGCACCGCTCACGAACGCGGCATCCGCGTGCTGATCGCAGGCGCGGGCGGGGCGGCGCATCTGCCCGGGGTGGTGGCGGCATTTACGCCGTTGCCAGTGATCGGCGTGCCGATCGAATCCAAGTTACTCAAGGGACTCGACTCGCTGCTTTCCGTCGTCCAGATGCCATCGGGCGTGCCCGTCGCCACGGTGGCGATCGGTGGCGCCCGTAACGCAGGGCTGCTGGCCGTCCAAATCCTTGCCAGCAGCGATCCGAAACTACAGGGCCGCTACCTTGAATTCAAAGCGCGAATCGCCGAGGAATCGCGCGCCAAGAACCGCGGCTTGAAGCGGTCGTAGCCGCGTCCGACGTCCCGCAAGCCAAGTGAACGCTGCCTTGGCAGGGTGTGACCGAATGGGGTTGAATTTTTTCGAACGGTTGCTAGATTGTAGTGTCAAATTAAGCAATGGAAGGTTCGGATTCGGTTGCTTGCGAACACCACGGCGGCGGCTGCGCTTCTCCTAGCCTGACCTGACCTGACCTCACCCAGGGGGTCGCCGCCAAATCGCAAGCAACCGAGTTCGTTTTTAGAGTCTGCCCGCCGCTTGGTAGGCTTCGTAATAATCCGCAATCGTTTCGATGTAGCGGCGCACGTTGGGGTAAGTAATCGCCTCCAGGAATTGTTTCGCCGTGGTAGCCTGTCCTGCGGGCAACCAACGCTGCACGTTGCCGGAGCCCGCGTTGTACTCGGCAAGGGCGAACGGTATGGGATCGTCCATGTTCTGCCAATGGCGGAGCGCCCGGGCGAGATACCAGGTCCCGGCTTCGATGTTCACGCGTGCATCCCAGAGTGAATCACGAGCGAAATCCTTGCGGCTCGTCGCCCGCGCCCAATCCAGTCCTGCCCCTTCCCTCACCTGCATCAACCCGATTTCGCCGTGGCTGCCGTAGGAAAAAGGGTCGAACCCGCTTTCGCGCCGAATCACGGCCTTCACCAGAAATTTATCCACGTCGTACCTGGCGGAAACTTCCTCGATGAGATGATTGTAACGCTGTTCCCGGTACAGCCAGCGAAGATAAACCACCGTCGCCGAGCCGAAAGCGGTGAGCACCAGCGCGAGCGCCAGCATCCGCGCTGTCCGCACCATCTGATGACTCCTTCGCCGCGCCATGCCTCACAGTATAACACGTCCGCCGCCGCGAATAATCAGTCTCCGTTGTCAACGTGGAGGAATTGGACAAGCCTGGCGTCCAAGCTCAGCGACCGCCGCTGGCGAGGAGGGTTGAGCGTGAAAGGCGCATCCGAATTGCCGCCCCGCACCGAGCGGAGAAGCATAGCGGCGGTTCGCTGGAGCGCACTTGTTAGGCGACGGTTTTCTCCAAAAATATAAGAGTGACATGATCGGAAAGTTGCTGTTCACGGAAAGGAACGTAACCAATATGCTGGTAAAACGAAAGATTGCGGTTGCTTCGATGCCCCGTGAACAACTCAAAACGTTGCGCCTGCGGAAACCGCTGCTCGACCTGACGCATGAGCATGCCGCCGATGCCCTTGCCTTGAAAATCTGGATGCACGATGAGTCGGCCAATGCAGCATGTGCCGTCCTGAAACCGCGCTCGAACTGAACCGACAAGATGTCGAGGTGCGTCGCAAGATGCCTTTAGAAAAAGCTGCCGGTCAAACTCCGCAAGCAACTCCTCCAAAGATTCTGTCAATGGAGGTATCTTCCAGTCCTGATACAGGACGGCTTCGCTTTGATAGGCAAGCCGCTGAATTTGGAGAATGGCCTCAGCGTCTTCTCGCCTAGCGGCTTCGATAATCATTGGTTGTCGTGACGATCGGTGAAGTCGCCTAACAATAATAATAGAACAAACTCAGGCGCGCAAGACAAAGTGTGTTTGTTCGGTTCATCTCAGGCGCAGATTAGAGGGCAACGTTGGGATCGTCAATCGGGATCACAGACGCGCGGCGTTAACTCGTGTCTTGCCCTCCTTGTGTGCCCCGATTCCTTTTCGCTTGGAATATCAAGACGCAAAAAGACAAACTGCCACAGGTCAGTGAAAGGCTGTCTTTGGCATGGAAACGACGATATCAGGGCAGCGCATCTGGTTTCCAGAATGGGCGCTGATTTTGCGCAAGGAAACTCTGGACGCGGGAGTTCGTGAACGGAACACAGAAGTCAGAAATCAGACAACAAACTGACGCCACCACAAAGACGCGGCGGGCTGGGCCAGCCCGCCCTACCCACGGCACGATGACCGACGCGCCGCCGCACGACGGGGCGGGCAACTCCGTTCAAGGAGTCGCAGGTTGTTGCGCCTTCGCTGGCTCGGTGTTGGTCTCGGCCGGCTTCGGCGGCGGGGCGGATTTGAGGCGCGCTTCGAGCTGCGGGTCGGGCTGGGCGCCGAGGTCGAGCGCCTTCTGGTAATGGTATCGCGCCAGTTCCCAGCGTGGCGTCTTCTGCTTGGCGTAGATCACGGCGAGATTGAAATGCGCGTCGGCGTACTGCGGATTGAGTTCAATGGCTCGGCGGATTTCTTGTTCTGCGGCCGCACTCCAGCCTTTTTCGCTGAGCGTGATGCCAAGATAGTTATGGGCTTCGGCGTTGCGCGGATCGAGCGCGACGGCCCGCGTCAACTCATTGAATGCGTCGTCCAGTTTGCCCGTCCGAGAGAAGACCACGCCCAGGAGGGAACGCGACGCGCTGTCGTTGGGCGCCGCCGCCACGGCCTTTCGCAAGAATCCCTCCGCATCGTCAAGCCGTCCTTGCCGATAACGAATGGCGCCCATGTTCGACAAGGCCGTCACGTTGTTGGGTTCTTTCGCCAGGATCTCTTGATATTTGAGGGCCGCGGAATCGTAGTCCCTCAGAGCCTCTGCCGCACGCGCCTCGTTCAACATGGCTTTGATATCGTCCGCTCCCGCTGGTCGAGCCGGTTCCGTGGCCACCACCGCGCGAGCGATCGCATTCGTTTCGGTGGCAGGGCTTGGCGGCGATGCGATTGTTGTGGCTGGCCCCGAATACGTGCTCGAGGCTGGCGCTGATGGCTTGGCTGGTGCGGGGGGAGCCGGCGCATTGATGGTTGCCACGAGCTTGCTGCTCCCGGATTCCTTCATTGACGTGGTTGACGACTCTCGCTTTGGAGTTGCAGGCTTCGCTGGTGCCGCAGCGGCTGGTGTGCGACGTCTCGGACGCCAGCCTCTAAGCTCGTTGTTCAGGCCGCTTTCTTGCGTTGCCTCCCGCGCGCGGATGGTCACCGGCTCCTTCCGTTCCGCAATCTCGCGCAGCAGCGCATTTTCCTTGCGCAACTGCAGGATGATTTCGTTGCCCTTCTCCGTCGAGGATTTGGCGGCGCGGAGCTGGCGGTCAGCCTCATCCAGCTTGGCCATGATTTCTTCCTGCGACTGCTTGAGCCGAACATTCTCGGCCTGGGCTTTTTCCAGTTCCTGTTTGGCAGACGCCAGTTCCTGGTTCGCCTTTTCAAGCTGTTGGCTTGTTCGTTCCAGCTCGCTGCGCGTCTGGATCAACTCCGTGCGCAACTGGATTTGGTCAGTGGCGGAAGTTCCAGTCCCCCCAGCGAGCCGCTCTCTCAATTCCGCGACCTGCGCGGTCAGTTCTGCGTTCTTCTTGAGCAACTCCTCGATCTGCGGCGTGGTCTGAGTCGGCGCGGTCTGGCTCACGCTTGCCTGGAGTTTGGCGTTAAGCTGGTCGCGATCGGCCTCAAGCTGGCGGAGTTTTTCCTGGGATTGCTGCAACTCCGCCTTCAGCGTCTCGACTTGCGCAGCTTTTGCTTCTGCTTCTTGCAACTTGGCGGTCAGTGCGTCGCGGGCGGCCTCCATGGCGCGGAGTTGTTCCAACGTCTTCTGCGCCTCCTCCCGATTCGTCGGCGAAAGCTTCTGAAGTTCTCCTTCGAACTGGGCCTTCAGCGTGTCGCGATCCTGCTGGAGCTGACGGATGTTTTCCTGCGACTGCTGCAACTCGGCAGTGAGTTGTTGAATGCGATAAGTCTCCAAGGAAACCGGCGTGGATACAACGAGTGGAGCGGCGGGAGCCTGCGGCGGTGTTGCAGCAGTTGGAGTAGCGGGCGGAGGCGGCGGCGCAACGGGGAGTTTGGGTTTCAGCGTCTCGAGATGGTCGGCGCAGTATTTCACGCGAAACTCGATGATGTGCGGATTCCAGTCGGGGTTTTGCGATTTGATCTCGCGGAGAATGTCCAGCGCCGCTTTGAACTTGGAATCGGCCCTGACCCAATCGCCTTTGCTTTCGGCAGCGTCGCCATCCTGAATCAGAAAATACGCGTCGAGGAACTGGTCGCCCGGATCAGCCGCCGCCCAAACGCGAGACAAGCCGCAACTGCACACCGCCAGCAAGACGCACGCTACCAAGCATTTCTTCATGACCGCCGCAGTGTACCCAAAAGACTCATGGCTTGCAACGGTTTCGTTGCCACAGAGAAAATCAACCCAGCTTTTCCAAAAACTCCAGTAAGTGCTGGTTGAATTCCGCGCGATTTTCCAGGTTGCTCATGTGTGCGGCACGCGGAATGACGTGCAACTCGGAGTTGCGAATCTTCTCCCGCACGGCCTTCGCAACCGACGGCGGCGTCAGCGTGTCCTGCTCGCCCACGAGGATCAGTGTCGGGACGCTGATCTGGGGGAGGCTTGCCGTGGTGTCGGTGCGCGAGGCCAATGCGAGCAACGCTCCGCAGATTCCTGCGGGCGGGTTGCGTTGTTCGCGTTGCGCCCATTGGCTGCACCACGCGCTGGCCGAAACGATGGGCATAGAACCAAGATGCCGCACGGCGAGATCATTCTGGATAAGATCGCCCCGCCCAGCCCGTGCGCGTACGCGAGACGAAGCCGCGCTAATCCTTCACACGGCGCGCCGCCAGCCACACCAGCGCAAGCCCCGATAAGTAGAAGATCGCGCCCAGCGCCTCGTGCACGAAAACGTATGACCACACCACGCGCGGCGCGACGAGACAGATGCTGACGATGCGCAGGAAATTGCAGACGATGGCGACCGGGACGCTGAGCGCCAGCAGCCCGAGCTTGTTCAGCCACGGCAGCCGATACTGAAACGCGAGGATCGTCGCCAGCAACAGTGCCGAGGTCAGTAGTCCGAAACCGTTGCACTCCGTCGCCACGCGAAACAATTGTCCACCCACACCGAGCACCAACTCGGCGGGTCTGCCGGGCTCGACCAGCAACCGCACGGGCACGCCGAGCCACGCGAGCAGACTTCCCGCGTGTTTCGCCGCCAGCGCGCGCAGCGGCCAATCCAGCGTCGGAAACAATCCAACCAGCAGACCGAACACAAAGAACCCGCCCAGCGCGGGCAGGAATTGGCGGACGCCGGCGCGCCCGAATAGAAACGCAACGATCGCCGCGAATGAAGCGCAGAACGAGAACACGACGAGCGGCAGCACGCCCACCGCGAACTGCCGCGCCAGCCACATGCACGCGAACCCCAGCGCCAGCAGCGCGAGTCCCAGCGGGTTCGCCTGCGGCTCAAACCGGAGCTCGCGCAGGCCGTCTTGCAGGCAGACGACGGCCGCGAACACGACCAGCAGCGCGCCTGTGGACAACTGCGCAACGTGCAGGCTCACGCGCGTCATCCATGCCAGCAACGGCCAGTACATCAGCGTGAGCAGCACGCCGATGCCGACAATCAGTGCGACGCTGAGTCCGCGTGAAGAAGTTTGATCGGGCGCGTTGGTCATGCGTCGAATTTCAAAAGGCCATCTCCCAAAAACGCTTGTAGGCCGCATCTGCGAGGCGGCAATCTGTCGTTTTCCCGTGGATTTCGCCGACTCATAGAGTCGGCCTACAGCGCGCACACTTTCTCGGCGATCCGCGCGGCGCTGATGCCGTAGTGGTGCATCAGTTCTTCGGCCTTGCCGGAGCGCGGCACTTCGTGCACGCCGAGCTTGTGGACGCGGATGCCTTCCGGCGCAACAGCCGACGCCACCGCATCGCCCAGTCCACCCTCGATGTGGTGGTCTTCGACGGTGATGATCGTGTTGTTGGTTCGCTTCGCCGACTCGATAAGCAACTGCCTGTCGATCGGTTTGACGCTGAAGATGTCAATGACGCGAATCAGCGTGCCCTGCGCCTTGAGTTGGTCGTAGGCCTTGAGCGCTTCGAACACGGTGACGCCCGCGCCGACCACCGTGACCTTGTCGTGGTCGCTGTGCCGGAGCAGATTGGCTTTGCCGAGGCTGAACTCGTGATGGTTTTCGTAGATCACCGGCGTCTTCGGACGCGATGTGCGAATGAAAACCATGCCGGTGTGATTGGCGGCCAGTTCCACCGCGCGCTCGGTGCTGACGGCATCGCACGGGTAGAGCACAACGCAATCGGCCATGGCGCGAAAAATCGCGATGTCTTCCATAGCCATTTGCGACGGGCCGTCTTCGCCAATGGAGACGCCCGCGTGCGAGCCGACCAGCTTGATGTTGGCAAATGAAACGGTCGCCATGCGAATCTGGTCAGTGGCGCGCTCGAAAAAGGCCGCGAACGTCGAAGCGAACGGCACCTTGCCGCGGCTGGCCAGACCGGCCGCCACGGTGACCATGTTCTGCTCGGCGATGAAACTTTCAAAAGACCGTTCCGGATAGGCTTTGAAGAATTTGTCCGCGAACGTCGAATTCTTGGTGTCGCCATCCAGAGCCACGACCCGCGGATCGACCGCTCCAATCTTGACCAGCGCCGTGCCGTAAGCTTCGCGCGTGGCAACCATCTCGCCCAACTTGTATGCCGGCGGGTCGATGGGCACGGGCTTGTGCGCTTCAACGGGTTTCTCCCGCGGAACGTGCTTGACCTTCGCGCCGGTCGCACCAGTCAGTTGGGCCTGAAGCTCGGCGATGGCCTTGTCATGTTCCTCGCCTTTCTTGAACGCGCGGCCATGCCAGCCTTCCTTGTCTTCGGCAAACGAGATGCCTTTGCCTTTGATGGTCTTCGCCAAAATCGCCGTCGGCTGATCCTTGCTTCGGCGCGCCTTGCGCAGCGCGGAGACGATTTGCGCCATGTCGTGTCCATCGATCACCAGCACGCGCCAGCCGAACGCGGCAAACCGTTTCTTGTAGGTGTCGAGATCGTACTGAAGCATCGTCGGCTGTGACTGGCCGAGGCGGTTGATGTCCGCGATCACGGTGAGATTGTTCAGCTTATAGTAGCTGGATGTTCCCGCTGCTTCCCAGATCGATCCTTCCGCGCTTTCGCCGTCGCCGATCAAGACCCACGTGTGGTAATCGCGTTTGTCCAGGCGCGCGGCGAGCGCCATCCCCGCCCCGGCGCTGAGTCCCTGCCCCAACGAGCCTGTCGCCACGTCCACGAAGTCCAGCCGCGGTGTCGGATGACCTTCGAGGTTGCTGGTGAACGTCCGCAGCTTCAACAAATCCTCAACGGGCACATGCCCGACCTCAGCCCACGCCGAGTATAGCAGCGGCGCGGCGTGACCCTTCGATAGGATGAAGCGATCATTGTTGGGATTCTTGGGGTTCTTGGGATCAAATCGCATCGCACCAAAAAACAGCGCCGCCACGATGTCGGCGGCGGAGCAGCAGGAGGTCGGATGCCCCGAGCCTGCTTCGGTGGTGGAGTTCAGGGAATGGATGCGCAACCGGGTTGCGACGTCTTTGAGCGCGGCAAGTTTATCATCAGTAGTCATAGTGGTGACAAGGCTAAAGGATGCGCCGAAAGCTGTCAACGCTGCGGGAGAGCATGCGCTCGCTGAGCGCGCCGCTTTCCGTCTTTACTCGGGCCGAATCGCCGGCCATATTTAGGAGCCAAGAGGACACATGGAACAAACCACCAAATCAAGTGAGGCGCGTCCAGCGTTCCGACGACTAGCTGGAATACTCGCGGTTTTGATGCTGCTCGTTGGGCTGCCCGTCTCAGTTCACTGCGCCATTGTCGGTCCTTGGGATGCTTGGCTGACTGCTTTTTGCTGTCTAGTTGCAGGCGTAGAGTTCGCTAGGATCGCGGGATGGCTTTGTTTTCGGAAACCAAGTGGCCCGAAAGACGCTTAACACCACGCTGGAGCCAACCCCGGAAAGCATTCGGGGCTCGCGGTGACTGACCTCTGACGTTCCTACCCGCGCCCTGACCTTCCGTTCCGTCTCGCTGCTTGCTAAAATGGCGGCATGATCGAGCCTGAGTTGTTGTTGGACGCCTACCGCCATGGCATTTTTCCGATGGCGGTGGACCCCGACGTGGGCATCGGGGCAGGCAAGCAAGGTGATATCGGTTGGTTCTCGCCTGATCCGCGCGCAATCATTCCGCTCGATGACCGGTTTCACATCCCGCACGGATTGCGTCGCGTGCTCAGACAGGAGAAATTCGAGACGACATTCGACACCGATTTTGAGGCCGTCATCCGCGAGTGCGCCAAACGCAAGGAAGGCACGTGGATTTCCAAGGAAATCATTGAGAGCTACTGCAATCTCCATCGCCTCGGCCACGCCCACAGCGTTGAAGTGCGTCTGCCCGAAACTGCCGCTCCACGCTTGACGGTTAGGCGCTCAACGCTCTCCCGCTCCGCGCCCCCTTCATCCCTCATCCCTCATCCTTCATCCTTGCCGTTGGTCGGCGGTTTGTATGGCGTCCACATCGGCGGCGCGTTCTTCGGCGAAAGCATGTTTCATCGCGTCACCGACGCCTCAAAGGTTGCGCTGGTGGCGTTGGTCGAGCGGCTGCGCGCGCGTGGATTCGTGTTGCTCGACACGCAATGGCAAACGCCGCACCTCGCCCAGTTTGGCACGTACGAGATTCCAAAACGCGAGTATCTCTGGCGGCTGCAGCGAGCCGTGACAATCAAATGCGAGTTTTGAGCTTGCGAGCCGCCACGGGTTCGTGAAACTTAAACCTTGGATGAGCGATGTCGGGAAAATCCTGGTGGTCATTGGGCTGAGTTTGGCTGTGCTGGGCGGATTGATCTGGCTGGGCGGCAAAATGAATCTGCCTCTGGGCCGCTTGCCCGGTGACATCCGCATCGATCGCGAGAATTTCAAATTCTATTTTCCGCTGACCACGTGCCTGCTGCTCAGCGCGGTGCTGACGCTGATCCTGTGGTTGCTGAAGAGACGTTAAAAAGGTTAAAAAAGTAAAAACCGTTAAATATTTGCAGACCGGCTTGGCTTCACCTTTTAACGGTTTTAACCGTTTCTCGACGGCTGTAACCTCCGCACATGAAGACCGCTGATTTCGATTACGCATTGCCGCCGGAACTGATCGCGCAACAACCGTTGCCCGACCGCGCGGCGTCGAGGATGATGATCGTGGAGCGCGCGACAGGCGAAATCCGTCACGAGCAGTTCCGCGATCTCGGCACGTACCTTCATGCGGGCGACTTGCTGGTGCTCAACGACACGAAGGTCATTCCCGCGCGAATCTGGTCGCAATCGCCTGCCGTTGAGTTGTTGCTAGTCGAAAATCTCGGCGACAACCGTTGGTCGGCGTTGGTCAAGCCCGGACATCGCGCTAAAGTTGGCGCCAAGCTGCGATTCACGCCGTGGTTTAACGCCGTCGTTGAAGACGAGGCCGATTTCGGCGGGCGCGTGCTGCGCTTTGAAGGCAACGTGGATTCGTATCTCCAACATCACGGCGCAGCGCCACTGCCGCCGTATATCGAACGCCCCGCCGTCGCCGCTGATCGCGAACGTTACCAGACGGTGTTCGCGCGGGCGGCTGGGGCGATTGCTGCGCCGACGGCTGGTCTGCATTTCACCGCCGAGATGCTGGAACAACTCCGCGTAGCGGGCATCGGGCACACGTTCATCACGTTGCACGTCGGCATCGGCACGTTCCGGCCCGTGAAAACTGAAACCGTCGAGGAGCACAAGATGCATGCCGAGAAGTTTTCCGTCTCCGCCGAGGCCGCGGCTGCGATGCGAGCAGTTTGGTCTTGTGGGAGGGGCATTCCTGCCCCGATCCGCCTTCGCCAAGGCTTTGGCGGACAAGCCGGTCGCGACAAGAATGTCGCTCCCACAGAACCCAAGTCACGCATCATCGCTGTCGGCACTACGGTTGTGCGCGCGTTGGAAACGGCCGGCAAGCCGCGCGCGTGCGAAGGGAGCACGGACATTTTCATTCGACCGCCCTTTCAGTTTCGCGTTGTGGACGCGCTGCTGACCAACTTCCATCTCCCCCGCTCAACGCTGTTGATGTTGGTGTGCGCGCTTGCCTCGCGGGAGTTGATCCTCCGCGCTTATGCCGAGGCGGTGCGGGAGCGGTACCGCTTTTTCAGCTATGGCGATTGCATGCTCATTCTTTGATGGCGTCGTTCATTTTCTTGGGCCAGACAAGCGACGCTATGAGCGACAGGGCCAGCAATCCCGCCACCACTGAAAGCGCGACACCGACGGGCATTTCGTACCAATGGCCGAGCAGCATCTTCGCGCCGATGAACACCAGCACCGCCGAAAGCCCGAAGCGCAGGTGATGGAATAGCTCCATCGCACCCGCCAACACGAAGTACAACGCCCGCAGCCCCATGATCGCAAAGATGTTGGACGTGTACACCACGAACGTATCGCGGGTAATTCCGAGCACGGCGGGGATGGAGTCCACCGCGAAGACGATGTCGGTCGTCTCCAACACCAGCAGCACGACGAATAGAGGCGTCGCCAGCAGACGCCCGTCCCGGCGGATAAAAAACTTCGTTCCCGCATAGTCCGTCGCCACTGGCACGAAGCGCCGAAACAGCTTCAACATGGGATTCTTCTCCGGCGCGATCGTTCGGCTGTTCTGCACGGCCATCTTTGCGCCGCTGACGATCAGGATCGCGCCAAACACGTAGAGGAACCAATGAAAGGTCTGGATCAACGCCACACCACCGACGATAAAGACCGCCCGAAACACCATCGCGCCGAGAATGCCCCAGAACAGGACGTTATGTTGGTATTGCGACGACGCGGCGAAATACGAAAAGATCAGCAGGAACACGAACAAATTGTCCACGCTGAGCGATTCCTCGACGAGGTACGCCGTCAAAAACTCCAGCGCCTTGGACGCTCCTTTCGGGTGCAGCCACCACACCAGCCCCGTGTACGCCATGGCCAATCCAACCCACACGCCGCTCCACAGCAACGCTTCCCGGAACCCGATCTCATGCGCCTTGCGATGAAACACGCCGAGATCCAGCGCCAGCACCACCACCACCACCGCGCCGAACACCGTCCACAGGATCGCGCCCGTCGTCATCGCGGGCGATTCTGCAAGCTGCCGGCAACCGAGTCAACCGAAACTGGCTGCTCAGGGCTGGACGTTGCCCTGGGCTCTGATATGCTGGCGTCAGAGCCGGGCTGGGTTGTCATCTGGAGGAATGTCCGTGAAGAATCGGAAGCGGTTGATCATCATCGTCGTTGTCATCGCGGTTGTGGGGGCGGTGGCGTACTGGTATTTCCAGCGGCGGTCCCACAACAATTCGGCTGTCATCCACGTCTCCGGCAATATCGAGGTCACTGACACCCAGGTCAGTTTCAAGATCCCCGGCCATGTGGTGCAGCGACTCGTGGACGAGGGCGAACTGGTGGAGAAAGGCGCAGTCGTCGCCCTGTTGGAGACTGCCGATCTGAGAAGCGAGGTGGCGATGCGCCAGGCGGAACTCGAGGCCGCCAAGGCCGCACTGGCCGAACTGGAAGCCGGGTCGCGCCCGCAGGAGATTGCCGCCGCCGAAGCCACTGTGGCCCGGGCCAAGGCCGATGCGGTGCGGGCCGAACTCGATTACCACCGCATGGAGGAATTGTTCCGGAGCAAGGCCGTCTCTTCGCAAGAGCTCGATGCGGCCAGAGCGGCCAACGACGTGGCGGCGGCCCGGTTGCGCGAGGCCGAAGAGCAATTCAAGCTGGTCAAGGAAGGCCCGCGCAAGGAAAAGATCGAGCAGGCCCGCGCGATGCTGGAACAGGCGAAGCAGGCCCTCGCGCTCGCGGAAACACAGTTGAGCTACGCCACGGTGGCGGCCCCGCTCAGCGGGGTGGTGTTGTCGAAAAACATCGAGCCTGGCGAGTATGTCGTGCCCGGCACGCCCGTGGTCACGATTGGTGATCTCGATAAGCCTTGGTTGCGGGCCTATGTCAACGAGACCGATCTCGGCCGCGTGAAAGTCGGCCAAAAGGCGCGCGTGACCGCCGACACCTACCCGGGCAAGATTTACGAAGGCCACGTCTCCTTTATCGCTTCCGACGCGGAGTTCACACCGAAGAGTGTCCAGACCGAAAAGGAACGGGTCAAACTGGTTTATCGGGTGAAGATTGACATCGCCAATCCCCACATGGAGTTAAAACCCGGCATGCCCGCCGACGCGGAGATCCTTGTCAGTCAGGAGACGCGCGATGGCCGCAATCCGAACTGAGAATCTGACCAAGAGATTTGGCGACCTTGCGGCAGTTGACTCCCTGACGATCTCAGTGCAGGAGGGCGAAATCTTCGGGCTGGTCGGGCCGGACGGCGCGGGCAAGACGACCACCATGCGGTTGCTGACCGCGATCATGGAACCGACGTCGGGCGAAGCCTGGGTGGCAGGCCATCACGTCGTCAGGGATGCGGAAGCGATCAAGGATGACATCGGTTACATGAGCCAGCGGTTCGGGCTGTATCCCGACCTCTCGGTGATGGAGAATATCGATTTCTACGCCGACATCTACGGTGTGCCGCACAAAGGCCGTGCCGAGAAGATTGACCGTCTGCTCTCCTTCAGCAACCTGACTCCGTTCAAGAAACGTTTCGCCGGCAATCTCTCCGGCGGGATGAAACAGAAGCTCGGTCTGGCGTGCGCCCTGATTCACACACCAAAAGTGCTCTTCCTCGACGAACCGACCAACGGCGTCGACCCGGTGTCGCGCCGGGACTTTTGGCGGATCTTGTATCAACTGCTCCGCGAGAAGGTCACCATTTTCGTCTCCACCGCTTATCTCGACGAAGCCGAACGCTGCAATCGGCTCGCCCTCATGCACAAGGGCAAGCTCCTCGCGCTCGGCACGCCCAGCGAGGTGAAGAAACTCATGCGCGGTACGATCATCGAAATCCGCGCCGCCGAGCCGCGCAAGGCCACGACGTTGCTGCGCGAGACGATGCCGGCCAGTTCGGTGGGGTTGTTCGGCGACCGCGTTCACGTGGTGGCGCGCGATGCCGCCATGGCCATGGCCCAGGCGCAGGAGGTCCTCAGCAAAGCCGGACTCGCGGTCGGCGGTGTCCGGCCGATCGAACCGTCGTTGGAGGATGTGTTTGTCTCCGTCGTCGGCTCGGAGAATTCTTCATGAACAGCGGAAGAACCCTCACCCAGGCCCTATCCCTTGCAGGACAATGGAGAGGGGAAAGCACGACGCGAGAACTCTCCTCTCCCCCGTTCACCGGGGGAGAGGATCAATCCCGCTCGGAGCGGGATCGAGGTGAGGGGGCGGGTCGACATTCGCCATGAACAACGCCGCCGTCACGGTGCGGGATTTGGAGAAACGGTTCGACGGTTTCATCGCCGTCAATCGCATCAGCTTCGAAGTCACAAAGGGTGAGATTTTCGGATTCCTCGGCCCGAACGGCGCCGGCAAGTCCACGACGATCCGCATGCTGTGCGGGATTCTTAAGCCCAGCAGCGGCACGGGAACGGTCGCGGGCTTCGATGTGCGCTCCGAGCCGGAAAAGATCAAGGCCAACATCGGCTACATGAGCCAGAAGTTTTCCCTCTACGAAGACCTGACCGTCGAGGAGAACATCGATTTCTACAGCGGCATCTATCGCATCGCGCCGGAAAAAAAGCAGGAGCGAAAGGAATGGGTCATCTCGATGGCCGGGTTGAAGGAACACCGCCACTCGCTCACGGGCATTCTGTCGGGTGGCTGGAAACAGCGCCTGGCGCTGGGCTGCGCGATTGTGCACGAGCCGCCAATCATTTTTCTCGATGAACCGACCTCGGGTGTTGACCCGATCAGTCGCCGACAGTTCTGGGACCTGATCTACGAACTCGCCGGCAAGGGCGTGACGGTGTTTGTCACCACCCATTACATGGACGAGGCCGAGTATTGCGACCGGATCGCGTTGATTTATCGCGGCGAACTCATCGCCATCGGCAGCCCGGAGGAACTCAAGACGAAATTCATGCAGGAAGATGTCCTCAATGTGCTCTGCGACCGGCCGCAGGACGCAATGAGCGAGATTGAGAAGGTCCAGGGCGTGAAGGAAGTCGCGCTGTTCGGCAAAGGATTGCACGTGGTGGCGGCCGATGCGGAGTCAGTCATCCAGCCGATTCGCGGCGTGCTTGGGTCGCGGGGATACGCGGTCGAGCGCGTGGAGAAAATCGTTCCGTCACTGGAGGACGTGTTCGTCTCCCTCATCGAAGCCCGCGACCGCGCCGGGCAACCGGAGGCGGAGGTGCAGCGATGACACGTGCTCGCACCCGGAGCCGTTGTAGCTGCGCTTCTGCGAAGCGCAGATCGGGGCTTTGTGATTGGCTGGCCACGGCGCTTCACAGAAGCGCCGCTACACGTTTGTGTCACACGAACAGCGGCAAGCTGGGGACGGAGGAGGTCCGCAGATGAACCTGCGCCGGCTCTGGGCCATCGCGCGCAAGGAGTTCATCCATATCCTGCGCGATCCGCGGAGTCTCGGGCTGGCGATTGCCATCCCGATGCTGCTGCTCGTGATGTTCGGCTACGCACTGACGCTCGACGTGGATCATGTGCCGCTGGTCATCTGGGACCAGGACGAAACCCCGGTCAGCCGCGAGTTGATCAGCCGGTTTCTGGGATCACGTTATTTCGGCCTGTTTGCGTACGCGCAGGATTACCGCGAAGTCGAGCGCGCCATTGACACCCGCGACGCGCTGGTGGCGCTGGTCGTGCCGCGCGGGTTTGGAGGGCAGATCGATGCGGGGCGGACGGGTCCGGCGCAACTGATTGTGGACGGCAGCGACGCCAACACGGCCACTCTCGCCGCCGGTTACGCCGATGCGGTGGCGCAGACCTATTCGCAGGACGTCACGCTCCGCGTGGCCCGGCGACTCGGCTCGTCAGGACTGGCCCCGCCGTTGGATGTCCGCCCGCGTGTGTGGTTCAACACCGACATGGAATCGAAGAACTTCATCGTGCCCGGCCTGATTGCCATCATCATGATGGTCATCACGGCGCTGCTGACTTCCCTGACGGTCGCCCGCGAGTGGGAACGCGGCACAATGGAACAACTGATCTCCACCCCGATCAAAGGCCCTGAACTGATCTTCGGCAAGTTGCTGCCGTATTTCGTCATCGGCATGTTCAACGTGACGCTGGCGGTGCTGATGGGCGAGTTTCTGTTTCACGTCCCGCTGCGCGGCAGCATCCCGCTGCTGTTTGGCATGTCGGCAATTTTCCTGTTGGGGGTCCTGTCGTTGGGCGTGTTCATCAGCGTGGTCGCAAAGAATCAACTCATGGCCAATCAACTCGCCATGCTCAGCACCTTCCTGCCCACGTTTCTGCTGTCGGGCTTCATCTACGCCATCGCCAACATGCCCAAACCAATCCAGGTGATTACGTACGTCATCCCGGCCCGCTACTTCATCGCCCTGCTGCGGGGTATCTACCTTAAAGGCGTCGGCCTGAAAGTGATGATGGTTGATGCCGTGTTCCTCACGGTCTTTGGCGTGCTGATGGTGGTCCTGGCCACCCTGAAGTTTAAGAAGAAGCTGGTGTAGCCATGTTTGAGCGCATCAAACACATGTTGATCAAGGAGTTCATCGAGCTCTTCCGTGATCCCCGGATGAAATCGGTGCTGTTCGTCGCGCCTCTCATCCAAACCATCGTGTTCGGCTATGCGGCCACCACGGACGTCCGCCGCATCCGCACCGCGATCTACGACCTCGACAACAGCGTCCGCAGCCGCGAACTGATCAGCCGGTTCGTCAGCTCGGGCTATTTTGAAGTCGCCGCCTACGTCAGCGATGACCGGCGCGCCCAGGAATTGCTCGACCGCAGTGATGTGCAGACCATTCTGCGGATGAACAAGGGCTTCGGCGAACACCTCGATGCCGGTCGCACCGCTGGGCTGCAGATCCTGCTGGACGGCACCGACTCCAACACGGCAGGCATCATCCTAAACTACGCCACCAAGATCGCCCGCCAATACTCCGGACAAATCCTGGCGATGCACGCCGCGCGTCTTCTTGGCCCGAACCGCCCGCAGGCGCAGGTCGAACTGGCCACTCGCGCCTGGTTCAACGATAACCTCGAGAGCCGCAACTTCTACGTGCCGGGCGTCATCGCCAACATCATCCTGATCATCACCCTGTTGCTGACCAGCATGGCAGTCGTCCGCGAGAAAGAGATCGGCACGATGGAACAGGTCATGGTCACCCCGATCACACCCGCTGAGTTCATCCTCGGCAAGACACTGCCGTTCGCGCTGGTCGCCTTCGTGGATGTCATTCTCATCACCACCGCCGGCGTCTTCTGGTTCGATGTCCCTATCCGCGGCAACCTGCTGTGGCTGCTGTTCTCTACCGGCCTGTACCTGATGTCCACGCTCGGGGTCGGTTTGCTGATCTCGACCGTCAGCCGCACCCAGCAACAAGCCATGATGACCACGTTCTTCTACGTTTTCCCGGCGATACTATTCTCCGGATTCGTCTTCCCCATCGCCAACATGCCGCGTGTCATCCAATGGGTCAGCTTCCTGGATCCCCTGCGCTATTTCCTGATCATCCTGCGCGGCATCTTCCTCAAAGGCCTCGGCCCGAGCATGCTGTGGCCGCAAATGGTCGCCCTGGCCATCCTGGGCGCCGCCACCCTCTGGCTGGCAGTGAAACGATTCCACAAAACGCTCGCCTGAGTCGTTGTAGCCCCGAAAGCTTTCGGGGCAGCGGTTGGTTGCTCTGAGCGGGGGGCACGTCTAATGGGCGTGTTGCCCAAATCGGTTTCCACGCCTTTCGGTATAGCGGCATTTCTGCGAAACGCCGAATTCCTTCGGGAAATGAACGACCCGCGCTTCCCAGAAGCGCAGCTACAACCAGAAAAATCATATGGGCAACAGCCCCTAATTATTCTTCATTTTGGCCAGTCGCACGGATCAGCGTGGGCGACGGGCGGGGTGGGCGAACCAACGCAGTGCAAGCCACCGCCGGCGGCGCGGATGGCGGCTATACGACCAACTTCATCACATCAGCGGACTGATCGTCATCTTGGGCAGCGGGGATACGACGACTAACTGCGTCGATGTCGGCGGCGCAACCAATGCCCCGGTGCGCTTCTACCGCGTGTGGCTGGTGCCTCTTGGATCGAGTTGATCGGCGAAGTTGGATTACGTCACTCGGTGCATAGTGCCGGCATGGGTTGCGCGATACTTCTGGACGTATGCCTTGGCGGTGCGGCGGTCGAGGTTCGTGTGGCGGGCGACTTCCTCGTATGTGCCGTGGCGCTCGTGCAGCAGGGCGCAGTAGCCCGCCAGCAATGCATCGGCGTCGAGCGAGCCGTCCTCGATTCCTGCCTGCAACCGCGCGCGCAAGTCCGGCCCGATGGCTTTGCGGTCGCCCTCGTAGTGGCGCGTGAGCAGGATGCGGCGCACGGCCTGTTCCAACTCTCGGACGTTGCCGGGCCACGCGTAGTTCTTCCCCAGCGAGGCGTTAAGAACCGAACGCACCATGCCGACGATCTCCGGCGACACTTCACCAGTAAGCCGCTCGACGATGAGCGCAATGAGTTCATCCAACTCCGCCGGTTCTTCCGCGATGCGCTGCTGCAATGGCGGCACGGTGATCACGTCCGAGCAGAGCCGGTAAAAGAAATCGTCGCGGAACTGGCCGCCACCACGGAGTTGATCCAACGGTTTGTTGGTGGCAGCGATCACGCGACCCCGGAAGCGCAGTTTCTCGTGGCTGCCGACAGGCGAAAACGTGCGCTCCTGCAGCACGTGGAGCAGTTTGATTTGCACCGGCACACCGGCATCGCCGATTTCGTCGAGGAAGATCGCCCCGTACGGACTGCATCGGGCGAACGCACCTTCGTGCGCCTCCACCGCGCCGGTGAACGCGCCCTTTTTGTGGCCGAACAGCTCCGACTCGATCAACGCCTCGGGGAACTGCGAGAGGTTCATCGGCGTGAAACTGCTGGTGAAACTTTCGGTGAAGCAGCCTTTCTTCTCGTCGAACGGGATAAATCCCGACCGGCCAATTGCCGCCGCCGCCGTGCCCTTCCCTGTGCCCGTCTCGCCGAGCAGCATCGTTGAGAAATCCTCCATCCGATTCCACAGATACCGCTCGTAAACGCGGATGTCGTGCGTGAACACGTTGTTCCAGAGATGCCGCCGCAGTTCCTTCATGCAATCACTGCATCCGACCAATCCGCGATCAATAAAGAAGTACGCACGCCGAATCTGATAGAAAATGGCGAAGTACCGCCGCGCTTCCTCGGCGCTGAACCCGCGCCGCGCCAACAACCGCAAAGCGTCAGCGGCGAACGGCACGGCCACCGACTGTTCCCCTGCTGCAATTTGGTCGGCAATGAGTTGGTCGTAGGCCGCCATGAACCGGTGGTAGATGTCGAACAGGAACGCATGCCGCAACAGTTCACGATCCGGGCCATCGAACTGCCTCACATTCGCCCTGCCCGCACCCTCCAACTTCTGCACCTGCTGACTCACGCGCGCGAGGATTAGCTTGAGCTGTTCCACAGGCGGCACGGATGCGTCACAGCCCGCGATCTTCAGTGTCAGATCGATGTAAGCATCGCTGAACGGATTCGTGGAGGCCGCCTCAGCCAGAAACTGAAGAAAGTTACGGTCGGCATCAGAGAGGGATTTTAACTCTGCCATGCGTTTACTGTATATAGGCTATACATGAAATGTCCAAACAATTCCTTGCCTATTGACGTAAGTACCTGGGGTATCGCTATCTGCTTCTTTGGCACGGTTTTGGTTATAGCAGATTATCACAGAAAGGAACAAAACAATGAAACCATTCGATCTCGACCTCATTCTGCTGGCAATGACAGCCGTGATGGCGGCGATGCTTGTATGGCCCCGCCGAAACAAAAACGAAGCTCGGCAATAGACAAGAGCAAGTTATAAAACAGGATTGGAAACAAAAATACGAAATAAGAAAGGAGCAAGTTATGAAAAACAGGGTTGGAAACAAAAACACGAAACAAGCGGTATGGAGCGCGTGGAAGACAGGAGTTTTCGGAGTGCTTCTCGGTGTCCTTTTTGCCTCAGGGTGGACGTTTGCACAAGAAGCTCCGCAGAAACCAGGCGTTTCGCCAGAACAGCAAACGAGACTGGAGCTGATGAAATCCAAAGGGCCGGATGCTTCGCTGACCATCCTCCCCGTGCGCCTGGCGGGCAAACCTTGGGATCGTTTGACCGAGGTCGTCGGCGTTCTTCTCGAACAGCAGGGATTGAGAAACATTGAGCTTGGACAAACTCTGTTTGCCCCGGCGGACACGAATTGGGCAAGCCTGGCAGCCGCCGTTGGTGCCTTTGTGAAGACGAATCCGATTACAACCGCCTACGCGCTTTATGCCGAATACAATGGCGATCGTAAAACCGGGTTGAATGAACTGCGAGCGGTAGTTGTGGATCAAACTGGCGCGGTAGTCTGGACGGACCGTCAGACGCCGCAGGATCAAGCGTTCAAGAAACTGGAATCGCGCGAACCTATGACCTTGTCCGTTCTGCTCGTCGAACGGCTGAGTCCGCAGCTCGGCCTCAACGAAGCAACGGCCAAGGCGGCTAAACCGGGCAAGCTGGCGGCCATCATGGACCAGCGGAGCGGAATGCCCCCCGAAAACGAAAGGACGCCTCTCCCTGAACGCCAAAAGGAAATGAAGGCATCGGGACAAAAAGTGACCTTGGTGGTTTTTCCGGCTCGGATTGGTGGAAATGCGGCAGATGCTGCGAGTGCCACCGACCTTGCGAAAATGATCACTGATGCGGGACTGTGCAAGGCAGCGCCGGCAAAGCAGTCCGTATTGCTCAAGGCTTCCCAGGCTGATCCGAATGAGCTGAAAGCATTATGGGACATGGCGCGTGAGTTCCGGGACCATGCAAAGAAGAATCCGGCGGATGCCGACTACGTTCTTTATGCGGACTACGTCTTCAACCCTAAAAACTGGGAGCAAGGAATTGTGCATTTCGTCGTGTGCGACCGGAAAGGCGAGTGGGTGATCGTGGATATGCAAAACTCGCATCAACCCGACTACCAGAATGTCAAACCGACCTCGAGGGAAGACTGCGACAAGCTTTTGGTCAAACGACTGACGGGCTACCTGAGATGACCCGAGGTCACGCTACGCATGCCTGCCACCGCTTGAGGTGTTCGTACCTATGAAACCGAGGCAGTTTATGAAAGTCCTGCTGATTCTTCCCGCCGGTGAGAACGTTCGCGTGACACGGGATCGGCCTCGTGTTCCGAAACGCGCGATGCTCCGGTTCAGCGTGTTGCCGCTGACGACGGTTGCGGCGTTGACGCCACCGGAGCACGAAGTGCGCATCGTGGACGAAAACGTCGAGCCGCTGGATTTCGATACCGAGTGCGATGTAGTCGGCGTGACATTGATGACGGCGCTAGCACCACGCGCGTACGAGATTGCGAAGGAGTTCAGGGCGCGTGGCAAGATCGTGGTCGGCGGCGGATTTCACCCGACGCTGTGCTCGCAGGAAGCGGCGGAGCATTTCGATGCGATTGTCGCCGGCGACGCAGAAGGCGCGTGGGAGCAGGTGCTCCGCGACATCGCCGCGGGCCGGTTGTGTAGCTGCGCTTCTGCGAAGCGCAGAGAGGGGCAATCTTTAAAGAATTCGACGCTTCACAGAAGCGCCGCAACGAAGGGCATCGGGAGAATCTACCGCAGCCAGCCATGCTCAGCAGTCCTGAAGACGCCGATCCCGCGGCGCGAACTCCTTGCCCACACCGCCCGACACTACGTCACCATCAACGCGGTGCAGACGGGGCGCGGGTGCCGGCACGGGTGCCGGTACTGCTCGGTGACGGCGTTTCACCGGCAGCAACACCGGCATCGTCCGCTGGCGGACGTACTGGCCGAACTCCACACGATTCCGCGCGACTTCATCTTCGTGGACGACAACATCATCGCCGATGCCGGGTATGCGGGAGAACTGTTCCGGGCGATGGTGCCGCTGCGGAAGCGCTGGGTCGGGCAGTGTTCCATCGAGATCGCCGACAACCCGGAGTTGCTGCAGTTGGCGCGGGCGGCGGGGTGCCGCGGCTTGTTCATCGGCATCGAGACGGTGAGCGAGGAGAACCTGGCGGCGATGGGCAAGGCGTTCAACGACAGTCGGCACTACGCCGAGCGGCTGCGGACCATTCACCGGCACGGCATCGGCGTCGTCGCGGGAATGATCGTCGGGCTGGACCAGGATGACGCCGGCGTCTTTGAACGGACGCTGCGGTTTCTCGATTGCGCGCGGATTGACGCGCTGCAATTGAACATCCTGACGCCGTTGCCGGGCACGCCGTTGTTTACCGACATGGAGCGGGCGAATCGCGTGACCGACCGCGATTGGAGTCACTACGATTTCCGTCACGTCGTGTTTCGACCAGCGCGGATAACGACGGAGGAACTGCAGGCGGGCGCCGACTGGTTGTACGCGCAGTTTTACCGGCTCGACCGCATCCTCTGGCGGTTCGCGCGCGGCGTATTCACGGTCGGCTGGATGCCCGCACTTCTCGGGTTGAAACTCGGGTTGACCTACCGGTACGACAACAAGCGTGAAGGCATCATCGGCTGGAATCCTGCGAAAAGCGTTGCTGCCGGGGAGGGTGCGATTTACAAATGCCGGCAGAAGCCGGTATTTGCGGGAGGGTAAAACCATGAAAGATCGAAAGCACGTGGCGTGGTTGTATGAGCAATTGCCGACGCTGGTGGATGGCAGGGTATTGACGCCGGAAACGGCGGAAACACTGCGGCGGCATTTCGGCGAACCGGGGGTGAACGGCGGGAAAAAACTGGCAGTCCTCATTCTCAGTATTCTCGGCGCGGCCTTGATCGGGGCGGGCGTGATTCTGCTGGTGGCGCACAACTGGGATGATCTGAGCCGTGAGACCCGGACAGTGCTGGCATTCATTCCGCTGCTGACTGCGATTGCGCTGGCTGCGTGGGTGCTGCTGCGCAGGCGGGAGAGCGCGGCGTGGTGTGAAGGGTCCGCCACATTTTGGGCGTTGACAGTCGGGTCAACGATCTCGCTCGTGGCGCAAATCTATAACATTCACGGAGACACGGCCCGGTTTTTTCTGACGTGGATTCTGCTGGGAGTTCCCATCGTGTACTTGCTGCGGTCGAACGTGGCCGCGTGTCTTTATCTGGTCGGTGCGACGACGTGGGCTGGATGCGCCGCATCCGAGTACAAAGCCGGGACCGCGCTGTGGTATTGGGCGCTGTTGGCATTGCCGATGCCGCACATGATTCGGCTCTGGCGCGGACAACGATACGGTTGGGGTTCGGCGCTGACCGGCTGGGTGCTGGCGTTGTGTCTGTGCGTTGGAGCGTGGTTCGCGCTTGAAGGGACAATGAAAGGTTCCTGGATCGGAACGTACACGGGTTTGCTGGCGTTAATGTATCTGGCGGGCGCGCGCTGGTTCAAAGAGGCAACGACGGGACGGCACTCGCCATGGCAATCAGTGGGCGCAATCGGTCTGGGAATCGTGGCGCTCATGTTGACGTATGAATGGCCGTGGAGAACGATCCAATACCCTGGTTGGCGCGAGGTTTGGGCGCCCGGCTCGGTCTTGGTCGTGGGAAACCTAGTTGCAGCGCTATTGCCGATTGCCGCTGTATGTGTGGCGGGACGCGAGGCACGGATGGCGGGTTGGTCGGAGTTGGACCGGGTGATGGTCGGACTGGCCCCGCTTTGCGGGGTGGTCGGGTACGTTTTCGCAGCGGCTTGTCAAAATGAAGTGGTCGGACGCGCGCTGTTCAACGCATATCTTTTTGCGCTCGGCCTGGGTTTGTTGGTGGCCGGCCTTAGGACAAACAAGTTGGGCCGCGTGAATGTGGGTTTGTTGGCGTTGTCAGCGTTGATCATCGCGCGGTTCTTCGACAGTGACCTGAGTTTTCTTGCGCGCGGAGTTGCATTCATACTTGTGGGCGCAGGATTTTTAACCGCAAACGTGGTGATATTGCGGCGGAAAGGAGCGATGGCGCAATGAAAAGCCGGGTCATCCTTGCAGTATTCATCGCGGTGGCGATTGCGCAGGTAATCGTACCAGTAAGAATGATCGCGCGTCGGGAGACGACATTGCGACTCGGGCGAACGTACAAGTTTCGCACTGCGCCCGTTGATCCGTACGATGCGTTTCGGGGACGATACGTGTGGTTGGGCTACGAGCAGAATCGCGCGCGGTGGAGCGGAGAATCCGAACCCGGATCATTTCGCACGGCTTACGCGCTCGTCGAGGAAGGCCGGGACGGCTTTGCTGTCATTAATCAGGTGATGCCACAACCGCCAAAATCGGGGGATTACGTAAAAGTTGGCAGAGTGTACCGGGATTGGCAAACCAACTCGGTGGTGCATTTCAGTTTGCCTTTCGACCGTTACTACATGGAAGAAACGAAAGCGCCGAAGGCCGAGCACGCCTATCGGGAGCACTTGAACCGTCGCGGCCAAACCAACGACAACACTTATGCCGTCGTCCGCATCAAAAGCGGCGAGGCCGTGTTGGAAGATGTTTACGTGGACGGCAAGCCCATCGCCGAATTCATCCGCGGCGCGAAGCCGTGAACGCCGGGTTCGTCAACGCCGTTTGAGGACGCGTTCGGCCTTCTTGAGATTGTCCACGCGCAGAATCATCGCGCCGCTGGGGGCGTCGAGCAGGGACGCGGCGTAGGCATATTCGATGTTGACCTTATGGTCGGCCAGGGTCTGGGCGATACGGGCCAGTTCGCCGGGTTTGTTGCGGCTTTCCAGCATCAGCACGTCGCGCTCGACGACGAGCACGCCGTGCTCTCCCAACAGATGCAAGGCCTTTGCGGAATCGCTGACCACCATCCGCACCACGGCGTGATCAACCGCGTCCGAAACCGAGATCGCGTGGACGTTGATTTTTTCGGCAGCAAGGGCTTTGCAGACAGCGGCCAAGGTGCCGGGCTTATTCTCGAGGAAAAGTGAAAGTTGCGTCTCGACCTTCATGGTGCGACCTCCGTGGTTTAATGGTTTATTGCTTCAAAAATCGGCGCAGATTCGTCATTCGTCAACATCAAACTGCCAGTGTACAGAATTGTTCTCTTTCAAAGAATTTGTGTTGCATTTAGGTCAAAATATGCTAAAAGATGATAGTACTTAAAGCGATAGGTGGAAGTTCATGAATTATTCGAGGGACAACGGTCAATCGCAGCGATGTCTCGACGATCAGGAGAAAATGATCGTCAAGGCCCTGATTCGAGACCCGCGGCTGAGTGACAACCAGATCGGCAAGCTCACCGGTGTGCCCACGCCGACCGTGCGCCGTAAACGCAAGAAGCTGGAAGAGGAAGGGTTATTGAGCTACTTCGCTGCGCTGGACATGCAGGAAACTGGTACCAGCACTTTTGCCGCGCGGCATTTGTACGTCATCAAGTTTCGCATCGGCATCACGGTGAAACAGATCATCGACGAGATCAAAAACGAGCCGAACGTTCGCACCATTTTCACGGACTTGATTTACGAATCGCACATTGCCGAGATTGAAGGGCGCGTGGCGCTGGTGATGATCATCGAGGGGAAAAACGACTCGGATATTGTGGAGAACCTCCAGGGCAAGATCGTCCCTTCCCTGCGCAAGAACCATGGACCTGATTCGATCGAGGAAATTTCCACGATTCGCCTGCTCGGCCCGATCCGGATTTTCCACAATTACCTGCCGCTGGTGAACATGCGCCATGGCTTGGTGAGCGCTGATTGGCCGAAGGATGCCATTTTTGTCGGATGAGCGAACGATGATGAACTCCATCGGCTTACCTCCCAAGCAGGGCCTGTACGATCCGCGGCTCGAACACGACGCCTGCGGCGTCGGCTTCGTCGTCAACGTCAAAGGCAGGAAGTCCCACCAGATCGTTAGCGACGCGCTGACGGTATTGACGAATCTGCGCCACCGTGGCGCGTGCGGCTGCGAGGCGAACACGGGTGATGGCGCGGGCATTCTGCTCCAGAAGCCGCACGCCTTCCTGAAGCGGGCTTGCGCGGCCCAGGGCATTCAACTCCCCGGAGAGCACGAATATGGCGTCGGCATGGTTTTTCTGCCGGCCGATTCCGTTGAGCGTTACAAGTGCGAGAAGCTTTTCGAGGAGATCGTCGCCACCGAAGAGAATCGGTTGCTCGGTTGGCGCTCGGTTCCGACCCACCATGGCTTGCTCGGATACACCGCGCTGCGCTCAGAGCCGGTTGTCCGTCAGGTGTTCATTGCCCGCGATCCGAAGCTGACGGATGACATGGCGTTCGAGCGCAAGCTCTACGTCATCCGTAAACTCGCTGAACGGGGGATTCGTTACTCGGGCATCAAAGGCGGCAACCAGTTCTACATTGCCAGCCTGTCATACAAGACCATCGTCTATAAAGGCATGCTCATGTCCGAACAGATCGTGCCGTTTTATCCGGACCTCGACAGTCCGTTGATGGAGAGCTCGCTGGCGCTGGTGCACTCCCGCTTCAGCACCAACACCTTCCCCAGTTGGGACCGCGCGCATCCGTATCGCTACCTCGCGCACAACGGCGAGATCAACACACTCCGCGGCAACATCAACTGGATGCACGCGCGCGAACGCCTGTTTGAGTCCGACCTGTTCGGCGCCGACATCAAGAAGCTTCTGCCAATCATCAATGAGGACGGGAGCGATTCGGCAATGTTCGACAACTGCCTGGAGTTCCTCGTGCTTGCGGGCCGCTCGTTGCCGCACGCGGTGATGATGATGATTCCCGAGCCGTGGTCGAGGCACGAAAGCATGAGCGACGAGAAGAAGGCGTTCTACGAGTACCACGGTTGCCTGATGGAACCGTGGGATGGTCCGGCCTCGATTGCGTTTACCGATGGAATTCGTATCGGCGCCGTGTTGGATCGAAACGGGTTGCGTCCGTCTCGCTATTACGTGACGAAGGATGACCAGGTCATCATGGCCTCCGAGGTTGGCGTGCTGGATATACCGCCGGAGCGTGTCCTGCAGAAAGGGCGACTCCAACCGGGCCGCATGTTCCTGATCGACACGGAGCAGGGCCGGATCGTTGCTGACGAAGAACTCAAGCACAAGATCTCCACTGAGCGCCCCTATCGTCTGTGGCTGCAGGAAAACCTCGTCGCGCTGGAGGACTTGCCCGAGTCGCCGCACGTTCATGAGGCCGACCACAAGACTGTGACACTGCGTCAACAGGCCTTCGGTTACACGTTCGAAGACTTGCGCATCGTGATGCTGCCGATGGCACGGGACGGCGTGCAACCAATCGGCTCGATGGGCACTGACACGCCGCTCGCTGTGTTGTCGGACAGGCCGCAGCTTCTCTACAACTATTTCAAGCAGCTTTTCGCGCAGGTTACCAATCCGCCGATCGACGGCATCCACGAAGAGATCATCACGTCGTCGGAGACAACCATCGGCCCGGAGCGCAATCTGCTCGAGCCTGAACCGCAAAGCTGTCAGCAGATCAAGCTGAAAAGCCCGATCCTATCGAACGAAGAATTCGAGAAACTGCGCCAGATCAATTCGCCTGATTTCCGCGTGGTCACGCTCCCGATTTTGTTCAAAGCATCCGCAGGCGGCAGAGGTCTGGAGGCCGCGCTCGATGATCTCTGCAAGAAAACCAGCCTGGCCATCAAGGAAGGCAAGAGCCTCATCATTCTGTCTGACCGTGGCATCAACAAAGACAACGCGCCCATCCCCGCCCTGTTGGCCGTGTCGGCGGTGCATCATCACCTGATCCGTGAAGGCACTCGCGCGCGTGCCGGCTTGATCCTGGAATCGGGTGAACCGCGCGAGGTCCATCACTTCGCCTTGCTGATCGGTTACGGTGCGGGGGCGATCAATCCGTATCTGGCGTTCGAAACCCTCGACGACATGATCCGCCAGGGAATCCTCACGGGCATGGATTACAAACAGGCGGTGAAAAATTACCTCAAGGCCGTCGGCAAAAGCGTTGTCAAGACAACGGCCAAAATGGGCATCTCGACGATTCAGAGCTACCGCGGCGCGCAGATCTTCGAGGCGATCGGCATCAACGGCAGCGTCATTGACAAGTACTTCACGTGGACGGCTTCGCCTGTCGAAGGCGTCGGGATCGACGAAATTGCGCGCGAAGTTCTGCTGCGCCACAACCACGCGTTCCCTGATCGCCAGGTCAACGGTGAAGTGCTCGATCCCGGTGGCCAGTACCAGTGGCGCAGTGACGGCGAATATCATCTGTTCAACCCCGACACGATCCACAAGCTTCAGCTTTCCTGCCGCACCGGCAGCTACAAGGTGTTCAAGGAATACTCCGACCTGGTCAACAACCAGTCCAAGAATCTCTGCACCCTGCGCGGTTTGTTCGGACTCAACTTCGCGCCGACACCGATCCCGATCGACGAAGTCGAGCCGGTCGAGTCGATTGTCAAACGGTTCAAGACCGGCGCGATGTCTTACGGCTCGATCAGCAAAGAAACGCACGAAGCCTTGGCCATTGCCATGAACCGTCTCGGCGGCAAGAGCAATACTGGAGAAGGCGGCGAAGATCCGGAGCGTTACAAACCGTTGCCCAACGGCGACTCAAAGAACAGCGCCATCAAGCAGGTTGCCTCGGGCCGTTTCGGCGTCACCAGCTACTACCTCGTCAACGCGAAGGAGCTGCAAATCAAAATGGCGCAGGGCGCGAAGCCCGGCGAAGGCGGCGAACTGCCCGGCGCGAAAGTGTATCCGTGGATTGCCAAGGTGCGGTATTCGACACCGGGCGTCGGCCTCATCTCGCCGCCGCCGCATCACGACATTTATTCGATCGAAGACCTCGCGCAGTTGATCCACGATTTGAAGAACGCAAACCGCGACGCCCGCGTCAGCGTGAAGCTCGTTGCCGAGATCGGCGTCGGCACGATTGCGGCTGGTGTATCGAAGGCGCACGCCGATGTTGTGCTCATCAGCGGACACGACGGCGGCACGGGCGCGTCGCCATTGTCGTCCATCAAACACGCCGGCGCGCCGTGGGAACTCGGCCTCGCGGAGACGCACCAGACGCTGTTGCTGAACAACCTGCGCAGCCGCATCGCCGTCGAGACCGATGGCCAACTGAAGACGGGCCGCGACGTCGTGGTCGCCGCGCTGCTCGGCGCGGAGGAATACGGTTTCGCAACCGCGCCGCTCGTCGTGTTGGGCTGCGTCATGATGCGCGTCTGCCATCTCAACACGTGCCCCGTCGGGGTGGCGACGCAGGACCCGAGGCTGCGCGCGATGTTCACGGGCAGTCCCGATCACGTTGTCAACTTCATGCGGTTCGTCGCTCAGGAGGTGCGCGAGCTGATGGCGCAACTCGGTTTCCGCACGATCAACGAAATGATCGGGCGCACCGACAAACTCTCGGTGAAGAAAGCCGTGGACCACTGGAAAGCGCACGGGCTGGATTTCTCGAAGATTCTGTATCAGCCGGACGTGCCGCCCGACGTGGGTCGTTATTGCCAGATTCCGCAGGATCACGGGATTGAAAACTCTCTCGATGTGCGGGTGCTGCTCGACCTGTGCAAACCGGCGTTGGAACGCGGCGAGAAAGTGCGGGCGAATCTCATGATCCACAACACCGACCGCGTCGTCGGCACGATCACCGGCAGCGAACTGACCAAACGCCACGGTCCGAATGGATTGCCCGACGACACGATCCAACTCAACTTCAAAGGCTCGGCCGGGCAGAGTTTCGGCGCGTTCATGCCGCGCGGCATGACGTTGACGCTCGAAGGCGACGCGAACGATTATCTCGGCAAAGGACTTTCAGGCGGCAAGATCATTGTTTATCCGCCGGAAGCCTCGACGTTCGTGCCGGAAGAAAACATCATCATCGGCAACGTCGCGTTCTACGGCGCGACCAGCGGCGAAGCATACGTCCGCGGCATGGCAGGCGAACGGTTCTGCGTCCGCAACAGCGGCGTTCACGCCGTCGTCGAAGCGGTCGGCGATCACGGGTGCGAGTACATGACGGGCGGCCGCGTGGTGGTCATCGGGCCGACGGGACGGAATTTTGCGGCCGGCATGTCCGGCGGCATCGCGTACGTGCTCGATGAAACCGGCGATTTCGCCACGCGATGCAACAAGCTGATGGTTGGCTTGGAGAAACTGGAAGACCCAGACGAGATCGAGCAGGTGCGGCAGATTATTCAGCGCCACGGCGATTACACAAAGAGCAAACGCGCGTGGAAGGTGCTGGCGTTGTGGGAGGAGATGGTGCCGAAGTTTGTGAAGGTGATGCCGAAGGATTACAAGCGCCTGCTCAACGCGATCAAGCGCGCCAAGGAGGCCGGCTTGAGCGGCGAGGAAGCCATTAACGTCGCATTCGAGGAAAACGCGCGCGACCTGGCGCGTATCGGCGGGAATTGAAATGGTCGGAAGCGTTAAAAAAGTTAAAACCGTTAAAACGGTTCAAACGGACGGCGACGCTCGGATTCCTTTTTTTAACGGTTTTAACCCTTTTAACGGTTTTGACGTCTGCTCGGAGAGCAGCCATGGGTAAACCCACAGGATTCATGGAGTATCAGCGCGAGCTTCCGCGAGATCGGTCTCCGAAGGAGCGGATCGCAGATTGGATGGAGTTTCATCTCCACATGCCGGAGAAGAAGCTCCAGGAACAAGGCGCGCGGTGCATGGACTGCGGCACTCCGTTCTGCCACACCGGCTCGTTGCTGGCGGGCATGGCGAGCGGTTGCCCGATCAACAACCTGATTCCCGAGTGGAACGACCTCATCTATCGCGGGCTGTGGAAGGAAGCGCTCGGGCGGCTGCATAAGACCAACAACTTCCCCGAGTTCACCGGCCGCGTCTGTCCCGCGCCGTGTGAAGGCTCGTGCGTGCTGGGCATCAACGAACCACCCGTCACCATCAAGAACATCGAGTGCGCAATCATTGACAAAGGATTCGACGAGGGCTGGGTCATCGCCGAGCCGCCGAAGGTACGCACTGGCAAGAAGGTCGCCGTCGTCGGCTCCGGCCCCGCCGGCCTCGCCGCTGCCGCTCAACTCAACCGGGCCGGGCATTTGGTGACCGTGTTCGAACGCGACGACCGCATCGGCGGGCTACTCATGTACGGTATCCCGAACATGAAGCTCGATAAGAAGGTCGTGCAGCGCCGTGTCGATATCATGGCCGCCGAAGGCATCAAGTTCGTCACCAACACCGAGGTGGGAAACAATTATCCCGCGAAGAACCTGCTCACGGAATTCGACGCCGTCATTCTCTGCACGGGCGCAACCAACCCGCGCGATTTGCCGATCGAAGGACGCGGGCTTAAAGGCGTTCATTTCGCGATGGAGTTTCTGCACCACAACACCAGGTCGCAGCTCGACAACAACAAAAACGGAAATTTCATCAGCGCCGAGGGCAAAGACGTCGTCGTCATCGGCGGTGGCGACACCGGCACGGATTGCGTGGGCACAGCGATGCGGCACGGCTGCAAGAGCCTTACCCAACTGGAAATTCTGCCCAAGCCGCCGCTCCAACGCGCGCCCGATAACCCTTGGCCGCAGTGGCCGAAGATTTATCGGCTCGACTACGGACAGGAGGAAGCCGCCGCCCGTTTTGGCGACGACCCGCGCGAGTACTGCATCACGGCGAAGAAATTTGTTGGCAACGAACACGGCCATGTGAAAGAGATTGTCACCGTCCAGATCGAGTGGCAGAAGGACGACAAAGGCCGGTTTGTGCCAAAGGAAGTCCCCGGCACCGAGCAGACGCGTCCCGCGCAACTGGTGTTGCTGGCGATGGGATTCCTAGGGCCAGAGGACCAGCTTCTCCAGCAACTCGGCGTCGAACGCGACGACCGCAGCAATGTCAAAGCGGAGTACGGCCGATTCGCCACGAGCATCAAAGGCGTGTTCGCCGCCGGCGACGCACGCCGCGGCCAGAGTCTGGTGGTCTGGGCGATCAACGAAGGCCGCGTCGCCGCCCGCGAGTGCGACCGCTATTTGATGGGCGCGACCGACTTGCCGTGAGTGGAAAGAAGATGGAAGGCAGAAGACAGAAGTCAGGAGTCAGGAGCCAGTAGTCAGGATTTAGAAAGCAATGAGGGCGCGGCCACCCGCCGCGCTCTTTTTCTTTTCCCCCGCTCCGATTTCCCCTCCACGGAGGGGATGCAGGGGTGGGTTTCACCGCCGGCGACGATTTGTAACTTATCAGACTCGACGCCCTCTGCTCTACCCGGACTTGTCACGAGTCAGGCGCTGATTCCAGTGACACCCTGAGCTAAGTCAAGAGTCCGATTTTGTATTGACCAATGGTGCCGCAAAGCAGACAGTTCTGTCACTATGAAGACCAGACTTGTGACGCTGGTTCTCTCCGCCTTCTTCACCTCACCACTACTCCTTGCTGCCGATCCCATGCTCCCGTCGCATTCGGAAATTGTTGATCGGTTAAATCAAGAGTATTGGATAATAAACCTTCGGCAAATCCCGGCCACCGTCATTGGCAAGGGAATCATGAGGAACATTCCTTATCTTTCCTACAAATCCCGGGACTACGAACTGAATATTTACGGCGATCCCGAAAAGCCCGCTGCTGTAGAACTGGGCGTCTATGGAAGTTTACTGAATGACAAGCACGCCAAGAAGCGGTGTGTCGATTTTATATGCGGGCTTGTTCGTTATCAAAGTCGAGCGCAGAAGGAGGCGTGGGAGTACCTTGATTATGAAAAAGACATAATCACCAACGGCGAAATGACCGTCGAAATTACGCCGCCGACTGATGAAGACGCCTATGGAGGGTGGTGGATTTCGGCGTACTCTGTCAAAGCCCTAGACTCTGTCAGGGCTACGCCGGACGACCTTGCGGCAATCACCGTTCCCAAGAAAGTCTCCCAGTCACAGACAAACGTCTCCGGCTGGACGGAAGAGGATATGAAACTCGCACGCCCGACCAAGCCGGCGGAAGCCAGCGCCGCGACTGTCATCATTGCCGGCGTGGAATACAAGAACGCCCGTATTGTGAAGAAGAACCCGGCGGAAGTCACCATCTACCATTCGTCCGGGGTTGCCACAATTCCGATAGAGGACTTGAGCGTAGATATGCAACTTGGACTGGGCTATGACCCGGCTGCCGCAGCGGCATTTCGAGACGCTCGGGCTCACACCCAAGAGCAGGCGGCGCAGCGGGCGGCAGATGAAGTTGCGGCACAGAAATCAGTTCAGTCAGACCAGTCGTCATTCACCAGCCCAGCCCAGTCCTACAATGAGGGAAGGGTCTATGTCCCCAGTTATTCTTACACCACATATGTTGGTCCTCGTGGCGGAGTCTATCATTACAGCGCAAGCGGGGGAAAGGTATATGAGAGGCATAGGTAAAAAGTGAATATGAAGCGACTGTTTCTGATCCTGCTGTTGTCACTATCCTCGACTGCCCTCGCCGAGGATGTGTCCGTCGAGTTGCAGGATGGCTCGGTTCTGAAGGGCAAACTGGTTTCCAGATCACCCGACTCAATAACCGTCAGCACCGTTTTGGGCGACCAGATCATCCCCGTCCAGCAACTTTCCCAAAAGAGCCAAGCGAAGTTGAAACTGCCCTCCGCTGACGACCCTGCGTACCTGAAACAAAAGATCGTTGAGTTGGAAAAGCGCATACAAGCGCTTCAGGCAGAGAACCAACAATTGCAGCGACAGCTGGTTGCTCCCGCATCGAGCACGGCGGCATCCCCCGCCCCGCAAGTGAGCGGATCGCAACGGACCGCACCATCCCAGCAACAGCAGCAGCAGACGGGGTATTGGCTGACGACCGGTTCCGGCGTGCGTCATAACTCAAATTGCAGATACTATATGACGACCAAGGGACGCCCGTGCGGGCCGAACGAGGGCAGGGCGTGCAAAATCTGCGGCGGCTGATCCTCGCCCTGCTTCTCTGGCGGCTTTGGGCAGGACCTGCTCAAGCACTAACTATCGGCACGTTCTTAGAACACCTCTCACGCCGATTCGCGCGTTTCCATTGATTACTGGAACGATCGAATGATGGCAGATATTGTCGCGATTCCGATTGTCTATCATGCTGGACGAGTTGGCCTGCGATCTGTATGCTGGGCCGACTCGAAAAGGAGAATATGCAAAGAACGAATTCGATTTTGAAACTGCTGGTTGCGAGCTTGACGATAGCAGCATTGGTCGGCTGCTCGAAGCCCTCTTCCGAGGAAGCGCCTCAGCCGTCCTCAAAACCCGAGCTTGCAAAGACCGCATCACCACCCAGAACTCAGTCGGTGACAAAGGTGAAGACACCATCCCGGCGCTCTTCGTCTGCGACATCGTCCGTTGATGGTGTGCTGACGGCTCCGCCGATGCCGGAAGCGGAGGGCCCGCAGGACACCCTGGAGACCTTGCAGGAGATTGCCAATCTTGAACTGGCCTACGTGACGAATACCGAATTCTCCGCGCGGGCCGAGGTGATCTACAAGATCAGCGACGTGGGAACTCCGGGAGCGATCCCCGCCCTGGGCCGGGTTTTCTCCATGGAGAGTGACCCAGAACTGAAGACGGAGGTGTTGAGTTTGCTGGCGGACATTGACAATCAGGACGAGCAGAAGATCGCCATTCTGTCCGTGGCGGTCGGCGCGGATCAACCCAAGGAAGTGCGCGAAGCGGCGATTGACGCGATCACCGATCTTGGGTCGCCGCAGCGCGGGCTGCTGATCCTGCAATCGTTGGCGAACGATCCCGATTCCGAGATCCGCGATGACGTGAAAGACGCGATCGAGCAGGTGCATGCGGTCATGAGCGAGACGCGCTAATCCGCCGGCGGAATCGCATCGGGGAAAAGTTTTCTCGCTTCAAAGTTTGACGAACAGGCGCTTGCGGGCTTCCCGTCGGTTTGCTATCTTAGCGCGCCTGCTGGTGCGATGCGCCCATAGCTCAATTGGCTAGAGCAGCTGACTCTTAATCAGCGGGTTGTAGGTTCAAGTCCTACTGGGCGCACCAGCTACCTGCTCCTGTCATGCAAGGGCTTCTGCAATCACGCGGCGAGACACGCGCAACCCGCACAATTCGCCGTGATACCCGAAGTGATACCCGCCCACATTCTGCGGCGATCACACCGTTGCCTTGAAAACGTAGCGGCAACGCGTGACAGTCAAACCAACAAACTAAGCGGCAGCGGGCGATGGCCTGCTTGGGGCTGGGCGTGCCTATTCACGCCCACGGCGTCCCCTTGTGCAGCATTGCCAACGCCCCCAGCCCGGCGTTATCGTTTGAGGGAATAGCTTAAAAGGAATAAACAATATGGAAATCGTGCTTCTTTGGGCGATCATTGGTGCGCTTGTTGGTGCGATAATTGGACGATCAAAGGGAAGATCGGGTGCTGGCGCTTTTCTAGGTCTTCTTCTCGGCCCTATTGGCTGGCTGGTGGTTGCCGTAGGTCCTGATATGAAGCCAAAGTCTCCAAGCAAGAAATGTCCCTTCTGCGCAGAACTGATCAAGCGCGAGGCCACCGTTTGCAGGTTTTGCGGGCGCGACCTGCCGCAGGGTTACGAGAAGGGGGCGACGGCGGACATCACGTTCAACTGCGGCTGGTGCGGTCAGCATATCGTGATCGACGAAGCTGGCGCTGGGCTTGCCATTGATTGTCCGAAATGCGGCAAGTCCCTCACCGTACCTTCTCAGTCAGCGAAAGGGGGCGAGCATTCTGCTGCCTCGCCGCCTTCGGTGGGCGGTATCGTCGCTGACTCGCCAACTTATGCCAGCGAGCTTGAGCGCACCGCTACTAATCCCCCACCAACACCGTCAAGCATGGCACAGTGCCCAGATTGCGGACGCGAAGTCTCGAAACGAGCGGCTACTTGCCCGCACTGCGGAGCACCGATAGCCACCACCGCGCCCAAACCTCAATTCACCGCGAGCACGGCAACGGCCAGTAAGCCAAAGAGCGGGATTTCCGTTCTACGCATTGTCCTAATGGCGTGTGGAGCAGGCGCAGTGTTTCTTGCCATGCTCGGGGCGTTCAACGGGTACAGCCTTTGGGTGATAATTGGCGGGGTGTTGCTGATTCTCCTAGCGGCCATTGCAAAGTGAAGATTGCCGCGCCGCCGCTCACAGATCAACGGCAGAACCGGCTCCACGCGCACCGGCGGCAATCCTGAGCGCACCCGTGGCCGTTTGTAGAGACTTGCCAGCGCCGACTGCCGGCGTTACCATGCGCTTCGTGATCGTGGCAACGGGGAACGTTCTTTACACACCCAGAACCAAAGGAGAAGCCTATGGACATCTCATTCAAATGTGATACCTGCGGACAAAACGTCGTGGCTGACGAAGCTGGTGCTGGTTCTGTCGTCGAATGCCCAAAATGCAAAGCCTCTTTGATAATTCCACAGAGTGCGAGTGCGATAGCGGCCACAAGGAAACTGTCTCTGTCAAGGGTGATCGTGGAAGAAGTTCAAGGACTGCCGCTGAAGGTCACACTGGGCAAGGAGCCGGTGCCAGTCGAGATTGTCGGGCTGCGGCTGACGTGGGGTGAAGCGTTCGATGTGACCGTCAAGGTTTTCTGTTGCCTGTCGGCGTTCACCCTACTCTTGGCGTTCTTAGCGGCTATCTTTGCTTGGACGCTAAGAGCTTTCTGAATGCTTATGGGATTCTATGGCACTGAATAGGTGAGCGCCAACGCGGGCGGCCAACTGTCCGCGCCTCTGTTAATCTGTGCCCGCTACGCGAGGCGTTACGTGGCTAGATATTCGACGGCGAAGGAGAAGCAGAACGTCGGGCGCGAACACAGGTCGCTCCCACAACGGAGATGATCATGAAACAACCCATCAAACTGTTCGAGCTGTGGCAGGAAACGATCGATGCCTTGACGCGCGACGGGCTGTTGCTGGGCAGCGTCGGCACCGACGGCAAACCGAATGTGATGGCCATCGGATGGATGACGGGCGGCGCGATTTGGAGCAAGCCCATCATCATTGTGCTCGTCCGACCGAGCCGGTGGACCCACAGTCGGTTGGCAGAGGTCCCTGAGTTCACCGTCAACGTGTTGCCGCCCGACCTGGCGGAGGCGGTGCAGTATTGCGGGACGGCATCGGGCCGCGATGGCGACAAATTTGGGTAATTAACTACTTGACGCATAGACATGGGTTTCTCAATAAAAATGATTTTCGTGCTTGACGGTAGGGGTATGTTACCGGACATTACAATGCGTAGGAAAAAAGAAAGCAGCACCGGCGAAATCCAAAGCAATTCTGTACTGTGCCCGTCTGACTTTTGGGCGCACGATGTGCTTGACAGGACAGACAGACGTGCTTGACAGGGCAAACAGATGAAGGCAGACAAGATTATCACCAACACGCCAGAACTGTCGTTTGAACGGTTCAAGGATGCCGTGCGTCACATCATCAGTGTGCCAAAGTCAAAAGCGGTAGCGATGGAAAATAAAAATAGTCACATCCCGAAGGGAAGTAGGGTTAGAAATGGACGGAGCGATTAGGTGCCAAACGTTACATTTGGGCCGGATGATAAATCTGTTTTCCCGACAAAATATCATGGCGACGTTACCCTCTCCAAAGTGAAGTGGGATTTAATATGCTCCGCAGCAGAGAGGGGCTATTACCCGTTTAACGGCGAAAAAGTGGCAACAACACTGATCAATCCAGATATAGTCAGGTATCACAAAAAAGAAGCCAACCAATTTCTGTATTATAAGAAATTTAGCAACATAATAATTGCCCCCGGCGTTAGCGCAACGCCCGCAGATGGCGTATATTTTGCTGTAATCATAGACGATAGCACAAAGCGGATTTGTACGGTTTACCCGGTGCCAAAACCGAAAGAAGGCAAAGAATTCAAACCCGCATGAGGATAAAATGAAGGGCCAAAAAGGAACAATGAATACCGAATTTTCCGAATACTACGACCAGGAAGATGATATTTATTACGTCTCCTTCAAAACCGGAGAGCCGTCTTACGTGGAGGAAGTTGACGACGTGCTTCTGATAGAAGTGGGCATGTTCAGCGGTATGCCCACTGGATTCCGTATTCTAAACTTCAACAAAAGCGAAGTTGGTGGTGTGGCTTTTCTTACTAGGAAGGTCGAAAAGGTTTTTCGGTCTGCTAAGACTAGGTTTACAAGTAATTCCCGCCTCAGAGAGCGACAGCTAGAGGAGAGCATCGAGAAGGTCTGTGCGTAAGACCTGCATCTTCAGTTAAGCCCTGATTGTCCCCTGATTCGTCAACTGACGATACATTAACGGCATCCCGTAACCGATTGTGTTGCCCTTACGAACCTTTCCGAATCGGTTCCCTTGCGCTCGTTGAACCTGTAGCCCTGTTCGTCGGCGTAGCGGTGAAGGTGTTCAGCGTTGACGTGAACATAGGTTCCCCGGATGCTGCGCTTGAGTAAGCTCCAGAAATTCTCCATGCCGTTTGTGTGGACGCATCCGCGCGCGTATTCTTTCGCGTGGTCAATCGCTTCGTGAATGTACTCAGGACTCAGCTTGTTGTAGGACGGCAGCGCATCCGTGAACACGCGCGACCCAATCGCCACGTGCTGCCGAATCTGAGCGTGAAGTGTGCGGCGGCGCGTATCGGGAATAACGCGGGTGCGCACCGGACCATTGCGCTCCAGCATTCCCATGACAATCGCCTTTCCCGTTGGCCCGCGCCCGACCGCCTTGCGCTTGCCCTTGTGCATATTCTTCGCAAGTCCGCCCACGAATGTTTCATCCGCCTCAACTGTGCCTGATAATTTCTCTACGCTTCCGCATTGGAGCGTGTGGCGAATCCGGTGCAACATGAACCAAGCCGTTTTCTGCTGCACTCCGAGCGACCGAGCCAACTCACATGAGCTAATCCCATTCTTGCAGTTGACGGCCAGCCAGATCGCGGGCAGCCATTTGTCGAATCCAATTGCAGAGTCCTCAAAAATCGTTCCGACTTTTGCGGTGAATTGCTTCTTGCACCCGTGGCAATTCCAGAGACGACGCGGATGCTTTTCCTTCGTCTTAACGAACTTTACATCGGTGCTCTGGCACAGTGGACACCTGACACCATCCGGCCAACGCAATCGGACAAAGAAATCGTGGGCGGCGTCAACATCATCGAAATAGCTGATTGCTTGTTTCAGGGTCTTTGGGTAGCTCTCGGTTTTCATGCTGCCATATTACAGGCAGCCACCCTATGTGTCAAGTACATAATTACCCAAATTTGCCCATACGGGGCTGAAGCCTGTCGCCGCGCAGCGTGTCCGGGCACCCATCATCGAGCAGGGTCTGGTGCATTACGAGTGCCGCATCGTGCACACCAATGAGGTCATCCCCGCCAATCTCGCCGCGGACATCAAGGCATCGGCGTACCGCAACGGCGATTACCACCGCGTCTATTTCGGTGAGGTCGTTGCCGCATACGCGGCGGCGGATGCGCGGGAACGATTGCACCGCGCTTTGCTTTAGCAGCCTGTTAGACCAACTGGAGAACCGACTCGCGTCGACAACGAGAACCTCTCCGACCTGACTAACGAAACTGTCGTTGCCAGCGACGGCGCGTCGCAGCCAAACGACAAACAAATTGCCGGCCACGCACCGAAGGCGGTAAGATAAAAAGGTCAAAGAATCAGGAAAGGACGGTATCTATGGCATTCACACTGCAAATTGGAGACAAGGCTCCCGGTTTCAAGCTGCCCGCCACGGACGGCAAGACCTACCGGCTCGCGGATTTCGATGACGCCAAGGTGCTGGTGATCTTTTTCTCCTGCAACCATTGTCCCTACGTGACCGGGTCCGACGAAGTGACACGGCGAACGGCGGAACAGTTCATCCCTCAAGGAGTCAAGTTCGTGGCCATCAATTCCAACAGCGCGAATACGTACGCGGAGGACGACTTCACGCACATGGTCGAACGGATGAAGGAGAAAAAGTTTCCCTGGCTGTACCTGCGCGACGAATCGCAGCAGGTGGCGCTGGCCTACGGCGCGCTGCGGACACCGCATTTCTACGTGTTCGACCGGTCCCGAAAACTCGTCTACACCGGACGCGGGGTGGACAATCCGCGCGACACCAGCAAGACGACCGTGAACGATCTGGAGAACGCGTTGCGGGAACATCTGGCGGGCAAACCCGTGAGCAAGCCGATGACAAATCCCATCGGCTGCAACGTCAAGTGGGAGGGCAAGGATGCGCACTGGATGCCGGCCGACGCCTGCGATCTCGTGTAGCGGATGAGCCTAGTCCCTCAAATGCGGATTCGAATTTCATGGGAGAACGGCGAGGCGTTCGGCGTTCTGAACGACACGCCGAATGCCAGGAAACTGCTCGGCGCTCTTCCGTGTTCATCCACGGCGAACACCTGGGGTGAGGAAGTCTATTTCAGCGTGCCTGCCAATGCCGAACTGGAACCTGACGCACAGCAAGTTGTGCCGCCGGGCACGATCTGTTTCTGGGTCCAAGGCAAATCGCTGGCAATCCCGTTCGGCCCGACTCCGGTTTCGCAGGGCACCGAATGCCGCCTCGTCACCAAGGTGAACCTGCTGGGTAAACTCGAAGGCGATCCTCGCGTGCTGAAATCCGTCCGTGATGGCGACGATATTCGGGTCGAACCTGCCAATGAATAGTTGGCTCCGCCGCGTGTGCTTCGAGCAGGTCAGCCGGGGGCGAGCATGTTTGCGGAGGGGCAAGCCGTAGTCGTTAGGCTTTTTTGACGATGCTTGCCCAAACGGAGTCAAGAACCTTGGGCGAAACTTTCTCAAGCGTCCCGAGTTCCGGGGCGAATTGGGAAATGCGAAATTCCTGCAGGAGGGTGGCGAACCTGAGCAGATCGCGGGGTAATCGCTTGCCTGTCGGACCTGCCAGCTCCGCATCCAGGAGCTCTTGGAAGGGGCGGACGGCTTCCCATTTCGACCGGTCCTTGGACGGGCCGAGTTTCAATCGCTCCAACCGCACGGACAAGGCTTGGAGATACCGCGGGTAGCGCCGCCAGATATCCTCGCCGCGCAGAAACCCGGGACGGAACATGAAAGCGAGTTGATTCTCGATATCGATCAGCATGGCCGACACGGCAGCGCCCTTCTTTCGCAACTCACCCACTCTCTTCATGACCGTTGCCCTTGCGTCCATGATGCCGGCCAGGGTGCGGCCACGTTCCTGGGCGGTCGCGTAGAGCGCGGTGCGCGCCGCCTCGACACGGTATGCGAATGTCGCCGGGTCTCGCGGGTACGCACCGGAATCGTCACGCAGCGAATCTTCAATCAGCAGGTTTACAAAATCCTCGAGGGCGCTCCGGCTTTCGCCTGCCAGCGCGCTAAGGGACGCCTGTAAAGAGGTTGGCAACGGCAATCGCCGTTCGAGCGACTCGATCACGCGGGCATGCTGGACCCGGAACAGGCGTAGCAACCCGGCGACATGCTGTTCCCGGGCGAGTTGCGCGTCGAGGAAGAGCCGCACCCCAACGCTTCTGCCTTCATCGACGAACGCCGGGTACCCGAGCACCTCCCTGGGACCGGACTTCTCCAACGCGATCCGTTCGGGCAACGGTCCCGAGTCCCAGGCGGTCATCCCGGTCCGATACAATCCTGAAGGCATCCAGAAAGACGACCGATCGACCTCGACCGCGTCGGCGATCTCCGCCGGCTTCTCCCTGATGAACCGCAGCACCTTGCCCTGGTCATCGAGCACGGCGATTTTCATGACGAGGTGTTCCGGCAGCCGGGCCACGTCGAAATCCGTTGGTCGTACGGCGACCCGTAATCGTTCGGTCAGGTAATCCGCCAGCGCATCCGTCAGTGGTTGGATTCTCGCGATGCGGCCTTCGGCCAGCCCGCGCAGGAAATCATCCACGATCTGCTGCACGGGATTGCACGCGGCGCGCAGGTCTTTCCGCAGCGAGCGGATCAATGGCCGGACTTTCTCCGGCAGCCAGCCGGGCACCAACCAGTCGGGCGCCCAAGACGGAAGCGCCGCCAACAAACGCTGCGGACAACGCAACACGATGCCGTCATCCGGTTCACCGGGAGCAAACCGGTAGCGAACCTCGAACTGATGCCCGTGAAACATCAATTGATCGGGGTAATCAGCGGGCGCAATCGGCTCGGTCTGCGGATACATCGCGTCTTCCATGGAGATGCCGATAATCTGGCCGTTCAGTTGCAGCCAGCGGTCGAGGTCCCTGGTTGAACAGACGTCGGCGGGCACCAACCGGTTGAAATGCTCGTACACCGCTTGCGGGTCGAGCAGGCTGTCGGGACGACGGAGTTTCTGTTCCAGGTTCCGGATCGTCTGCAGCATCTGGCGGTGCGGTTTCAACCACGCGCCCCGGCTCCGCAGGTTGCCGGGAACCATTCCTTCGCGGATGAAAACCTCGCGCGCCACGTCGGCTTGGATCCGTCCGTAATGGACCTTGCGACCGGTCAGGATCGTAAGCCCACCGCACGTCACAGACTCGCGGGCATAGACAAACCCTTGCTCGGGGCTCCAGGCAATGTCGGAGTACGAAGAGTGACACAGATGCGGGGCGACTTTCTCCAGCCACTCCGGCTCGATGGCGGCCACGGTCCTGCCGTACAACTTGAGTGTCTCGACCAACGAGAACGCCACGACCCACGGCGGCGTCGCTTTGAACAGTCCCGAACCCGGGAAAATGTAGAACACGCGGTCCCGCGTGCCTTGGTATTCGGCTCGCTCGCCGCGTCGCCCGATGTGCATCGGAATGCCCGCCAGCACCGAGCGGAGGACCCGGTCGTAGAAGCAATCGTCGTGAACGGTCTCGCTGATCCGGACTTTCCAGCGGAGTTCATCCACCACCACGTCCGCCAGCTCGCGAAACAGGTTCTGCCATTCCACCATGCGCCGGTGACTCACGAAATTGGATTTGCACCAGCGTCGGAGCCGGGTGTTGGACTTCGTCTTCTTGCGCTGGGCCTGCCATGCGTTCCAGAGGCGCAACGCAGAATGAAAATCCGAGCGCTCGTCCTGCCATTGCCGATGCGCTTGATCGGCGGCGGATTCGTGTTCCGCCGGACGTTCTCGCGGGTCCTGAATGCTGAGTAACGCCGCCAGCACAAGGAGTTCGCTGACCACGTTTTCTTCGCGGGCCTGGACAATCATCCGCGCAATCTGCGGATCAATGGGGAACGCGACCAGTTCCCGGCCGAGCTCGGTCAGGTTTTTCTTGTCGTCCAGCGCGCCGATCTCGAACAGCGTTTGGTGCCCTTCGGCAACCATGATCCGCTGGGGCGGATTGATGAACGGAAAAGCATCGACCGGCGGCAGCCGGAGTACGGCCATCTGCAGGATCACGCCCGCGAGCGAAGCGCGGCGGATTTCAGGGTCGGTGAACGGCGGACTCTGTGCGAGCGATTCCTCGCTGTACAGGTGGACGCAAAGACCTTCGGCCACGCGACCGCAACGTCCGCGCCGCTGGCGGGCGCTGGCTTGGGAGACCGGCTCGATTTGCAGCGACTGGATTTGCCGACGCGGCTGGTAACGATTGATGCGGACAAGGCCGGAATCGATCACATAATGGATTCCAGGAATGGTGATCGAGGTCTCGGCCACATTGGTCGCCAGAATGATTCGACGGCGATCGCCGACGGTGAACACACGTTGCTGCTCGGCCAGAGTCAACCTGGCGAACAACGGCAGGATCTCGGTGTTCGCGTATTGTTTGTCACGAAGCGCGTCCGCCGCGTCGCGAATCTCCCGTTCGCCGGGCAGGAACACCAGCATGTCGCCATGCGGATCGAGTTCGTGGACCCATTGGACCGCGTGCGCCACCTGCCGCGCGACATCGGCGTCGGGATCCGGTGACGGCAGGAACACGTCTTCGATCGGGTACGTGCGTCCCTCGATGGTGAGCACCGGCGCGCCGTTGAAGAACCGCGAGAAACTCTCCACATCGAGCGTGGCCGAACTCACCACCACTTTCAGGTCGGGCCGTTTCGGCAGCAGGTTCTTCAGGTAACCGAGGATGAAATCGATGTTCAGGCTGCGCTCGTGGGCCTCGTCGATGATCAGCGTGTCGTATTGCAGGAGCGACCGGTCAGCGGTGGTTTCGGCCAGCAGAATACCGTCGGTCATGAACTTGATGACTGTTTCGTCCTTGGTCCGGTCGTCGAATCGGACCTGATACCCGATCTGTTGGCCGAGGTTGCACTGGAGTTCCTCCGCCACGCGGCGGGCCATGCTCACCGCCGCCAACCGCCGTGGCTGTGTGCAGCCGATCCGGCCCAACCGACCGCGCCCGGCGGCAAGGGCCATCTTCGGCAACTGGGTGGTTTTGCCCGAGCCGGTATCCCCGCAAACAATGATGACCGTGTGTTTCTCCAGCGCTTCGAGGATGCGCTCGCGATGGGCGGTGATGGGCAGATCGTCCGGGAAACGAACGTCCGGGCGGAAACCGGTCCGCCGTTTCCAGCGCTGCGTCGCGCGATTGAACTCAGACTCCCATTGCCGCAACATACGATCCGCTGGCTTACGCTGGCGGAGACGCTGTTGGATCTCGCGCGCCCGCCGCTGGAGCCGGACGCGGTCCATCAGCAGCAACTCGTCGTTGCCATCGAACACCCGGCTCAACACGGCAGCCGGCTCTGACTGGCTCGTCTCCTTCATGCGAACGCAGCAAAATACCGAACTGCAGGCACCGATGCGAATGGAATTCGGGGGAAGTAGGACAACGTGGGTGGCTGTGGCGGGCGCGAACGGAGGCGCGGCCTCAGGTGCATAATGGGGACATTTCTAAAGAGTTTTGACATGCGGCACGAAAAGTGATTGAAAAATCGCGAAGATTGTCGCATTCTGGTAGCCAGGTTCGGTGATCAATCTTTTATCGATGGAGGTATCATATGCGAATGCGAACTCTCACAGCTCTTGCTTTTCCGATCTTGTTCACAGCGGTGCTCGTGCAAGTTGCTGAAGCAGCGACCCTGAAGAAAATCGTGGCCGTGTCGCGTTTCGAGAACAAGACCTCGTGGAGAGGCCAGGTGTCGCTCGATGACGGCATGGCCGATCAATTGACGGATGCGCTGATGCAAAGCGGCCAGTTCACCGTGATGGAGCGCCAGACGCTTGGCGACGTCGTGGCCGAACAGGATCTCGCCAACAGCGGGCGCGCGCAGAAGTCGCAATCGGCGCAGACGGGCAAGCTCGTCAACGCGCAGATCCTCGTCAAGGGCACGGTCACGGAGTTCGAACAGAACAGCCAGGGCAGCAGTACGGGTGTCGGCTTCGGCGGATTCAACGTCGGCAACAAGCGCGAGGAAGCGCACGTGGGCCTGATCATTCGCTTGATCGACACGACGACGGGCGAGGTGCTGGCATCACAACGCGTCGAAGGCAAGGCGGCCTCGGGCGGCGTCAAGTTCGGGATGGACGTCGCCGGTGTGCAGTTCGGCACCTCGGGCTTCTCCAAAACGCCGCTCGGCAAGGCAACGCAGATGGCGATTGACAATGCCGTCAACCTTATTTCGGAGAAATTGAAGAATGTTCCGTTTCAAGCGCGCATCGTAAAGGTCAATGGCGACGACGAAGTGCTCATCAGCGGCGGCCAAAAGACGGGCGTTTCGGAAGGCGACGTGTTTACCGTGTACAGCGTTGGGGAAAGCCTCGTGGATCCCGCCACGGGCGAGCAACTCGGCTCCGAGGTGGAGAAGAAGGGCACAGTCAAAGTGGTCAAGGTCGAGGAGAAATACGCGAAAGCCAAGTCCGATGGCCCCTTGAAGGGCGTCAAGGCCGGCGACATCGTCAAAGCCCAATAACCTCAGGAGAATTGCCATGATCCGAATGTTTATTTCCACAATGGCTGCGGTCGGACTGCTGTTCGCGTGCGGCTGCGCTTCCCAGACGGAGAGCGTAAACCAGGGCGCGAACCAAGCGGGCCAGGCCGCCGGTGGCGTGATGCGTCTGCCCAATTCGGTCAGCGAAGGCGCCGCACAAGGCGTGGCCGGCCAGCCAAGCCCGAACCCGTACGGCCGCTAGCCGATCCTGCGGCTCGCACCAAGAACGGATGGGAGAAAGACAATGAAAGGGTGTGCGTTCGTTTTGCTCATGTTCACGCTTCCGGCAGTCCACGCCGCAGAACTTCCGTCGATTGCGGTGGCTGACTTCACGTCCGATGCGCACACGGGGTTGGCGCGCGGATTGCCGGATTTGCTCGCGGAGGGTCTCGTCAATTCAAAGCGGTTTGACGTTTACGAGAGAGAAAAGCTCACGACCATCATGCGCGAGCAGGGATTTCAGGCTTCTGGATTTGTCGATCCGCAGACGGCAGTTGGCCTGGGGAAAGTGGCCGGTGTCCAGTACGTGCTCACCGGGAAAATCATCGACTACGGCAGAGAAATCCGGGACTTCACCGGATACGGGGTGAGAACGCGCACGGCGTTCTACAGGCTGAAGGCCGGGATCAGAGTCCTCGATGTCAAAACTGGAAAGGTGCTTTTCTCCAGAAACGAAGGCGCGGAGGAATCGGAGCCCGAAAGCCAGGGAATGCATGTCGCCGACACCACCATGGACGCGAAGTTGGCGGAGCAAGTGTCGGCCAAATTGATCAAAGCGCTGCTCGAGGACGACGCGCTCAAAGCGCCGGCCGAATCGGCTGCGTCTTTGCTTCCCGTGAAAATCTCGTCCGTTCCGGACCGTGCCGATGTCGAAGTTGACGGGGTTTTCTACGGGAATGCCGGCGCGGACATCAAGATTCCATCGGGTATGCATTTGGTCACGATCAGTCTTCCCGGATACGAGAAGTGGTCGAAGAAGGTGCTCGTGCGGGAAGGCTTGTCCATCAACGCGGCCCTCACCAAGAAGGTCGATAAACGCATCGAAGTGGAGACGACGGACCATTAGCCAGTTGCAGCCGGGCTTCAGACCCAACAGGTGACCCGCCAGCACAGTCGTTCAACAATTGTAGCCGCCACGGCCAAGATCGGGGTAAGATTGTAGAAAAGATTCCTTGTTCGCATGGAGGTGAGGGCGGTAAACTGCGCCCACAACAGGTAAGCACATGGACATCTCGTTTCACTGCGGCTCGTGTGGTCAGCGGATGGTCATAGATGAACTGGGGGCGGGTCTTGTCATTAAATGTCCCAAGTGTGGACGTGATGTCAGCGTTCCCAAGGCCGTGGCCCCGAAACCAAGCCCCACCACCAAACCTGCGATTCTCCTTGAGGAAGAGAAGAAAAAGACTGACGCCCTGAAGTGGGCTCCTCCTTCCGGAAGGACACCTGGCTGGTCGAAAAAATGACCACCCCACCTGTGGCAGCCATGTGACGCGGCAGACCCTGTTCTTGGGTTTTGAACCTCGCCTGCACACCCGTAGTGAACTCAATAGGGTCAGGTCTCCTGGGCATGTTGCCCAAATCGGTTTCCGCGCCTTTGGGCGGCGTTTCTGTGAAACGCCGAATTCCTTCGGGAAATGAACGACCCGCGCTTCGCAGAAGCGCGGCTACAACGGCCAACAGCATTTGGCCAACAGCCTCGAAAACGCCGGCCTAACCCGGATTATTCACGATGCGCTTGAAAGCTCGACAGTCTGTCACAGCTCGAACCCTCACCCTGACCCGCCTGCGCCGAGGCTTCGGCGGGCAGGCCCTCTCCCTTGGAAAGGGAGAGGGGAAATCTCCTCGCCCCGCGTGCGGGGAGAGGATCAAGGTGAGGGGCAGCTCGTTGCGCAAAACTTCATGAATAAACCAGGCTAAACCTCATTCTTGGACGTAGAACACGGACGTGACCGGTTGGAGAACCAAATGCACCGTTGTCACGGGCTGGCCAGCCGATTCCGACACAGCGATCTCGGCCTTCTCCTGTTCTCCCGTATGGGGGTTCCAAATCGCCAGGTTCTTGTTGCCCCGCAGAACGACTTTCGTGTCCACAGGCGCATCCGTTGAGTTGGCGAAGAAATAGATGTCCCGGCCGTCCTTGACCTTGTGGATATAGGTCAACGCCCCGTCATATGCTTGCAGCATTTTGACCGGCCAGGTCGGCGGCATCTGGACATCAACGTCGCGCACTGGATCGCACTGGTTCAGCGCATCGGTCATCATGGTCGTGTCGATCTTGGGCAGGAAAAACGCCTTGCCACCGGCTTTGTTCGGGTGTGACCACCATATCTTGAACTCATCGGTATTGGAGCGGATATCCGCGGTAATCGGCCCGCGGAGCGGCAGCCCGAAAACTTCATCCATGATTTGCTGGACTTCCTTGTCCTTGCCGAACTCGGCGGACCTGGTTGGCAGCTTGCTCGTGGCGATGACGGCGCCGCCGGCGTTGTAGAACTCTTGGATCTTCTTCGCGACGGCCAGGTTGATGGTGTCGCCGCCGGGGATGATTAATACTCTGAACTCCTCGCGGTTCTCCTTGTTGTCGATAATCAGTTTGTTGCCCTCGATGATGCACCTGGTCTCGAGGATTTCGGGGTGCAGATAGGTGTAGTCGATCTTGTACCCGCGAAAGAGCATTTCCCCAAGCTGCATGTAATCAATCTCGGGCGGCACGATGCCGCCTTCCAGCGCATAATAGAAATTGGGATCCGCATTGCGGGTGCTGACCCTTGGCGGCGCGGCGAATCGGAAGGCGGATTGGAGCGCCGCGATCGGATAAAGCACAGCGATGTCTGCCACGTGCCGGCCGTGCCGCAACAGATACTCCAACCGGCCGACGTAACGACCCATCTCGGGCGTGTTGCCCGGTCGATTGCCGATCTGGAGACTGGTGCCCATGGCATGTTGGTCCATCGTCGTCCGGTACGCGTTCGTGACATTGGCCCAATTCGGCCGGTACGCCGCAAAGGTCTCCGTCATGACGACGGGCTTGTCCCAGTTGAACGCGGACGAGGTCACGATCTTGTAGGAGACATTCGCCCGTCCCGTGAACCAGATATCGTCAATGCCGGGGATGTCCTGGCGCTTGAACACCTTCATCAGATCGCCCTGCACCGAAACCGGGTTGGGAGCCTCTTCCTGGTCGAGGTGACCCGACATCTTGACGTCGTGCGCCGCGTCCCACGCGGCGATCCGTCCGATGAAATTCTCCGCGTACATCTCGCTGCGGAAACCAAAGAGCGCATTCCGCGCCGCGGCCGTCTCCGGGCCGATGTCGTACCAGAGCGCCGGGTAATACTTCATTGGGGAATAACCGAACTTTTTCTGAAACGCCTCGTTGTAGCCCGGCGTCCAGAGCCGTCCCTTGAACTCCGGGTGTTGCATGCCGGGTTCGTCGTAGAACGTCATCTTGATGACGCTCCCGAAGTAATCCTTCAGATGATCGTAGTACTTCTGGTACATGATATTGATCAGCGCATCGACGGCTTTGGGGTCGAGGTAATCAACCAGGCCGCGCCGATTGGCGCTGGCGTCGAGATAGAACAGCATCACCTTCCACGTGCCTTTCGGGACCGAGCACTTGATCGCGGTTTTGTCGGCAGTCTTGCGGTTGCTGATGTCAACACACTCCAGCGTATCGAGGTTCATCCGAACGGCGCCGATGTAAACGCCGTTGGTGATGGGCGCAGCCACTTCGACCTGCGCAGGCCCTTTCACGTCCTTTTCGGCCAGATCCAAACTCTTGCCGATGAGGTCGGGGTATTGGGTGCGGAACAATCCGCCTGCCATGCCGCTGGGGAACTGCTGTTCGTCGTAAAGCACATCCATTGGGAACTTGTATTTCAGTCCTTCCTCGATCGCCAGCCGATAGAACCTGAAAAACTCCTCGCTGAGGTAGGTAGCCGCCGGCGTGGTCGGCGGGTTGTTGGTCGGTGCGCCACCGCGTCCTCCGCCGCGACCGCCAGAGGACGTGATCATAAAGCCCCCATAGGAATCACTTTGGGCCGCTCGATCGACCATTGACGTGACGCTGGCATCGGTGAGGCTGCCCAGATTGAAAGTGAACCACGCATGCCCGCGGAACTCGGGTGGGGGATCTTTAAACAGGGCATAATCGACCGTGGTGCCGCCGGGCGGCGAGGTTTGAGCGACTCCCGCAGAAGCCCACCCAAGGAACAGTGCGACAAACAGCGCCAGTAGAGCCAATCGTCTCCGTTCGTTATTCGATCCCGTTTGCGATGTATGTTCTTTCATGTGTGAACTCTCTGTTGAGGTTTTCCTGTAGATCGAATGCCATTAACCCGGATTATTCACGATGCGCTTAAACAACCCACAGTGTGTCACTGCTCGAACCCTCACCCTGACCCGCCTGCGCCGAGGCTTCGGCGGGCAGGCCCTCTCCCTTGGGAAGGGAGAGGGGAG
>JBEKZD010000014.1:0-72498 GCA_049510215.1 Verrucomicrobiia bacterium
TCTGCCCGCCCACCGTGATCGTCCCGCTGCGGGCAGTCCCGGCCGGATTGGCGTCAAAGGTGTAACTGACCGTCCCATTGCCGGTTCCGCTGCTGGTGGTGTGCAACCAGTTTGTGCTGCTGACCGCCGTCCACGGGCAATCGTTACTCGCCGTCAAACCCACACTGCCACTGCCGGCGCTGGCGGTCACGTTGGTGCTGGATGCCGACAGCACGTAGGTGCCGCTGCCCGCTGCCTGATTCACTGTGAATGTCTGCGTCGCCACCGTAATCGTGCCCGTCCGTGAGCCGCAGTTGACGGTGTTGGCGTCCACGGTGAAACTCACCGTCCCATTGCCGGTTCCGCTGCTGGTGGTGTGCAACCAGTTTGTGCTGCTGGCCGCCGTCCACGGGCAACCGTTACTCGCCGTCACACCCACACTGCCGCTGCTGGCGCTGGCGGCCACGTTGGTGCTGGATGCCGACAGCGCGTAGCTGCCGCTGCCCGCTGCCTGATACACTGTGAATGTCTCCGTCACCACCGTAATCGTGCCCGTCCGTGAGCCGCAGTTGACGGTGTTGGCGTCCACGGTGAAACTCACCGTCCCATTGCCGGTTCCGCTGCTGCTGGTGTGCAACCAGTTTGTGCTGCTGACCGCCGTCCACGGGCAACCGTTACTCGTCGTCACACCCACACTGCCACTGCCGGCGCTGGCGGCCACGTTGGTGCTGGCTGTCGACAGCGCGTAAGTGCAGAGGCCGACATTCAGTATCACGTAACCGTTGGAACTGATGTCCACCGTATAGCCCAGACTCGGATCCGGTGTCGTGCCAATCGTCAGGATCGTAGAACTGCCGTTAGTGGTCAGCGTCCCGCCATAAGTGAAAAGCGTATAAGTCCCGTTGGTGAACCCGCCCGCGTCGGTGATGTTGAGGGTGCCGTCCAGCGTCAGGTTGCTGCTCACCACCGTCAGATCGCTATTGCTGCCCAAATCATACTGCAACACCGACGAGCTGCTCAGCACGAGATCGTTGCTGATCGTGATCGTGCCGACGGAGAAACCGGGCGACAGTGTGCCCGACACCGTCGCGGTGCCTATGATGGTGCCGATGCCGTTCAGGGTAGCATTGCTGGAGATCACCAGCCCATCGTTGAAACTGTGGACGCCCGTGCCGCCATCGGCAAGCGTGAGCGTGGCACTGTGGGCGCCATCGCCGACGGTGAAAACCGCGCCGTTGCTGACCGTCGTGGACTTCGTGATCAGCGTGCCGCCGTTGAAAACCATCACGCTGCTGCTGCCGTTGGTGAGCAGGAGCGTATCCACGATGTTGGTGCCCCCGTTCATCGTGAAGGTGCCCTGGCGGACGTCCAGTACGCCATTGGTCAACGCATTGGCCACGGTCAAGTTGCCGCCGTTGAGCGTGACGAGGTTGTTGGAAGAACTCGAGTTGTACCCCACGAACAGATTCGACGAGACCAACGTGCCGCCGTTGCTGATCACCAGCGAGTTGCCGATGCCCGAGTAGCCAACTTTGAGATCGCCCGTGTCGGTCCACACCGACCCGCTGCCAGTGACCAGCACGCTGTTGCTGCTGCTGGTGGCGCCGTAGCCGATAGCGCCATCGTCGGTGTCCGCCGTGCCGCCGTCGCTGATCACCAGCGAGTTGCCGCTGTTGAAGTAGCCGACATAGAGATCGATCGAGTTGTTCCACACCGACCCGCTGCCAGTGACCAGCACGCTGTTGCTGTCGGCGCTGATGCCGATCCAGCCTTCGCTGTCAAACACCGTGCCACTGTTGCTGATCACCAGCGAGTTGCCGCTGCCGTCGTAGCCGACGTTGAGGTTGCCCGTGTTGGTCCACACCGACCCGGTGCCTGTGACCAGCACGCTGTTGTTGTCGGCGCCGGAGCTTTTGCCGATATAGCCGTCGCTGTTAAACACCGTGCCGCTGCTGCTGATCACCAGCGAGTTGCCGAAGCCCAAGGAGCCGATATCGACTTCGCTCGTGTTGGTCCACACCGACCCGCTGCCGCTGACCAGCACGCTGTTGTTGCTGCTGGTGGCGGCTGATCCGACAACGCCGGCGGCAAGGATCACCACCTCGCCACCGTTGCTGATCACCAGCGAGTTGCCGCTGCCCGAGTTGCCGACACGGACCTGGGCCGTGTTGGTCCACACCGACCCGTTGCCGCTGACCAGGACGCTGTTGTTGCTGCTGCTGGCGGCGTTGCCCAAACGGCCGCCGCCGCTCGACAGCACGCCGTTGTTGGTGATCACCAGCACATCGGCAATAGTGGCGTCTCCGACGTAGTAGTAGCCCCCCCAGTTGCTGGCCACGCCGCTGATGACGTTGGTCTGGAAGTCGGCGCTGTATTGCGCTTCGGCTGGTCGTGATCCGAGCACGATCCCGACAAGCAGTCCGAGGATCGCCGCCGGTAGGCGGATTCGCTTGCTGGTGAGAAAATAGTCGTGTCGCATTCGGTTCATTGCTGTCTCCTGGTTTTAACTGGTTTCAATGCTCAGGCTTTCTGCGGGGTAAAAACAGCACCTCGCCTAGCAACTTGTCCTGCTATATCACACCTCCACCACGACGCAAGAAAAAAATTACATGGTCTCGAGAAAGCCCTCAACCGTCGCGATCCTTCGTCCCGCGACTGCGGATCAGGGCGTCGGCGCCTCAAAAATCACGTAACCGATCTCGTTGGTCCCCAAGAAGCAGCCCGCACATGCATTGCTGGCGTACTCGCGGCTGAAAGCAATCACCATCCTCTGACGAATTGTTCAGAGTGACTGCAGGCAGCTATCCAACCAGCCGTGCAACTGCTTGATTGTCTCGGGCGTCTCATCACCCATGTGAGCAAGGCGGAAGCTCTTGCCCTTGATCTGTCCGTAGCCACCGTCGATGAGGACGTTGTGGCGTTCCCTGAGCGTCTTCTGGAGTTTCGCGACGTCGATGTTCTTGTTGTTCTTCACGCAAGTGAGCGTGACCGACTCATAGCCGGCCTTGGGGAACAATTCGAACCCGCGCGACCTGGCCCATTCGCGCGTCATCTGCGCCATCTTGAGGTGGCGGGCATAACGATTCTCCGCCCCTTCCTTTTCGAACACTTCGAGCCTGTATTTCAATCCGTAAATGTGCGGAATACTCGGCGTGGACGGCGTCATGTTCTTGTCGTGGTTCGCCTTGAATTCGAGAAAGTCGAAGTAGTAGCCGCGGCCCGGAATCGTCTCGGCTTTTTTCAGCGCTCTCGCGCTGACGGCGAGTAGTGCGAGGCCCGGGGGTAAAGCCCACGCCTTCTGCACACTGGCGAGAATCACGTCGATCCCGAGAGCATCGGTTTCGATTTTGACGCCGGTCATCGAGCTGACCGTGTCCACGATGAACATCACGTCGGGATATTTCCGCACCACCTGGGCAATGTCGGCGAGAGGATTCATCAAGCCCGTGGAGGTTTCGTTATGGACGACGGTGATCGCATCGAACTGGCCCGTCTTCAGCTTCGCGTCAATCATCTCCGGCAGAATCGGCTGACCCCAATCGACCTTCAGCGCTTCCGCGTCCTTGCCACACCGCTTCGAGACGTCGAACCATTTGTCGGAGAACGCGCCGCAGCAGCAGTTGAGAACTTTCTTGGCGACGAGGTTGCGGACGGCCGCCTCCATCACGCCCCAGGCTGATGAGGTGGAGATAAAAACTGGGTTCTTCGTGTAGAGAACCTGCTGCAGCTTCGGCTGAATCGAGGCATAAAGCTCCTGGAATCCGCTCCCGCGATGTCCAATCATGGGTTGGCTCATCGCGCGAAAGGTTTCTTCGCTAACCTCCACTGGCCCAGGGATAAAGAGCTTGACGTGCGGCTTCATTTTTTTAATGTTTGTCCTTTCTTTTTATAGTGACGGGGTGACTGCATCATCACTATAATTTCTCCAGCAAGAAAGCAACTTAATTTGCGGTGGCGGGAGGACTTTTTATGCCCAAGACTCTGAACGTCGGGATGATCGGCTACAAATTCATGGGGCGCGCGCACTCCAATGCCTGGCTGAAAGCGGACAAGTTCTTCGATTTGAAAGCCCGCCTAGTCATGAAGGTGATCTGCGGGCGCGACAAGGCAAGCGTGGCGGCAATGGCGTATCGGTTCGGCTGGGAGAAATTTGAAACCGACTGGCATGAAGTCGTCAACGACGCGACCATCGACATCATCGACATCAACACGCCGAATGACACGCACGCCGAAATCGCGATCGCCGCCGCCAAAGCCGGCAAAGCCGTTCTCTGCGAAAAACCGCTAGCGCTCGACGTCAAGCAGGCGAAAGCGATGGTGAACGCCGTCAAGAAGGCAGGCGTCGTTCACATGGTCTGCCACAACTATCGTCGCATCCCCGCCATCGTGCTGGCGAAGAGAATGATCGACGCCGGCGATCTCGGTCGGATTTATCACTACCGCGCGCGCTACGCCCAGGACCGGCTCGTCGATCCGAATTTTCCTTTTGGCTGGCGGCTGCAAAGCAAGATCGCCGGCTCCGGCGCGCTGGGCGACATCAACAGCCACATCGTTGACCTCGGCCGTTATCTGGTCGGCGGATTCACCGAAGTCTGCGGTCAGATGGAGACGTTCATCAAGGAGCGTCCGCTGCCGGGCGAGCCAAACAAGAAAGGCAAAGTCACCGTGGACGACGCCGTGATGTTCATCGGCCGCTTCGCCAACGGCGCGCTGGCCAATCTCGAAGCCACGCGCTTCGCGCTCGGTCGCAAGAACGGCATCCAGATCGAGATCAACGGCAGCAAAGGGTCGCTCGTTTTCGACTTCGAAGACATGAACCGATTGAAATTCTACAATGAGGCCGATCCGGCGGACCGTCGCGGGTTCCGCGACATTCTCGTCACGCAAGGCGGCGGCGTGCATCCGTACATTGGCAACTGGTGGCCGCCCGGCCACATCATCGGCTACGAACACACCTTCGTGCACACCGTCGCCGACTTCGTCAACGCCGTCGTGGACAAGCGGTCCGTCCAACCGACTTTCGAGGACGGTTTGGCGAACCAAATCGTCCTCGGCGCCGTCGCCAAATCTGCAAAGACGAAAAAGTGGGTGAAGCTTTAAACTCGCTGATCGCCGCTGACCGTGACGAAGGTGACGGACACGACTCACGCTGTGCGGCGCGGGTCTCCAAACCGCGCCGCCCTACCGGCCCGCAGTGCAGCTTCCAGTTGCTGCAAATCCTTCGGCAACGCGGCGGTCCACGTCATCCGCGTTCCGGGTCGGTCGGGATGATCCAGTTCCAATATCTCGGCGTGCAATGCCTGCCGCGTAAATTCAATCGGCACGACGACACGCTCCTGTTTGGCCGCGTGATAGAGCGGGTGATAGGTGCGGTCGCCGATTAACGGCAGACCTTCGTGTGCCGCCTGCACGCGAATCTGATGCGTGCGGCCCGTCTCCAGATTGAATTTCAGTTTCGAAATGATGCGGCCCGTGCCGCGGATGATGAACTCCTCGATTACTTCGTAATGCGTCACCGACTCCTGTGCGTCGTCGCCGGCTTCTCTGGCCGCGCGTTCGGACAACACATGCTGGCGCAGATTGTCGTCGTCAAACCGCAGCCAGTGCCGCCACGTGCCGCGCGGCGTTTTTGGACGACCATCCACGAAAGCCACGTACTGGCGCGACGCGCGATGCGTTTGAAATTGCTCGATGAGCCGCGCCCGCGCCGTCGGGTTCATCGCCAGACACAGCACGCCCGTCGTAAACTGATCGAGCCGGTGGACGGGTTGGGGCGTGAGATGTAAAAACGATGGCGGCAACCGGCGACGCGCCGTTGCGCCGCCGATCGCCCGCAACCGGCCCGCGAGGAAATCGCCGAGAACGCTCAGCGCCGACAAATCACCGTACGGCGCGGGCACTGAGAGCAGTCCCGCGCCTTTGTTGACGACGGCCAGCGAGGCGTCGATGTAAAGCAACCCGAGCCGCGCATGAATCCGCCATTCCCGTTCCAGCGTCACCGAGGTGCAACGACGGCCCTGCATTTCCAACGCGTCCTGCGGATCGGCCATCGCTTGATTGGGCTGGCGGATTATCACCCCGTTCACGCTGACCCGGCCCGCCATGATCCATTGTTTGGCCCGTTTCTTCGGCGTGTCCGGGTATTTCTCCAGCAACCACTCCAGCAGCGGGCGCGTCGTTTTGTCGGTGGAATCTCTCGTCGTCATGTGTGCGTGTCGACCGATACTACGCGGCCATGGCGCTGCCGGCAATCCAGCCCGTGGTCCAGGCGGCCTGGAAATTGAAGCCGCCGGTAACGCCATCGATATCGAGCAGCTCACCGGCGAAGTAGAGGCCCGGGCAGAGCCGGCTTTGCATGGTCCGGAAATTCACCTCGCTCAAACGCACGCCGCCGCAGGTTACAAACTCCTCTTTGTTCGGGCTTTTCCCGGTCACCGGCAATTCCGTGCGTATCAATTGCTGGAGCAGACTGTGCTGAGCCGAGCGCGTGAGCGCGGCCCACTGCGTGTCCCGCTTCACTCCCGTTGCCAAAACCAACTGTTCCCACAGCCGGGCCGGCAACGGCGGGATCGGCGTGTTCACCACGAGCCGGGCCGGGTGCTGGCTGCGGCGCCACTGAAGTTCCGTCGCAATCTCTTCCGGGCCGAGGCGTGGCAACCAGTACAGATGCAACGGAAACCGGTAATCGCGATCATGCAACAGCCGCGCCCCCCACGCGGAAAGACGAAGAATCACCGGGCCGCTAAGGCCCGAGTGCGTCATCAGCAACGTCCCGCGCTCCCGCAACCCCGTGCCCGGTACCGATGCTTCCACCGACTCGACCGAGACCCCGGCCAGTTCGTGCAGCCACGGCGCTTCGATGTGAAACGTGAACAACGACGGCACGGGCGGCTCCAACGTGTGTCCGAGCGAGACCGCCAACTGGCCGGCCTCCGCCGTGCGGCACCCACCGGTCGCCAACAACAGCCGGTCACAGAACAGCGTCTCGCCGTTGGACAGCGATAGATCGAAGCCGCTTGGTAGGGTAGGCGTCCCGCCTGCCTGCTGTTCATTGCCATTACGAAACGGGCGGGACGCCCGCGCTACTATTCGTTCCACCCCGCAGTCGCTCACCAACTTCACGCTCGCCGCCTTGGCCGCACCAACGAGGCAATCAATGATCGTCTGCGACGTGTTGCTGAGCGGGAACATCCGTCCATCGCACTCGGCATTGAGCTTCACGCCCCGGGCCGCAAACCAGGCGACCGTGTCGCGCGCCTGGAATCGTTGAAACGGTCCGATCAACTCCTGTTCGCCGCGTGGGAATCGTGTGGCAAAGTCCCGCGGATCGAAGCAGGCATGCGTCACGTTGCAGCGGCCGCCTCCGGAAATCCGGACTTTGGCAAGAAACTCCGGCCCTTTCTCAAGAATCGTCACTTCAGCGCCCGGCAGCGCCTCGGCGCACGTGATGGCCGCAAAAAAACCGGCCGCGCCGCCGCCGACTACAATGACCCGTCGTGAACTCATGAGAGCCGCAACTATAAGCACGAAATTCGAAACACGAAACTCGAAACAATGACGGCAAATCCGAATCCGGAAAACTGCCCTGCTAAGTAGCGCGGGCGTCTCGCCCGTGTTGTGCGGGATCCCTAAATGGCAACGGGCGGGACGCCCGTGCTACTATCCGGCAGCACGCGACGGCGTGCGGGATCGGGCTGCGCGCGATACAGCACGGCCACGTGCCCAACGATCCAGACCAGTTCGCTGTGCGTGCGCGCCGCCATCTCGGTGGCGAGAGATTTTTTCTCCTCTTTGAACGAGGTGAACTTGATCTTGATGAGTTCGTGATCGTTCAGCGCCTGCTCGACGCTGGACAGCAACTCGTCGGTCACGCCCGCTTTGCCGACGTACACGACCGGCTCCAGCCGCTGCGCCAGCGCCTTCAGTTTGCGAATCTGTGGATTGGTCAAGCTCACGTTGTCTTCGGCGTGTCCGGATATTTCTCCAGCAGCGGCTGGATTCTGTCTTCGATGCAATCTCCGGTCGTCACATGCGTTGGGGCTCTACTCTATCGCCACAGGCTACCGGACCGAGAGGATGCGGAATTCCTGGGCGGGACCACGGGTTTCGAGTTTGATGCGGTCGCCGACTTTCTTGCCGACCAGTTCCTTGCCCAGCGGCGATTCGGGGGTGATGACGAGGATTTCTTGTCCGGCGATCTTGACCTCGGTCCCGCCGCTTTTCGGTCCGAGAAAATAGAAGGTGCGGGTGCCACGCGATTCGAGTTCGACGAGCGCGGTCACGGCGATGGGCGTCTTCGCGGTAAACTTCTGGAGTTTTAGTAACTGATATTGCGCCAGAGCCTGTTCGGTTTCGGTCGCCTGACGCGCCTGCGAGCTGGCGAGGTACGCCGTCTCAAGTCCGCGCGTGTCGTATTGGTCTTCCGCCTTGTTCTGTTCGTCGGAGGCGTCGGCGTGCATGATCCGCGCGGCGCCCGCCAGCGTTTCCAGGGCGCGGCTCAGTTCCTCAATGATCTGGCGGAGAATGCGTGATTTGGAAATCATGATGAATGTGAGAGCCGATTCTAACGAATTCCTCGTGAGCGCGCCAGTCCGGCGGTAACGAACGCAAACCGAACGGGCGCATCCGACGCCACGACCACAGCAAAGTCCTGTCACAGCAGCGCGGGCGTCTCGCCCGTTGCTGTTCTGGGGATGATGGACGACACGGGCGAGACGCCCGCGCTACTACGGTGGCAGTGCCGAGATGCACCCGTCGGACAGGGGCAACTGATTTCCACCTTGCCGGGGGCGACTCCAGCCGGTAGCTTTCACGACCTCCCATGTTGACGATTTCAGGAATGACCAAGGCGTTCGGGGCTCGCGTTTTGTTTGAAGACGCGGCGCTGCAGGTCAATCGCGGCGACCGCATCGGGCTGGTCGGGCCGAACGGCGCGGGCAAGTCCACGTTGTTCTCGCTCGTCCTCGGTCACGACACACCGGATGCGGGCGAAGTGCTCATCGAGCGGAACACGACAGTCGGCCATTTGCCGCAGGAAACGGCACCGGTCGGCGAGGAAACGGTGTTGGAGTTGGCGACGGCAATCCCGGCCGAAGCCGCTGAATTTCTTGGCCAGCAACTCGCACCGAAAGCGAAGAAGATGTTGGCTGGACTGGCATTTCGCGAACGGGATTTCGATCGTCCCTTGAAGGCGATGAGCGGCGGATGGGTGATGCGGGCATACCTGGCCCGGTTGCTCGTGCAAGAGCCTGACCTGCTCCTGCTCGACGAGCCGACCAATCATCTCGACCTCGAAGCGTTGCGCTGGTTTCAGGAATATTTGAAAACGTATCCCGGCGCCATCGTGCTCATCTCGCACGACCGTGAGTTTTTGAATCAACTCGTCGGCAGCATTGTGGACATCCGTCAGAGCCGGTTGCTGCGGTATCGCGGCAACTACGACGAATATCTCGTCCAACGCGCGGCGCAGGCGGAACAGCATCTGGCGGCTTACAAAAACCAGCAGCGCGACATTCAGCGGCTGCAGGAGTTCGCCGACCGGTTCCGAGCCAAGGCCAGCAAAGCCTCGCAGGCGCAGGCGAAACTCAAGCAGATCGAGCGCATGGACAAGATCGAAGCGCCGGTGAACGAAGCGCGGACGATCAAGTTCCGGTTTCCACAACCGGCGCGCAGCGGCTTGCGCGTGATTACACTCAAGAACATCCACCATGCCTATGGTGAGACCGTCGTGTATCGCGGGATGAATTTCGAGGCGGAACGCGGGCAACGCATCGTGCTGGCCGGCCCGAACGGCGCAGGCAAGTCCACGCTGTTGAAAATCCTGGCCGGCGTCTTGCCGGTCCAGTCCGGCACGCGCGAACTGGGGTTGAACGTGAACGTCGGTTACTATGCGCAATACCGGGTGGAGATGTTGCGCGCCGAGCGCACGGTGCTGGAGGAAGCGCTCGACACACCGCAGCGGTTGTCGCAGGAATTCGCCCGCACCGTGCTCGGCTCATTTCTGTTTCGCGGCGATGACGTTTTCAAAGAAGTGGGCGTGCTCAGCGGCGGCGAGAAAAGCCGGCTGGCGCTGGTCAAACTGTTGCTGAATCCACCGAACCTGCTGTTGATGGATGAACCGACAACGCACCTGGACATGGCGAGCATCGACGCGCTGATTCACGCGCTGGAACATTACGAAGGCACGTTGATCTTCATCAGCCACGACGTGTACTTCATCCGCCAGCTCGCGCGGCATGTTCTGCACGTGAACAACGGACTGCTCACACATTACCATGGCGATTACCAGTACTACCTCGACAAGTCCGCTGCCGCGTCCGCGCCGGCGGTGGTCCCCGTCGTCGCTGCGACCGATTCTCCGCGCGTGAAGGACCGCGAGCGAAAGCGACTTGAAGCCGAAGCACGCCAGGCGCGTTCACGTCAACGGCAAGCGCTACAGCACACCGTGCGCGAACTCGAAAAGGAAATCGCCCGGCTGGAACAATTGCAGAAAGACTTTACCGCCGAATTGGAGAATCCCGAGACCTATCAAAAGCCCGGCCGCGCCGTGGCCGTCAATCGAGAGTTGAGCGCCGTCGTGGAAGACCTCGCGCGCACCGTGGCGGATTGGGAGCAAGCGGCCTCGCGCCTGAGCGAGTTGGACTCCGTCTCGTAGCGGTGGGCGCACCCGCGCCGCCCGACCTCGCTGAAGACACGCGTTCCGCTCACTTCAGCGCGGTGTAGACGCGGTGGACATCATCGTGCTCGTCGAGGGCGTTGAGAAAGGCGACGACTTCCTCCCGCTGCGCCGCCGTCACTTCGACGGCGTTCTTGGCCACGTGACTCATCTCGGAAGTGGTCACCGACCAACCCGCCTTTGCGAGAAACTTGGTGACGGCATCCAGATCGGCGCGGTCACAGAAGAACCGCGCACCGACGTGACCCGGCGTCACTTCATCGGCATCCAACGGCTCGACGTTCTGCGCGCCCGCTTCGATGGCGACGGTTTCGAGGTCCTGCGCGGCGTTCGCGTGATGGGCTTCGACTATGCCGACGTGATTGAACATCCAATTCACGCTGCCGATGGCGCCGAGATGGCCGCCCTTGAACAGCACGCGGATTTCCGGCGCGGTGCGGTTGCGACTATCGGTGAGACACTCGACGATGACGGGAACCTTGTGCGGGGCGAAGCCTTCGTAGACGACGAGTTCGTAATTGACCTGCTCGCCCGTCAGTCCCGCGCCCTTCTTGACGGCGCGCTCAATCGTGTCGCGCGGCACGGATTGTTTCTTGGCTGCTTCGATGGCGGCGAACAATCGCGCATTAAGGTCGGGGTCGGCGCCGCCGGCTTTCACGGCGACGATGATTTCCTTGGCCAGTTTGCCGAACAACTGGCCGCGCTTCAGCGCACTGATTTCGCGCCCCTTTTGTTTCCACTGAGCTCCCATGGGGGGACGAATCCTAGCAGTAGTTCAGAGTTTTCTCAATATTGTTCCGAGCGGTTCCTTGTCGATGCGGGCGCGGTGGCACAGGTCGTGTAGTATCGGGAAAATCTTGGCAGAGGGCGTGACGACGGATAGCATTCGGGCATGAAGCTACCAGACAAGGTTCGGATTGAGGCGGGACGGGGCGGGCTGCGCCGCGTCGTGGTTGACGCGGCGCTGGCGAACGCGGAGATCTATCTGCAGGGGGCGCACGTGACGCATTTTCAGCCGTGCGGGCAGAAGCCGGTGTTGTTCATGAGCGGGAAGAGTTGGTTCGAGGCGGGAAAACCGATTCGCGGCGGCGTGCCGATTTGTTTTCCGTGGTTTGGTCCAAGGCAGGACGGGCGGCAAGGCCCGTTGCACGGGTTCGCGCGGCTACAGGAGTGGGAACTCACGGGCGCGGAGACGGCAAGCGATGGAACGGTTGAGATCGGCTTCCGGTTTGTGTCCAACGCGGCCACGCGCGAACAGTGGGACGGAGATTTTGAAATGAATTACCGGATCAGAGTCGGCGCAGCGCTCGGGCTGGAGTTGCGCGTGCGAAATGTGTCCAGCCATCCGATCCGCATTGAGGAGGCGTTGCACACGTATCTGGCGGTCAGCGACGCGCGGCAGGTCAGCATTGAAGGGCTGGCGGGCACGACCTACTCGGACCGTGTCGGCACGCCGCACACGGAAGCCGAAGGCGCCGCTCCCATTCGCATCACGGGCGAGACGAATCGGATTTACATGAACACGCGTTCGACGTGCATCGTCCACGACCCCGGCTGGCAACGGCGGTTGGTCGTCGAGAAAACCGGCTCGGAGACGACCGTGGTGTGGAACCCGTGGACCACCCAAGCGAGAGCGATGCCCGATTTCGGCGACGACGAATGGCCAACCATGCTGTGCATCGAAACCTGCAACGTCCGCGAGCACGCCGTCACGATTGTGCCAGGCCAGTCGCACGCCATGGGAGCAGTCATTCGTCCGGGGTGAACCTGCGCAACTTCATCCGCTGACAATTACTCCATCGCAACGGGACGGCGGGATTCCTTCTTCGCGGCATGGTGTGACTTGTCGGCGAGCATCCGCTGTTTGGCGCGGCGGCTGCGGCGGCGTTTCTGGCGGCGGATCTTCTCGATGCGGGCGCGCTCGGCATCGACATGGCCCTTTTGGAGCGCTTCAATCTTGTCGAGCAGAAGCCGGCGGGCAAGAAAGCGATTGAGTCCCTGATGGCGCGTGGCCTGGCATTTGACCTGAAGACGGGTCGGACGGTGGAGCAGCATCACGCAGGTGGCAGTCTTGTTGACGTTTTGGCCGCCGTGACCGCCCGAGCGGACAAACGTCTCGTCGATGTCGGCTTCGCGGACGCCGAGCGCGGCCATGCGCTGGGCGAGTTGGGTCTCCTTCTCCGGGCTGACGGGGAACGTGTTCATGGCGGCAGCGTAGCGGGCGGACGACAGAAAGGCAAATCTGGCCACGGCAAATAGTTGTTGCTATTCCGGCAGGATACACTATCATCACCCTGCTCGCAGATAGAAGCAGTCCGCAGTGAGATTGGTAGATTGTCAGGCGATCCTCGTGCTCGGTGATAATCCGAAATCCGAATTCCTCGGGAACAGTCACTGAGACCTCCTAACCGCAGCAGAAAGAAAAAAACATAATGGCTACCAAGCTATTCGTAGGAAACCTGTCATTCAACACCACCGAAGGCGATGTTCTCGATCTGTTCAAGCAGGCCGGCAACGTCACCACTTGCAACCTGATCGTGGACAAGTTCACGAGCAAGTCACGAGGGTTCGCCTTCGTGGAGATGGGCACGCAGGAAGAGGCCACCAAGGCCATTGCCGATCTTAACGGCAAGGAACTGGATGGCCGGGCTTTGACCGTCAACGAGGCCAAGCCCCGCGAAGATCGGCCCCGTGGCGACTTTGGCGGCGGACGTGGCGACCGCAAGTTCGCTGGCAGCCGGTACTAAATCCGGCAAACAGTCAGTTATTCCAACGGAAAGGCGTCCCGTGCAAACGGGACGCCTTTTTTCTCACCCGTTAGCGCGGGAGGACAGAAGCTGATTCATAAACCCCCGGTGGCACAGGCGTCCCTGCCTGTGTGGCTTGTTGGTGCCAGCGGCCTGTCGTTCAGCTTTTGGAGCGTTGTCTAATCAGCGGGGTTTTGGTATTGCCGGGTTGTGACGACGAAAGGAGATTTCCCATGCGTTTAACGGTTGTTGTCGCAGCGTGCAGTTTTTTAATTGGCGCGGTCGCAAGTTCCAGCGCGGAAGTCAAGGAGCCTATGGTGTTGTGGCCCGAGGGCGCGCCGGGGGCGCTCGGAAAGACGAACACGGATATTCCGACGTTGACGCCGTACCTGGCGGATCCGAAGGTGGCAACGGGTGCGGCGCTGGTGATTTGTCCGGGCGGCAGTTACGTCAGATTATCTCCACGCGAGGGGAAAGAGTATGCGGTCTGGCTCAACGAACACGGCATCAGCGCGTTTGTGCTGAATTATCGGCTGGGCTCGAACGGGTACCGGCATCCGCGCATGCTGGAGGATGCGATGCGGGGGATGCGGCTGACGCGCGCCAAGGCGGCAGAGTATGGGATCGACCCGAAGCGGATCGGCATTATGGGATCGTCGGCGGGCGGACATCTTGCGGCGACGTTGCTCACACATTTCGACACGGGCAAGCCGGACGCGGCTGACCCGATCGAGCGGCAGAGTTGTCGTCCTGATTTGGGCGTGCTGTGTTATCCCGTCATCACGATGGGGCAATACACGCACGCCGGCTCGAAGCGCAACTTGCTAGGCGATAATCCGTCGCCGGAAGTGGTCAGGTTGCTCTCCAACGAGTTGCAGGTTACGGCGCAGACGCCGCCGTGTTTTATCTGGCACACATATGAGGATCAGGCGGTGCCGGTCGAGAACAGCCTGATGTTTGCGGACGCGCTGCGACGGGCGGGGGTGCCGTTCGATCTGCACGTTTACCAGAAGGGTGGACATGGGTTGGCGCTGGCCGGTGGCAACCATCCGTGGCTGCAGGACCTTCTTTTCTGGCTCAAGGCGCAGGGATTCGTGAAGTGACAGCGAGGCTGTGCCTACCGCATCAGCTTGATGAGCGTCTCGCCGATTTCGGCGGAGACAAACTGACGAACGGGCTGGAAGCCCGTTCTGCAGTTGACGCAGGTCTACCGGCTTCGAGGATGCTCATGACAGGCTCAGGTGGTTTTCCGCGACGACGGCCATCAGGCCTGCGATGCGGAAACTGGAGTTCCTCCACTGGAATGTTTCCACGGCGGTGTCATGTAGCGCTTCCTCATATTCGCGCATGAACCCATCGATTTCGTTTTCTGGAACCTCGATGGCCAGAGGCCTCTCCACATTTTCGTAATACAAGTACAGCTTCATGAAATCAGCCCTTGCTCCCGGTCGCGGCCAGAATGTTTACCGCGCTCTACGTGGCCGCTCCTACGAGCGGCTTGGACGACTTCTTCGGCTTCTTCAGGAGTAAAAACGACGCCGCCATCGGGTACGGGGGCACCGAAGCGGCAAGAGATTTCCCTGGCCTGGTATTCGTGGATGTTCACTTCTTGTCGCTGCGTTTATCCAGCGGGACATAGTGACGTTCATTTTGTCCCATGTAAATCTGGCGGGGACGACAGATGCGGTTGTTGGGATTTTCGACAATCTCCTTGTAATTGGCGATCCAGCCCGGCATGCGGCCGATGGCGAAGATCACGGGGAACATTTCCACGGGGATGCCGATGGCGCGCATGATGATGCCGCTGTAGAAGTCCACGTTCGGATACAGTTTGCGTTCGACGAAGTACGGGTCGTGCAGCGCGACTTCCTCGAGGTGCTTGGCAATGTCGAGCAGCGGATCGTTGACCTCGAGTTGGCCCAGTAATTTGTCGGCGTACGCCTTGATGATCTTCGCCCGCGGATCGTAATTCTTGTACACGCGATGCCCGAAGCCCATCAGCCGCTGCCCGCTCTGCTTGTCCTTGGCGGCCGCGACGAACTTGGAGCCGTCGTCGCCCGAGCGGTGAATCCGCTCCAGCATCTCGATCACGACCTGGTTGGCCCCGCCGTGCAGCGGTCCCCACAGGGCGCAAACGCCACCGGCGGCGCAGGCGAACAGGTTCGCCTGGCTCGAGGCAATCATGCGCACGGTGGAGGTCGAACAGTTCTGCTCGTGGTCGGCGTGCAGCAGGAAGATCATGTCGAGGGCTCGCACCACGTCGGGCTTCAGTTCGTAGTCCTGGTACGGCTCGGAGAACATCATGTGCAGGAAGTTGGCCGTGTATTTGTACACCGGCTTCGGATAGATGATCGGCAGCCCGCGTGATTTGCGGAAGGCGAACGCGGCGATGGTGCGCACCTTGGAGATCAGGCGCGCCGCCTGCAGGTCGAAAATCTCCGGCTTGTAGCCTTCCATCAACCGCGGGTGATAAGAACTCGTAGCGTTGATCATTGCCGAGAGAATGGCCATCGGGTGCGCGTTGGGCGGAAACCCCTCGAAGTGGTACTTCATGTCCTCGTGCAGCATCTCGTTCTGCGTAAGCAGATCGGAAAACCGCCGCAATTGCGCGCTGGTCGGCAACTCGCCATAGATAATCAGGTAGGCCGTCTCGATGAAGCTGGATTTTTCAGCCAGTTCCTCGATGGGGATGCCGCGGTAACGCAGGATGCCCTTGTCGCCGTCGATGAACGTGATCTTGCTCGTGCACGATCCCGTGTTGCCGTAGCCATTGTCGAGCGTGATGTAGCCGGTGTTTTGGCGCAACGCGGAAACGTCAACGGCGCGCTCGCCTTCAGTGCCTTCGACGATGGGGAGAGAGCACGTTTTGCCGTCGAGTTCGAGTTTGGCTGAACTGTTCATAAGCTGAGTTTGTAACCCGGATCGTTGTTCATTGCCACATTTTTTCAGATCGCATTCGATGCGCGGCGGCTGCCGTGTACCCGCCTTTGGCGGCACTGTAGAAGCGATTGGGCAGAGCGTCAACGAAAAGTACAGGGGCTGTTGCCCAAATGATTTTTCCGGTTGTAGCTGCGCTTCGCGCCGTCGCCAAAGCGCTATGGCGCGTCGGCGACTGCGAAGCGCGGGTCGTTCATTTCCCGAAGGAATTCGGCGTTTCACAGAATCGCCGCTACACCGAAAGGCGTGGAAACCGATTTGGGCAACAGGCCCTACAGAATCAACTTGGCGACGAGTTGGCGCGCGAGAACCCCCACTCTTCCGCCTCTCTTGTGCATCACGGGAGAGGCGGAGTCTCCTCTCTTCGTCTAACGGGGAGAAGATCCAGATGAAAGGGCAGCCGTGAGTATTTCCCTTGAGTTTGCCGGGCCATTCATGCGATTTAGTGCGGCGATTTGGAGGAAAATTGCGGTGATGTTCGTGCGGGACTCATTGAGAGCTATCTGTTTACTTGCTGTCGTCTGTGCCGCGGCCGCGGCCTGGGCGGAAGGCTCGTCGTTGAACGCGCACCGCCTCGCTGGCGGCGAATATGTTGCCATCGGCGATCTCGCGCGCTTTTACAGCCTCGGACACAACAAGAGCGGTTCGAGCGAGCGCGCGGAATACCAAACGGCCTTCGCACAACTTTTCCTTCAAGCCGACCGTCGCGAGATCCAACTCAACGGAGTTGAACACTGGCTGAGCGCTCCCGTCCTGTGGGCGCGTGGACAACTCTGGATCACTGCCGTGGACGTGCTGAAGACAATCGATCCCGTTTTGCGGCATGGCCAGTCGCGAACGCCTTCGGTCATTCACACGATTGTGATCGATCCGGGCCACGGGGGCGCTGACCGTGGCGCGCGCGGCAGTTCAGGAATCGAGAAGGAGATGACGCTCGATGTCTCAAAACGTCTCGAGCGTTATCTGGAACGCGAAGGTCTCCCGGCCGTCCTGACCCGCACGGTTGACAACACTGTGTCGCTCGAAGAGCGCGTCGACTTTGCAGAATCCAAACATGCCGACCTCTTCGTCAGCATTCATTTCAACTCGGGTGGCGCTGCCGACGGGATCGAAACCTATTGCATGGCGCCAGCCGGAACAGTTTCCACTGCCAACGCTTCACGACCTTTGTCGCGCAGCGACGATGAACTGTCGCCGGGGAATCGCTTCGACGAGAAAGACGTCTGGCTGGCGCACTGCGTCCAGAAATCCCTGCTGCGCACGACGGGCGCCGTTGATCGCGGCGTGCGCCGGGCGCGTTTTTACGTGTTGCGTTACGCGTCGTGTCCCGCGATTTTGGTGGAGGCGGGTTTCCTCAGCAACCGCATTGAGGAACAGAAGATTTTGACGCCCGAGTATCGCGATCAACTGGCAAAGGCGATTGCCGAAGGTATCTTGACGTACAAGAAGAGCGTGGAGACCAAATAGTGTGTAGAGGCGCTTCCCTGCCCCGAAAGCTTTCGGGGTGAACGAAGCGCCGAGGTGTATCTGGGCTTGCTGCGCTTCGCATAAATGCAGCTACAACGGAGGCGAGCGAATGTTCGATAACCGCGCCGACGCCGGTCAAAAACTCGCGCGAGCGGTGGAAAAATTCCGCGCGTCAGACCCGCTGGTTCTGGCGCTGCCGCGAGGTGGCGTGGTAGTGGGTGCGGAGATCGCCCACAAGCTGGGTTGTGAACTGGACGTCGTGCTGGTCAAGAAACTGCGGGCGCCCGACAACCCGGAGCTGGCTTTCGGCGCAATCGGCGAGGATGGCCACTCGTTCGTCAATCGGGAGATCGCACAGATGGTGGGCACAGACCAATCCTACATTGACAGCGAAATCGAGGAGCGCCACGGGGAAATCAAACAACAGAGTCGGGCCTATCGCAAAGTCAGGCCGAGAATCTTACCAGCAGGCCGCACCGTAATGCTCGTCGATGACGGACTCGCCACGGGCGCCACCATGATCGCCGCCGTGCAGACGATATCGCTAAGCAGTCCGCAAAAGATCGTCGTCGCCGTGCCGGTGAGTTCTCCCGAAGCGCTGCAGACACTCAAATCAATGCCCGAGGTCAATGATGTCGTTTGCCTGTCAACGCCGGGATGGTTCGGCGGCGTCGGCCAGTTTTACCGGGATTTCACCCAGGTATCGGACGAAGACGTGATTGAGATTCTGAAAACGTTCGCGTAAGTGGTTTTGGCACGCCGCTGTTCGTAGTGCGAGCCTCTGGCTTGCGCGGTGGGAAGGCCGCTCTACGACTGTGCCAAGCTGGAAGCTTGCCCTACGTTTCGCTTGTCGCGGGCGGGATTTCATTCCATAGTGGAGACTCAATCGAATACCAACCATGAAAACTTATACCGCAGTTCTGCTCGCCGTCGTTGCATTGTCGTGCGGGTGCGCGCACGTGACTCTGACGAGCGCAACGTTCTCCCAAGAGGCAGCGTTATCGGCAGCCAATCAAGCGCCAGGACCTGACCTCAGCCACCTTGTCTTGCAGATCACGCGTCATGCGGACACGATCATCAACGGGCCCGATATCGATGAAGATCAACTGCTCGTCCTCGATTTGAAAAACTTTCGCCTGCAGCAGAGGCTGCCGATTCCTTCCGCGATCGTCGCGCCGCAGTTGTCGATTACGCGATTCGGCCCGTGGTCCGAAGGCAAAGAGTTTCGCGGGTTCGTGATCGTCCGAAAGATCGAGCCGAAACAGGTCAAGGCGTTTTTGCACTTGGACGTCATCGCTCGCACTGCGAACGGAAGTTATACCCAGAAGGTCAGATTCCGAGGCGATTTCGTGTTTCTCCGAAGAACGCAAGGCAACGAAGGCGGAATGTGAAAGAATTGACGATCAAGACCAGCGCGCACTCCGAGTTTGTGGAGATCACCGACCAGATTCAGCGCGTCGTGGACGAATCCGGCGTGCAGGACGGCGTGTGCACCGTATTCGTGCCGCACACAACGGCGGGGATCACGATCAACGAGAACGCCGATTCCGATGTCGTGGCCGATATCATTTACGCGTTGGACAAGGCGGTGCCGTGGAAGGACACGCATTATCAGCACGGCGAAGGCAACACAGCGGCGCATGTGAAATCGAGCATCATGGGCCACAGCGTTCACGTGCTGGTGCGCGGCGGCAAACTTCAGTTCGGCACGTGGCAGGGGATTTTCTTCTGCGAATTCGACGGCCCGCGCACGCGCAAGGTGTGGGTAACTCTCACACCATTGTAGGCCATTTCTGCGAAACGGCGTCGTGATCTTCGCCGACTCACAGAGTCGGCCTACAACATTTCCGACGTGTCGTTGACACTCCATAGTCAGCGCGTTACTTTTGCGGGCTTTTGGCGGGGAAATGAGCAAAATCAATTACAAAGACACGCTGAATTTTCCCGAGACCGACTTCCCGATGAAGGCGAATCTGCCACAGCGGTTCAATCGTTGCGGCCTGTTTGCCGACTGGCAGCGGCCTTCTGCGAAAAGTGGGCCGACAGCGGACTGCCCTTGAGTTCTTTGAGCCCCGAGATGACGCAAGCGGCATTAAGTTCGGCGCCGGCCAGGGTGGTGTGCGTGTGCTCGTCGGCGAACAGCGGCTCCACTTTTTCCTGTCCAAGTTCTTCGTATTTCCGGGCAATGATCTCGTTCAGGTCAACAAACGCCGCGCCTTCCGCCTTTGCGACCTCGGCGGCCAATTTCGCGTAGTCATCACGGACGATCTTGCCGTCTCTCCAAATCTTTCTGGGAACCGGCGAGCAAATGATCGGCACGGCGCCTTTCGCCTTCGTGTCCGCGATGAACTTTCGTAAATACCAACCGTAAGTGTGCACCACCTCGTGTTGCTTTGTGAGCAGGTTGTCGATCTCCTGTGTCTCCTCGCCGATGCCTTTGATCGTGCCGCGTGCGCGCGAGGTGTCGTTGATAGCGCCGCCGTCGTTGTGGCCGAACTGCATCACGACAAAGTCGCCGGGCTTCATGAGGGCCAGCACTCTGTCCCAGTGGCCTTGCGTCAGGTAGGTGCGGCTGCTGCGTCCGCCGATCGCGCGGTTCACGACGTTGATTTTTGTCTTGTCGAAGAATGCAGCGAGCGGCTCACCCCATCCCCACTGGCCGTTTGCACCGTCTCCCCGTCCATTTCTGACGGTTGAATCACCGATCAGGAACAGCGTCGGCAATTTCGGATCGTTTGGTTTTGGCAACGTCATTTCTGGCGATGTCGTGTTTGTGCTTTGGTTGGAGACCTGTGCCCGTGCAGGCTCGAGCAGCAGTTCGAGAAACACCATCATGGTCAGGCCGCCAAGAAGAACCGACCTTGTCTTTGCTCTCATGCACAATGCGTTCATCAGGATGCTCCCATTCAGTTTGTGGTGCTGCGTTTCTCATCGGAGTTCATTTGTGCCGCCAGTTACATACCACGGTTCCGGGGGTCTGATCTATTCGTTTTTCAATCGGAATGGTTTTCGTCCGGCCGAGCGTGCCCCAGTGGCAATCCGAAATTGCAGCTTCGATGTTTTCCGTTGCTCATGCGTGGGTGAGTGAGTATTCTCGATGCAGTCATGGAACCGATTCACGAGTTGATGAAGGCGCGACTGGAGAAGCGCCAAAAACTGCTGGATAAGGGGATTGATCCGTACGGCGGGCGGTTCGAGGTCAGCGAGACTGTCGCGGCGGTGCGCGCCAATCCGACGCCGGAGCGCGACGTGCGATTGGCGGGGCGGCTGATGAGCCATCGAGACATGGGCAAGAGCATGTTCGCGGACATGAAGGATTCGACGGGCAAGATTCAGATTTATCTGCAGAAGACGGCCGTGCCCGAAGAGCAATTCGATTTGTTCAAGCATTTCGTGGATCTCGGCGACATCGTCGGCGTGACCGGCAAACTCTTCACGACCCACGCGGGCGAATTGACGGTGCGCGTGGACAGCCTTACGCTGCTGAGCAAGGCGATCCGGCCGCTCCCAAAGGAATGGTACGGCATCAAGGACGTGGAGACGCGGCTTCGCCAGCGGTATCTGGATTTGATTCTCAACGATCAGGTGCGGGACATGTTTCTGCTTCGCAGTCGCGTAGTGGCGGAGATTCGAAAGTTTCTGGACGGGCGCGGATTCGTCGAAATGGAGACGCCGATGATGCAGCCGGTCGCCGGCGGCGCGGCGGCGAAACCGTTCAAGACGCACCACGAAGCGCTTGGTATCGATCTGTTTCTGCGCGTCGCGCCCGAACTGTATCTGAAGCGATTGCTGGTGGGCGGTTTCGAGAAGGTCTACGAGATCAATCGCAACTTCCGCAACGAAGGCATCTCGCGCAAGCACAATCCAGAGTTCACCATGCTCGAAGTATACCAGGCCTACGGCGACTACGAGACGATGATGGAGTTGGTGCAAGGACTGGTGACTTCGGTGGCGGAGAATGTCTTCGATTCGCTGATCGTGAAACGCTATGACGGGCAAGAGATCGACTTGACTCCGCCGTGGCAGTGCGTCACGTATCGGGAGCTGATCGAAGAGAGACTCGGCAAGGACTGGTTCACGATCTCGGCAGAGGACCGCAAGATGCGCGCGGCGCAGATGGGCATCGAATCTCCACCAGACGCACCCGACTATGAAGTGACGAACGCAATTTTTGAGAAGACGATCGAGCCGACGCTGATCAATCCAGCGTTCGTGACTCATTTGCCGGCGGAACTCGTGGTGCTCGCCAAACTAAACAAGGAAGATCCGAGCGTAGTGGACGTGTTCGAGTTGATCATCAACGGCCAGGAGATCGCGCCGGCTTACTCAGAGTTGAACGATCCAGTCGTGCAACGCGAGCGGCTACTGCATCAGGCGGCAGGTCACGGCGAGAAGCTCGACGAGGATTTTCTGCTAGCGCTGGAGCACGGTATGCCGCCGGCGGGCGGGATGGGCATCGGGATCGATCGGCTGGTGATGATGTTGACGGGGGCGGAGAGCATCCGCGACGTGATTCTCTTCCCGCAATTGCGTCCGCAGGGGAGAACGGAGGAGTAGTGGAGTTATGGAGTGATGGAACGACCGCGCCAATGCCCCCGTACTCCAAGACTCCAGTACTCCAATCCCACCCTCCCATGACGCGCTTGCCTTTCGAACTGTTCCTCGGCTTGCGGTATCTGAAACCGAAGCGAACGTTCGTGTCTGTCATCACGCTCATTGCGCTGGCAGGCGTCACGATCGGCGTGTGGGTATTGATCGTTGTCATCGCCGTGATGAGCGGGTTCGACCGCGAACTCCGCGAGAAGCTGATGGGAATGCACGCCCACGTGACGGTCACGGGCGGGTTGATCCAGGACAGCGATGGGTTGACGAGGACGCTGCTGGAGCAACCGCGCGTCAAGGCAGCCTCGCCGTATGCGTTGAGTCTGGTGCTCGTCGAGTTCAACCGCCGCGTGGCCACGCCATACCTCAAAGGGATCGATCCGAAGCGCGAGATCACCGTTAGCAAGCTCGGCGAATATATCAAGGAAGGCAGCCTCGACCTGAACGGTGACAAGGTGGTCATCGGCCGCGAACTGGCCGCGGAGTACGGCATTTATCTCGGCGACAAGATCACCGTGTACTCGCCGCGCAATTTCGAGAAGCGTGGCGAAGAGGTGTATCTGCCGGTGGAGCTGACCGTGACAGGCATTTTTGAATCCGGCATGTTCGAGTACGACGCCGGGCTGATCTTCACGTCGCTTCAGACCGCGCAGGATCTTTATGGAATCAGCAACGCCGTGCATGGGATAGAGTTGATGACCGACGATCCGTTCAAAGGCGCGGAAGAGGTTGCCGCTCACCTCAACAGAATCCTTCAGCCACCGCTGCGCGCGCAAACCTGGGCGCAGTTGAACCAGCGACTGCTCGGAGCAATCCAGGTGGAGAAGACGACGATGTTTGTGATCCTGATGCTGCTCATTGTCGTGGCAGCGTTCTGCATCATGAGCACGCTCATTACGACCACCGTGCAGAAGACCAAGGAAATCGGAGTGCTCAAGGCCCTGGGCGCATCGTCAGGAAAACTCTCGCGACTTGTTCTGATTCAGGGGTTCATCGTGGGAGTGCTGGGCGTCGTCATTGGGACGGCGTTGGGTCTGATAACGATCAGAAACCTCACGTTGATCCAAAATTTTCTGACGCGCGTGGTGGGGATCGATGTGTTCCCGAAGGACATCTACAACTTCGCGCAAATTCCCGCGTTTCTGACGCTGAGCGATCTGCTTGCGATCATCATCTCCGCGCTTGCGATTTGCACGCTGGGAGGCGTGATCCCTGCGCTGTGGGCGGCGAAACTCAATCCCGTGGACGCGTTGCGCCATGAGTGAACCACGAGACGACATTTTAGTTGCGGAGGGATTGCGCAAAACCTACACTCTGGGCAAGCGCGACGTGGAGGTGTTGCAGGGGATTGATTTGCAGGTGCAGCGAGGTGAAGTGCTCGTGATCGCGGGAGCATCGGGCGCGGGGAAAAGCACCCTGCTGCATTTGCTGGGCGGGCTGGATGCGCCGTCGTCAGGCGATGTCACGCTCGATGGCGCTTCGCTGTTTAAGATGTCCAATGCCGGGCTTACTCGGCTGCGCAACCAGCGGATTGGATTCGTCTTTCAATCCTACAACTTGCTGCCTGAATTGGATGCGCTGGAGAATGTCTGCCTGCCCGCGATGCTCAGTGACCAACGCCGGGAGAATTGGGTGGAAACGGGCATCGAGTTGTTGAAAGCGGTCGGGTTGGGTGAACGCATGGAACATCGGCCGGCCGAATTGAGCGGCGGCGAACAACAGCGCGTCGCCATCGCGCGTGCGCTGATGAATCGCCCGAGCCTGTTGCTGGCCGACGAGCCGACGGGCAATCTCGATTCGAAGACGAGTGAGGCGATTCTGGATTTGCTCTGGCAGATGCACTCGGAATTGAAGACGACGATGGTGATGGTGACGCACGACGAGCATATTGCCAAACGCGGTGAACGAGTTTTGGAGATTGCAGACGGCAGGATTTTGGATTAGATAACGCTTACAATAGAGGAACGCTCAGTGATGATTTTTTTGGATGGCAAATACGTTGCGGAAGAGGACGCGAAGGTTTCCGTCTTCGATCACGGTCTTTTGTATGGGGACGGCGTGTTCGAGGGGATCCGTGTGTACGGCGGGAAGATCTTTCGTTTGGAGCAGCATTTGGACAGGCTGTTCGCGTCAGCGAAGGCGATCATGCTGGAGATCCCGATGACGCGGCAACAATTGGTCGAGGCCTGCTGTGAGACTTGCGCGCGAAACAAATTGCAGGACGGCTATATCCGGCTCGTCGTAACCCGTGGGGTCGGCAACCTCGGTCTGGACCCGTTTAGATGCCGGAAGCCGTCGGTATTCATCATCGCCGACAAGATCGAGTTGTACACCAAAGAAGTATACCAAAAGGGGATCGAACTAATCACGGCGGCGACGCAGCGCGTTAACGCGGCGGCGATCAGCCCGTCCATCAAATCGTTGAACTACCTGAACAACATTTTGGCGAAGATCGAGGCCATCCACGCCGGCACCATCGAGGCGATCATGCTCAACAGCGCCGGCTACGTCGCCGAGTGCACGGGCGACAACCTTTTCATCGTGCGCGGCGGCAGGCTGGAGACGCCGCCGGTCAGCGACGGTGCGTTGGTCGGGATCACACGCGCCGTGATCCTCGAACTGGCGGCCAAATTGAAACTAACCGCGAGCGAGACGCATCTGACCCGGTACGATCTGATGACCGCTGACGAGTGTTTCCTCACGGGGACGGCGGCGGAGATCGCGCCGGTGGCGACGATTGACTGCCGGCCGATCGGGAGCGGGAAACCGGGGCCGCTTACCTTGAAATTGATGTCGGAGTTTCGTAAGTTGACTTGCTCGGAGGGAACGCCAATTACACCGAGTTGAACGAATGATGCTCTGCGACATTTGCAAAAAGAACGAAGCCACAGTTCATCTGACGCAGATCGTGGATGCGAAGATGCTGAAGGTGGATCTTTGCGACGCTTGCTCGAAGGCAAAGGGTGTGCAGGAGTCGGCGGGATTTTCCCTGGCTGATCTGCTGGTCGGATTGGGATCGGCGGAGGAAATCAAGACCGAGTCCCCAGGCGTTCGCTGTCCTGTCTGCGGCTTCACACAAGCCGATTTCAAGAGGACGGGCCGACTGGGCTGCAGCGTGTGCTGGGAGACCTTCGAGGCCGGCTTGTCTTCTCTGTTGAAGGCGATGCACAAGAGCGACCGGCATATTGGCAAAGTCCCCGGCAAGGCCGCGCACACCGTCGCCATCAGCGAGAAGATCAAAGAACTTTCTCACGAGCTCGGGAAAGCGGTGAGCGCGGAGAAATACGAGGAGGCAGCGCAGATTCGCGACCAAATTCGCGAGTTGGAATCTAAATTGAAGACGACAGGCAGCGTGACATGAAGATCGAGGAGCTACTGAAGAGCCCGACTGAATGGGTCAAAGCCGAAGGCCCAAACAGCAAGATTGTGCTCTCCAGTCGCGTGCGGCTGGCGCGCAACCTCCAGAATGTCCCCTTTCCGGGCTGGGCGAAGAAAGCGGAACGCCAGAAGACCCTTGAAATGATACGGCCGCTCGTTGAGAAGTTAACGGAGATGGGCGATTGCTTCAGCGATTCGATGGTCAATCTCGCCGCCATCGACAAGCAGGTTCTCGTCGAACGCCACCTGATCAGTCGTGAGCACGCGGCCAAAAACGTGGGGAGCGGCGTCGTCATTAACGATCGCGAAACCATGAGTGTGATGATCAACGAGGAAGATCACTTGCGCATGCAGGCGATCAAAGCCGGGCTGCAGATCAAAAGCGTATTCAAAACGATCGACAAGGTCGACACCGAGCTTGAGGAACACCTTGACTTCGCGTTTTCGCCGCGGCTTGGGTATCTGACCGCGTGCCCGACCAACGTCGGCACCGGCATGCGCGGCTCGGCGATGGTGCATTTGCCCGCGATGGTGTTGAGCGATCAAATTCACCAGGTTGTTCAAGCGGTAAACAAACTCGGCTTGGCGGTGCGCGGGCTTTACGGCGAAGGCACGGAAGCGCTCGGTAACGTGTTTCAGGTTTCAAACCAGACGACGCTTGGCGAGAAAGAGTTGGACGTAATTGAACGGCTGAACAAGGTCATCCTCCAGATCGTTGAGCACGAGGATAATGCGCGGATGACCCTGCTTGAAAAGAAGCCGCGTCTTGTGTATGATCAGGTGGGGCGCGCGTATGGCGTTTTGACCAATGCGCGCACCATCAGTTCGAAGGAGGCATTAAATTTGCTCAGTTTGGTTCGCATGGGGGTTGATTTAGAATTCTTTCCGGCTGCTGCGCGGGGCGTGGTGGACGAGATGTTTATCGTTTCGCAGCCCGCCCATGTCCAGAAAGCCGCTGAGCGCAAGCTCACCGCGGAGGAACGCGATGTCTTCCGCGCCGACTTGATTCGGGAACGGTTGAAGAATGTTTCGAAACCTAAGATCGAAGACACCCGGCCACCGGGTCGTGGCCAAACGGAAGTAGCTTGAGAGGTTAGCGGTGATGGAAATGAACAATTTTACCCCGCGAGCGCAGCAGGTGCTGGCTCTGGCCCGCAAGGAAGCGGACCGTTTTAACCACAACTATGTCGGCACGGAACACCTGTTGCTCGGCCTGATCAAGCTCGGCCAGGGCGTCGCGGTCAACGTCCTCCAAAAAATGGGTCTTGACCTCGAGACCGTTCGCATGGAGGTCGAGAAGCAAATCGGCACCGGTCCCGAGACCAAGATGGTGGGCAACATTCCGTACACCCCGCGCGTGAAGAAAGTTCTCGCGCTGGCGCAGAAGGAAGCGAAACAGCTCAATCACAATTACGTCGGCACGGAACACGTTCTCCTCGGTTTGCTCCGCGAAGGCGAAGGCGCTGGCGCCCGCATTCTCAAGTCGCTCGATGTCGATATCGAGCGTTGCCGTAACGAGATTCTCAAGGAACTCGATCCGAATTTCACGCCGTCGGAAGGCGGGACGGAGGAAGGCGAGGCTCCACCGGGCAGCAAGAAGGAAATGAAGACGCCCGCGCTGCGGATGTTCGGGCGCGATTTGACGGAACTGGCGCGAAAGGGTGGACTCGATCCCGTTGTCGGCCGCGAGAACGAAATCGAACGCGTCATCCAGATTCTCTGCCGTCGCACCAAGAACAACCCCGTGTTGCTCGGTGAAGCAGGCGTCGGCAAGACCGCGATTGTCGAAAGTCTGGCTCAAGAAATCGCCAAAGGCAACGTTCCCGAGATCTTGCGCGACAAACGCGTGGTCACGCTCGACCTCGCGTTGATGGTCGCGGGCACAAAATATCGCGGCCAGTTCGAGGAACGCATCAAAGCCGTCATGGACGAGATCAAACGTTCCAAGAATGTGATTCTGTTCGTCGACGAGTTGCACACCATTGTCGGCGCTGGCTCAGCCGAAGGCGCGATGGACGCCAGCAACATCATCAAGCCCGCGCTGTCACGCGGCGAACTGCAGGTCGTTGGCGCGACCACGATGAACGAGTATCGCAAGTACATCGAGAAGGACGCCGCGCTCGAGCGCCGTTTCCAGACCATCGTCGTCGAGCCGCCGACAATCGACGAGACGGTCGAGATTTTGAAAGGACTGCGTTCGAAGTACGAGGAACATCATCACGCAAAATTCAGTGACGAATCGCTGGTCGCAGCTTCGCGATTGTCGGATCGTTACATCACGGGTCGTTTCCTGCCCGACAAGGCAATCGACGTTGTGGACGAAGCGGGCGCGCGCGCTCGTATTCAGGCGTTGACCCGGCCGCCGAACATCCAGGATATGGAGAAGGAGATCGAAAAACTCAAGCTGGAGAAGGAAACGGCGATCAAGGCGCAGGACTTCGAATTGGCCGCCAGCTTGCGCGACAAGGAGAAACATGCTCGTGACAAGCTGGACCAGGTGATGGCCGAGTGGCGGCAGAGCCGCGAGGAAAAGGAGGTCGTCATCACCGAAGAAGACATCATGCACATTGTCGCCAAGTGGACGGGTATCCCGCTCAGCCGCATGGAGCAGAAGGACACTGAAAAGTTGTTGCGCATGGAAGGGGAGTTGCGCAAGACCATCATCGGCCAGGATGAATCGGTCACCGCCATCAGCAAGGCGTTGCGTCGCAGTCGCGCCGACCTGAAAGACCCGAATCGTCCCATCGGCTCGTTTGTGTTTCTCGGCCCGACGGGCGTCGGCAAGACGCTCATGGCGCGGGTGCTGGCGGAATTCATGTTTGGCGATCAGGGAGCTTTGATTCAGCTCGATATGAGCGAGTACATGGAGAAGTTCAACGTCTCGCGGCTGGTCGGTTCGCCGCCCGGCTACATCGGGTACGAAGAGGGTGGACAGTTGACCGAGAAAGTTCGTCGCCGCCCGTACTCGGTCGTGTTGTTCGACGAAATCGAAAAGGCGCACCCCGACGTGATGAACATGCTGCTGCAGATTCTGGAAGACGGTCACCTGACCGATTCGCTCGGCCGCAAGGTTGACTTCCGGAATTGCGTCATCATCATGACCTCCAACATCGGCGCGGACACCGTCCGCAAAGCGACAGGACTGGGCTTCGCACCGAGCAAGGAAGAGCACTCCTACGAGGAGATGAAGGGCAAACTGCTCGACGAAGCCAAGCGCGTATTCAAGCCTGAGTTTCTCAACCGCCTCGACGACATGATCGTTTTCCGCAACCTGAACAAACTGGACATGCTCAAGATCGTCGAGCTTGAAGTGTCGAAGGTCAAGAGCCGCCTCAAATACAAGGACGTCGAGATCGCTCTCACACCCGCGGCGACCGACTTCCTCATTGAGAAAGGTTACGATCCGCAGTTCGGCGCCCGTCCGCTGCGCCGCGCCGTGGAAAAATATCTCCAGGACCCGCTCGCCGAGGAAATCCTGCGCGGCAACATCAAGCCGAGCGAAATGGTCGAAGTCAGCGTCGCCGACGGCAAGCTGGTTTTCAACCAACTCGCCGCCAGCGCGAGCTGAAACTGATGTTTCCCCCAGAAGGGACAGCTCGTAGGGTCGCCCCGGCTTTTTTACCTCAGTCGATCCACGGGACGCACAGAAAAGTCTCGACGCATGCGGGCTTGATGCTTCGTCATCGCCGGGTGTAAAAAAGTTCACCTGAATCGAGACTGTCTGCCTATACCCACCCCGCTGCGGCAGACGACGAAAAAGCAAATGATTGCGGGGATACTTTTCCGCCACGAAGCACACGCCTGCGCGCCGAAGCGCGCCAGGCAGATGAAGACTGCATCAACTGATCAGCTTTGTTCTGATCCAGACGCACGTTTTCCCCAGACCGATTCCGGTTAGGGCGATGATCCCCGGCATCAGGGCAACGCCGTACCGTGGCTCGATATGCACCGGGAGGAAAATCAAATTCAGATAAACAAACAGCAGCCCGATTAACCCCATCAGAATCCTTTCTTCTTTCGTGCTCGACCAAAATGCCAACAAGGCAAACACAGAATAGGAAACAAACCAATTGCCGGAGGCCTCCCGTTCCACATACATTTGGATATAGTTTTGGTACCAAAGCCGGGGCGCCTTGGTGAGCCAATTGCTCAGACAATCCAGCGGACGGCTTCTGATCCTTTCCAGCGCCAGTTGTATGAATGCTGCATCGTTCTCTCGGACGTTCATGCTTCCCTTCATCATGTTTTGGTCGTACGAGGTGTACAGCGCGTTGAACCGTTCCTTTTCCCGTGGCAAAAAGAAAACCTCATCTGGAAACACTCCCCATCCTTTCCAAGTCATCTCGGATTCGAACGTCCCGAAGTACAGACCGTATCCAATCCCGCCGGTGGAGACGAACACCAGGTGTCGGGACACGCAATAGTTCCTGATCGTCCACGGAGCGACAGTGCAGATCGCGGCCCCGGTAAACAAAGCTGCATTCCGGACGCCAATCCAAACCCGACCGCGGTTGACCCAGAATATGTATCCCCCGAAAGCAAGCAGGAACGGAATATACTCCGCTCTCGACAGGACCGTCACACCGAACAGCACCCCCGCAGCAAGCCACCACAAGGCCTTGTTCGTCTTCAACGCCAATACACCGAGCAGGATGAAACCCGTCAGGATGAAAGTGGTCACCGACTCGGAAAGGAGCGCCCTGGCGTAGAAAATATTGTAGAAACAGAAAGCGTAGATTAACGCCGCCGTGAACGCGGCCAAGAAACTCTCCGGACGAATGACTCTCGCAATCCAGAAAACCAACAGGCAGGTCACCGCATTCAGTACACATTGCACAATCCGGACCCGGTCCCAATTGAGATGCCATGTGTCCACTGACGCCATGGCTTCCCGATTGCCAAAAACCTTGTAGACGGCGCAAAGAAAAAAGGGGTACACGGGGCCACGAGTCACCGAAGGCTCGTACGCCAATGGATTGTCTTTGTGAGGCAACCCCAACGCTCGACCGTCGTCAGTTCCTGAAAAACCGTGACCTTCATATAAATTGTATGCAAGCGTATGGTAAAGATACGAGTCCCCGAAAGGACCGAAGCCATGCCTGATTCTCACAGGGGAATGGATGATCGGGTAGAGACTTGCGGCCAAAGCCATGAGGAAGACCACCGCCAACAGAATGGCTTCTGGAACCCGACCGTTTCTCCAAGAGGTCCTGCCCGGCGCCGGTTTTTGCACGGTTTCTTTGGATCGAGATTCAGAAGACATTCCAACCTCTTCCGCAAAACCGGGTTGCCGTCAGTTTATAGTTTTCCCTTCGTGCTGGGCACGCCTTTGACCCGTGGGTCGCGTTGGCAGGCGAGATCGAGCGCCTTGGCCAGCGCTTTGAAGATCGCTTCGACGACATGATGCGGTTCATCCCCGCGCAACACGTCCACATGCAGGTTGCACCGGGCTTCGTTGGCGAAGCCCTGCAGAAATTCTTTCACCAGGCCCACTCGAAAAGCACAGGCAGCGACGCCTGTGCCACCAGCCCTGCCGCCAAGATCGACGCTGGCCATTCGATTCCAATTCTTCGCTTTGAACACGAGGAACGGTCGGTTGCTGAAATCGAGCGCGATCCGCGCTTGTGCCAGCGATTCGTCCATCGGCACGAGCGCCCAGCCGTAGCGGCGAATCCCGCGCTTGTCACCGAGCGCCTGCACGAAGGCTCGTCCGAGTGCGATGCCGACATCCTCCACCGTGTGATGCGCATCCACGTCGATGTCGCCTTTGGCTTTCACGGTCAGATCACACAACGAATGTTTCGCCAGCAGCGCCAGCATGTGGTCGAAGAACGGGATGCCTGTGGTAATGTCTGCCTTGCCGCCGCCGTCGATGGTCAGCGACAGTGTGATCTGCGTCTCCGCAGTGTTCCGCTGGATCCTAGCGCTTCGTTTTTTCACAAAGTGTCCCTCCCTCTTTTGTTGTCACCCTGAGCTTGTCGAAGGGTCTCTCCCCGAACGACCGAGATTCTTCGCCCGCCCCGAAGGCTTTCGGGGCAAGCTCAAAATGACAGACGTGGTGTCCAGCAACTTGTCCATCTCCTCGTCCGTGCCGATGCTGACGCGCGCGAAATCGCGGATCCGATCAGCGTCCCACCAACGGACCAAAACGTTCCGCTCGCGCAACTTCTCGAACCATTGCTTTGCCGTCAACCCCGACACGCCTGTCGGGGTCAACGGCGCAGGCGGACGCGCAAACACAAAATTCGTTTGCGAAGGATAGACGAAGAAGCCGAGTTTGGCCAGCGCCGCCGTGACCCGCTCGCGCGTGGCACAGATCCTCTTGACGTTATCCTGAAAGCAGCGCCAATCTTCGAGTGTCGCTTCGGCGCCAACCTGGCTCAAGCGACTGACGTTGTAGCTGTCCTTCACTTTGTCCAGCGCGGCAATCAACTCGCGCGGGCCGACCGCCCAGCCGACGCGCATGCCCGCAAACGAAAAGGATTTTGAGAATGACCGCGCCACAATCACATTGTCGTATTCGCGCACGAAGTCGAGGCAGTTGTCCGAAGCAAAATCGACATACGCCTCGTCGATTACCACCACACCGTCGGTTTCTTCGATCACACGCTGGATTTCGACGCGCTGCAGCCATACGCCGCTCGGCGCGTTCGGTTGCGTGATGAAGACGAGCTTCACGCCGTCGAGCTTCGCCAGCAGCGGCGGATGCGCCTTGATCTGGAAATCTTCATCGAGCGGCAACTCGACCTGCGTCGCACCCTGGATGTTGGCGAGCACGGGATACAGCGAGTAGCTCGGCCAGAAATATGCGAGCTTCTCGCACTCGCCACAGAACGCGCGGACGCAAAGATTCAAGATGTCGTCGCAACCGTTGCCGATGACAATCTGATCGGGCTCGAAACCGTGGATATTGCCAAGCTTTATGCGCAACACGCTTGCGGTCGGGTCCGGATACAGCCGCAGCCGCCCGTCAATTGCCGCGCGCAACGTTTCGAGCACCTTCGGAGAAGGCGGATACGGATTCTCATTTGTGTTCAGCTTGATAAGCCCCGCCACCCCGCCGCGGCGGGGCTGTTCGCCAGGCACGTAGGCCGCCATGCGTTGAATGTTCTTTCGGATATAGCTCATGATGCTTTGGAGTGCTGCGGCTTGACGCAGCCATCACATCGGGTGGCTTGACACCCGATTCACCGACGCAGCAGGCGCGTCAAGCCGCGTCAACGGCAAAGCGGGGTCAAGCCCTCGCACTCCGAAATCGAATGCGCGCCGATGTGGCATGCGCGTCCAAGCCTTCAACGTCCGCGAACTTCTCGAGTGTCGGCAGCGACTTCCGCAGCGACGCACGCGAAAGTTCCACGACGCTCGTGCGGCGCTGGAATTGATCAACCATCAGCCCCGCGAACGACTTCCCTGCTCCGCCAGTCGGCAACGTGTGGCTCGGTCCCGCGAGATAGTCACCCACCACCGTCGGGGACCACGGGCCGATGAAGATCGCTCCCGCCGTCTTGATCTGTGGCACGAGTTTCGCCGGGTTCTTCGTCATCACCTCGCAGTGTTCGGGGGCAAACTCGTTCGCCACTGCGACCGCTCGCTTCAGATTCTTCACGAGTACGCAAGTGCCCGAATGCCTGAGTGCCCGCTCGATGAACTCGCGTCGTTTGAGCGATGGGAGTTGACGCACGATCTCCGTCTGGGTCGCCTCCAGTACCTTCCGCGATGTCGTCGCCAGCCACACGCGCTCGTGACCGCTGCCGTGTTCAGCCTGCGCGAGCATGTCGGCGGCGATGAACGCGGGAGTTGCCGAGTCATCGGCAATAATCAACACTTCACTCGGCCCCGGCAGCAAATCAATCGCAACATGGCCAATGAGCAATCGTTTCGCCGCCACGACGTACGCGTTGCCGGGACCGAAAACCTTTTGCACGTGCTTGACTGCCGCAGTCCCGAGCGCCATCGCAGCGACGGATTGCGCGCCGCCGAGTTGGTAAACCTCCGTCGCGCCTGCTTTGCGAATCGCGTAGAGCAGGTCCGGGTTGATCGGCGGCGGCGAGCACACAACGATCTCGGGACAGCCCGCCACCTTCGCCAGCACAATCGTCATCAGCGCGGTCGAGACGAGCGGCGCCGTGCCCCCGGGAACGTAAATGCCGACGCGCCCGAACGGCTCGAACTTTTCGCCAACCGACGCGCCCTGTGCGTTGCGCATCCGCCAATTCTTGCGCAGCGAGCGCTTCGCGAACGCGGCGATGTTCTTGTGCGCGGCCCCAATCGCGTTCCGTAGGCTCGCCTCGACTCTCGGTATCGGTGCAGTCACGCGCAACTGTTCAGCCGTCAGCTTCACGCGGTCGAAGCGCTCGGTGAGTTCGACGAGCGCATCGTCGCCGCGCGTCTGCACGTCAGTGATGATGGCGCGGACACGCTCATCGATGACCGGGTCGAAGAGGCTGGAGCCGGCGATGGCTTTGGCGAGCGCCGCGGCAAAATCTGGCTGGTCGTGGCGGAGAATCTGCATGCACTCAATCCATTCGAAAGCGGAACGGCGGCGGCTCATCCGACTCTGGCGGCTCGGGAAACCTGAATGGGCCAGGCGGTGCCGGTGGTGGTTGTTCGGGAAGCGGACCGAACGAATCCTCGTACATGCGCAAGCGCGCTTCGAGCGCGTTGGCGATGCGGCGCACATGCCGCGGACTGACCAGCACGCGCGCCGTGACCACCGGCGTCGGCGGGAACCCGACGACGAAATCCAAGATGAACTCCTCCCGCGTATGTCCCACCAGCACGCCGGTCGCGTACTGGCCCGCCATCACCGCGTCGGGAATGACGCAGGACGAATAGAAGTCACCGGCTGGCTGGGTGCGCGCTGCGTCGGCCTTGCCCGGTTCGAGGATTGGGCCAAACTGTTTCTCGTATCGGGCGACGTTTTCGCGCAGCGCCCCAGCCAGCCGCTTCGCATGCGCGGGATGCACGATGACGCGCGCGACGACACGCACGGGTGCAGTGAAGCTGGCGAGGAAATCCAGCACGAATTCCTCCTGCGTGTGCGTGTTGATCATTGCGGTGGCATATGCGCCGGCCGCCACGTGCTCGGGCACTTTCGGACTGCCTGGCTTTGATGTCGGGTCGCTCATGGTTGATTCACTTTCTCCTCGCGGTTTCCTCACCGCCGCACTGCGCGGGCCATCGTACACAACCGGCCGCGAAAAGCAACCTTCCGGTGCTCGGCCTGTCCGGTTACCGCACGAGTTTGCCGGCCCGCAGCAGCTTGGCGTCGGGCTCGCTCAAGGTGAGCGTCTTCAAGAAGGCGAACAACTGATCGACGTTCGCCTCGTCATAAACAGCTTGGAGGGCGAGCAGTTCCTTGTCGGCGATCTTCTGCCGGATGCGGGCAACATTCTGCTTGTCGTCGTCCAGTGTGATGAGGAAACACTTCGCGTTCGGGAAATGCTGCCGCAGCGAACTCGGCCTGCCAGTACGCCGGTGTGAGCTTCTTGCGCTGCGGAGATACTCAAACGGCAGCCCGATTGTCGCGCGTTTTCAGTCTCACGCCTATCAAAGCCTGAGCAGCCAGAAGTGATTAGTCGCGGCAAGAATGTTCACCGCGGTTCACGTGGCCACTCCCATAATTCGGGTTTCATCCCTTCGCCTTCCGCCCTCATCCTTTCCGCGCTCATTCCCATTCGATCGTGCTCGGCGGTTTGCTGGAGATGTCGAGGCAGACGCGGTTGACGCCTTTGACCTCGTTGATGATGCGCGTGGACAGCCGCGCCATCAAATCGTACGGCAGGCGCACCCAGTCGGCGGTCATTCCGTCCACGCTTTCGACGGCGCGGATGGCGACGACGTTGTCGTAGGTGCGCTCGTCGCCCATGACACCGACGGTTTTGACCGGCAAGAGCACGGCGAACGATTGCCAAATCCGGTAATAGAAATCGGCCTTCTTCATCTCGTCGATGACGATCCAATCCGCATCCTGCAAAATGCGCAATCGCTCTGGCGTGACCGCGCCTAAAATGCGCACCGCCAATCCCGGTCCGGGGAACGGCTGTCGCCAGACGATCTCATTCGGCAAACCGAGTTGCGTGCCGACCTCGCGCACTTCATCCTTGAACAGATTCCGCAACGGTTCGAGCAACTCGAACTTCATCCGCTTCGGCAGGCCGCCGACGTTGTGGTGCGACTTGATCATTGCCGCGGGATTGCCCCCGATGGAAACGCTTTCGATGACGTCAGGATAGGTCGTGCCTTGCGCCAGGAAACGGGTCTTGTAGCCACGAATCTCATTCGCGGCCTTCCCCTTTCGCTGCGAAAAGGTTTCGCGGCTGCAATGGCGCGCGGCCCTCTGAAACACCTCGACGAACGTGCGCCCGATGATCTTGCGTTTGCGTTCCGGGTCCGCGACTCCTCGCAACTTGCGGAGAAAAACGTTTGTGGCATCCTCGTAATGCAGCTTGATGTGGAGATTCTTGCCGAACACGCGCTGGACGCTTTCGGCTTCGCCCTTGCGCAGCAGACCGTTGTTGACAAACACGCAGGTGAGCTGACTGCCGATGGCTTTGTGAATCAGCGCCGCCGCGACGCTGGAATCCACACCGCCCGACAGCCCGAGCAACACGCGGTCTTTCCCGACTTTTCCCCGGATCTCCTCGACCGAGCGGTCAATGAACGAACGCATCGTCCAGTCACGTCCGCACCCGCAGATGCCGTGAACGAAGTTGGCGATGACCTGACGGCCGTTCGGTGTGTGATGCACTTCGGGATGAAACTGGATGCCGTACAGCTTGCGCGCTTCGTCGGCGATGGCGGTGTGGGGCGCGTTATCACTGCGCCCGATGCAGGCGAAACCATCGGGCAGCAGCGTCACTTGATCGCCGTGACTCATCCAGACCTTCTGGAGCCGGTCCATGCCCGCGAACAGCCGCGATTCACCTGTGATTTCGAGTTCGGCGTGACCGTATTCGCGTTTGTCGCTCTTATCGACGCGACCGCCGAGTTGGTGCGCCATCAACTGCATCCCGTAGCAGATGCCGAGCGCGGGAATGCCCAGGTTCCAGATCGCGGGATCGCACTGCGGCGCGTTCTTGCCGTACACGCTGGCCGGGCCGCCGCTGAGGATCAGACCGCTCGGTCGAAGCGCCGCCAGTTTTGAGGCGGGCGTGTCGAAGCGCAGGATCTGGGAGAACACTTCGCACTCACGGATCCGCCGCGCGATGACCTGCGTGTACTGCGAGCCGAAATCCAAAATGACGATCTGGTCCATATGTTGTAGCTGCGCTTCTGCGAAGCGCAGTAAATTGATGTCACGGCTCGGCGCTTTACAGAAGCGCCGCTACACCGCTCATTTCCCCATGCCGACGCCCTGGATTGTTTGGAAGACCTTGCCTTCGGTCTTGATGGCGGGCGCGATGATGATCTCGGTCTCCTGAAACTCGCGGATGGTGCGCTTGCCGACGCTGCCCATGCAGGTGGCCAGCGCGCCCATGAGGTTTTGCGAACCGTCATCGAGTTCGGCAGGACCGAAGATAATCTGTTTTAGCGAACCCGTCACGCCGACCCGGATGCGCGTGCCACGCGGGAGGTTGGCATGCGGCGTGGCCATGCCCCAGTGACAGCCTTTGCCGGGCGCTTCCTTGGCACGGGCGAACGCGCTGCCGATCATGACTGCATCCGCACCGCAGGCAAACGCCTTGCAGATGTCGCCGCCTTTGCTCATACCGCCGTCGGTGATGATCGGGATATAACGACCGCTCTGCTTCAAGTAATAGTCACGCGCTGCCGCGCAATCGACAGTCGCGGTCACTTGCGGTACGCCGAGTCCAAGCACCCCTCGCGTCGTGCAGGCCGCTCCAGGACCGACGCCGACGAGCACCGCCGCCGGGCCGCTCTGCATCAATTCCACCGTCACGCTGTAGGTGACGCAGTTGCCGATGATAACGGGAATCCTCATTCGCCTGCAAAACGAGGCCAGATCCAGCGTCTTGTATTCGCTGGAGATGTGGCGGACGGTCGAAACGGTGGATTGCACCACGAAGATATCCGCGCCTGCTTCCTGAGCAATTGCGCCGAAACGTTCGGCCCGCTGCGGGATCGAACTGACTGCCGCCAACACGCCCGCATCCTTGATCTCTTTGATGCGCGCGGCGATCAAGTCCTCCTGAATCGGCTCGGTGTAAATGCGCTGCAGCAGGTGCGTCGCTTCTTCCTTGCTGGCGTTGACGATCTTGTCGAGGACTTCCTCCGGACTCTTGTAGCGCGTCTGGACGCCTTCGAGGTTGAGCACTGCGACGCCGCCGAGTTTGCCCATCTCGATGGCGAAGCGCACATCGACGACCCCGTCCATCGCGCTGGCCAGAATCGGCACACGAATCTTGTGCGGGCCTAGGCTCGAATCCTTGGAGTCGAGCTGGAAACTCGTGTCCACTTCGTTCGAGTTGATTGTCACATCGCCCGGCACCAGCGCGATGTCATCAAAGCCGTATGTTACACGGGCTTTTCGATTGCGGCCAATCCACATGCCCATAAATCAAGCCTCCGTTAAGTTCGCAGATTCCAAAATGAAATTGGGAAAACTTTTCGTACAACGAGTCCTCGCCAACACATTTTATAGCGACTTGCTTGGATTAGCACAACAAGCAAATGCGCCAACACGTATGTCTCGACGGCTGATTCAGAGTCCGGTGTTGTAGCTGCGCTTCTGTGAAGCGCAGGCGGCGTTTTCCATGAAATCCGCACAAACAGCATCGGCGCTTCGCAGTCGCCGACGCGCCAGCCTCCTCCGCCAAAGCAGCTACGGCTGCGGCGGCTGGATAGCGCTTTGGCGACGGCGCGAAGCGCCCCTACACCTTCGTTGCCAAGCGGATGGGCATGTTCTTGAATCAGCCGTCGTATGTCTCAGCGTCACGGCGGGGCAGCGTTCGGCTCGTTCGTCGAGGCGGGAGGCGATGTCGTAGCCCAAATGAACTTCACCACGCCCCACGTCAGCGCCATCGCGTCTGCGGCCTTCTGCGGCTCGAATCGAATTCGTTGCGCGAGTTCCAGCGCCTGCGCATCGGCTTGAGCAGCCGCCGCACCGCTGCCGGAGGAACGATCCAACACGGCATAGCGCACCGTGCCGTCGGCGGCGACGGCGATGCGCACACGCGTCGGTCGCAGTGGCGTCTCGCTTGTGATCGTCGGCGGTTCCGCCGATTGAAGCATCGAGCGGTTGTCGATCGACCCGACGACTCTGAGCACTGAGCGATCCGACACTTCCGGCGGTGGACCTGACTCAGTTTCCGTGACCTCCTCGGATTCGGCAGGCGTTTTTTCGAGGGACGACTGCACGGCGTCGGCCAGAGAGGCTTGTTCCAGCAAGGGCTGAAAGCATGGGGGAACTTCCACTTCCAGAAAAGCGAGTTCGGTGCGCGGTTCGAAGCCCCGATGCGCGGCGGGCAACTGGCGCTCCCACAACTCTCGGGAGAAACCGTGAGCGCTCGGCAGCGACATGAGGCTGGGATCAAGCAAATCGGCAACGACGTATTCGATGGCCTGCGCCTGCTGGGGCGTCGATTGTGGCATCCAATGCGCGACGGGCGTGCCGGTGAAATCGGTCTGCTTGGGTTGACGCTGAATCCCAAGGAGAAGGAACGCTCCCGCGTAGGCAAGAAAGCACGCCGCCATGATGAGCAGCAGCACCTGCCGCTCGGTCATTCGGAACTTCACGAAAGCCATTAGCTCACCTTGGCGCGGACTGGCCGGAGATTTCGGGGCGTGCGGCCAGATTGACGGAAAAGCCGGCTTCGATTGCCATGCTCATGATCTGCATCACCGTCCCGCTTGCCACTTGTTGGTCAGCCTTGATGATAAGGCTCTGATTGTGCGACCTCCGCGCGGCTCCCCGCAAAGACCGTTGCAATCCCTCGAGCGTCGTGACCTGATTGTTAAAGAACAGCAAATTGTCCCGAGTCACCGTGACAACCATTCCTTGAAACGTGGCGTTGGGAGCCACGTTGACGGCAGGCAGAGCCACTACCCCGATGCCGGGCTGCAGCACATAGGGAGAATTCAGCAGCAGGAATATCAACAGCAGAAACACGACATTCACCATCGGCACGGGATCGATGCGGCCCTTGGCGATTTCGCAATGCGTCTTGAATGTCATGCCGCGCGTCAAACTCCGCTGCGTTGCTGTTTCGTTGCCAGAACGATTGGCTCTTCAATGGAGGCGCTCCCACCGTGCCGTATCACAAAACCGACAATCTCGTTGGCCGCCTTCTCCATGTCGAAAACGAGATTCTGTACGCGACTGACGAGGTAGTTATAGGCCACGTATGCGGGAATGGCGACGATAAGGCCGGCCGCTGCTGTGATCAACGCTTCCCAGACGCCGCCCGCCAATTGCCCGGCGCCGGCCAGTTGCTGCACTTGGATGACCTTGAACATCTGAATCATCCCCAACACCGTTCCCAGAAATCCGATCAATGGCGTGACCTGCGCAATCGTGGCCAACACCACCAGCCTTCGCTCCAGGTGCGCCACCTCGGTGCGCGCCACATCCTGGACGGCGTCGCGAATCTCCTCGCGGCTGCGATCGTGATTGACGACAGCGGCTTTGACCACCTGCGCCACGGGACCGGCCGTCTCATCGCAATTGGCGATGGCTTCGATGATGTTGCCGCGCTTGAGCGAGTTGCAGATGCCGTTCACGAAATCGACGGTATCAATCTGTGCCCGATGATAGTGAAACCATCGTTCCAAAAAAGTGGCAACCGCCAGCAGTCCGTTGAACAGGATCAGCCACATCAACGGCCCGCCTTTGAACATCCACGTCAGCATAATTCAACCTTTGGTTAACGGATTAACCTTAAACTTCCAAGTTCAAAGTGCAACGTTCAAGACCATTTCGCCCCGCCGCAATCAGTACAAGATCATGTGTTCGACCCGGATCTTGCGAATCCGGTCCTCTACGAGCGGCTTCAACTCGGGGCATGACTCGAGAAGCTTCTGATAGAGCGTGATGGCATCGCGCCATTGCTGTTGCTGCTCTTTGATGTCCGCCGCGGCTCGTCCCGCTTTGCATGACCAGAAACGTTCGGGCGGCTCGTTGGCATCAGGCGCAACGTTCTGCTCGTACACGGGCTTGATGTAAAACTGCAGCGCGTCGTCGAGTTTGCCTGCCTTTTCGTACGACTGCCCGATCTTGAACAGCAGTTGGTTGCGCATGCTGGCGTCGTGGGCGCAATCCAACGCTTTGCGATAACTGGCAATGGCGTCATCGAGGCGATTCAGAGTGAACTGGCAATCCCCTCTGCGGCCTTGCGCTTCGCAGAGAAGGTAGCAGTCTGGAAATTCTTTGACCAAATTGTCAAACACCAGCAACGCGTTATCAAACTGGCCGAGTTCCGTGAGCGCATCGCCCTGCCCAAACCGCGCGTCGCAGCGCAAGGACGAATTGGTGAACTTCTTCAGGAAACCCTCGAACAAGTCAATGGAGTTTGTATAGTCCTGGCGGGAATATGCTGCTCTCGCGGCAAAATACTGCGCCTTATCAGCCAATTGGCTGGTCGGATACTTCTCCACGACGAACTGAAATTGTTCCTGCGCCTTTATATAATTCTTCTGCTTCTGATAGTAGTCGGCAATCCAGAACTGGATGTCCGGCGCGAATGGCGATTGAGGATATTTCGCCAGGAAATCCGTGAAATCAGCAACCGTCTTCTCTGCCTGTCCCTTTTGCGCGTAGCACCAGCCGCGATGGTAAAACGCCTCCTGCGCCAGCGGTGAGTCCAAGCCACCCGCCATGAGCTTGTCAAATTCCGCCGACGCCTGATCATACTTCCCTTCGCGATAATACGATTCGCCAATCGCCAGCGCGGCATTCTTCGCCCAATCGCTTTGAGGGAACTTGCTTACCACGTCGCCGAGTGCCGTCCGCGCGTCGTCTTCTTTGCCCAGTTCAACCGCGATCTGCCCGCTCATAAACTGTGCCTCGGGTGCGAACTCGCTCGTTGGGTATTGTTTCACCAGCGACTCGAAGGTTGCAATCGCAGCCTCGGCATTCCGCAATCGGTGATAGGCTTCGCCGAGTTGAAACATGGCGCGGTCGAGCAGTTTCGTGGTGGGATACGTGCCCATGAGCCGCTGGTAACTCGCCACCGCGTCGGCATACTGGCCGAGCGCGAACTGCGCGTCCGCCACCTTGAACAATGCCTCCGACGCCACGGCCGGATCCTTCGCCAGTGTGAACGCCTGTTGGAAATATTTCAGCGCGTCGGCGGTTTGATTGAGTTTCCACGCGCACCAACCCGCGTTGAAGTTTGCCTTCGGCTGCAAGACGCTCTCTGGATAGTTGGTGGTCAGGTTGGCGTACTCAGACAACGCAGCGGCAAATTCGTCATGGCCGAAGAGCAAATCCGCAATTGCCGTTTGCACCTCATCCGCCAAGGGATCGCCGGGGTGTGCTTTGAGGAATTCCTTCAGCTTGGCCACGCCGTCGGCGAGCTTGCCGCCGCGCACGTAGGCTTCGCCGAGCTTGAGCATCGCGTCGCGCTTGAGCTGCGCGCTCTGCGCACCGTTCAATGCGGAGGAAAATGCCTCCGCCGCGCTGTCGAATTTCTCGGTGTCCCAGTAAACCCAGCCCGCGGCATACCATGCTTCGGCAGCCAATGCCGCGTCCACGGGTTTGTTGGACTTCGACTTGAACGCGTCGGTCACCACCGCGTACGCTTTCAGCGCGTCGTCGTACTGTTTGCGCTGCGCCAGCGATTTGCCCAGCCAATACGACGCGCGATAAAACGCACGCGTGTTCGGAAACTGTTTCGCCACGCCACCGAACACCGCGTCGGCCTCGGGAAATTTTACCTGCGCGAGATAAATCTGGCCGCGCAACAGTTCCGCCTCCTGCGCCAACTCGCCCTTCAAGCCGGGTCTTTTCAGTTGCTCCAGCGATGTGCTGGCGGCATCGAACTGGTTAAGCTTGAGTTGGGAGAACGCCAGTCCGTAGAGCGCCTGCGCCCGATACGGGCTGCGTGGGAACTTCTCGACCACCTCCTCGTACCGCGCCGCCGCCTCGGCAAATTTTCCGTCGCGCGCCAACGCTTCCGCAAGCCAGAACCGAAAACTGTCGGGCCGCTTGTCCGGCCACTTTGTCAGCGCATCCTGTAGCGTCCGCACGGCCTCTGGCGATTTCCCCTGATTCAACTGCGCTTCCGCCAACAGCAGTTGCGCGCCGTCGGCGCGGTCCGAGTGCGGGAATTTTTCCAGGAACTCGCTGAACTGCCGCTCTGCAACGTCGTAAATCTTATCGTTGAACGCTGCCTCCGCCACGCGATACAGACGGTTCTCTTCCATCGTCGCCGCGACGAACGCCAACGTCAGGATGATCCAATACCTCCTCATGCAAATCCCTTGGACGGCAATAGTGTCAGAATCTTCACCGCACAGCAAGCACGACCCTCCGTGGGCGTTGTCCTAATTTGGGGATTTATATACAATGTTACACTTGACCCGAAACGCAGATTCGGGCACCGTGCGATCTTGTCTTTCAACTGAAAGGAATTCATGCACCCCGATGATTTAACCCCAGAACAAAAAGCGCAGATAGAAAAAGAGTACATCGAAACGAGAATACGACTGTGTGACAGATTGGCGGTTGCTGGTTGGGTTTCGCAAGCCATATATATTGAAGGGAAACGCGGCGATGTCATATTTACCGAAATGGGTCGGAGAAAATTCGCCACTGTCATCAGGCTTCTTATGGAATTGAGTTATGACCCGGAGAATGCGACACGCGAGGATTTGCGCGCTTTCTGTGAGATAGTTTATGCAATGCTTCACTCCATGCCGCCCCGTGAAGGGAAACCCCTCCCGGAAGATTGGCCTTGAGGTTGTAAGAATCGCTTTCCGATTCAGACGAAGCCCGCTTTCTCGCCTGTATTTTTACGCCCCTTCCATCGGCAACGGCGTTAATGATTTGAGTGAAGCTGGCTTTGATCGGCTTCATTATTTTCGGTGGTTTGCTCATGCGGTCAATTCCTTGTAGGGGAGTTTGCTGCTTTCTGCGATGTTGGTCACAACGTCCGAAAACACGGACTGCATTTTTTCCGTGCGTCGGTTCAACCTGAAGGCGAACTCGTCAACGTACCGCTGCAAATGCTTTCGGCTCATCTGGTGATATATACCGTGATAGCCGCGCTTGAACAACGCCCAAAACGATTCGATGCCGTTCGTGTGGCAATCGCCCTTGACATATTCCTTCGCGCCGTGGTCAACCGTCTCGCGCACGTATTCGACCAGCCCGCGATACGCGACCCACTTGTCCGTGTAGAGCGTGGCACCGGGCGTCACCGTTTCTTTGATGACCCTGTGCAAGTCCGCCATGCCAACCGAAGGAACGACCTGCGCCCGGACTTCGCCTTCTCTTTTTTTCAGTCCGAAGATCGCCGACTTGCCCGTGCCGCCCGTGCCCTTGATTGCCGCTTTCCGTTTCGCCTTGTGCATGTTCTTGGAAAGCCCTCCGATGAAGGTCTCATCGGCCTCGATTCTGCCAAAAAGCTGTCCCCTGTTTTGCTTCATGGCTTTGCGGATGCGGTGATCCATGAACCACGCTGTCTTTTGCGTGACCCCGACGTGCTTGGCGAGTTGCACCGAGGAAATGCCCTTGCTGGTGTTGGACAGCAGGTAAACCGCCATGTACCATTTGCGCAAGGGCAGCTTGCTGTCACCGAAAACCGTCTTTGTACGGATGGTGAAGTCCTGCTTGCACTTGGCGCAGTGATACCGCTTGCCATTGGCGCACCTGTAAATCTTGTCATGGTGGCAATGCGGGCAATACTCGCCGTTGCGGAACCGCGAGGCGGTGAAGTGCTCAACGCAGGTTTTCTCATCCCGGAAATAATCCGTGAAGTCGGTCAGTGTCTTGAACTCGAATATCGTTTTCATTATGGGAGAATGTTACACTAAATCTTTAGTGTTGTCAAGTGCTAAAACTAAGATTCTTCATCTTTTTTTAGGGTAGTTTTTGCTTGGTTTTTGAGGGGATTTGACGTATTTGGCCAAGCGCGAGGTGAAACATGAGCGCCCTTATTGATGCTATTGATATTCTCGACAGAATCCTGACAAGCTCCGAAAAGATTTCGGAAGCCAAGCCTGCTCTTGGTACGGTACGAGATCAGGCGGAGGCGTTGGAAAATCACGTTACGGAGCTTCAGGCAAAATATAATGCCCTTCAAATAACGCACGACAAAGAAGTGGCGGAATTGAAGCAGCAGATAGCGAAATTGCAGGAGGTGAAACCGTCTGCGTTGTTCGATGTATGCAAATTCTGCCTGCAACCTACTGGACAACTTCTTAGGGAAGACCCGGATAAGATGTTCGGAAATATGGGCGCGAACGTGCGATTCTACAAGTGCACAAACCCAGCCTGCGGCAAAGAATACAAGAGGGCAGATTAGCAGTTTCTTCACCTAGCCACCCCCAGTCGGGAATGGCGTAGTGTAACATTGTATATAAATCCCCTAATTTGAATCTTGACGGTTTCCGGGTGTAGGCATACACCTTACTGCAATCCGGGGGCTGAAACGCGCAATGCTCGCTTGCCGTCTACGCTTCCTTTGATATGACTAAAGGCACCACAAAAAAGCCGCATGACATTGGGCCTTGGACGATGATAAGGGACGTTTTGCTGAGCGCAATGGCCAAGGGACAATTGCCTGTGCTTGGTGCGATGTTTTTATTTGGTCTTATGGTATGGAAAATGCCACAAGAGGAGGTCGGAAAGCTAGTATTTCGTATCGAAGAAAGGCTTGAACAACGACAGTTGTTGGGGTATCTAATATCCGTTATTGCGATATGCGGGTGGTACGTGACTGCGCGAGGACAAAGGCGTGTCATTGCGGGCGAGTTGAAACGATTGTCTAACGAGCGAAATGCATTACAGGCAAAGGCAATCGGCGACAAAAATGTCGAATCATCTAAGAGTTAAAAATCATCGAAGGAGTGTATGGATATTTTCTTTTTAATCATTGTTCTGGCTGCACTTGCTCACTTCATTTATCAGGGCATTATCTCGCCCTCTCTGAGGATGTGCTTGAGATACAAGCTATTTGCTATGCGGGACAAATTGCGACTTGTGAGGCTTCGTGATGGCGAAAATTGCGATCAGGAAGCATATTCCCTCCTGCAAAGCAGGATAAACAATTTAATCATCGTTTTTGCCGATTTGGATTTTGGTTTGCTAGCGCGTGCTGAATACGCAATGTCAAAAGACCCCGCCTTGAAGGCGCGGGCTGAACGTCGTTATGCCGTTCTCAGTGCGTGCGACAATAAGGAAATTCGGGAGATTTTTGAGGAATCCAGGATGATTTGTTACCTCGGATTTGCTCTAAACTCGCTGCCGATTGTGATCTATCTCACGCCGTTGGTCGCGTGTTATAGTTCGGCGAAGCGTCTGGCGAATGCTGTTGTTGCTGTTCCAGAAGGTGAGTTGCCCAAGATTTACAGCCAGCCCGCACTCAGCTATTCCTAGTTGAATCACGTGGACGCGGCGAGATTTGGACTCGCATCTCCGGGGTGTAGAGCCGCAGCGACTTGTCCAGTTAGCCCACGCGCCCACGTGATTCTTCCCGTTTCTACTTAGGCGAAGGCGGCAGCACCAAATCAAGCTCTTGCTGGCCGCCAAATCTTTCTGCAATCCTGCGTTCGTAAGCTTGTGAATTGGGAGAGGATTCCGCCATTTCCAGCACCCTTCCTAGCTGAATTCTCAGTGCCCTCGACCCCAGTTCGCTCAAGAATTGGAATAACTTCTTCTGTCTATCGCCGCCATGGGCCTTCAGCGCCCTAAGAAGCTGTAGGATTCTTCCATTGCTCTTTGCCAGCGGGAAATAGATGTGCTTAACGGTTAGATGTTTGAAGTCCCATGGCTTGCCGCGTATTGGGATTTGAATCTGATACAGCCTTTGCCATTGGACATACAAATCTGGCGGAAACTCTTTCTCATATTTTTTAGCTTCTTCCTGAACGAACATTTTGAACGCAGCGATTACTTCTTGGGTCTCTGGGCTGTAACCGGCAAGAGCATAAACGAGTTGCTTGATCCCGCTCTTGGCAGAGGCGTTAAGAATAATATGAGCCTGTGAAATGATGCGTTCATGGCGTTTGCCCAGCTTGCCCTCAACAGCCCCCTGAACGATGGCGCGGCAAATATCAATAAGAAGCGTGACATCGAATCCGTGGATGATTCCGGGCGGCTTTCCCGCGCCGCCACCTTCCCATTGAAATTTAAGGGGTTTCTGTATTTTTGCCATCAGTTCCGCGCCGACAACTTCAGAGATTGACTTGCTCGCCAAGAATCGCGGAAAAGCATTCCCGCGAGTGGAAAGGCCGATTGCCCCGCCCATGCCGCTTTGGCTAATGACCGCAGTTTTTTGGGCGTCATCGAGAACGTAACAGTCAACGTCAATGCCGAAATCCTCCTTAAAATTTCCCTTATGCGTTGCCAGAATTGGCCTGTCCGACCAGCGTGCGGCTGCCCCCTGACGGGCGATTTCTATTTTTTGTTCATCGGTCAAAGCCACGGCACGGGCTTTGCCGCCCATTGATTGAATTGATTCCTCTGTCATAACACGCTCCTTTTAGTAAGCAGAATATGGCACAGCTTGTGCCTGCTAGCAAGAACAATCTTTCTTTATTTTGTGCTTGCTATTTTGGGGCGGCTCGCTACAATGTGGGCACAATAAAAGGGGAGCGCGACATGGCAAACAACCTACCAATGGAAAAGAAGATTGCGGCAGTGAGCGCACTTGCCGAAGGCGTCAGTATCCGCAGCATTGAACGAATGACGGGCATCCACCGCGACACGATCATGCGGCTGGGTATTCGCGTCGGCCAAGGTTGCACGGCTCTCATGGATACAATGATGCGCGGCTTGAACTGCGAGCGCCTGCAACTTGACGAAATCTGGCAGTACGTTGCCAAGCATCAGGGCAGGCTAACCAAAGAAGATGATGAATCGCAAAGGGGTGATTTCTACACGTTCGTTGCGTTGGACGCAGACACCAAACTGGTTCCCGTCTTCCGAGTCGGCAAGCGCGACAACTACAACACCATTTGCTTTGTCGAGGATTTGGCGGCGCGTCTCGCTGGTCGCGTCCAAATCTCCACGGATGCCCTGAGCACATACGCGGGAGCACTGGAGCGTGGATTTGGTTGCCAACTCGACTATGGGCAGATTGTAAAAACCTTCCGTGCTACGGAACTCGCGCCCGGTAGGTACACCCCGCCGGAACTGTACACACAACAAAAATCCGTGATCTTCGGCAATCCTGACCCGGCGCACATTTCCACCTCCTACGTTGAGAGCCAAAACCTCACCATGCGAATGCACTGCCGCCGTCTGACTCGGCTGACGAATGCCTACAGCAAGAAGCTGGAAAACTTTAAGGCTGCAATCGGCCTTTACTTCGGTTATTACAACTTCGTGAAGCTACACAGCACAGTCCGCATGACGCCAGCAATGGCCGCCGGAGTCGTCTCGGAGTTGTGGACAGTGGCCGATCTCGTGGAGAAAACTGATTCCTAATACGTTGAACTATATCCAGACTTTGCAGGAAGCAATCCGCAAGGCATACGGTTGCGATTCCAAGCACGCGGCCTCTGAGCCAGTAGAGGAAGTATTCCAAGGTAAAGCCGTCTGGAAAGGCGTCGTTGAGGTGTTCGATCTTATCGGCCATTCCAAAGCCAAGCAATGTTACGCTTGGGGTCACGCCATGCGAGACACGGGCAACGAGGTGCGTTTTGTTACCGTGTTGGGTGTGCCGCCAGTAGTGTCGGCTGTAACTGCTGTCCGTGCATCAATTGTGGCGGATGTAAAACGCGGGGGATGATTTGGAAGAAGTCTAGCGGTAAAAATCTAGCCCCTTGGCGGGTGGTTGCCAAGGGGCTACGAATCTTAGCTTTACACGTTTTCCACACCCCGAATACAACCGGGGTTGAGCCTTCTGCTGAATCCACCATTCAGCTTTCCCGCGAGCCTGTGGTTATCCCTGCCCTGAGGCCGCTATGGGGTTTTGCGGGTACGGCAAAAGTTTGGTCAACATATAACCTCCCTTTCGCGGGTTATTGTAGCAGAAGTCTTTCCTGTGTCAAATTAGGACAACGCCCCTCCGTGCGGCTTTTGGAATCACTTTGCTGGTCGATGTCGCAGGATTACACCGGGTCTTGTGGAGACCATCGGCAGCAGTTCAAATTGCCTGGTTCTCAACCGATCGTGGGGACGGCAGGCCGCAGTTGACCCGCTGATTGATTCGATCTATGGCACCAACCGCACCCGATAGAACCGGGCGGGTGCGTTGGTCGCGGCGCCGAGGTCGAGGTAATTGGTGACGCTGCCGAAGGTGTTGGTGACGGTGAAGATGTCGCTGAAGTCGTTCGTGAAACCGCCGCTCGCGTCGCCCGCCGTCACTTGCAGGGCGTTCGTCTTATCGTCGCCCATCGTCCAAGTCACGCGCACATCGTCACCTTCGAGCGTCAGGCTAATGATGCGAAACGCTGAGGCGCTGTTGGTCGGGTCGGTCCCCGCCAGAAACTCCGCCAGGTTGTTCTGGCCGTCACCGTCCGGATCGGCAGTCGCTGCTGCCTGCGGACAATTGGTGCAGCCGAAGTAATTCAACTGCCACTGCTGCCACCACAGCGACAAGGTCTCGGCGCTGGCCTGGTTGCTATAGTCGGAGTTCCCACCTGCGTTGTAGGCGCGCACCCGATACCAGTACATCGTATTCGGCGGCAATCCCATGTCGCTGTAGCTGATGATGTCCGCACCCATGGTCGCGATTTGCGTCCAAGCACCCGGGCTGCCGCCGTTGTCCAGCGCCCGCTCAATCTTGAACCCGTCCTCGTTGTTAGAATTGTCCGACCAATTCAGATCAATCTCGCTGGCTGATGCAGCAGTGGCTGTGAGCGCAGACGGAGGGCTGAAAAAATACGGCGATGTCAACGCCAGACTGTGGCTCCAACCGGCGGAGATCGCCACCACTCCGCTCAACGAGCATACTGGCGGCCCCGCTTGGCCGCTATCGTTGTCGCCCCAGCCGACGACGGTGCCGTCGCTCTTTAATGCCAGACTGTGGTAAACACCGGCAGCGATGGCCACCACATTGCTCAGCCCCGCCGGGCAATTCGTCTGACCGTAGTTGTTGTCGCCCCAGCCGACGACGGTGCGGTCGCTCTTTAATGCCAGACTGTGGTAACCACCCGCAGCGATAGCCACCACTCCGGTCAGCCCGGCCGGCGGCGTAGCCTGATTACCGTAGCTATTGTCACCCCAACCGACGACGGTACCGTCGTTCTTTAGGGCCAGACTGTGGTAAAAACCGGCAGCGATGGCCACCGCCCCGGTCAGCCCGGCCGGTGAATTCGTTTGGCCGAAGCAGTTCCACCCCCAAGCGACGACGGTGCCATCGCTCCTTAATGCCAGACTGTGACCACTACCGGCAGCGATGGCCACTACTCCCGTCAACCCCGCCGGCATCGTCGCTTGGCCGTAGCCGTTGAAGCCCCAACCAACGATGGTGCCGTCGTTCCTTAATGCCAAACTGTGGTAACCGCCGGCAGCGATAGCCACCACCCCGGTCAGCCCGGCCGGCGGCGTCGCTTGACCGTTGTTGTTATCGCCCCAACCGACGACGGTGCCGTCACTCTTCAATGCCAGACTGTGGAAATAACCGGCGGCGATGGCCACCACCACCCCGGTCAGCCCGGCCGGCGGCGGCGTTTGGCCAATGCTCTCGTCGCCCCATCCTACGACGGGGCCGATGCAAGGCGCTGGCGTGACGGCATCCGCTTGGTTGCTGTAGTCGGAATCACCATAGCTGTTGTAGGCTCGCACTCGGTACCAGTACGTCGTGTTGGGTGAGAGCCCCGTGTCGCTATAGGCAGTAACGTTCGAGTTCACGGTTGCGATCTGTGTCCACGCACCCGGACTGCCGCCATTGTCCAGCGCCCGCTCGATCTTGAACCCGTCTTCGTTAATGGAGTTGTCCGTCCATGACAGGTTGATCTGGTCGGGGAACACCGCCGTCGCCGTCAAACCCGATGGCGCCGCTGGTATCTCAGTGACAGTTAGAATCACAGTTCGGTTGGTGGTTCCGCTGCCATAGGTCAGATTGACGAGCGTGACGTTGTCTGTGTAGCTGCCGTCTGCCAGACCATTGGCGTTGATAGAAACCGTGACCGTTGTATTACCGCCCGCCGCCAGTGAGCCGCTCGTCGCGGACAAGCTCACCCAAGCTGCCGTGTTCGTAGCCGACCAATCCAACCCCGCCGCACCGCTGTTGGCCAACGTGTACACTTGGCTGGCCGGGCTGAACGGTCCCCCTGCCGGTCCTCTGGACGTCAGCCCGGCTGAAGGTGTGACTGAGAGAATTCCGATTGCATTGACGGTCAGACTCACGGTGCGCGCAGTGCTGCCCACACGATAGGTCGTGTTGCTGAACGCGACCGTGTCCGTGTAGTTGCTTGGGGCCAAACTGTTGGCGTTGGTATTGATGGAAACCGTGACCGTTGTGTTACTGCCCACCGCCAGTGAGCCGATTGTGGCGGAGAGAGTCAACCAACTGGCGCTCTTGCTGACGCACCAGTTCAGCGGATTGCCGCCAGTGTTGCTCAGCGTGTAACTCTGGCTCGAGGGCGAGAACGGGCCGCCTTGCGGACCACTCGCAGTAAGGCCATCGACCGGCGTGACCGCAAGGATGCCTGGGTTAACAGCGGTTGCAGATACCGGATTGCTGTAGTCCGAATCACCATAGCCGTTGTAAGCTCGCACTCGGTACCAGTACGTCGTGTTCGGTGACAGCCCCGTATCGCTATAGGTAGTAACGTTCGAGTTCACGGTCGCGATCTGCGTCCACGCACCCGGACTGCCGCCATTGTCCAGCGCGCGCTCGATCTTGAACCCATCCTCGTTACCGGAGTTGTCCGTCCAAGACAGGTCGATCTGACTCAACGAGACGGAAGTCGCCGTGAGCGCAGATGGGGGACTGATAAGACACGACCATGTTAACGCCAGATTGTGGTATCCACCCGCAGCGATGGCCACCACCCCGGCCAACCCGGCCGGTGAATTCGTCTGGCCGTAGTTGTTGCTGCCCCATCCGACGACCGTGCCATCGCTCTTCAACGCCAGACTGTGGAATCCACCCGCAGCGATGGCCACCACGTTGGTCAGACCCGCGGGCGGCGACGCTTGGCCTTGGTCGTTGTCGCCCCAGCCGACGACGGTGCCGTCGCTCTTCAACGCCAGACTGTGGAATCGACCCGCAGCGATGGCCACCACATTGCTCAGCCCAGCCGGTGAATTCGTCTGGTAATAGCTGTTGTCGCCCCAGCCGACGACGGTGCCGTCGCTCTTCAACGCCAGACTGTGGTAGTAGTCAGCGGCGATGGCCACCACCCCGCTCAGTCCGGCCGGTGAATTCGTCTGGCCGTAGTTGTTGCTGCCCCATTCGACGACGGTGCCGTCGCTCTTCAACGCCAGACTGTCATCCATCCCGGCAGCGATGCCCACCACATTGCTCAGCCCAGCCGGCGAATTCGTCTGGCCCCACCCGTTGTCGCCCCAGCCGACGACTGTGCCGTCGCTCTTCAACGCCAGACTGTGGTAGTAGCCACCGGCGATGGCCACCACATTGGTCAGAGACGGTGGCACGTTCGTCTGGCCGTGGTTGTTGTAGCCCCAGCCAACCACGTATGTGGGGCAGAGCATCGGCGTGGTCGCACTCGCTTGATTGCCGTAGTCTGAATCCCCGGCCACGTTATAGGCCCGCACCCGATAGTAATACGTCGTGCCGGGCCAAAGCCCGGTGTTTCGATAAGTCGTGTTGTTGGCCGACACTTGCGCGATCTGCGTGAAATTGGTTCCATCAGTCGAGCGCTCGATCTTGAAGCCGTCCTCGTTATTGGAGTTGTCCGTCCAACTCAGATCAATCTCGCTGGCTGATGCAGCAGTTGCCGTGAGGCCAGAGGGCGCGCTGGGAAGGGACACACATCCCAACGCCAGACTGTGCCAGGCACCGGCGGCGATGGTCATTACCCCGGTCAACCCGGCCGGTGAATTCGTCTGGCCGTAGTTGTTCAAACCCCAGCCGACGACGGTGCCATCGCCCTTCAACGCCAAATTGTAGTAGTAACCGGCGGCGATGGCCACCACATTGCTCAGTCCCGCCGGTGAATTCGTCTGGCCCCACTCGTTGTCGCCCCAGCCGACGACGGTGCCGTCGCTCTTCAACGCCAGACTGTGGTAGTAACCGGCGGCGATGGCCACCACATTGCTCAGTCCCGCCGGTGAATTCGTCTGGCCGTTGCTGTTGTAGCCCCAGCCGACGACCGTGCCGTCGCTCCTCAACGCCAGACTGTGCCAGCCACCGGCGGCGATAGCCACCACCCCAGCCAACCCCGCCGGCGAATTGGTTTGCCCGTTGCCGTTCCAACCCCAGCCGACGACGGTGCCGTTGCTCTTCAACGCCAGACTGTGCCAGCCACCGGCGGCGATGGCCACCACATTGCTCAGTCCCGCCGGTGAATTCGTTTGCCCGTTGCCGTTATCGCCCCAGCCGACGACGGTGCTGTCGCTCTTCAACGCCAAATTGTGGTAGTAACCCGCGGCGATGGCCACCACATTGCTCAGTCCCGCCGGTGAATTCGTTTGCCCGCTGCCGTTATCGCCCCAGCCGACGACCGTGCCGTCGCTCTTCAACGCCAGACTGTGGTAGTAGCCACCGGCGATGGCCACCACATTGGTCAGAGACGGTGGCACACTCGTCTGACCGTAGTCGTTGTCGCCCCAACCAACCACGTATGTGGGGCACAGAACCGGTGTGGTCGCACTCGCTTGGTTGCTGTAGTCTGAATTCCCGCCCGCGTTGCAAGCCCGCACCCGATAGTAATAGGTCGTGCTTGGCCAAACGCAGGCATCACGATAACTTGCCGTGTTGGCCAGCACCTGCGCAATCTGCGTGAAATTGGTTCCATCAGCGGAACGCTCGATCCTGAAGCCGTCCTCGTTACTGGAGCTGTCCGTCCAACTCAGATCAATCTTGTTGGCTGATGCAGCAGTTGCCGTAAGCGCAGATGGCGCGTTGGGACGGGTAAAGCACACGTATTTCAATGCCAGACTGTGGTAGCCACCGGCGGCGATGGCCACCACATTGCTCAGTCCCGCCGGTGAATTCGTTTGCCCGTTGCCGTTATCGCCCCAGCCGACGACGGTGCTGTCGCTCTTCAACGCCAGACTGTGGAGTCCACCCGCAGCGATGGCCACCACACTGCTCAGCCCAGCCGGTGAATTCGTCTGGCCGTAGCCGTTGTCGCCCCAGCCGACGACGGTGCCGTCGCTCTTCAACGCCAGACTGTGGCGGCCACCAGCGGCGATGGCCACCACATTGCTCAGCCCGGCCGGTGAATTCGTCTGGCCGTAGCTGTTGTCCCCCCAGCCGACGACGGTGCCGTCGCTCTTCAACGCCAGACTGTGATATTCACCTGCAGCGATGGCCACCACATTGCTCAGCCCGGCCGGTGAATTCGTTTGCCCGTTGCTGTTGTAGCCCCAGCCGACGACGGTGCCATCGCCCTTCAACGCCAAATTGTAGTAGTAACCGGCGGCGATGAGCACCACGTTGGTTAGTCCCGGTGGCACGTTGTTCTGGCCGTAGCTGTTATTGCCCCAGCCGACGACGGTGCCGTCGCTCTTCAATGCCAGACTGTGGAGTCCACCCGCAGCGATGACCACGACATTGCTCAGCCCAGCCGGTGAATTCGTTTGCCCGTTGCCGTTGTTGCCCCAGCCGACGACGGTGCCGTCGCTCTTTAACGCCAGATTGTGGTAAAAACCGGCGGCGATGGCCACCACATTGGTCAGACCCGGTGGCGCGTTGGTCTGGCCGTAGTTGTTCAAACCCCAGCCAACCACGTATGCGGGGCACAGAACCGGCGTGGTCGCACTCGCTTGGTTGCTGTAGTCTGAATTCCCGCCCGCGTTGTATGCCCGCACCCGGTACCAGTATGTCCTATCTGGCGGCAATCCGGTGTCGCTGTAGTTGGTGACGTTCATCCCCACGGCCGCAATCTCCGCCCAAGTTCCCGGACTGCCGCCGTTGTCCAAGGCGCGCTCGACCTTGAACCCATCCTCGTTGTTGGAGTTGTCCGCCCAAGATAGATTGATCCGATTGGTGGACACGGCCGTTGCCGTCAGGCTCGACGGTGCCGCAGGTGCCTCAGTGACAGTTAGAATAGCGGTTCGATTCCTGGTGCCGTTGCCATTGGTCAGACTGGTAAACGTGACGTTGTCAGCATAACTGCCCGGGGCCAAGTTGTTCGCGTCGGAGTTGATCGAGACCGTGACGTTGGTGCTGTCCCCTGCTGCCAACGTGCCGCTCATGGCAGACAGACTCACCCAGTTCTGACTGCTGCTCGCTAACCAACTCAACACGGCACCACCGCTGTTGGTCAGACTGCCTACCACCGTGGGCTGGACGAAATTGGGGAGTTCAGGGGGCTGGGGCTGTAACTGCGCGTGCGCGGTCAGCATCCGGAAAGCGACGCCAACGCAGACCGCAAGACCGAGTGACTGCTTGAATCGCACCCTCAACACGCCTCTCCTTCGGGGTGTAACGCTACATCACCCCAAACATCTCGCTACAGCTACCACAAAACGTCCTCATTGACAAGAGAATAACGCTGTCTCTGCCTCTCCACCACTGCGGGAAGAATCCGACGATCCCGTCCGCTCAAGCGGGCGACACAAACGTGGATTCGCTCTTCGCGTCGAGAAGACGGCGCAAGAATTGGCCGGTGTAAGAAGAGTCGGTGGAAACGATTCGTTCGGGCGCGCCTTCGGCGACGATGCGGCCGCCGGCGTCGCCCCCTTCGGGGCCGAGATCGATGATCCAGTCAGCGCACTTGATGACATCGAGGTTGTGTTCGATGATGAGCACGGTGTTGCCGGCGTCGCGGAGTTTGGTCAACACTTCGAGCAGCTTGGCGATGTCGGCGAAGTGCAAGCCGCTCGTGGGCTCATCCAATATATAGAGCGTGCGGCCCGTGGCTTTCTTGGCCAGTTCGGCGGAGAGTTTGATGCGTTGCGCTTCTCCGCCGGAGAGCGTCGTCGCTTGCTGGCCGAGTTTGACGTAGCCGAGGCCGACGTCCTGCAAGGTCTGCAGAATGTCGCGCAGCTTCGGCACGCCGCGAAAAAATTCCTCGGCTTCGTCCACGGTCATGTCGAGCACATCGGCGATGTTGCGGCCTTTGTACGTGATCTCCAGCGTCTCGCGGCTGTAGCGGCGTCCCCCGCATTGCTCGCAGGTAACGTAAACGTCGGGCAGAAAATGCATTTCAATGCGGATGATGCCGTCGCCTTTGCATGTTTCGCAGCGGCCGCCTTTGACATTGAAGCTGAACCGCCCCGGCCCGTAGCCGCGCACGCGGGCGTTGGGGAGTTGGGCGAAGAGGTTGCGGATATGATTGAAGGCGTCGGTGTAGGTCGCGGGATTGGAGCGCGGCGTGCGGCCGATAGGCGATTGATCGATCACGATGACCTTGTCGAGTTCTTCGATGCCCCTGATTCCGTCGTGAGCGCCCGGCCGATCCTTGGCGCGATACAATCTTCGGAACAGCGCCTTGCGCAGGATGTCGTCCACCAGCGTGCTCTTGCCCGAACCGCTCACGCCCGTCACGCACGTGAGCAGGCCGAGCGGAATCCGGACATTGATGCTCTTGAGATTGTTTTCGCGCGCGCCGCGAATTGTCAACCAGCCCTTTTTCGGCGCGTGACGAACCTTCGGAACGGGGATTTGCAGTTCGCCTCGGAGGTACGCGCCCGTCAACGATTTGGGCGATTCGAGGATCGCCTGCAGCGGGCCGGCGGCGACGACATAGCCGCCGTGCAAACCCGCGCCCGGACCAAGATCGACAATGTAGTCGGCGGCGCGAATCGTGTCTTCGTCGTGTTCGACGACGAGCACGGTGTTGCCCAGATCGCGCAAGCCTTTCAGCGTCTCGAGCAATCGCCGGTTGTCGCGTTGGTGAAGCCCGATGCTCGGTTCGTCCAGCACGTAGAGCACGCCGACCAAGCCCGCGCCGATTTGCGTGGCCAGTCGAATCCGTTGCCCTTCGCCGCCCGAAAGCGTGTCGCTTTGGCGGTCGAGCGTGAGGTAGCCGAGGCCGACGTTCTTTAAGAAGGTCAGCCGCGAAATGATCTCTTTCAGAATCTGAGAAGCGATGTGTTGCTCGTAGTCGGTCAATGTGGGAGCGGCCTCACCGCCGCGACCGTCCGCCGGTGTCGCCGCACTGAGGCGGCTCCCACTCTCTGCGAGCGGTGGCGATCCCGCCGCTGCGGGACGACCCTCCAAAGACTGGAAAAACCGCGCGGCCTCCTCAACGCTCAGCCTGGTCACATCAATGACGGATCTGCCGCCAACGGTGACGGCAAGGCTTTCTGGTCGCAATCGCGCGCCTCGGCAATCGGGACACGGCATACTGATCATGTACTGCTGCAGGCGTGCCTTGGTAAACTCGCTGCCGGTTTCCTCGTACAACCGCCCCAGGTTTGGGATGACGCCTTCGAATGGCTTGTTCATCTTCCGCCAGGCGCCCTTGCGCCAGTAGGTGAACTCGATCTCTTCGCCGCCAGAACCGTGGAGCAACACGTTCTGCACGCGTTCGGGCAAGTCCCCGAACGGCGCATCGAGATCGGCCTTGTAGTGTTTGGCGAGACCGCGCAGCAACATGCGGTAGTAAATCATCAGACGCCGCCCGCCGCGCCGCCATGCGGTGATCGCGCCGTCGGCGATGGATTTCTTGCGGTCGGGCACAATCAGGTCGGAATCGAAAAACAACTTCGTGCCCAAGCCGAGACAGGTCTTGCACGCCCCGTACGGCGAGTTGAAGGAGAAATGGCGCGGCGTGAACTCGCCATAGCTGATGCCACAGTCAGGACAGGCGTTGAGGCTGCTGAAGAGGCGGTCTGACCACGGCGCAGTGACTGGCGTGGTTGCCGATCTGTATAGAACCAGCAACAACCCGCCGCCCCATTTCAATGACGTCTCGACCGAGTCCGACAAGCGACCGCGTCCTTTCTGACTCAGCTTGATGCGGTCAACGACCAACTCGATATTGTGACTGCGCTTCTTATCGAGTTTCACGGGTTCCGTCACATCCACAATCCCGCCATCGACCCGGGCTCGAACGAATCCTTCGCTACGGATGCGGGCGAAGACATCGCGAAACTCGCCTTTGCGACCACGCACCAGCGGCGCGAGCAACATGAGTTGCGTCCCCTCGCCCAACCCGAAAATCTGGTCGACGATCTGGCTGACGGTCTGGGTGGTGATAGGGCGGCCGCAGCGGTAGCAGTGAGGCCTGCCGATGTTGGCGTAGAGCAGCCGAAGATACTCGTAAATCTCCGTGGTGGTGGCGATGGTGGAGCGCGGGTTGGTGGCGGCGGTGCGTTGCTCGATGGCGATGGCGGGTGAAAGTCCTTCGATGTGATCGACGTCAGGCTTCTGCAATTGTTCCAAAAACTGACGGGCGTAGGCCGAAAGACTCTCGACGTATTTGCGTTGGCCCTCGGCATAGATCGTGTCGAAGGCGAGGCTGGATTTGCCTGAGCCGCTGAGGCCCGTGACGACAATGAGCTTTTCGCGCGGAAGACGCAGGCTGATGTTCTTCAGATTATGCTCGCGCGCGCCGCCGATGATGATTGCGTCTTTGGACATGGTTTAGGGCCAATTCCGTGATGAGTTCAAAGTTGCCAGTTTAGCAGAGAATTGTGCTTATCCCAGACAAATTGAGAACGGCCCACTGGCATAGGGGCTGCTTAAAGACATTTGTTGCCGCGGCGAAAAGCTGCGGGAAGACAGGGAACAATCAAATAGGCAGGAAAGATATGGAAGCAACAGCAGTCGGCCCCGGCCCGGGACTTATGAAAGACAGCGAGAAACAACTGGAGCAATTGCACAAACAGTTGGAATCGCTTCACCAGAACCTGCGTACCGTGCGCCACGCGATTAACAACAACGTCGCCGTGCTCATGGCCATGGCGGAACTGAGCCAGCGTAATCCTGCTCAATGCCAAAAGCTCAGCCAGATCTGCCTGGAAAAAGCGCCGCAGATCGCAGCCGCGATTTGCGGGTTCGCCGAGTTGTTCGATGGCGCGCTGAACCTGCAGGAAGAGATGGAAAATCAATCAGCCTCGCGGTCGTCGTAGCCGCCGGCGCAACACCTCGTGCGACGATGCGACTTCGCTTCCCCCTGGGCGAACCAAGTGAATCAATGTGGCCACCAATAAGGCAAGCGCACTTGTAGAAGAACGGGATCGGCTCCCGGAACGAGACGACCGCCTGCAGGCGGAATTCGTTACCAACGTCAGCCACGAGCTTCGTACCCCTGTTCACGCGATCATCGGCTACACAGAACTTCTTCTAGAAGGCATTTACGGTTCCATGACTGACGAACAAGAAGAGACGGTCACGTACATCCGCGACAGCGCCAACGACCTGTTGGGTTTGATCGCCAATCTTCTCGACATTTCCAAGATCGAAAGTGGCCGCACGGATCTGATTCTCAGTTCGTTTGATCTGCGCGGCTTGATCACCGAGATCTTCGGCCAACTGAGAGCTCTCGCCGACGCCAAACACCTCGCTCTCGACTCGAAAGTGCTCGCCGAAGACGCCCTGATCCGCACCGATCGCACGAAGTTGAAACAGATTCTCGTCAATCTCATGGGCAACGCCCTGAAATTCACGGACTCGGGGAAAATCACTGTCACCGTTTCCGAGCCCAGCAGCATCGAGCCGACCGCCGCCTCACCTCAAAACCAGCGACTGCTCATCCGCATGCAGGACACCGGCCTCGGCATTCCACCCGACAAACTCGGCAAAATCTTCGACAAGTTCTACCAGGTGGACGGATCGGCTACGCGCGCGCATACAGGCACGGGACTCGGACTCTACATCACAAAACAGTTGCTCGATTTGCTCGCCGCGACGATCGAAGTCCACAGCACGGTTGGCCAGGGCACTTGCTTCACGGTCAGCCTGCCCAAGAATTTCGAAGAAATCGAAGGCATCCACCGCCTGCGTAAACGGATCGCTGCCGCCGGCGCGACGGCCTCCGACGAATGCAGCGAGGGGAAGCGATTGGTTCTCGTGGTTAGCGACAATCCGGACATCGCCCGCATCTTGTCTGACGGGCTCGGCTCCGCCGACTACACAGTGCGCGTGACGACCGCCGGTGCCGAGGCGACAAGTCTAGCCAGGAAACTTCGCCCACTCGTCATCTTATTGAACTCGGAAGCGTCTTCGTCAGAATTCTGGTCGGTGTTTCAAGAACTCAAATTACAACCCGAAACCAAGGACATTCCGACGATCTTTCTTGGCCACGACATCGCCCACGGTTTGGGTGCGCCCCTGACCGTGGCGTCTCAGTTGGATCGCCGCGAAGTTCTGCGCAGCATTCGCGCCGCGACTTCGACCAGCAAAAAGAACGTGCTCATCGTGGATGACGATGAAACGTTCCGTGAAATTTTGAAGTCCGTACTCTCCGAGGAGGGCTACCAGGTTTCCGAGGCAGCCAACGGCAAGCAGGCGATTGATAAACTCACGACCTGCAAGCCCGATCTTCTCTTGCTCGACATGAACATCCCGGAAATCGACGGTTCGGGTGTGATACGTCACATCACGCAGCATCCCGAGCTCAAAGACGTGGAAGTGCTCGTGATCAGTGGCGACATACTAAACAGTGACGAAGCCGCCGCCATCGGCGCAAATGCCGGAGGATTCATCTCCAAATCGGATTTCAAAGTCAACACCGTCCTCGAAAAAGTGGCTGGTTTGCTGGAGGTGAAATAACATGCCCCACGTGTTGCTCATCGAGGACAATGAACACATCCAGCGCATCTACAGCGCCAAACTCCGGGCCGAGGGCTTCAAGGTCACCACGGCCGAGAACGGCGAGCAGGGAATCCTCTGGACCGAGGTCTGCCAACCCGACGCGATCCTGCTCGACATCATGCTGCCCAAATTGGACGGATTCGAAGTGCTGAAGCGATTGCGCGCTGATCCCCAACTCAGCCGCATCCCCGTGTTCATGTTGTCCAACAAAGGGTCCGCTGAAGACGTCCAGTGCGCGTTCTCGCTCGGGGCGCGCGAATTCTTCACGAAGGGTTCCTTAACGCTCCAAAACATCGTGACGCAAATCCGCAACGAATGCGGATTCAAAATACTCATGGCCATCACCGCAAGCGCTGAATCGGCCAAGCCAATATCAGCGGCCCTCCAGCATCCGAAACTCCTCTGCGCGGTTTGCACCGTCCTTGCCGAAGCAATGACCGCCGTGGAGCGCAGGCTCCCCGGTTTGGTGATCATCGACGCCAAACCGGCAAATACCGCTGTCTTCACCATCTTGCAGCAGTTAAAGACCGCGCCAGCGACACATGCGCTCCCGGTCATCGTCATCACGGACGATCCGCAGAAGTTCCACCGTGCCGACGGCTTCGTGGCAACCGCCCAGATCAATCACGACCTGCGGCCCCTGGTTCTGAGATTGCTGGGCTTGTCAGAACCTGTCGAAGCGGTACCAATCAAGCCTGCCACTATCACCTGATTGTCTCAGGCCAACGGACCGGCCGCGTGCATCTCCTCCAAACGCTCCTCGATTGTCACCGCTGTGGATTGTACGCGGCACAAATGCGCGTACAAGCCGTCGAGCGCCATCAGCTCTTCGTGCGTGCCGCGCTCAATGATGCGGCCCGACTTCAACACGATGATCTGATCGGCATTGCGCACTGTCGATAGCCGATGCGCGATCACGAAGCTCGTACGATGCGCCATCAGCCGTTCCAATGCTTCCTGGATCAACTTTTCTGTCGCCGTATCGACACTCGCCGTCGCTTCGTCGAGAATCAGAATCGGCGGATCCTTCAGGAGCGCCCGCGCAATGCTCACGCGCTGTTTCTCGCCGACGCTGAGCTTCACCCCACGCTCGCCGACGCGCGAGTCATATTTCTCCGGCAATTGCATGATGAACTCGTGGCAATTGGCCGCCTTTGCTGCCTCAATCATCTTTGCCTCGCTTGCGTCGAGCCTTCCGTAGAGAATGTTTTCGCGAATCGTGCCGTTGAACAAAAACGCTTCCTGCGAGACGATGCCGATTTGTCGCCGCAATGAATCCAGCGTCACGTCGCGGATGTCGTGTCCATCGATCAGAATCTGCCCCGCAGTGACTTCGTAAAACCGCGGCAGCAAGTTCACAATCGTCGTTTTGCCCGCACCGGTGGGGCCGACCAGCGCGATCGTCTCTCCGGGCCGCGAGCGAACGTCGACACCGTGCAACACGGGCAGTTGGCTGCGATACTCGAAACTCACATCGCGGTACTCGACACCGCCGCGCACGCGCCCGCCATTGTCCGCCGCAGCCGCGCCGTCGCCAGAGCGGCTTTGGCGCGTCGGCCACTCGGCGGAGGCGGAGCCGCCGAGAACCATCGCTCCTGTTTTCTCGCCGACTTCGACGGGCGCATCCAGGATGTCGAACACTCTCTCTCCCGCCGCGCGCCCCGCTTGAAACATCTGATTCAAGCCGTGCAACTGCCGAGTCGGTTCGTAAAACATTCCCAGATACCACAGAAATCCGACGAATTGCCCGAGCGTCAGCCGATCCGCAATCACGGCGCGCCCGCCGAACCAGAGCACGATGACGTACCCCAGCGCTCCGCAAAACGTCATTGACGGTGAATAGATCGACCATGCTCCCATCACTTTAAGCGTGGCCTTGCGCAGATCGTTTGCTTTTCGTTCAAATCGGCCAAGCTCGTGCGGCTCTTGTCCGAAGCCTTTGATCTGGCGGATGCCTTGCAGGTTGTCGTGCAACAACGCGTTCAACGCCGATGTCGCCTGTCGGACGAGCCGATACCGCTTGTGCGCGGTGATGGTGTAGATCAACGCGCCCATCGCCAGCAACGGAATCGGCGCGATCGACAAGGCGGCCAACTGCGGATTGAACCTGAACATCATGACGCCCACCCCGACGAGACTCAGAAGCGCGACTGTTCCCTGTTCGAATCCGTCGATGAGCACACGCTCCACGGCGTTCACGTCATCAATGACCCGCGTCATCAAATCGCCCGTGGCGCGCTGATCGTAATAGTTGAGCGATAAGCCCTGCAGCTTGTCGTACAGATCGCGCCGCAAATCAAAAATCACCCGCTGCTCGAAGCGGTTGTTGATCTGTATGCGCAGCAGGTTGAACAGGTCACGCAGTAAAAACGACAACAGCACCAGACCCGTAAAGAACAGCAGCAACTCTCCCCGTTTCGCGCCGATAACCTCGTCGATGATCTTCTGCGTCAGTTTCGGGAACGCCAGGTTCGCCACCGTCGAAACAATCGCGCACACCACCGTGCCAATTGCAAACCACGGATACGGGCGGACATACCTGGAAATGCGCGCGAAGATTTCCCGGGCACTGCGCCGGCGTGCAATCATTGTCTCGTCGTTGTCTGTGTCGTGCCGGATCATTGACGCCAACGTAGCTCATCTGGCCGACCGATGCACGCGATAACACGGCTGAGGCTATATCGTTGACGGAACCACGGCAGTTCCCTAGTCTCACCGCCATGAAAGCGCGGGGATGGCTTGCGCTTTCTGGCGAGGGATCAACGTCCGTTGGACAAATCAAATCTGGAGGCACAGTGAATCGTCTTCTGGTTTTTCACTTTAACGCAACAGTGGTTCGCATGTCGTTTGCCGTCCTGTTGGCCTGGGCAGTTATCTGCCCGACCCGTTCCGCTCGCGCGCAGACTCAGGCCGCTGCCGACGACAAGACCAAGACCGCCTGGCACGGCGACGTGGCGCTGGGGTTGTCGGTGACGCAGGGCAACAGCAAGACGCTCACGAGCCACGGCAGCGCAACGGCAACCAAGCTGATGCCCGCCGATGAATTCCGACTCGGCGTGGAAGGCGCATACGGTTTGGATAATTTCGGCGCCACGAACGAAACGCGCAACGCAGAAAATGTCCACGGCTTTGCGGATTACAAGCACCTGTTCACCGACCGATTCTTTGGCGACCTGCGCGTCGATGCGCTCCATGACGACATCGCGGACATCCAAAACCGCGAGATCGTCGGCCCGGCGCTCGGCTACTATTTCATCAAGAGCGATGCCACGCGGCTCAGCGGAGTGGTCGGTGGCGGTTACGAACACTTGCGCCAAGGTGGTGAGGATAGCAGTTTCTTCACCCTCCGCATCGGCGAGCGCGGCGAACATTCGTTTGGCAAACAGGCCAAGATTTGGGAAGAGATCAACTACTATCCCAAAGTGGACGATTTCACGCAATACCTGCTGGTCAGCGAGGCCGGCGGCGAAGCGGCAATCAACGCCCATCTTTCGTTGCGCGTGGTGTTCCAAGACAGCTACAACAGCACCCCCGCGCCCGGCAAGGTCCCCAACGACCTCGCCATCATCTCGTCGCTGGTGTGGAGATACTGACAACCGATTCAAACAATCCAACACAGGAGGAAGCGTATGGGTCTCGTCAAAGAGTTCAAAGAGTTTGCGATGCGCGGCAACGTTGTCGACATGGCCGTCGGTATCATCATCGGCGGCGCGTTCGGCAAAATCGTCACCTCGATGGTCAACGACATCATCATGCCACCCATCGGCAAGGCAATGGGCGGCGTAAACTTCGCCGACAAGTTCATCAACCTCGGCGGTGGCGAGTACAAATCGCTGGCCGAAGCCAAGGCCGCCGGCGCGGCGGTCATCGCCTACGGTTCATTCATCAACGTGGTCATCGACTTCGTCATCGTGGCGTTCTGCATCTTCATGATGATCAAGGCCATGAACACCATGAAACGGAGACTCGAGCGCGCGCCTGCCGCGCCCGCCGCGCCCTCGACCAAGGAATGTCCGCAGTGCCTTTCGACGATCCCGATCAAAGCCACCCGCTGCGCCCATTGCTGCGCTGAAGTGAAGTAAACAGAAGCCGGACGTCGTCGTCGAAGGCGACAGCAACTGCGCTCGAAGGCTTCTCTGTGATTGCCAGGTTGCGTGCTGACTAAGAGTAGGTCACGCGTCCCACCCGCTGTTGTCGTCAACCGGCCGTCAGTCAAGCAGAGCAAAGACCGTCCGCCAGTGTTCTCGTCGCTGCTGATGATACATCAGATACTGATGTATCCGTCGCCCGCATTGGGATTATTGAAGCAGCCATGCCGCTGATCACGGTGGCTGGCTGTTTTATCTGTTGGCGTGGCGTGTTGGCTGGCACTCGATCCGACGAAACGACCGTCCGAGTCGTAGCTGGCAACGTAGGATCAATTCACTTTGCCCGCCGCGCGGAACGTAGGCGGATGGCGGCGGAAAATCACAGACGTTTCTTTGCGAAGGCTCTTCCGGAAGCGGTCTTGAGGTAATGTTCAAAGTTCAACGCCTTCTCACGGTCCGCAAACGCGATGCAAGTTTTGATGCGCCACGGGCGCAGCTCCGCCGTGTGGACGGATTTCCCCTCGTTGTGATCGATCAAACGTTGTTTAATGTCTTCGGTAAAGCCGGTGTAGAAATGCGAGGGTGCCTTGACGCTTTCGAGAATGTACACGTAGAAGAACTGCTCTTGTTTCTGTTCCGTCATGACTGGCGTATCCAGCCGAAGCTACATGCAGATGTTGACCTCAATGCCCGCCTTCGCTGACGCTACGGCGCGGCAGTCTTCGCTCTCCGCTGATCGGAAACTGGCGTGCCGAGTCGTAGCTCGGAGCGCAGCGGAGAGCGAAGACTGGCGGAGAGGGAGGGATTCGAACCCTCGATACAGGCTTAATTCCCGTATAGCGGTTTAGCAAACCGCCGCCTTCAACCACTCGGCCACCTCTCCTCCAAATACTTACATGAAACAGGCTTGACACAATTGGCAAAGTTTGGCATCATGGCGGGAGATAAGGAATTCAACGCCATGACAACCGCCAAAACAAAAACCAAATTGTGGCCACCGATTCATCGCCTGACGTATAACAGCGGAGAGACTCGTTGGCAAGTCGCTTGTATGATCCAGGGCGAGCGCATCCGTGAAGTTTACGACACCAAAGAGGAAGCCGAGACACGCGCCGCCCAAATCCGGTTGAAGGTCGAGAACGAAGGCGCGACTGCGTTCAACTTGCCGCCAGACATCCGCACCGAAGCCGCCCGCGCTGTGGAGACGTTAGCGCCGTACAGTGCGACGATCACCGAAGCCGTCGCCTACTACGTCGAGCACGTCTTGACCTACCACAACGCGCCGCCGATTGCGGAAATCGTCGAACGGATGATTGCCAACACCGCTTCCGCTGGCCGACGCGAACGGACAATCAAAGACCTCCGAGAGCGACTGGGCCGGTTCGTTCGCGCGTTTGGCAAGCGGCAACTCGCCGCCGTGTCGTTGGAGGAATTGAACGCATGGATTGACGACCCGACGCTTTCCCCCCGCACCCGCATCAACTACGCGACGAAGGTCAGCCAGCTTTACAACTATGCCATCCGTCACCAATGGGCAGACGCGAACCTCGTCGAACGAATCACCCGCCCCACCCCGGAAGATGGCGAGCCGGGCATCTTCACCGTGGAGCAAACGGCGCGGTTGCTGGAACACGCAGAAAAATCCGGGTTGCTGCCGTATGTCGCCATCGGTTTGTTTGCTGGACTGCGGAGCGCGGAGCTTCAACGCCTGGACTGGTCAGCCGTCAAGTTGACCGAGCGGAGCATCGTCGTCGGCGCGCAGGTGGCGAAGAAACGCAGTCGGCGCGTGGTCGAGATCAACGACACCCTCGCCGCGTGGCTGGCGGTGTGCGCACAACCTAAGGGCAAGGTTGTCACCGTGTCGCATTTCCAAAAAGCGTTGAACGCATTGGCCGAAGCCGCCGGCATCACCGACTGGCCCCACAATGGACTGCGCCACAGCTTCGGCAGCTACCACCTCGCCGCCCACAACGACACCGTGCGGACAGCGTTTCAAATGGGGCACACAAACCCGCGCATTGTCCACGATCACTACAAGGCGCTCGTCACCAAGGCCGACGCCGAGCGATTCTGGGCGTTGCGCCCGGCTGCCGATGCCGCCGGCAAGATCGTGCCGATGAAAGCCGCCGCGAACGTATAGAGAATTGCCCGGAGTGAAGCCATGATTGCTGAACGTTTGTCTGGAATTCTACGACCGGGGGCGTATACAACCGTATCAACGCTTATTAACTGATCCGCGTATGAAGCCGCAGAGAATATTCATCAGCAGCGTACAAAAGGAGCTCGCCGAGGAACGACGAGCCATTCGCGATTTTGTTCGCGGCGACGCATTGCTGCGGCGTTTTTTCGACGTGTTTCTGTTTGAAGACCTGCCGGCATCGGACCGCCGGGCGGATCAGGTGTACCTCGACGAGGTCGCCCGCTGTCAGATTTACCTGGGGCTGTTCGGTCAGGAATATGGAGCAACCGACGCGGCGGGGTTGTCGCCTACCGAGCGTGAGTTCGATCAGGCGACCGCGTTGGGCCGGCCCCGGTTGATTTTTGTCAAGGGCACGGATGACGCCGGTCGTGATCCCCGGATGCGCGCGCTCATCGGCAAGGCCGGCGGGCAATTGATCCGGCGACGGTTCACTGGCGTTTCCGATCTCAACGCCGACCTCTACGCGAGCCTGGTTGAGCATCTGGAACGGACGGGCCGGTTGCGCACCCGGCCGTTCGACGCGGCGGCATGTCCCGACGCCACGATCAAGGACGTGTCACGGGAAAAGTTGGTGGAATTTCTGACCCGTGCTCGTGCGGAGCGCGGGTATGCGCTTGGACCAAAGACGGCGACCCGCAAGGCGTTGGCTCACCTGAACCTGATGGACGCCGACGAGCCGAGTCATGCCGCGATCCTGCTCTTTGGCGAGCAACCGCAGCGTTTCCTGCTCACCTCAGAAGTGAAATGCCTGCACTTCCACGGCACGGAAGTCCGCAAGCCCATTCCGTCCTACCACATCTACAAAGGCACGGTCTTCGAACTGGTTGACCAGGCGGTGGACTTTGTCATGTCCAAGATCAACCGGGCAGTCGGCACCCGTGCGCTCGGGCCGCAGGCGCCGGTCGAATACGAACTGCCCCGTGAAGCTGTTGCCGAAGCCATCGTCAACGCCGTCGCCCACCGCGATTACACCAGCAACGCCAGTGTGCAGGTCATGCTATTTTCCGACCGGTTGGAAGTATGGAATCCGGGCGAACTGCCGTCCGTGCTGACGATCGCGCAACTGCGCGTCCCCCACGCTTCCATTCCCCGGAATCCGCTCATTGCCGAGCCGCTGTTTCTGGCCCGCTACGCCGAGAAAGCCGGCAGTGGCATTCTCGACATGATCGCCCGGTGCCGGCAGGCGGGTTTGTCGTCGCCCCAATTCCGGCAGGAAGGCGGTCAGTTTATCCAGACGCTGCCCCGGCCGAAACCGACGCCCGCCGCACAAGTCACCGCACAGGTCGGGGATGCGGAAAACCGCCAGTGGGACAGGGTGTTGCGTGACATCGCCAACGCTTTCCCAGCGGCGACCGCACAAGTCACCGCACAAGTCGCCGCACAAGTCGCGCTGTTCTGCCGCGAACCGCGCGCCGCACGGGAAATCATGCAGCACCTCCAGCTTCGTCATTGGAAGACATTTCAGGCGAACTATCTCAGCCCGATGCTGAAGGACAAATTGCTCGAACGCACCATCCCTGACAAACCCACCAGCCGTCTGCAAAAATACCGATTGACCGAACGCGGTGCGGGAGTGTTGGCAACGATGCCCCCTCCGGCGAGCACCCCATGAGCACCGTCGGTCACGCTTGCTACCGGACGCCATCGAGCCGTTGGAAGAAGGGGAGAAGCGACGATGTGCCGTCCCCGAAACGGCGCGCGCAGATTGCGCAGGATTACGGGGGCATGGTGGATATGTTCATGGCCCCGCCGCCGTCATTCGAGACGATCATAGCGGAGTTGGCCGCCATGGAGAGGCAGATCAATGCCACTTAATTCTGAACGCGCATCTGGCCGACCGTGGATGTCGTTCAGACATAAACCGATTGCTCCGGGCGGGAACGGCGTACGGCTCGCAGCAAGCCGGGGCCTATGTGAAAACCAACTTGCTGAGCTTGTTGCCGGAGCGCTGAAGTGTTCGGCAACGACGATCTGCGATGATGCCATTCCTGACTTCGTACCGGATGGGAAGGGTTGAAAGGAGCGAGTCTACCGGCTGAAGCTATGAACAAATTCTTTGGAACGGGTGAATTCCAATGTCGTGGCGAGACCAGGAAAGTCCACCTCTGCCTCAATCTCGACGAAAATGTAATTGAGGTCTGGCATCCAATGTCTGAGAAGCCGCTGATAGCAGGACGGGAAATACTCAAAGAAAAGGTGGCGCTCTCGAACGTCCATTTCCATTTGCCAACGGGTAAGATTGTCAGGGATCATCTCGCCGACTCTGTCATCACCTCGTACGGCCCAGGGACTTGGTCTATTTATGATTCGACACTCGCAAGAGCTATGGGATTTCTTGGCGAAGAAGTGGGCATGACTAAGATAGTCATCAAACCAAGACACACAGAGATTGAGTTTAATTTCGAGCCGTTCACCCCAACGGCACCTCAATACGAACTGTTCTACCAAGTGACAAAGTTTTATCTGGGCGGACCGCATCACCTGCTCCTTAACCCGGGCGAAGCTGTTGTAAAGGGTGACGAGGAAGGGATTGCCGTTATAGGCCATGAGTCGCTTCTCAAGCATGAGGAACGGATTCGCCTGTGTTTAGGCATCCTGCGAGGAGGTCCCGTTACGCTCCGCAGTACACTTGATGCCCACAAATTCACCATCCACATGTTCTCGCAAGAAGGATCCGGTATGGGGCCTCTGGTTATTGACCACACGGACATCGGGTCGTTTCTCCAAGGGCTGTTCGATTTCTTCTCGAAGCTGTCACCGACTGAATGGGCACGATGGAGAATTGCAACCTACTTCTACCTGCAAGGACTCGGTGCGCCGGCCTTGGAGGTCGAGGCACTCAGCCTGTTCACATTCCTTGAGATACTTGACAATACAAACACGCTTAGCAAACAGGCGGTGGCAACGCTCCTAAACATCAAGCAGGATGAAGCCCAGCTTTTGTGTTTGGTTAGACACGGGTTGATCCATCGCGGGGAAAGACTTGGCGCAGCATTGGTTAATGCGCACAAGCAACTAGTGGTGGAGAAACAACAAACACCAGTGGACAACTCGATCTTCCCCGTAACCGCTTCCGAGGAGACGAGAGACGTCGCGTTTTTCTTACAATTCTGCAAGTTGATGAACCAACTGTGGGCCACGAAAGCCAATTTCACGGGTCGGTGGAATGACTATTCGGAGTACACTCAATGATAATGCTCCTTTGTTTCACACTCCGCGTTCTTGGCTAAGGAGTTGGGCAATTGAAGACCCGCCAGGCAGGCCGCGTAAGCCTTTTCGGAGAGCCTGACGTATGTCGCTCCAGTCTTCTCCATCCGTCCCGATGACTTTACCGGAATTTCTAGTCGGCCATTTGCCGGTTTTGCGGTAGTGCCGGTTAGCCCAGCGTAAAATAATCTTCGTTGTGAGTGGCGGTAGTGCGGCCTTGTTACGCACTCCACGCTTCTCGTTCAGCAATCGAGCTAAGGAAGACCCACCGGGTAGGCCACGTCCGCCGACGCGGAGTGAGTTTTCAACTTTATTCCAATTCATTCCCTCCACGCCGGTGACTTTGCCTGAACTGGCAATTGGCCATTGGCCGGTTTTACGGTGGTGCCGGTCGGCCCAACTTAAGATGGTCATTTTTGTGAGTGGCGGTAATGACAGACTATTGGGCACTCCGCGCTTCTCGCTGAGCAGTTGAGGAAGTGAAGACCGGCCGGGTAAGCCGCGATGGCCAGACCGGAGAACGGCATCAATGTTAGTCCAATTCTCTCCGTCCGTCCCGATGACTTTTCCAGACGATATTCGTGGCCATCGGCCGGTTTTGCGGTGATGAAGATCGGCCCAAGCGAGGATGGTCTTCGTTGTGAGTGGCGGCAATGTCCCTACGTTTCGCACTCCGCGTTTCTCGCTAAGCAGTCCGGCAATGGAAGACCCGCCGGACAGGCCGCGGCGTCCGAGGTTCAGAGCAGCGTTGATATTCGCCCAATTCTCCCACTCTGTGCCAGTGACCTTTCCAGAATTCTGTTTTGGCCATTGGCCGGTTTTACGGTGGTACGCATCGGCCCATCGAATAATTGTGCTTGTTTTGAGAGGCGGTAAGGACAATTGGTTTGGCACGCCCCGCGTCTCACTGAGAAGCCGCGCAAGGGAAGAACCTTTGGGTAGACCACGTATACCGATCCGGAGAGCTTGATCAATATCACGCCAATCCTCACCCTCCACCCCGATCACTCTACCGGATTTGTGTTTTGGCCATTGGCCGGTCTTTCGGTAGTGCGAGTCGGCCCAAGCTAGGACGAGTTTTGTTGTGAGTGGCGGCAACGCCTTCCGGTTCCGCACTCCGCGTTCCTCGTTAAGTAGCCGGGGAAGAGAAGACCCACCGGGTAGGCCACGTAAGCCGGACTGAAGTGCATTGTTAATGTTGTTCCAACTCTCTCGCTCAGCTCCGATAACCTCACCGGATTTTGTAGTTGGCCATTGCCCGGTCTTTCTATGATGCAGATCAGCCCACAGAAGTATCTGTTCGACGGTCAAGCGAGGTGGCGGGGTTATTGACTGAACTGTGCGGAGATAGAACGCATCGACAAATCGCGTATCGAGACGTTCCGGAAGATCAACCGTGAACTTGCCTGGCAGATAAGCGCGAACCCGTTTGCCCTTCCCGATCTTAGTGCGGATGCTGTCGAGTTCATCGGCCAGCCGGTCGTCGTGAGATCGCAAGGCGCGGAGGACGCGCCAGACTTGCTTGAACGCCGAGTCCTCCAAATTTTTCTCCGCGTTTTCGCCACTGGAGATGTAAACTGGCAGGATTATGATGCCGACTTTTTTGCGCTCCGCCTTGCGGATGGCGCGACCAACTGCTTGGATGATGTCCACCTGCGATTCTTTGGGATCAATGAACGCGACGCCGTCCAGTGCGCGCACGTCCACGCCCTCGCTGAGGCACCGGGCGTTGCTCACGAGACCGCGTTCGGGTGCTTCCACGTCACGGAGTCGGTCAAGAATCGCGTCACGCTTGCTGCTAGCCATCTCGCCAGAAATCAATTCGGCCCAGAACTTACCGGCAGGAATTGCCGATTTCGGCATCCAACGGACGAACTGCGGGAACTCCTCGGCAAATTCACGCGCTCGCTTGACTCGCCCGTGGAAGGTGATAATGCGACGCAGATCGTACCGTTTGGTCGCCTTGGCCACGGCGATGTGACTCGCCAGCGTTCGCGCGTCGGTGATGCGTTTGCCGTCGAGCGTGACGAACACGCCTTCTTCCGCATACTGGCGATACATCGGGTCGTCCACGCCCACAATCACCACCCGGTAGTCAGTCAGCAACTTGCGGCGGATCGCCTCGGAGAACTTCAGTTCGTGGAAGACCGGGCCGAATACCTCGTGGTCATCCATCGACGCGACTTCCAACTCCATCTCGTCGGCCTTGTTCTTCACGGCTTCGGCGAGGTAGCGCGGAGTGGCGGTCATGAACAGGCGTTTGCGGCAGCGGATTTTCCGGGAGTCCAGAATGGTTGCGAATGCGCCG
>JBEKZD010000015.1:0-69252 GCA_049510215.1 Verrucomicrobiia bacterium
TCTTCGTGCGGTTGTGTATTCTGCGGCGTCCAGTCCGAGAACTGCACCTGACGGCGGATGAGCGGCACGAAGCCGGGATCGGTCGGCGCCACCTGCGTGGGGGCTGTGCGGCGGACAATGTGCACCATGGATTGCGGGCCCCACCAACTCTGCCGTTCGTAGGCCATCGGTTTGATCGCGCCCGTGCGGTCGAGCAGCCCGGAGCCACCGACGAAAACGGGCCACCTTCGCGATTCGCCCAGATAATCAACGCCGCTCCAGAGGAACTGGCCGGCTTCGGGCGGATTATCGCGCAGATGGAGCCAGGTCTCGCGATCGTGTCGCTGCTCGGTGCCGATGATTTTGCGCGTGGGTTTGGCGCGCCACGCAGCGATCAATTCCGCGTCGCGATAGTTGGTGCCGATCACGTCGAGCAGATCGGCCAGGCCGTTGTCGTAATCGTGGCTGACGTTGGGCCGGAACAACGCCTGTGTCACCGGCCGCGTGGGATCGTTCTCGTGGAATACGGGCACCAGCCCGCTCAGAATGCTATTGGCGAGTTCCTCCTTCGGCGTGTCGTGGATTTCGTTGCCCGCGCTGTAGAGGATGATGCTCGGATGATTGCGGTCGCGGCGGACGGTGTCGCGGGTGTCTATCTTCGACCAGTCGTTGAAATACAGATGATAATCGTACGGATTCTTGGCAACGGTCCAGCAGTCGAACATTTCGTCCATCACTAGGAAGCCCATCCGGTCGCAGAGATCGAGAAACTCGGGCGCTGGCGGATTGTGCGCGGTCCGGATGGCGTTGACGCCCAGTTGGCGGAGTTGTCTCAGCCGGTGTTCCCACGCGCCGAGCGGCACCGCCGCGCCGAACGCGCCGCCATCGTGATGGAGACAAACGCCTTTGATCTTGAAATTCTTTCCGTTGAGCCAGAAACCGGTCGCAGGCTCGAAGCGAGCGTCGCGGATGCCGAATGAAGTAACGTCGTCATCGAGCGTGACGCCCGCCGCGCGGACCTGGCTGACGGCCCGGTAGAGCCGGGGACGGTCGAGGTCCCACAGTTCCGGATTCTTGACGACGATGTCCTGCTGAAAATCGGCGGATTGGCCGGGCGCGATGGTCTGCGGAACCGACTCGGTTGTCCGCACCGTGTTGCCTCGGGGACCGATCAGCGCGATCTGCACCGTCACGGCGCGGGCGGCGTCAGACTGGTTGGTCACGGTGTTTTGCACGTGCACGACGGCCTGATCCGTCGCGATCTTCGGCGTGGAAACGAACGTGCCCCATTGCCCGATGTGAACCGGATCGGTGATGACCAGTCGGACGTGCCGGTAGATGCCGGCGCCGCTGTACCAGCGCGACGCGGGTTGCTGCGCGGTGTCGGCGCGAACGGCGAGTATATTAGATTTCCCGGCGCCGAAGTTGAGATGGCCGGTGAGTTCGTAACCGAAACTGACGTAACCATAAGGCCGTTTGCCGAGATGAAATCCGTTGATCCAGACGTCGCTGTTGGCCATGACGCCGTCGAATTCGACAAACACGCGGCGGCGGGCGTCATCGGCGGGCAACGTGAAATGCTTCCGGTACCACGCGATGCCACTCGGCAGAAACCCGCCAGCGCCGCCGGTGGGATTCTTTTCATCGAACGGGCCTTCGATGCTCCAATCGTGTGGCGCGTTCACCATGTGCCAGGCGCGGTCATCGAAACCGGGTTGCTCGGCATCAGATGCATCGGCTTTGAGAAACCGCCAATCGCGATCAAATGCAGTGGTGGTCCGCGCGCGCGGCGCAGAGGCGCCAACGGCTGGGACACTCAGCGTGACAACGGCCAGCACAAGCAGTAACGCGGACAGTTTGCGGAGATTCGCAGCAGCTTTCATCAGGATTCCCTCGACGATGTTGTTATTGTTTGGCGACGGCCCGGTGCCTGTGGTTTGCCATTCCACAATGGCCGGCAAACAGAATAGTCGGGATGTTTGGCGCGTGTCAACCTCCCCTGCCCGGCGGTAGTGTCCTAATTTGAAATCGCTCGCTTAACTCAAAAGCACCCTAATGGGCTTGGCGATGCTTTCCGCTTCATGTGCTGTCAAGCAATTCCCTGCCCATGTAGAAGCCATAATCTGCCAAAGAGTATCGCCACCAAGCAGGAGGTCACGAGCGGCGCTATTAACCCATTCGTGATGATCTGGAATAGTCATGGCGCGGGTACACGCATCTTGAATTTCAGAATACGAACGTCCCGTTCGCATATCGAGGAGATTCCAACGTTGAGCTTTCAATGCTTCAAAAACTACTATTTCTGGGGCATCTCCGCCGGGAAGAATGATGCAGCCCTCCGCAGCCTGTTGTTCGCCGTCCAGAAACACAAGCGAGCGTCTTGGAAAACGTTTTTGTTTCGCCATTTGACCAAGAGAATGACCTACATTGGCCGAACCATAGGGAATAATCTGACAGCGAGCCACAATGTCAGGAGCATGAAAAACTAAGATTTCACGAAGCATCGTCTTTGCGTGGTCATCTTCAACGTACAGGTCACATTCAGGATAGGATTCATCATCCATTTTCGTCATTGCAAATTCTGGACTGACACCGAAAACGACTTGGCGTTGGCTTCCACCCTCGGACTGAAGAATGTAACAACGAGCGTCAGGGGGGAATTCTTCGAGCACATACGGTGAATGTGTGCTGATAATAATTTGCAATTCAAGTGCGCGGCATTTTTCTGCCAAGTCGCGCACTAAGCGCCGCTGTGCGCGTGGATGCAACGATGTTTCAATTTCGTCGATCAACAACAAACTGTTCTTCGTAAACGGGAAGTTGAGTAGCTCCGCGACCGTAGTTTCTCCGGCTCCTTGATGGAATGCTGAAAAGTCCGTTGAGCCTAGCGCAACAACCGGAACGGCTCGTTCTTCATCTGCGTCAGTAATTGCCATCTTGCCTTTATCGTAATTGCGCCCCATTATGCTAGACAGACGCAAAAGCATTTCCGAGTCGAATTCACTGGCGGATTTTTCTTTAACCGAAGGCTTCGCCAGCCGAGAATATCCAACGCGAGAGGAAATGGGTTGGATTCTGGCCAAATCAATGTATTGAACGTCCCGCTGCGGGCGCTTATTGTAGCCAGTCCACCGATCTGTAGCCCGTCGCAATGCCATAGTGAAAGAGCCTTCAATTCCCTGCCGAATCGAGTATCGTAATTCGGCATTTTCAAGTTTATCCCACGCTGTTTCAGGAAAAAAATCAGAGGCATACCAATCGTTTTGATCTCCCTTTTGCTTGTAAGCCGAAGCTGCCGTTTGCAGCACAGTGCTTTTGCCTGAGCCATTCTCGCCACACACCACGACCATCGGAAACTTGAATTCTACGCGCTGGCCCGTCCATCCTCGAACACCTTCAATTTCGAGCCATTCGATCCGCTTTGGCCAACCTGTTGTAGTCACCCATTTTGACTGCAAAAGACGCATTTCTTTGCTCAATTTCATTCGTATCCTTTCACGGTGATTCGTTCGCCGCTGCTTTTCACAAGCACAATGTATGACTCGCGCATAAACTTGTCAACACGAATCGTGGAGCGCGCATTTAATTGTTGACGCGCCCCGTGATTCGCGCTATATTTTTCAACGGACTTATGTACTTGACAAACCCACGCCTCTCTGCTAGATTGACAGCATGAAAACGATGGATAAGGATGAATTGAATCTGATGACGATGGCAAGCAAATACGCCGACGAAGATAAGGCGCGGGAGCTTTTGGAATCTCTCCGCTGGCCGAAGGGGCCGGTGTGTATTCATTGCGGACATGATCGCGTGTATCGGCTGACGCCACGGCCAACTTCCAAGAGTCCCGGCAGAAATGGGCTTCTCAAATGCGCCAAGTGCCGGCGTCAATTCACCGTTCTCAAGGGAACAATTTTCGAGAGCAGCCATATCACCTGCGCCCAGTGGGTCATGGCGATCTACCTAATGTGCGCCAGCAAAAAGGGAATCAGCGCGTGTCAATTGGAACGGATGTTGAATCTCAGCTACAAGAGCGCGTGGTTTCTGGCGCATCGCGTTCGCCACATGATGACGGAAGGTCCGTTCGCCAAAGTGTTGAGTGGCGATATTGAAGTTGATGAGACCTACGTAGGCGGGAAACCGCGCTATGGCACCGGCAAGCACAAGACGGGACGCGGCACAAAGAAAACTCCAGTCGTTGCACTTGTCCAACGCGACGGCGGTGTGAAAACCCGCGTCGTTGATCGCGTGAATGCAAAGACGCTTCATGCGGCGATTTTGGAAAACGTCGATAAAGATTCCCGCATTGTGACCGATGAATGGCCGGGATACCGGGGCATCGGAAAGCACTACGGCGGGCGGCATTTCTTCGTGAATCACAGTGCGAAGCAGTACGTGAATGGCCCGATTCACACCAACACCGTTGAGAGTTTTTTCGCGCTGCTCAAGCGTGGCGTGGTTGGCAGTTTCCATCACGTTTCCCGCAAGCATTTGCACCGCTACGCGAATGAGTTTGCTTTTCGCTGGACGAATCGTAAGGTGGACGACAGCCAGCGAACAAAAATTGCCATCGGAATGGCCGAGGGAAAGCGATTGATGTATCGGGACTCATCAATCGGGGAGAACTGAAAAGCAAAATCCCCGGAGTCGTTATGGCGAATCTGCGAATAAGAGTCGAACTCAACAAGGGTCGAGTTGGGATGCCGCTGGGTAAGATGGCCAACATTACCCATGAAACCATGAAGTTTTTGAAAATGGTTTGTGAGGATATTGGGGCTTTGGAAGTCGCCGATAAATGGATTGCGCTAAATTTTGAAAACGACTCTGTTGATTTTGACTGCGAAATTTCCTCGCTAGAATCTGTTACGGCCAAACGCGGACAGTCTGCCTTTCGTTCAATTATGGCTAACGAAGCGCCAGACGCCGGGGTATTTATTCGGCCAGCTACGCGACTTCAGTATTCACAGATTGCGGCTCCGATTGACATAGACGAAATTATTCGCTTCGGGCTTTACACCAATGGCTCCCAAAGGCCGGAAGCGTGGTATGAATTAGATCGAAGCCGAGCCGATGCAATCACGGAAGAAATTCCACAGGTCGTTTCTTACCACGGGGAGATTCAGGGAATTGTTCACGCACTTTTCAAGGAAACAGATCATCCCAAATTGGTTGTTCGTGAACTTTCAACCAAAAATCTTGTGGATTGCTTTTTCAAAATCGAGATGTATCACTCTGCCATTGAGGTTTTGGAGGAGCGGGATGCTGTTATTTTTGTTGAAGGACAGGTAACGGAAAATATGGCCCTGGGGATGGTGGAAAGTATTGATGTTACTGATTTTCGCCTTGCCCCAGAGTTCAACGTCGAAAAATTCAATGCGTTCATCGGAAGTGTCCCTGATTTGACCGGCAAGAAAAGCACGGAAGAAACTATTGAAGAATACAGGGCGAATGCAAACTGATTCATCGCGCATCTACATTGAGTCGTGCCCGTTTATTGACATGGCCAAACACCATGCTCAAATGCCGCTTGCTACCAACAAGACGGATCAAGCGAACCGGGAAAAGAACGTTTGGTATTGCACAAAAATTCTGGAGGCAGCGCGCGACAGAAAGGTATCGGTCTATACATCCATAATTACTGTGGCTGAATGCACCCATGTTGGAGATGGAAAGTCTATTCCAAGTGATAACGTTAAACGGTTTTACATGGGATTGCTTGCTTCTGGGAAAAGCGGCATCGAGTTAATATCCTCCACTCTGACGATTATTGAACAGGCCAGAAGCCTCCGCTGGAATAGCGGAATCGCATTAGGCGGATTGGATTCAATCCATCTTGCTTCCGCGCTTTTCACGAAGTGTGAAGAATTCATCACGACGGATGATAGGCTCCTGAGAAATGCCGCCAAAATTGCGGAGTTAAAAATTAAAGTCATTCAGGCGTCCGACACCAGATGTTTGCCTAGCGAATACACTCAATTCACCCTCGCTTCAATTTCTCCACATGGGAAAGCGAAAGGAAAGTAAAATCCAAAACAGGCGCGACAAGCCGATCAAGCTTCCCGCTGGCAGGTTCGAGGAGGTTTTGAAGGCTGCACTTTCGACACCGCCCATTCCCAAGAAAAAAACCAAGAGCCGGGGCAAGCGGCAGTGAGGAATCAAATGGTAAGACACCGGAACATTGTTAAAGCCTGCGCCATTATGTGGCCCCGCACCATATTTGACCTAATGGAGAACGGCAAGCTGATGGTCAACGCCGTGCCTGCCCTACAACAGACGGGAGTGTACATTTTGTACAGAGACGACCATCCGTACTACATTGGCAATAGCAAACGTCCTCTCATTTTTAGGCTTCATGACCATGCCAATAAATCCACTGATCGGTACTTCGCGCTGTGGAATTACTTTTCAGTCTTCCTCGTGGACAAAGCCCACATCGACGCTGTTGAGGGGTTCCTCATTGCAGCCTTTCCGACGGCGAACAGTGCGACTCCGAGAATAAAGCAAGTCACACTGCCTCCGAAAATCAGAGAGAGGCTACGCCGAGAACGCCAGAGCAGATTCGATTAGACATCGTATAATGCTTGGGTTTGTGAAGTATACAAGTCCGTTTTTCAATCATGAATAACTTAGCACTGCAAAGGAAGGCCGAAGTGATAGCGATGCTTTGCGAGGGAAGCAGCATCCGTAGCGTGGAGCGGATAACGGGAGTCCACCGAGACACGATCATGCGCCTTGGCGTTCGCATGGGCGAAGGATGCAGGCAAATCATGGATGAAAAATTTCGGAATCTTCCCTGCCGACTGATTCAGGTCGATGAGGTGTGGGGGTTCATCGGAATGAAGCAGAAAACGGCTGCGCGAAACAAGGCGGGCGGTTGTGTCGGTGATGTTTGGACGTGGGTTGCGATTGACGCTGACACAAAGTTGGTTCCCACGTTTGCTGTTGGTGATCGTTCTCAGTACATGGCGAATTGCTTCATTGAGGATTTGGCCGCGCGACTGTCTCACCGCATCCAACTCTCCAGCGATGCACTGAATGTTTACAACGGAGCCGTGGAGCGTGCATTTGGCGCAGATGTCGATTATGGCTCAATCGTAAAAACTTTCAGCCACACGGAGCTAATGGAGCACCGCCGCTATTCCCCACCGGAAGTAGTGAAGGTGGAAAGAATGTTGGTCCAAGGAAATCCCGATGTTGACCTGATCTCCACCAGCTACGTTGAAAAACAGAATCACACGTTGCGAATGCACTGCCGCAGGTTATCCCGGCTCACGAATGCGTTCTCCAAGAAGATCGAGAACTTCCGGGCCGCAGTCGCGTTGCACTACGCCTACTACAATTTTTGCAAACTACATAAAACAATTCGATGCACCCCCGCAATGGAAGCGGGAGTCACCAGTTCTCAGTGGACGGTTCGTCAGTTGGTGGATATGATCGAGGAATGAGCGAGCGAATTGACCAGTTGCGCGAAGCGGTGGAAGTGATGCATCACTGCAAAGCGCAGCACGAACGATCTGTGCCGGTCGTGGAAATGTTCGGTGCTCAGACCGTGTGGGAAGGCGTTGTCGAATCGTTTAAGATCACCGGCCACCCAAAGGCGAAGCGGTGTTACGCATGGAGTTTTCCAGACGGCAAGGAAAAGCGTTACGTCACGGTGCTGGAGATTCTACCTGTCGAATCTCCGCAGACAGCAGTGAGGGCCGCGATAGCCAGTAAAGCGCAGAAGTGAGTGTGATTATGTGCATCCAGAGCAACGAAATGCGAATAATTGCAAGAAAATGACAGATTTTTGCTATAAAAATGTCAATACACCCGTGGATGAATTTGTTACAATTTGTTGTTGACAACGTATCGCACTGCGCGTAAATATGTATGCAAGTCCGGGGAAGGGAGCAGGACTTATGGTTGCGGCGGGGCGGTTTGAAAGGATGATTTTTAGTAGGGCGACAGGTGTTGCCTTGTTCTCTTTTTTCCCCGGTGGCACATGAATCGCTTGAGTTGTGTGACAAGAGGTTCTGGAGAAAGGCAGAACTAAGGTGCGTCTGTTATGGCTGAAGAAACTAAATACATCGTTCCGTCGATTAATCAGAGGGCACCCTCTCAGCTTAGGATCGTCAAGAACCCACCTTCTGACGTGAATCCAAACGCCACTCAGGAAAAACTTTTTCAAGCCCTCATACTCCACTGTAAGACCTCCCACGAGCAGCTAGAGCAGCTCAAAGGTTAAACATCGCCCTCCTCTTTTGGTAATTTTGTGGGCCTACTAGCCCAAGCGAATGGTGCATCTGATTACGAGGCCGCTATCAATGTTGCCTCGCAGGTCGCAACTCTCTGGAATGAATATGGAGGCCAACAGCACGGGTTTCAGATTGAAGCTGGCAAAGCGGAAATCATCCGTTGTTGTGATAGAGGCACTGCTCTTTTAGACGCCTATTTTTATAGGCCGCCAAGCCCATTCAAGCGAGTGGCGGCATTTTGCGTTCTAGCGAGAATTCAGCCGTTTTTTCAGCTACGACCTAAGCCCCCAACTGCACCATCGAACGCAGAGTGGTTGGCGCGCATTTGTGCGCTGCTCATTCCGACAACTTTAGCTATTCTGCACGTAAACACCGCAAAAAGCGATGAGCCGCCACATTGGGTCAATTTAGACAAGTGGAAGGGCTTTCCGTCTCCGCATGTAAAAATGGATTTCGTGTCGTGGCTGCAATGGTTGGACAATTTCGATTACTTATCCAAACCTGAATCAACCACCCAAGAGGATTGGGAGATCATTTTGGATGAGCGAGCAGGGCGAATGATTCTTTCCACCGCCTTGATGATTGAAGCCTTTTATTACATTAACGAAGGATGTCCTTTCCCACCGAGTGTCAATCATCTCCGGGGAAAATGCCGAGCCTGCTTGGATAAAACCGATGACTTAACCACCTTGGTTTATGACGGGCTTCTTTTCAAACAGTACCATGATAAGCACCCTGGATGACGAGACGTAACGCTCTCGCCGTTCTTCAAATTAGGACACTACCTGCCCGGCGGCAGTGTCCTAATCTGGAGGGCCACGCTCTGTCGTGGCCGCATTTCGCGAACGGACGCGCCTGCGCGACGAAGCGCTATGGCGCGCGAAGGCGCGACGGAGCGCGTCCCTCCAAACTGCAAATCAGGACACTACCTGCCCGGCCATCAGAACCGCACAGGAAGATGTTCAAGAGCACTTACGTTAGTTTTTGCGTCACTGGCCCGGCTTAGCCTGCATATTGCACCAGTGCAAATGCGCTGGTGCGATATGCACCTCAAGACCAATGGAGTGGAAACTCCATTGGTCAGAGGCCGACAACGCAGAGCGCGTTGTCGGGGTACACCCCGACAATTGGGTTCAGATCCCAATTGTCGGCCCTGCGGGCGCATGTTGCACGAGGGCTCGTGCAACATGCGGGTTAGGATCGCCAACTGGCACAAATATGGCTGCTGCAAGGTGGCACGAAGATGGATTCGATGCTGATAGTGCTTGAACCGCCAGACGGCACAGAGGAGAACGCCGTGTTGCAATGGGATGCCTTGTTGCAGCGCCTGACAAACAGGGCCACGCAAATCGAAGGTATAGAAATGTTTGCCGAAAATGCGTGGCAGATACCTTTGAAAGATGGATTGCCGGTGCTGGCAGAATTAATTCTTGGAGCCGACGCGGCTCGCATACGCTATGGCGTGCTTTTCTTTGAGAAGCCTCCGGAGTGGATTCGCTCAGCCGCCATGCCCTAACCGGTCAATGCCCGGCAAAGTCTCCTGACTTCGTGAAACGACGCAGCCTCGGCCTTTTCTTCTAAACGCCTTCTCGCTCGCCTCCCGACGGCTCGAATCACGCGCGGTTTCCTCCCAACAACTTACTCCTTTGTGTACACTTCTGCATGACGTAACAGAGCATCGCACATCCGTACCAACCGGTCATCGCCGCGCCGATATCGAGGCTGACGCCGCCCATCAAAGCTCGCGACCCCAAGAAAAGCACCTCATTTGACATTTAGTTCATACGTATGTATGATTTAAGCCGTGAAAAAGAAATCAACTGCTCAACCCGCCGATGAGCGGGAGACGACGGAGCGGCTGCTGGACACGGCGGAACGGCTTTTTGGCGAGCGTGGCTACGATGGCGTGGGAATGCGGGCGTTGGCGGAAGAGGCGAAAGTCAACTTGGGAGCTGCGACATATCATTACGGCTCGAAGCAGGCGCTCTACATCGAAACCTTCATGCGCCGTTTTCGCCCCGCCAACGCCGAGCGGTTGCGGCTGTTGCGGGAAGCGGAAGCCGAAGCGAAAAGCAAGCCGTTGCCCGTCGAAAAGATCGTGGATTGCATGGTGCGGCCTCCTTACCTACTGGGGCTGAAACATCCGAATTTCAACGCTCTGCTGGCGCGAAACCTCCTGACACCGCCTCCTTTTTTGCACGCCGCCGTTCACGGGGAGATGGCGCCAAATATCGAAGCGTTCATTGCGGCACTCCACCGTTCCCTTCCCAACGTGCCGGAGGATCTGATCCACTTGCGAACGATGTTCTCGATGGGGTCGCTTCTGATGTTTTCGATGCAACCCGGCAAGAGGAAGACCGCGCGGAATCCCAAATTCGACGAGAGCATTCTCAAGGAGTTCGTCCGATTCATCTCGACGGGTTTGCAAAGCGAGCCCGCCGTTTCCGCCGCCGACCGTCCGCCGATTCCACGGCCGCCCAAACCACCACGTGGATGAACAGCGTCATCATGTCAAAAACCCAGCTATCCATTCTCGCTGCGGCCCTGGCGTTGTCCGGCTGCACGATGATTCCCAAATACGAACGTACGGTTGGGCCGGTGGCGGCGCGGTTTCCCGGGGCGACCGAATCCCAGAAGGAATCCGCAGCCTCCGACATCGCATGGCAGAACTTTTTCGCCGAGGAACGTCTCAAAAAGTTGATCGAACTGGCGCTGGCCAACAATCGTGACTTCCGGGTGGCCATCCTGAACGTCGAGCAAAGCCGCGCCCAGTATCGCATTACACGGTCGGCATCATTTCCCAGCGTTGAGGGTGGCGGCAGTTTCACCCGCTCTCATGCTTCGGGCGTCACGTCGGACCAGTGGAGCGCCAGCCTCGGCACGACCGCGTATGAATTGGATTTGTTTGGCCGGGTGCGCAGCCTGAACAAGCAGGCTTTGGAAAAATATTTCGCGACTGAGGAAGCGCGACGCAGCGCGCAGATTTCCCTCGTCGCCGAAGTCGCCAGTCAATACTTCACCCTGCGCCAGGCGGAGGAGCAACTCCAGCTTGCGCGGCAGACATTGACGGCGGTGCAGGAATCCTACGATCTTAACAAGGCCACCTTCGACGCCGGGGCAAGCAGCGAACTGGACCTACGCACGGCGGAAGGACAGGTGCAAACCGCGAAGATCAATGTGTTGACTTATGAACGCCAGCTTGCGCAAGCGGAGAACACCCTGGTGTTGCTCGTCGGCGAACCGCTTCCGACGGACCTGCCGGCATCACGGCCGTTCAACAGCACCAACCTGCTGGCCGAAATCCCGGTGGGATTGCCCTCCGAGCTCGTGCAACGTCGCCCGGACATCCTGGAAGCCGAGCATACCTTGAAGGCCGCGAACGCAAACATCGGCGCAGCCCGTGCCGCGTTCTTTCCCACAATCAGCTTGACCGCTTCGATCGGCACCACCAGTTCCCAGCTTTCCCAACTCTTCGGCTCAGGCACCGGCGTCTGGAGTTTTTCCCCACAGGTGACCGTGCCCATCTTCACCGGCGGCCAGAACCTCGCTGATCTTGATGCCGCGAAGGTGAGCACGCGCATCGAAGTGGCCAATTACGAGAAAGCCATCCAGACCGCGTTCCGCGAGGTGGCGGATGCGCTCGTTGCCAACAGCAGTTATGCGGCTCAGATTGACGCGGAAGCGGCGTTGATCAACGCCCAGCAAATTCGCTTCGATCTCGCCAACGCCCGCTATCGCCAAGGGGAAGACTCCTACCTGAACGTCCTCTCCGCCCAGCAAGACCTTTACAGTGCTCAACAGGGCCTTCTCCAGGCTCAATTCAACAAACTCGCCAGCCAGATTTCGCTCTACCAGGCGCTGGGTGGCGGCTGGAAATAATTCCCCACGATTAAAACGAGGAACTGAACATGAAACTTTCCCACGTGCTGCCAGCAACTCTCGCGGCATTCACCCTCACGATTTGCTCCGGTTGCAAACCATCGGGCGGCCGTTCGCTCAAATACGAAACCGCCCCCGTCACCCGTGGAAACATCGTGCAGCATGCCACCGCCAGCGGCTCGCTCAGCGCCGTGGTCAGCGTGGATGTCGGCTGTCAGGTTTCTGGAAAAATTATCGCCCTGTATGCCGATTACAACTCGCCGGTGAAAAAAGGCCAGCTCGTGGCGGAAATTGATCCCACCGTCTATAAAGCCTCGCTCCGCCAAGCCGAGGGCCAACTCGCGAGCGCCAAGGCGGATGTGATTCTCAAGCGCCAGAATCTGGAGCGAAAGAAAATTCTCGTCCCCTTGAAAGCCGCGGCGCAGTTGGATTTGGATCAGGCCGTCGCCGAACTGGCGCAGTCGGAAGCCTCCGTCATCATCAATCAGGCGGCGCTCGAAAGCGCCCAGGCCAATCTCGGCTACTGCAAAATCACCGCACCGGTGGACGGCATCGTCATCTCGCGCAAGGTGGACCTCGGACAGACGGTGATTGCTGCGATGAGCACGCCGGTGTTGTTCACCATCGCGCAGGACATCGCCAAGATGAACATCAGCACCTCCGTTTCCGAGGCGGACATCGGCCAGGTGAAAGACGGACAACCGGTGGACTTCACTGTGGACGCCTTTCCCGACGAGGTTTTCCACGGCACGGTCACGCAGGTCCGCAAATCGCCCACGACCACGCAGAATGTCGTCACCTACGAGACCATCATCACCGTGGACAATCCGGAGCAGAAATTATTTCCCGGCATGACTGCGGATGTCTCCATCCTCGTCGCCGAACGCAAAAACGTTTTGAAAACTCCCAACACCGCCCTGCGCTACACCCCGCCGGAAAACGCGGCTTTTGAACAGACCCCGCCGGCGAAATTGGAACGCAGCCAACGCCTCGTCTATACGCCGGGAACTGACGGAATAAAACTCAAACCCGTCATCGTCAAAACCGGAATCACCGACGGCGTGGACACGGAAATCCTCGAAGGCGTCACCGAGGGCACGCCCCTCGTCACTTCAACTCTGTCGTCCGGCGCAAAAGGCAGCGGCTTCGGCGGCCCGCCACCCCAGACACCATGAGCACGCCGACCGGCAATACGCCCGTCATCCAACTCCACGACCTCGCCAAGACGTATGAGACGGGCGAAGTCGAGGTGAAAGCCGTACGCGGCGTCACGCTGGAAATCCAGCGGGGCGAGTTCGTGGCCATCATGGGCGCGAGCGGTTCGGGAAAATCAACGCTCATGAACATCCTCGGCTGCCTCGACCAGCCCACGAGTGGAATCTATTTGCTCGACGGCGTCGGGGTCGCCGGACTCAACCGCAAACAACTGGCCATGCTTCGTAATGGGAAACTGGGCTTCGTGTTTCAAAGCTTCAACCTCCTGGCCCGCACGTCGGCTTTAGAAAATGTCGAACTGCCCATTTTTTACAGTCAGCCCCTCGTTTCGCTTCGCACCCGTCGTCAACGCGCCGTGCAGGCGCTGGAGAAAGTGGGCCTCGGCGACCGTCTCGCCCATCACCCCAGCCAGCTTTCCGGCGGACAGCAGCAGCGCATCGCCATCGCCCGCGCCCTGGTAAACCGGCCGGAACTGGTGTTGGCCGATGAGCCGACCGGCAATCTCGACACCCGCACCAGCATCGAAATCATGGGTCTATTCCAGGAACTCAACGACTCCGGAATTACCATCATCATGATCACGCACGAACTGGACATTGCTGCCTATTGCAAACGCATCGTCGTCATGCGCGACGGCCAGATCATCAGCGACAGCCGGAATGAAAATCGCCGGCACGCCCACCAGGAACGCGCCACGCTCGATCAAGCGGAGCAAAGCGCCAAACTTGCCTGACCCATGAACATCTTCAATTATATCCGAACATTCCTGCTCCGGTCTTTGCTGACGGCCATGATTGCCTTGCGCGCCTTGCGGCGAAACAAAATGCGCTCCACCCTCACCGCGCTCGGCATCATCATCGGTGTCGCTTCCGTCGTCGCCATGGTGGCCGTGGGCAACGGGGCACAGGCCCGGATCGAATCCCAGGTCTCCGCCCTCGGCCAGAACCTGCTCACCATCTTCGCGGGCAGCCGCCGTTCTGGCGGGGTGAACACCGGCCTCGGCAGTGCCAGCACCATCACCCTGGCCGACGCAGATGCCATCGGTCGTGAAGTGACCGACGTGGTTGCCATCAGTCCTGAAGCCTCCACCTCCGCGCAGGCCATCGCCAACGGACGCAACTGGTCCACCAGCATCGTCGGCGAATCGCCCGACTATCTGAAAATCCGCGATTGGAAACTGGCCGCCGGTTCGATGTTCACCGAACGCGAAGTTCGCAGCGCGGCGAAAGTGGCTGTCGTCGGTTCAAAAACCGCGAACGAACTCTTCGGCCCGCTTGATCCGGTCGGCCAGACCGTGCGGGTGAAAAACATCCCCTTCGTCATCATCGGCCTGCTCGAAAGCAAAGGTGCGGGCATGGGCGGACAGAACCAGGACGACCGCATCATCATTCCCTACACTACCGCCATGAAACGCGTCACCGGCGACAAATACCTGCGCTCAGTAAACGTTCAGATTGTCAGCGCGGATCGGATGGAAGTCGCCCAGCAACAAATCACCAGCCTGCTCCGCCAGCGTCATCGCCTGGCCGCGGGTCGTGACGATGATTTCAACATCTTCAATCAAAAGGAAATTGCCGACACGGTAAGTTCCATCTCGCGAATCATCACGCTGTTGCTCGGGGCGATCTCCGGCATTTCTCTGGTGGTGGGTGGCATCGGCATCATGAACATCATGCTGGTGAGCGTCACCGAACGCACCCGCGAGATCGGCATCCGCATTGCCGTCGGCGCCCAACCCGGCGATATCCGGCTCCAGTTCCTCATTGAAGCCATCACGTTGAGCCTGTTGGGAGGAATCATCGGCGTGCTCCTCGGAGTGGGCGCGTCAAGACTCGTGGCGGTCGTCGCCAATTTCAAAGCCATCGTGTCCGTCAGCTCGATCCTCCTTGCCTTCGGCGTGAGCTTTGTGATCGGCGTCTTCTTCGGTTTTTATCCCGCCCGCAAGGCCGCCGCCCTCGATCCCATTGATGCCCTGCGCTACGAGTGAGTGCGAGATTTCTGCAAAGACCGCAGTCTTGTCGGTCTTCGTGAAAGCCTGCAAGGACTGCTTTTTTTACGCCTTGGTGTGAACTTCGCTGCCTCTTTCGACGAACTCGCGCGACTTCGCCTCCATGCCCTTCTGCAATGCTTCGGTTTCGGAGACGCCTTGCTCTTCCGCGTACTTCCGCACGTCCTCGGTGATTTTCATCGAGCAGAACTGCGGGCCACACATCGAGCAAAAGTGCGCTAATTTTGATCCCTCTGCAGGAAGTGTTTCATCATGAAACTCCCGCGCGGTTTCGTGGTCGAGTGAGAGATTGAACTGGTCTTCCCAGCGGAACTCGAAGCGCGCCTTGCTTAACGCGTCGTCGCGCAGCTTGGCACCGGGATGACCCTTCGCCAGATCGGCAGCGTGCGCGGCGATCTTGTATGCGATGACGCCGTCCTTCACGTCCTTCTTGTTCGGCAGGCCGAGGTGTTCCTTCGGCGTGACGTAACAGAGCATCGCACATCCGTACCAACCGATCATCGCCGCGCCGATGGCGCTGGTGATGTGGTCGTAGCCGGGGGCAATATCGGTGGTGAGCGGGCCGAGCGTGTAGAACGGCGCTTCGGCGCACCACTCAAGCTGCTTGTCCATGTTCTCTTTGATCAGGTGCATCGGGACATGGCCGGGGCCTTCGTTCATCACCTGACAGCCGTGTTCCCACGCGATTTTGTTCAGTTCACCTTGCGTTTTCAATTCGGCGAACTGGGCTTCGTCGTTCGCGTCGGCAATCGAGCCGGGACGCAAACCGTCGCCCAGACTGAACGCGACGTCGTAGGCAGCCATGATCTCGCACAGTTCATCGAAATGGGCGTAGAGGAAGTTTTCCTGATGGTGAGCAAGACACCACTTGGCGAGGATCGAACCGCCACGGCTGACGATGCCCGTGACACGTTTCGCGGTGAGCGGGATGTAACGGAGCAGAACGCCGGCGTGGACAGTGAAGTAATCCACGCCCTGCTCGCATTGTTCAATGAGAGCGTCACGATAAATCTCCCACGTCAGCTCCTCGGCTTTCCCACCGACCTTTTCGAGAGCCTGATAGATCGGCACGGTCCCGATGGGCACAGGTGAATTGCGGATGATCCACTCGCGGGTCTCGTGGATATTCATGCCCGTGGACAAATCCATCACGGTATCCGCGCCCCACTTGGTCGCCCAACGCATCTTCTCGACTTCCTCATTGATCGAACTGGCGACGGCGCTGTTGCCAATGTTGGCGTTGATCTTCACAAGGAAGTTGCGCCCGATGATCATCGGCTCGGATTCGGGATGATTGATGTTGGCGGGAATGATCGCCCTGCCCCGCGCAACTTCGCTGCGGACGAATTCGGGAGTCAAATTCTCGCGGATGGCGATGAATTCCATCTCGGGCGTGATGATGCCCCGCCGCGCGTAGTGAAGTTGCGTGACGATCCTGCCGGGCTTGGCGCGGAGAGGTTTGCAGCGGGAAAAGGATGAGGGATCCGCCTTCGCCAAGGCTACGGTGGACAAGTGAGGGATGAGGGATGAAGTGCATTCCTCCACATCACCCCGCGCGAGAATCCACGGGCGCCGCAGCTTGGGCAGACCGGCGGTCTCGTTGCCTTTGAATTCGGGATCGCCCCACGGCCCGCTCGTGTCGTACACGCGGACAGGCTCGTTCATTTCGATGCGTCCCGTGTGGCTGACCGTTGGCGAGAGCGTAATCTCGCGCATCGGAACGCGAACGTCCTTGTGGAGTTTGCCGGCAACGTACACTTTCCGCGATTTCGGGAATTGTTCGCTGCTATGTGCTTCAGAAGATTTTGGCGCGATCATGTGTTTCCCTCCGCCAGTATTACCTGGATCAGGTTCAACGGGTTTGATCTCAGCTCCGAACTCCGAACGCTTTCGGAGCACCCCAAACTAAACTGCACTGCTTGCCCGCCATAGCCTCCGTGGCGAAGGCGGGTCAATGATAACGGTCTCTTGCGACCACCCTCAAAACTACCAACACAACGACTGACTGTCAAACTACTCAATCACCACCGCGCCGTACCCGACCACTGCCGAGTAATCGCCGTTGACGTCGCCACTCGTGCGATAATCCAGCACCTCGGCGCGTTTGGCGCCCAGCGCTTTCGCAGCGACCAGCACGATGTAGGTCGGCAGCACGCCGCACATCGAAATGCCGTGGGCTGCAATTTGCCTGAGCAACAGTTCTTCGTCGAGGCTCACCACGGCGTCGAGCGCCAGCTTGTCCTTGCGGTTCGACGTCTCCTGGTCTTCGTAGTGATTCAGGTCGCTCGAAGCCAGTAGCAGCACCCGCTCGCCGTGTTCCTTGACCGTTCGCGCAATCGCCACGCCGATCTCGCGCAGGTTGTGTCGGCCGCCGCTCTCAGGCCAGCCGCCGCCGATGAGCACGGGCACGATGCGCACGTTCGGGTTCGCACGCAACAGCATCGGCACTTGCACTTCGAGCGAATGCTCCGCACCGTGCGCGTGCGGGTCTTCAGCGAGAAGGCCGCAATGATCCAGCAGCTCGGCCGCGAGCGGCTCGTCAATCGGCACGTCGCCGAGGGGCGTTCGCCATGCGCCCGCGTCGTACAACGCGTACGGACTGCCGATGCCTCGATGGTTTGGCCCGAGCATGATGACGTGGTCGGGAATCCGCACTGTGGAGTACACGGTCCCCGCTGTCGCCCCCGAATACATCCAGCCCGCGTGCGGACAAACGACCGCGATCGCGTCCCGCTTCTCCTGCGCTGGACGAATCAGTTCGTTCAGCTCGGCATTGATCTGAGATGCGCTCGCCGGGTAAAACTGACCGGCCGCTGCTGGTTGACGAATCACGTTTTGCTCCTATGATTGTGGCATGGCGATTTCCACGCGAGAGTTTGAACGACTTGTTGCCGAGAGCCTGGAGATGATCCCCGATGAGTTTCGCGGCCACATCTCCAACGTGGAGATCATGATCGAAGACGAACCGAGTGACGAGATGCTCGACGAACTTGGCGTACCGCCCGATGACACGCTGTTTGGCCTGTACGAAGGCACGCCGCTCACCGAGCGCAGCGCCGAATACTCTGGCTTTCCCGATCGCATCATCATTTTCCGCCGGCCCCTGCTTGAAGAGTTCGACGACCCGATCGACCTTCGCCGCGAGATTGCGCGTACCGTCATTCACGAAGTCGCCCATCACTTCGGCATCCACGAGGAACGACTCGTCGAACTCGGCTGGGATTAGCCTACCACCGCTCGGATTGACTCTGCAAGAACGTTAAGCACGCGGTCCAACTGCTCGTCGGTAATGCAATACGGCGGCATGACGACAGTCGTGTTGCCCAGCGGGCGGGTCAGCACGCCGCGTTTACGCATCTCGTTACAGACCTTGATGCCTATCCGATCCGTCAACGGGAACGGCTGCTTGGTCGCGGCGTCCGTGAACAGCTCGACGGCGCCAATGAAACCGATACAGCGCACATCACCAACGTGCGGCAAATTGCGGCAGTGTTCCAATCCTGCGCGCAGGTGTTCGCACTTCGGCTTCAGCTTCTCCAGTGTCCGTTCTTCTTCGAAGATCTGGAGGTTGGCGAGCGCTGCTGCGCATCCAAGCTGATTGCCCGTGTAGCTGTGGCCGTGAAAGAATGTTTTGAACTCAGCGTAGTCGCCAAGAAACGCGTTGAAGATTTCTTCGGTGGTCAATGTCGCCGCGAGCGGCAGATAGCCGCCCGTCAATCCTTTGGCCAGCGCCATAAGATCGGGCACCACCTGTTCCTGTTCGCAGGCGAACATTGTTCCCGTGCGCCCGAATCCCGTCATCACTTCGTCCGCAATCAGCAGCACGCCGAAGGAATCGCAAAGCCGCCGCAACTCGGCGAGCAACCCGCGCTCCCACAACTTCATGCCGCCAGCGCCCTGGATCAGCGGCTCAATGCACACGGCAGCAATCTCATCGTGTTGCTCCTCCATCAGCTTTTGGAGCAACGACAGCCGCGTTGCGCGAATCACTTCAAACGTCAGCGGCTTGTACGCGGCGTGAAACAGGTCGATACCCCCGACACTCACCGCTCCGAGCGTGTCGCCGTGATACGCGTCGGAAAACGCGACGAACTTCGTGCGGTGCCGCTGCTTGCTGTGCTGCCAGTATTGCAGCGCCATTTTGATCGCGACTTCCATCGCCGTCGAGCCGTCGTCGGAGTAGAAGACGCGGGAGAGCGTCCGAGCGTTTGAGGGCGAAAGCGTGGTCTGAGCCAATGTGACCAGCTTCTCTGCCAGCACAATGGCCGGCACACTAGACAGTCCCAGAAACGAGGAATGCGCAATGCGATCGAGTTGGGCTTTGATCGCGGCGGTGATCTTCGGATGCCGATGGCCATGAAGGTTTGTCCAGATCGACGAGTTGGCGTCGATATACTCATTGCCGTGAACGTCGCGCAGAATCGCGCCTTCGCCCGATTCGATGATGAGAGGTTCCTCCTCAATCCACTCCTTCATCTGCGTAAACGGATGCCAAATGTAGTGGCGATCTTTGTCAGCAAGCGAGTTCATCATGCGGTTTCTGTGGGAGCGACATTCCTGTCGCGACTTTCTTCAATTCCCTCCAGCCACGCCCGGTCTATCTCGTTCTGGTAATCAGGGTGCGCGGTCGAGAACGGGTATTCCTCCGCAGACTTCACCAACCCTTTCCGCACTGGATTATCGTGCATGTAGGCGAGCCGGGACTCGAAATCGCGGCGGTCCCGCAACAAGTGATCGTGGTAACCATTCTGCCAGATTGAATCTGCAATGTTGAACCTTTTCTTGATCTCATGACTAGTGTAGCCCTTCAGCAGTTTCATCATCTTGGCCAGCGTCGCGACAGGAATGTCGCGACCACAAGAACTCGACTCGGCACTCTTAGTGTGGGAGCGGCATTCCTGCCGCGATTGGGTTCGGAGGGCAAATGCAACATGTAGATGATCCGGCATGATAACGAAACCTAGCAATCGGACTCGGCCTTGATCACGAAGCCAGCGTAACGCCCCGACTGCCATCGAGGCGGCTTCGTGACTCTGAAAGATCGGTCGTCGCCCCTTTGTGCAAGTCGTCACAAAATAACACTGCTCAGGAATCGAAACCCTCCCCCGGCGCAGGCCAGCTGAATGGGGACGTCGCGACAAGAATGTCGCTCCCACGCATTCTAGTATGGTCAGAAATTCGTGAATTTCATCCTCCGTGTGCGCGGCGGTCACCGTCACCCGGAGTCGCGCCTTGCCCTTCGGCACGGTCGGAAAGCGAATGGCGGGAACGAAAATCCCCCGCTCGAACAGCTTGCGGGAGAATTCCACCGCCGCATTCTCCTCTCCGACGATAATCGGAATGATCGGGGTGCGCGATTCGTTTTGGATGCCGAGCGCCGACAGTCCATTCTTCAAGTCGCTGACATTGCGCCAAAGTTGGTCACGGCGGTGCTGACCTTCGTCGCCCACGACGAAGTCCACCGCTGCAGCCGCTGCTGCAACAACTGCCGGTGGCAGTGCCGTCGAGTAAATCAGACTGCGAGCACGATTGCGGAGGTAATCAATCAGCGTTTGCGAGCCGACGACGAATCCGCCGGCGCAGCCGAGCGCCTTGCTGAGCGTGCCGAGCGTGATGTCGATTTTGTCTTCGACGCCTGCCGCTTCTGCAATGCCGCGCCGATTCTTCGCATAAAGCCCGGTCGCGTGCGCTTCGTCGATCATCAACCATGCGCCGTATCTCTCCTTGAGCGCGACGATTTCTGCAAGCGGGGCGAGATCACCGTCCATCGAAAACACCGTCTCGGTGACGATAAGGATACGCGGGGAGCGTGCCGGTCGCCCCGACTTATGAGTCGGGGCTCCCACAACCTGCTTGAGGATGTCTTCCAGTTTCTTCAGGTTCTTATGTGGATACACACGGATCGTGGCGCCGCTCTGGCGTGCGCCGTCAATGATGCTGGCGTGGTCGAGCTTGTCGAGGATGACGACATCGCCCTCGCCGACGAGCGCGGTGATCGTGCCAACGTTGGCGGCGTAGCCGCTGCCGAAGACGACGGCGGCTTCCCTTTGTTTGAACCACGCCAGGCGTTCTTCAAGAATCGCGTATGGTTCGAGGTTGCCGCAAACGAGGCGGGACGCGCCCGCGCCGACGCCGTATTTTTCGATGGCCGCAGCCGCTGCCTGTTTCAGAATCAGGTCGTTGGCGAGACCGAGATAATCGTTGCTGGAGAAATTAAGAAACTCACGCCCTTCAATGACGATCCGCGGTCCTTGCGCCGACGCGATGTTTCGCAACGCGCGGTACAGCCCGTCGGCGCGCAGTTGATCGAGGTCGCCGCGGAGTTGGTCACTGAGGTTTGACATTCGGTTCGGTTGGGCCGGACGGCGCGGGAGCCGTTGGATGCGTCGTCTCCGGAAGATGAATCACGACAGCATGCGGATCGACGCGGTAGCTCAGCCCCGCAAGAGAGGTCACGTAGCGAACCACGTCGAGCATCGGGACGTTCTTCAAATTGAGCGTGACCTTAGGCAGCTTCTGGTTGGGCGGCACCTGCCAGACGAAGTTGATCTCGCTCTTGTCCGTCGTGAGCTTCTTGCTCTCTGCGCGGAGAAACTCGATGACGTAGGCGGCGTCAACCTCACCCACGTTCAACTCGGGAACGATGAGTTCGCTGAGATTTCGCTTCAACTCGGCGGCCGCAAACTGGCTTTTGATCTGGCCGCGCTCCACTTGGATCTCGCGCAAAAGCTGTTTCACGGTCGGTTGATCGGGTCTCTGCGCCAAAATCTGTTTGCAGCGCGCTTCAGCTTCACCATACAGGCCAGCCCGCGCCAGCGTGATCGCCTGCTGGAGCAAATCGCCCAATTCCTCATCGCTGAGCTTTGCCTTCGTCGTGGCATTGGTATCGGTCGCTGCGGCCGACTTGGCCTCTACGGCCCAAGCGAGTCGTGCCGTCGCCAGCAACAAGGACATGATCGAAATGATTATCAGTTCATGCTTCCGCATCGTGCACCACCTTTCCGCCGATCATGGAAAAACAGACGGGGTTTTTCGCGTACACCACAGCTTCGTAAGGATCAACCCTTGCTCCATCAAACGGCACGGCGATCAGATCGGCCCAAGCGCCTGCGGCAATCTTGCCAAGTTTATCGCTCAGATTCAATGCCTTCGCCCCGCAAACCGTGGCCATCGACAAAACCTTCTCCGCCGGGATTCGCGGGAACTCGCGCGTCAGTGTCTGCATTTCGGCGAACATATCCAACGTGTCGTTGCTCACGAGACTATCCGTGCCCAAACACACATTGATGTCGTTCTGCCAAAACACGCTCAGAAGCGGCGTTGGCCGGTTGAAGAATCGATGGCTCCTCGGGCAATGCACGACGTGTGTGCCGCTTTGCTTCAGCAACGTTACATCGAGCGGCATCAGGTAATTCGCGTGTGCCGCCAGACAATTCGGCGCGAGCACGGCCAGTTCCGACAGCAACTGCACGGGCCCAACCCGCTTGCAATCGCTCATGTCGCGCCCCGCCCGCAGAAAGTAATCGTACATCGGCCCGGTGCCGTGCCGAAACATGTCGTCCTCCTGTTCCGACTCCGCCAGATGCGTCGTCAAGAGAATGTTTCTCGCCCGCGTATGCTGACCTGCAAGCCTGTACAGATCAGCGCTTGCCGTGTACGGAGCGTGCGGCGCGAGACCGAAACCGCCAAGAATATTCTGGCGAGCGGCAATCACCTCGAGCGCTTGCTGTGCGATGTCCTTTGCTGGATCGGGACGATTGAAATCGATCAGCTCCATGCACCACCAGATCCGCAACTGCGCCGGTGGCAATTGATCGATCAATGGCGGGAAGCACTCGATGTTGACCACGCTGGTTGTCCCGGACTTGAGCAACTGCGTCATGCCGGATTGGATCGCGGCCAGGTATTGTTTGTCAGACCGCAATTGCTTCAGCGCCACCAACTGCAAAATCCATTCGATGAAACTGCCGCGCCACTCCACCTCGTGCACCATGTCCGTGTAATCGAGATGGCAATGCGCGTTGATCAGTCCCGGCAACAAGACCACTTCACCCAAATCCCGCGCCTCACCGCCGTACCCCGTTTGGATGTCCTTCACCGGCCCGACGGCGAGAACAGTATCGCCCTCGACGACCACCGCGCCATCCTCAATCGGCGGCTGCACCATCGGCAACACGAATTTGGCCCGCAGAATCATGCGCCCTTGTTTGTTTACTCTCCGAAGCCACGCGTTTGCAATTGCAAACATTCTCCGCCGTCTCGCGCCCGCCGGCCGCGGCAAGATGTTTACAATTGTAAACACCAAGTCATGCGCCATCATGCGGAAGACGGAGGCGTTCAATCGAACATGCGCGGCCGGAGTCTTCGTTCACATCTACGATCACGCCGCACAGCGCGACGTTGCCGCTGGCGACTTCCATCTTTTGCGGCATCTGCGTCAAGAACCGCTTGAGCACCGCCTCGACATCGCGGCCGAGCACCGAATCGTGCGGACCACACATGCCGACATCGCTGATGTACGCCGTGCCTTTCGGCAAGATTTGCTCATCCGCGGTCGCGACGTGCGTGTGTGTGCCGAGTACGGCGCTGACTTGTCCGTCTAGGAACCGGCCCATCGCGATTTTCTCGCTGGTGGCCTCGGCGTGAAAATCCACGATGATCACGTTCGTCTGACGCTGCAATCGGGCGACCTCAGCTTGTGCGGCGCGAAACGGACAATCGTTGTTCGGCATAAACACGCGGCCGATGAGGTTCATGACGGCGACGGCGATCTTGTCGCCGACATGAACAATGGTCGAACCACGTCCCGGGGCGGCGGGCGGCAGGTTGAGCGGACGCAGCAGGCGCGGCTCGCGCTCGATCACCTGATAGATCTCCTTTTGATCCCAAATGTGATCGCCCGCGGTGATAACGTCCACACCGCCTTCGAGCAGTGCGCTGACGGTCGATGCGGTCAGACCTGCGCCGTGCGCGCTGTTTTCTCCGTTCGCAATGACCAAGTCGATCCCGCGCTCGCGCCGGAGGTTCGGAACGAGGGCGGCGACGGCGCTGCGGCCGGGTTTGCCAACGACGTCGCCGATGAAGAGAACTTTCATAAAATGACTAATGCCTAAGAACTAATGACTAGGGAAGCACGAAATCCCAATTCCTAATCCTTCCCACCTCGACAAATCGCCGCGAAGATGAGGTGCAATTCCTTTGCTTCTTGCCACAACTCTCGCGCTGTGTCTCGGTTCTCGGGCGTGGCCGTGGCGATCATCCGTAGCCAATGTTTCGTCTCGCGTGCTTCTTTTCGGCAGTAGCCGATCTTTTGAAGGAATTCCTTCTTCGATTGAGCGTCGTCCGCTTCGGCGTAGTTTGCACCAATGCTCGTAGCCGCCCGCACGACCTGACTGATCAGTGACGACGTGACCGGGCCGTTCGGAAGTCTCTTGGCGAAAGCAATGACCGTTACACCAAACCGCGCCGTCCGCTCCTCCAAGTCGTACTTTTTCACCGGCCTGCTCTTGTCATTTGGCATTTGGTCATTCCCTAGGTATTAGTCATTAGGCCTTCGTCATTTGTCTGATCACTTGGCGTACTCCACGACGCGCGTCTCCCGCACGACGGTGACTTTGATCTGCCCGGGGTATTGCAGTTCTCCCTCGATCTTTTTGCAGATGCTGCGCGCCAATTGCATGGCTTCGCCGTCGCTGATCTTCGCTGGCTCGACAAACACGCGAATCTCGCGGCCCGCTTGCAGCGCGTAGCTTTTTTCGACACCGGGGAAACCGTTGGTGATTGCTTCCAGTTTCTCCAGCCGCTGCAGGTACAATTCCATGCTTTCGCTGCGCGCGCCGGGGCGGGAGGCGCTGATCGCGTCGGCTGCGCCGGCGAGAATCCCGTAAACGGTCACGGGCTCGGCCTCGTGGTGATGTGAGGCGACGCCCTGGCAGACTTCCTCGGGCTCGCCGTATTTGCGCAGCAACTGAGCGCCGATGATGGCGTGCGAGCCCTCGACTTCGTGGTCAACCGCCTTGCCGATGTCGTGAAACAAGCCGACGCGTTTGGCAATCTGTTGGTTCAACCCCATCTCGGCGGCGATCATGCCTTCGATTTGCGCCACTTCGATGGAGTGGTCGAGAACATTCTGCGCGAAGCTGTGCCGAAACTTCAGGCGGCCCAGCAGTTTGACAACTTCAGGATGGACTTTGTGCAGGCCAACTCGAAGCACGGCGTCTTCGCCTGCCTGCCGAATCGTTTCTTCAAGTTCCTCATGGACCTTCGCGGCCTCTTCTTCGATGCGCGCGGGGTTGATTCGTCCGTCAGCGACCAAACGTTCCATCGTCACGCGCGCCAGTTCACGGCGCACGGGATCGAATCCGCTGAGCACGACGGCTTGTGGCGTGTCGTCGATCAACACGTTGATGCCCGTCGCGGCCTCGAAAGCGCGGATGTTGCGCCCTTCGCGGCCGATGATGCGGCCTTTCATCTCCTCGCTCGGAAGAGTCAGCGTGCAATTGGTGGCCGTTTGCACGTAATTGGACGCGCAACGCTCAACCGCAATCGTGATAAGGCGCCTGGCCTCACGCTCGGCGTTTTCTTTTGTCTCGTCCAAGATGCGCCGCGTCAATGCTCCTGCGTCCGCGCGAATCTCCTCTTCGAGTTGCGAAAGCAGCATGGCTTTCGCTTGTTCGGTCGTCAGACCGGCAATGCGCTGCAGTTCCAACTGCGCCAGCCGCTTCAGCTTGTCGAGTTCGTCTTGAAGCTTGTGCAGTTCATTCTCGCGTTCGCCGACGACTTGCTCTTTTTTGGCAATCTCTTCGGTCTTCCGATCCAGCAGATCGACCTTGCGGTCGAGATTGGTGTCGCGCTGCGCGATCCGTTTTTCCATTTCGGCGAGCTGCTGGCGGCGCTCCTTGGATTCTTCTTCAAACTCCTCGCGCGCTTTGAACATCTGGTCCTGCGCTGTCATGCGGGCTTCGCGGAGGATCGTTTGCGCTTCCTTTCGGGCCGACTCCAGCATTGAGGCCGCCTGCTTGGAGTCTCCTCTTGCTTTGAGACGGATAAGAACCCAGCAGATCGCCGCCCCCACGAGCAGTGATCCGAGGATGATAAGTACTTGGTTCATTGGTTTGTCCTTTTACATGGGACGACTTGTTTTTCAGTTACAATGAAGTCCACGCAGACATCGTGAGCGTCCGCGGGCACTTTGTTCAACACTTGGAAATCGTAAGCGAGCGCGATCTTGATTCCCGGCGCCTCCCGTAGCAGGCGGTCAAAGAATCCCATCCCGCGTCCGATTCGATTCCCCTTTCCATCGAATGCCAGTCCAGGCACAAGCATGGCATCGAGTTTGTCCGCACTCACGAGGCGAACGGCTCCCTGTCTGGGTTCCAAAATGCCAAATCTCCCCTGCTCCAATTCAGCGGCAAAATCTCTCAACTCTGAGGCGACGTAACATTGGGTTGCCTCGTCAAACTTCGGCACGCACGCATGTTTACCGATTGCAAGCAACTGCTGGATCAGCCCGTGCGTGTCAATCTCGTGTCCTTTGGAAACGTAAACGAGCAGCCAGTTCGCCGACACAAACTCAGGCAGTACGGACAGCCGCTCCCGAACCGCCGCGCTCCTGACCCGTACTTGCGACGAGGAAAGCGATGCGAGCCGCTCGCGCATCTCGCGGCGCAACGCCTCCTTTGTAGCCGCGAATCTCATTCGCGGCCTGCCCGCCTGCCGCGAAAAGGTTTCGCGGCTACAATTAGCGTCATTGTTTCAGCAATTCCTTCCATTTCTCCATTCGCTCCCGCACCTTCAATTCGAACCCTTGATCACTCGGCTCGTAGTAATGGCGGCGCTCAGGCAAGTGTTCTTGTGCGACGATGTGCCCCTCAAAATCGTGTGCGTACTTGTAGCCTTCGCCGTGGCCGAGACGTTTTGCTCCTTGATAATGCGTGTCCTTCAGTGCTTCCGGCACCTCCAACGTGCGCCCCGACTCGACGTCGGCCTTCGCGCTCCAGATGCCTTTCGCACTGGCGTTGGATTTCGGCGCAGTGGCGCAGTAGACCGTCGCCTCCGCCAGTGGCAACTCGCCTTCCGGCCAGCCGATGAACTCCACCGCGTGATGCGCTGCCACCGCGACGACCAACGCTTGTGGATCAGCCAATCCGACGTCCTCCGCTGCCAGAATCACAATGCGCCGCGCGATGAACCGCGGGTCTTCGCCCGCCACCACCATTTTTGCCAGCCAGTACAACGCCGCGTCGGGATCGCTGCCGCGCATGGATTTGATGAACGCCGAAATCGTATCGTAGTGTGCGTCCTCGTCTCCATCGTAGACGATCGCTTTCTTCTGAATGGATTCCTGCGCGATAGCGAGGTTCGTAACAATCCTTCCCCTTCCGCCGCGATCTGCCTCAGTGGTCAAGACGCCAATCTCCAGCGCATTCAGTGCTTTCCTCGCATCGCCATCGCACGCTGCTGCCAAGAAATCGAGCGCTTCCTGCGTGATTTCGACGTTGTAGTTCCCCAGCCCGCGTTCCTTGTCGGCCAGCGCTCGTTGCAGCAACGCTTTGATGTCGTCGGGCGTGAGCGGTTTGAGCTGGAAAACTTGCGAGCGCGAGACGAGCGGTGAATTGACGTAGAAAAACGGGTTGTGCGTCGTCGCGCCGATCAACCGTATCGTGCCGTTCTCGACATCGGGCAGCAACACGTCTTGCTGCGCTTTGTTGAAACGGTGAATCTCGTCGATGAACAGAATCGTTTTTTGATCCGTGTTGGCGAGGCGATTCGCGGCCGTCGAGATGACCCGGCGGATGTCGGCCACGTTGGACTCGGCGCCGCCGAGCCGTTCAAACTTGCTTTTCGTTGCGTTGGCGATGACTTGCGCGAGCGAAGTCTTCCCCGTCCCTGGCGGGCCGTAAAGAATGATCGAGCTGAGACGGTCGGATTTGATGGCGCGCCAAAGTAGTTTGCCTTCGGCGAGGATGTGACGCTGCCCGGCGAACTCTTCCAGCGTGCGCGGGCGCATCCTCGTCGCCAGCGGTGCGGTGGAGGGATGAGGTTTATCCGCCGCCTTGGGGGCGTCTGTCGGAGACTGCTGGCTAAATAAGTTCTCGGTCATGATCATCCGTTACGCGAGGCGGCTGACTGACCGAGCAGGGTGGAAAATGAAATACCCCACCGTAATGCCGTTTGAACGATATCTTTGAACCCCTCGATAATAGGGTGCTCTGTCGATTGCTTTCTACTTCCTAAAAAGGCATGCAGTCCACAACCGAACTCCGAGCTCCGTCAATGACGGTGTTGGCTCAAAGATTCGTCGTTCGTCACGAACATGGCAGGGTATTTCACAAATTTACTCTTTGGCAAAGAACCTGAGCGACCCTTGTCACTCAATGCATCTCTTATATAGCACATCCTCATATGCAATTTCAAGAATTTTCGATCTTAATTGCGTCTGCGATCATGATTACCCTGCTCGATTTGTCAGCCTTCACGAATCTCGCACTTTAACGCTTGCTGCAACTGACGTTTGATCCTCTCATGCGCCTCATTGACTTCGGCGTCCGTCAGCGTCCGATCCACCGCTCGAAACATCAACGAATACGCCATCGATTTCTTGCCCGTCGGAATCGAACCACCACGGAAGATATCAAACAACTCCACCCGTTCCAAGAACTTATTTTGACTTTTCTTGATTGCAGCCGTGATCGCCGCGTGTTCGATTGATTCATCGACCACCAACGCCACATCGCGCACCACGGCAGGGAATTTCGGCAACTCACGGAATTGTTTTTCCCCGCGCGCTGACGCCAACAACGGCTCGAGTTCCATCTCCGCCACAAACACCGCGTCGCGCAAATCCAGCTTCTTGGCCTGCGCCGCCGGTATCTGTTGAATCACGGCCTCAACTCCCAACTCTTCGAGCGCCCCCTTCAAATCGTAGTAATCCAATTTCGCTTCGCGCGCTCCCGTCTCCCACGACTGCGGACTGCGTCGTCCCGTCACGGCCAACGCCAGATGCAACGATTCCTTGCCGTCCGCCGCAAACACGCGTCCGATCTCGAATAACTTCACGTCGAATTGATGCCGCGACACGTTCGTCCGCAGATTCCCCAGCAACCCGGGCACAAGCGACGACCGCAAAGCCTGCTGGTCGGCGCTGAGCGGATTCTGCAATTTCAGATCACCTTCGCTCACCAACGTCTGATTCATCGCCTCATGGAAGCCGAGCGCCGTCAAAACCTGACGGACGCGCCCTATCGCATCCCATTTCCCATCGAACTCGGACACAGCAGCATTCGATGGCTGCATTCTTGCGGGAATCTTCTCCACGCCGTAGATGCGGCACACCTCCTCGATCAAATCCGCCTCGCGCTCCAAGTCCACGCGAAACGTCGGCACCTCGATGTGGCAGGACATTGGTTCATCCTTCACCACCGACAATCCCAACCCCACAAAAATCTTCTTCACCGTTTCCGGCGGCACTTCGATTCCGAGCAATCGGTCCACCTGCGCGTACCGGCATTTCACCCGTCGCTTCTCCACCGGCTTCGCCAGCGCGTCTACGATTCCTCGGGCGATTTGTCCGCCTGCGAGCTGGTGAATGAGTTGCGTGGCCCGATTGCTGGCCCAGACCACGCCGTCGATGTCCGCTCCGCGCTCGAAGCGATAACTCGCCTCGCTCGGCAACCCGAGTTTCTTGGAGGTCTTGCGCACGTTCGACGGCAGGAACCAGGCGCTCTCCAGCAACACGTCGGTGCTCGCGTAGTTGATCTCGCTGTTCTTGCCGCCCATTACACCCGCCAACGCCACCGCGCGTGCCGCGTCGGCAATCACCAGCATTTCGTTGGTGAGTTCGTGTTTGCTGTCGTCAATCGCAACGAATTGTTCACCGTTCACCGCTCGTCGCACAACGATCCTGTGTTCGCCCAACAAATTGTAATCAAACGCGTGCAGCGGCTGGCCGCACTCCATCATCACGTAGTTGGTCACGTCCACGACGTTGTTGATCGCGCGCATCCCGAGCTTTTCGAGCACCTGCTTCAGCCACGCCGGACTCGGCCCGATCTTCACCCCGCGAATCACCCGCGCTGTGTAGCGCGGACACAAATCCGGCGCCTCCAGTCTCACGCTCGTCAAACTCTCCGTGCTCTCTGCGCTTTCCGTGAGAGAAATCTGCGGCAGCTTCAACGGATTGCCCGTCAACGCCGACACCTCGCGCGCAATCCCGATGACGCTCAGCCAATCCGGCCGATTCGGCGTCACCTCGATGTCGAACACCGTGTCCGCGCCACCCATCGCCTCGCTGAGCTTGATGCCGACGGGCGTCTCGGCGGGAAGAATGAGCAAGCCGTCCTCGCCTTTCAGCAATCCGAGTTCCTCCGCTGCGCACATCATGCCTTGCGATTCGACGCCGCGCAGTTTCGCCAGCTTGATCGTAAAGTTGCCGGGCAACGTCACGCCGGGCAGCGCCAGCGGTACCTTGTCGCCGACCTTGTAGTTGTGCGCGCCGCACACGATCTGGCGTTCGCCCGTGCCGTCGTTGACGCGGCAAACGGTGAGCTTGTCCGCGTTCGGATGCTTCTCGCTGGAAAGAACCTGGCAGACGACAACCTGCTGCAACACCCCACCGCCGAGACTCACGATGTCCTCGACCTCGATCCCCACAAACGTCAGCTTCTCCGCCAACTCCTGCGGCGACCAGTCGAAATCCACGTACTGCTTCAACCAGTTGTAGGTGAATTTCATCAGAACTGCTCCAGAAACCTTACGTCATTTTCGGTGAACAGGCGGATGTCGTTGATGGACCACATTACCATGGCGATGCGTTCGATGCCGAACCCGAACGCCCAGCCGGTGTATTCGTCGTCGGGATAACCGACGGCTTTGAAGACGTTGGGATCAACCATGCCGCACCCGGCGATCTCGATCCATTCCTTACCACGAGCGCGGAAGTGCGGCGTGCTCAGATCAATCTCAAAACTCGGTTCGGTGTACGGGAAGAAATGCGGTCGGAACCGCACCTTCGTCTCGGGATCTAGCAGTTGTTTGAAGAAGAATTCGACTGTGCCTTTGAGGTCGGCAACGGTGACGTTCTTATCCACGTACAAGCCTTCGACCTGATGGAACGTCGGGCTATGGGTGGCATCGGGATTATCGCGGCGAAAGACCCGGCCCGGGGCGACGATGCGGATCGGCGGTTTGCGCTTGAGCATCGTGCGGATTTGCACGGGCGACGTGTGCGTCCGCATGACGGAACGCCCATACTTCGGGTACGGCGGCAGATCGACGTAGAGTGTGTCCTGAATGTCGCGCGCGGGATGGTCGGCGGGCGTGTTCAGCGCGTCGAAACAATGCCATTCGGTCTCGATCTCGGGGCCATCCTCGACGGCAAAGCCCATGCGGCGGAAAATCGCCACGGTGCGCTCAAAAATCTGCGTGAGGGGATGGAGCTGGCCGATGTTGTGGCGTCGGCCGGGTAACGTGGTGTCAATCGCGGGGCCGGAGCCGGCGGCTTTGGCTTCGAGTTCCTCTTGTCTGGCTGCCAACGCAGCGGTGAGCGCGTTCTTGACTTCATTGGCGAGTTTGCCGACGCGCGGTTTGTCTTCCTTGGGCAAAGTGCCGAGTTTCTCGAGCGCGGCGGTGACCGCGCCCTGGCGACCGATGTATTTCGCCTTGAGTTGCGTCAGCGCTTGAAGGTCAGCGCACGCAGCGATGGCCGCTTCGGCCTCGGCGCGGGTGGTCTGAAGTTGTTGTTCGAGCTCCGTCATGTGGCTTCTTTTCTACCACCAAGACACCAAGACTCCAAGAACATCCGTTCTCAGCTTTGTGCCTTTGTGTATTGGTGGTTAGATGAACGCGTTCACTGCCGCAAAAATGTTTCGCGGCTACAAAGATGTTTCGGAGCTACAAGAACGGCTGTACGGCTGCCAGCACCTGCTCGACGGTAACCAGCGACATGCATTCCATGCGGGGTGTGTGGGTGCAGTACGGTTTCAGGCAGGGCGAGCACGGGATTCCCGCGCGGAGGACGACGTGTTGCTTGCCGTACGGGCCGGTGAGTGCGGGATCGGTCGGGCCGAAGATGGCGACGACGGGGGTGCCGACCGCGGCGGCGATGTGCATCGGGCCGCTGTCGTTGGTAATCAGCAAGGCGCAGCGGCGGTAGAGTTCGGCCAGTTGGGCGAGATCGGTTTTGCCTGCGAGGTTGAGGCATCCCTGCGCCAGACGGCCAATCCAATTCGCCTCGGAGGATGACCCCGTGAAAACAACTCGCTCCCGGGGCAGCCGCTGAGCCAAAGCTCGATAGTTATCAACACCCCACAGCTTTGTCTCCCATCTCGCAGACGGATTGAGAGCAATCAGGGATCGCGGCGGGGACGCCGCTCCCACAAGGCGACTTACATGTTCAACATCTTCCGGCGATGAACCCAGCGGGAATTCGATGAGGCCGTCGCCGCAACCGAGATGACGCGCGGCGCGGAGATAGCGATCGACGGCGTGCGGGTGCCGGACTTCGACAACTTCGTTGTAGAACAGCCGCGCGCCTTCGCGGGCATCGCTCAATCCAATGCGGCGCGTCGCGAGCGTCGCCCAGCTCATCAGTCCGCTGCGGAACAAACCCTGAAGATCGACAACAATGTCGAAGCCTTTACCCTGAAGCACCGCGAGGAAATCGCCAAACGCGGGAAGTTCCTTCGCCGAACCGAAACGTTGGCGCGGAAATGTAATCAATTCGTCGATGATCGAGCAGTTTTTGAGCAGCGAGGCCAGCGTGTCGTTGATGAGCCAGGCGAGGTGCGCGTCGGGAAAACGTCGGCGGATGAGGTTGACGGTCGGCAGCGCGTGCACGACATCGCCGAGCGAACTGGGTTTGATGATGAGGATGCGCATCAGACAAAGGATGAGGGATCAGGGATGAAGGATGAAAGCAAAAAAGACGCTGACAGCCGAAGAGGATGATTCATCCCTCCGCCTTCATCATTCATCCTTTCGCTACCGACCTTGCGCGATCCGGTCGGCGAGCGATGCGGGCAGTCCCGCGTGACGGATTTTCTTCTGCGTCGTTGGAATGTCGTAATCGAGTCGGTGCAGCTCGATCATGTTGTCCATCAAATCGAAGATAACATAAGCGGCCTTTGGATTGCGGTCGCGAGGTTGGCCGGTCGAGCCGACGTTGATGAAGTATTTGCGGCCGACTTCGACTTTGATCTTGGTGTAGAGACCGCCCTGGATGCCTGTCGGGCCGCGGACGAAGGCGATTGGAACGTGCGTGTGACCGTTGAAGCAGACGGCGGTGTGCTGGTAGTTGAAGCTGGCCGCAGCGGCGAGTTTGTCGAAGACATAGGCCCATTTGTCGGGAAGGTCGAGCGTCGCGTGAACCATCGTAAAGGATTGAACGATGCGAACGTATTTGAGGGTGCGCAACCAGGTTTTTTCGTCCTCGCCCAGTTGCTCGCGCGTCCATTTGATCGCATCGGCGGCCATGGGATTGAACCCGGTGAGATCGTGGCTGGCCGCACAATACTCATCGTGATTGCCCATGATGGTGGGGCAGTTGAGTCCGCGGATGATTTGTAGGCATTCCTTCGGGTTCGGCCCGTAGCCGACGATGTCGCCCAGGCAGACGAAATGCGTGCACTTCTGCTGCTTGGCGTGCTCGATCACCACCTGCAGCGCTTCCCAGTTGCTGTGAACATCGCTGAGGATGGCGTATTTCATGAAGTTGCAGCGGGTTTGGATTGCTCTTTAGGGAACACCCGCTGTTGATCGGGAACGTTCAACAAGTCTTCCAGGCGCCTGATTTCGCGTTCCACCACGCTCCAGAGTTGGTCGACCTGATCATGGTCTACGTACCACATCTGTTTCCAACGCCGATAAGCTCCCATGATGTCACCGCAGTTTTCCATCGCGCGCGCTTCGAGACGGCCAACGGCGTCCATGCGGATATTCATATTGATCGGCGCACCCTTGGCGTTGACCGCCTTGTGAAAGTATTCCTGGGCCTTGCACGGGTCCTTGTATTTTTCCAGATACAACAATCCCATCGAAAAATACAGGTCGGGGCAATTGGGAGTATTTTCGATGCCCCGCTGCAGAAAGTCGCGTGCCTTGTCCCACCATTCGCGCTCGCGTTTGATCCCCTCGGCGATCGTGCGATTGGCCGGATCAACAGTCACCGCATACCCGACGTTCCATGCCATGTGCCACGCGCCGGTGTCCCAGAACAACGTTGACAACGGTTGAAGCGTCGTCACGAGCTCAATGCCCGTGTACAAGCGCAGCCATTCTTTTCTCATCCAGTAATCATTGTTTTGAATCCAGAGGAAATCCGCCACCACACCGCGGAATCCCGCCAACAACGCAATCGCCATCCCCTGCCCAATGCGCTCGCGCATCTCCCGTGTCACGTGTGTCGTACCGTACTTGAGTCGGACGTTCTCCGAGTGAATCCGGCTTGCCAACGGCATCATCAGCAAGGCAGGCACAATCAGCACCAACGCTGCGAGCAGTCTCGTTCGTCTCATTCGCTAGATTTCCCGATCCGAGAAAATGAAATGCGCAGCGGCAACAACACAGGTGAGGTAAACCAACCCATACAGCACCACTTTGCCGACATGCGCCCACGGAATTGCATTGCCGAGAATAATGTCATCGGCAATGTTGAACGATCCCAGGTCAGGAAGAATCGCCAAGAACCACCGCGCCAATGCGCTGCCACTCCACATTTCCCTGGCCGTGCCGACCAGATGTCCCGCGATCATGATCATGAGCGCGACAGTGACATTGAAAATCATCGAGGTCGAGAGCGTCGACACCAGCAGCGTGATAGCGGACAGCAACGCCAGTTTCACGAAAATCAAAAGCACAGCTTTCACCAGATCGGGATTGTACGCGTCGGCCCGAATGAACTGGATCTGCTGCTGCAGTTCGTGCTGCGCGTCGACTCCGGGCACGCTCCCCGCCTGCTGCACGGCGTCGGACACCAAGCGATGCTCCTTGAAGACCAGCGCCGCGCCGAACATCGCCGTCATCAGCACCAAGCTCACCAAAATCAGCAGCGCGCTGCCCATGTATTTGCCGAGCAGGAACTCAAACCGCCGCACCGGCTTGGCCAGAATCGTGTAGATCGTGCGCTTCTCAACTTCATTTGGCAACATCAGCGCCGTGCCGACGATCGCGATCAGCATGCCGAACACCGACAGCGCGCCCAAACAGAAATCCTTAATGAACTTCAATTGCTCGCCAAACGTGAATTGTGAAAAGAAACTCGCGCTTGCGATCACGACCAGCGCGAAGATGATCAGAATGTTGTACACCTTCTGCCGCACCGCTTCGATGAACGTGTTCTCGGCAATCGTCCCGACGCGCTGCAGCGAAAAGCCGACCCATTCCTTTTCCGGTTTCGCCACCGCCACGCTCTCCTGGGCCGCCTCAGTCATGTTCCCCTGCTCCGCGTTCATCCTTGCTCAAAGCCTCCAAAAACAGCGCTTCCAATGTGGTCTGCGGATGCTCCACAGAGACGAGTTTGCCGCCCGCAGCGCGTACCGCTTCCTCGACTTTGGCGCACCCGGCTTCGGGCAGGTCCTGCACCGTGATGCTCAATCGCCGCTGGTCGCTGATCAATTGTTCGACATGCCCCTCCAGAATCATCTTCCCCAGATTCAACACGCCGATGCGGTCGCAGACGTCCTGCACCTGCGCCAACAAATGCGAACTTAGGAGCACCGTCTTGCCCATCTTCTTCAACCGCAAAATCAAATTGCGAATGTCCTTGCTTCCAATCGGGTCAACGCCCGCCGTCGGCTCATCGAGCAGCAGGAGCTTCGGATCGTGAATCAGCGCCTGCGCCAGGCCGATGCGTTGCAGCATGCCCTTCGAGTAGCCCGCCAACCGTCGGTCGCGCGCCTGCGGCAGACCAACCAACTCCAGCAGTTCGTCGGTTCGTTTCTTCAGCGGCGCACCGCTCATCCCGCACAGTCGTCCGTAGAATTCCAACGTCTCCGCGCCCGTCAGATAGCGATAGAAGTCCGGATTCTCGGGCAGGAAACCGACATGCAGCCGCGACACGACTTTCTCGCATGGCACGTCGAAGATCCACGCCGCGCCGTCAGTTGGCGCCACGAGATCGAGGATCAGCTTCAACGTCGTGCTCTTGCCCGAGCCGTTCGGCCCGAGCAAGCCGTATACTTCGCCCTCGCGCACGCGCAGGTCGAGTTTATCCAGCGCCAGCAGCCTGCCCCGCCGCCAGCCCAGCTTGTATTTCTTCGTCAGATGTTCCGTTCGAATCGCATCCATAAACGCGCTAAAACCGAATTTCAAACCGCGTGAATTCGCCCGAGGCCTGACCCCAGTTCACATCCTCGCCGCGGATGTAATTGCCCAACTGGCTCTGGTGGATCGCCTCCAGGAACGCCTTCACTTCTTCTTCGTCGCCTTCGGCAACCAACTCGACTCGGCCATCGGGCAGGTTGCGCACAGACCCCGTCACTTCAAAGCCGCACGCTACTTCGCGCGCGCTGTATCGAAACCCGACGCCTTGGACTCGTCCCGAATAAAACACGTGCGTACGCTTCCGCATAACTCATTCCGCGAGACTACAAAGAAAACGGACACAGGTCAAGTAATGGCAACCGTACCCGTCTCGAAGGTCCGCTTAAGCCGCTTCAGCGTCGGCAGGATTAGGATGCAGACCAAGATGGCAACTGCTGGGATTTCCCGGCAAAAACAGGCTTGCCCCCCGACGTCATGTTGCAGTAGAGTGTTGTTCGTCACGCCGGTGGAGGTTGGCCATGTCTATGCTTGGTGGATTATTCTCAGGCGGTCGGGGGCAGCATCCTAACTTCGAGCTCGTTGCCCACGCGCTCCACAGCCATCTCGGACTCAACATCGTTTCGCCCCCCGCCGAGGTGCTCGCCATCATCGATCAGATGACCACGCGCGAGCTTCTGCATTTCGACAACATGCAGAGCACGCAGGGCATGCAGGAGCTGTTCAAGTCGAAATCGGTCCGCGTGTCGATAGACGCTGCAACCTCGACGGTGACACTTTCGCTTGCAGCCGCCGGGGAGATCACGGCTGAGGAGCAGACGGAGCACGCACACAAACCGGGGTTGCAGATCGGCGCGCATCACGCGGTATTTCACATCGAGAAACCGAAAGACCCTGTCAACGCGATCAAGGCGTCGTCCGCGGCGGCACGACCGGCGGAAGCGCTCGCGCCGTTGGCGCCAGCATTTGAGCATCTGGAGGCATTCGAGCGGCTTGTGCCGCAGGTGGTCGACTTGTTTGTGCGCCACGGCCGACTCAACACTGCGGACAAGGATGTATTGAGAAAGATTCGACCGTTGGAGTCCACGTTGGAGTCGCGCCTGACGGCGCTGGAACGTTGGCGGGCGGAAATGACCCGTCGGATACGGGGCATGAGCGTGCCGAAAGCCACAAAACATCTGACACTGGGCGGCGGCGGGGAAACGCAAGCAGCCGGATCCGAAGAGACGCTGGCACGGCGGTTCGACACCCTGCAAGTCTGGACGTCAAAACTGATCAAGGCGTTCGAGCACGAGGGCGTCAAATTCCACAATAAACCCATGTGGCTGCCGCATTAGGGGAAGACGGCGGAGAATGGTCGGGACGGCGGGATTTGAACCCGCGACCTCTTGGTCCCGAACCAAGCGCGCTAGCCAAACTGCGCTACGTCCCGAACCCGACTGCGCTACTTAATCACACTTTCTTGCGCGCACGCAAGAACTCAATCACCATGGGCAGCACGGAAAGAATGATAATCGCCAGTTCGACGATCGCAAAATGTTCTTTCACGAACTTCAGCCCGCCGAACCAGTAACCGCCGTACAACAGAATCGCCACCCACAGCGCGCCGCCGGCAACGTTGTACGCGGTGAACTTCAAATACCGCATGTGCCCGATCCCGGCCACGAACGGCGCAAACGTGCGCACGATCGGCACGAACCGCGTGATGATGATGGTTTCGCCGCCGTACTTCTCGTAGAACGCGTGCGTCTTCTCCAGGTACTTTGGCTTGATGATCCGCGGAAACTTCGCGGCCAGCTTGTCACCGAAGAGCCGGCCCACCGAATAATTCGTCGTGTTCCCGCCGATGGCGGCGGCGCTCAGTACTACAAACAACCATCCCACGCGCAACGGGCTGTCCGCCGTCGCCGCCAACGCGCCGGCTGCAAACAACAACGAATCTCCCGGCAGAAACGGCGTCACGACAAACCCGGTCTCGGAAAAAATAATGCCGAACAGGATTGCGTACGTCCACACGCCGTAGTCCTGCATTACCGCATTCAGATGCTTGTCCAGATGCAGGAACAAATCGATGATTTGGTGAATCCACTCCATAAAAGAGCCGCTACGTTTAGCACACCGCGCGCGCCTTGTCAGCCCAGAAGATTGCTCCCGTTGTAGCTGCGCTTCTGCGAAGCGCAGGAATCTCAATGACGAAGCCGACGGCGCTTCACAGAAGCGCCTCTACACCGCGCCGACCGGAAGCTCTCCAGAACTTTGCGGAAATCCGTTTGACACCCTAATCTCGCAAACTTAGGCTCGAAGCGTGAACAGGCCAAGGCAAACTTTGTCTTTCGCCAGATGAGTTTGTGCTAACAATACTGTTGGGCGAAACGAGGAACACGACTGTGCTAAAGTTCTTGATCTTGCTGATAGTCGGGCTGGTTGTTTACGGCATACTTGTCGGAGTGTTCTACGGGATTTCTATTCCAGTCTTGCAGATTTCCCTTTTCAAGTCGGCTCCGGAGGCCGTCAGAATCGTCTGGACTCTCATTTTCGGTGCGCCCGCTGTTGCGACCGCAGGAATACTGCGACTGGTCTATGAAATATTGTTCGGGCGCAGCGCTCGGCGACGGAGATGAGTATGACGACAGAGTCCAACAATTCGGTTCAGCCAACCGCTGCCCTCTTCGCGGTCAGCGGTGGTTGACCTCAGACGTTGCCTACCAGTACTTCGCCACGAGCTTGAAGAATCTCACGGTGTCGCGCAGGGGGCGGATGCGGCTGGCGCGGCCTTCCGCGTAAATGGTGCGAATGGGCACATTGGCAATCTTGTGGCCGGCGCGGCCCGCTTGAATCAGCATCTCGGTCTCGGTCTCGAAGCGTGCGGTTGAGAACTGCAAATCCTTCAGCACGCTGTGCCGCAGCAAGCGATAGCCGCACTGGCTGTCGGGAATCCGTTGCCGCGCAAGTTTCCCGGTCACCCACGACGTGAACCGGTTGGTGAGCAGCCGCACCAACGGCATGTCGCGCGTGTCGCTCATGCGCGTGCCAACGACGATTGCCGCGCCCGTTTGCCGCGCCGCCTCGACGAACCTCGAGATTTCGGCGGGATCGTGTTGACCGTCGGCGTCGAGTAACACCGCAAATTCGGCACCGGATTCTCCGAAGAAACTCAGCGCGGTGACAATCGCCGCACCTTTTCCCCGATTGATTTCGTGACGGAGCACGGTCGCGCCCGCTGCTTCAGCAACCTGCGCGGTTTGATCGGTCGAACCGTCATCGATCACGACCACTTTCTCGACGTGTGGACGCGCCCTGGTGACGACATCAGCGATAGAATTCGCTTCGTTGAAAGCGGGGACCAGCGCAATGATCTGCTCACTCATGCGCCGGACTTGTCTTGTAGCCGCGGAACGTTTTCGCGGTTCTCCTGCCCACCACGAACGGAGTTTGCCGCATCAGCGTCGGCTGGCGGAGCGCCGAACGCCGCCGTCGTCGCCAAGAGACGGTCTTCCTCAATGTCCCAAAGGTTGTGGAATAAGAACCACTGTTCGCTGTGCTGACTGATCACGTGTTCCATGGCGACGGCGATGCGCCGCATCACATCCGGCACCAACTCGCGCGATTTGTCGGCCCAGATCGGTTCTTCGACGATGTACTTGAACGTGTCGTTCGGCAACCGGATCATGAAAATCGGCAACAGCGGCGCGCCCGTCACCAGTGCCAGCTTCGCCGGCCCGTCGGGCAGTCGCGCCGGCTGGCCGAAAAACTCCACGGTGTTGCGCGAGCCGCTAAAATCGCGGTCGCCCACGACGGCAACAATTTCATTCCGTCGCAAGGCCGCCATGCATCCGCGTGCGGCTCGTCCCAACGGAATGGGACGGAGTTGGCGCGCCATGCGCTGACGCTGGTACAACTCATTCAGTTTCGGGTCCGGTTGCCACAATGTCACGACGTTGAACGTGTACCCCAATGAAGCGAGGGCTGAAGCGCCGAGTTCCCAGTTGCCCAGGTGCGCGCTGACGACAATCACGCCCTTGCCGTGCGCCAACAATTTGTCGAGAATCTCAGTCGCGTTGCCAAAATCGACTACCCGCTGCAAGCGTTCAGGCTGTGGTCGAAGGAACTGGAAAAAATCGACGAGGTACTTGGCGAAGTTCAGAAAGTTCTCGCGCGCCAGTGCCCGCAACGCACGCTGCGTAAGCGAGATGCCGCTGTACTGATGGATTCGTTGGAGATTGGCGATGACGCTTTCCCGCCCGCGACGGTCGAAAAGCACATACAGATCCGCAACGCGTCGCGCCAAGCCGTAGCAGATTTTCCGGGGCAGTAGCCGCGAGATAAACTCGGCCAACTTTAGCTGCAGATACTTCACACGCCTCCTGGAGTCGCTGCAAAAACTGACTCTCGTTTGGCCGCGAGCACCCGGAGAATCGCCTCAGCGGCACGATCGGCAGCTTGCGGACGACCCAACGTCCGTGCGGCCTCCCTCATGCGGCGCAACTTTTCGGGATTGCGGAAAAACTCATCCACGTACAGCATCACGTCGTTGGCGTTTCCCGCTTCCACGGCCACGTTTTGCGAAAGCAGGAACTCGGTGTTCTTGGCTTCCTGACCGGGGATTGGGTTGATGATGATCATCGGCAACTGCTTGACCAGCGCTTCCGCCGCGGTAATCCCTCCGGGTTTGGTGACGACCATCTCGGCGATACTCATCAACTCATGCACATTTTCCACGAATCCGAAAATGGTCGTGTGGTGGCGGAGTTTCCAACCTTTCCGCGAGAGGCGTTCCTTGAGTTCATCATTTTTGCCCGTGACAACGATGATGTCGAATGGCTGCGGAAGTTTGTTGAGTTTGCGGATCACCGACTTCATCGGTCCTAGCCCGAGGCTGCCACCCATGACGAGAACCTTGGGCAGGTCCGGCTTCAGGCCGAGAGTCTTCAGTACCGCCGCCTTATCCACCGGGCTGGTGAATTTTTCGCCCACCGGAAGGCCGTGTGCTTTGATGCGTTCGGGCGAGACGCCCTGGGAGATCAACGTCTGCTTGGTCTCTTCGCTGGGAGCGATATAGAGATCGACTTTTTCGTGAGCCCAATAGCGATGCGCCACGAAATCGGTGAGCACGCCGACCAGAGCGGGCGAGTCGTTGCCGGTGGCCTGTTTCCACGACGCGATGACGCCGCACGCGAACGCCTGGGTGCACACCGCCACATCGGGTTGAAAATCCGCCAACACCCTTTGCAGCTTCTTCGAGCTGCCGCGATTGAGCAGCTCGCGGATTTTCGCCGTGCGCTCCTTGAACTCCGGGTTGTCGTACATGAACTCCCAGATTTCTGGCGCTGCCTTGAGGACGGTCAAGTAAGCCTTGAGCGTGACCTTCGACAACACTGGATTGGCGTGACTGAACGAATCCAGCAACATCGTCTGGACACTGGGATCAAGTTGACGCGCCGCGTCGTCAATTGCCACAGCAGCCGCGTAATGCCCCGAATGCTTTGTCAGATACAGGAAAAGAATCCGTCGTGTCATCCCCACCATCTCTCGTCACGCAGCAGCATACAAGACGGCCAATCAGAAGGTCAAATAAACTTATTTCCTTGCCCGCCGTCGGCAGTTACCTTACACGCGGCGGCGTCGCATGCATGCTGAATTACTGGGTGATCGATGAAACAAGCGCTGTCTTTGGGGACTATTTCGGTCGCCAATATATTAGTTGCGATTCTGGTCCAGTGGTACATCGTTGTGACAATTGGGCCCGGGATGCAGACAGACGCATTGTATGCTTCGGTTGCGGTCCCACAATTCCTACTGGCGGTCATAAGCAGTTCTCTGATGCAGGTTCTGGTTCCGTTCTTGGCCGGAGAACGGGAAGAACGCATCCGGAGCGATGCTTGGGGAATACTCATACTTATTACCGGGCTGTTTAGCTTGTTGGCGATTCTGGGCGGCCTGTGCGCACCCCTCTGGGTGCCGCGATTGCTCCCCGGTTTTTCCGATGCGGGCAGAGCGCTTACAATCGCGCTGAGTCGAATTCAGTTAGCTGGAATGGTATTCATGGCGTTGTCGTCCGTGCTCGTGGCCGTGTGTCAAGCTCGCAGGCGCTTTATTTGGCCCATGGTAGCATCGTTGCTGGGAGATCTGGTTGGGCTGGGAATCCTATTAGTGACTTTAAAACAGTATGGGATTGCCGTCGCGGCGTGGCTAAGCGTCCTCAGCACGGCCCTCCAAACAGCTCTCTTGCTGCCGTTGCTGGGGCGTTTTCAGCACCCTATCTGGGAGAACTCTTCGCTTCAGGAAGTGTGGGGGAGAATCAAGCCGCTGTTGCTCGGGAGCACGTACTACAAGACCGATCCATTGGTCGACCGGTTCCTGTCGTCGATGGGGGCGCAAGGCGGGCTTTCGCTGTTGTATCTGGGTCAGCAGTGCTACGGGGTGTTCAACCAGGTCATCGGTAAGGCTCTCGCAGTCCCCCTTGCCTGCACTGGCCGCTCGGGCGAAGGCGGGCAACTGGCGCGACTTTGAGGTTTTGTACCGGAAACGATTGATCTGGGTCACTGGCTTGACGGGAACTGCTTATGCTGTTTTACTGCTATTCGGCAAGTCTGCGTTATCTCTCGTGATTGGACATGGCGCTGTGACGCGAGAAAACGTGACGTTGCTTTGGCAAGTGATGGTCGCGCTCGTAGGGCTGTTTGTGGGAGGGGGAATCGCTGCGATCACCACCACGGCATTTTACGCGATAGGTGACACACGCACCCTGACACGTGTGGGGATTTACACGTACACAATCTATATACCGTTGAAAGTGCTGGCCTTCATCAAGTTTGGTCTGACAGGATTGGCTGTTGCTGTGAGTTGCTTCTTTCTGACGAATCTGATCATGCAGTTCTATCTGCTACGGCGGTTCATAATTCGACGTCTGAAACATGAAACTGAATGAGGATTTCAGCACACGGTCCAAACTCAAGGACATCGGACGCTGGCACATCACACGGTTTGTCGAAGATGTGGCGCGAGGTCTGCCGCCGAGAAGTCGGTTGCTGGATGCCGGCGCAGGCGAATGCGTGTATGCGCGGTTCTTTTCGCAAGTCCGCTATGTGTCCATTGACCTGGCGATGGGAGAATCGGCTTGGAATTACCGCAACTTGGATTGCGTCGGCGCCCTGGATCGTCTCCCGTTCGGAGACGAGTCGTTCGACGCGGTCCTTTGTACTGAGACGCTGGAGCATGTGGAATGGCCGCGTGAATGCGTGGAGGAATTTTTCCGCGTGCTGAAACCGGGCGGCCGTTTGTTTCTGACGGTACCCATGGCGATCCCGGAACACCAGACTCCGTATGATTTCTTCCGATACACGTCGTACGGACTCAAATCAATCTGTGGCCAGGCGGGCTTTGCCAGAATCGAAGTCGCTCCGTTCGGCGGACTGTTTACAAGGCTGGCGTGCGAACTTCCGCAAATGCTGTCGGTTTTCCCCCCTTCCGGGGTGAAAGCTCGCCGACTGGAACCCAAAGGGCTGCTATTTCTCCCGATCAAACTGGCCCTGCTGATTGCGATTCGTCTGGCGCAGATGGTGTTGCTGGCCCTTGACCGATTCGACAGGGTGAAGAACTACCCGGTCGGCTGGCGCGTGACTGCTTGGAAATGACCATGACTCAAACGGCCCAGAGAATGCATATTCTCTCAATGATTTCTCCCGGCTGCCACGGGGGACGCAGGCCGAATGGTCGGCCCGACATCACCCCGGTGATGCCGCAGTCGGGACGAAAACGGCAAGGTCTGGAGCGTTTTGCCGAGTGCCTTGTACTTCTCAAGGTCGAGGGTCAAACGAACGGGCCGACTGCGCCAATGGGAAGAGGGTTATGAACCAGTCTCTCGTGATCGTCATCGTCAGTTATAAGTGTCGCGCGGTGCTGCGGGCCTGCCTGGCGAGCGCACGCGGCCACTCCGTGATAGTTGTGGACAACGCCAGCGCCGATGGCAGCGCCGAGATGGTGCGCACCGAGTTTCCCGAGGTCAGGTTGATCGAAAACCAGGAGAACCGCGGATTTGCGGCGGCCTGCAACCAAGGGGTTTCGGCGTCCCATCAGCCGTTGATTCTTCTGCTGAACCCCGATGTGCTGATCACCGGTGTCGTAGTCCAACAGATGCTCGAAGTGATGAGCGCCCGGCCAGATGTCGGCGCTTGTGGGCCGCGCATCCTCAATCCCGACGGTTCGCTGCAGCCTTCCTGCCGTCGTTTTCCGACCTTGCCACGTCTGTTGTTGGACGAACTCGGATTCGGAAAGCTTTTCCCGCACTCCAGATTTTTTGGCGGCTATCGCATGACATGGTGGGCGCATGACCAACAACGCGAAGTGGATCAACTGATGGGCGCGGCGCTGCTCCTGCGGCGCACCGCCCTCGAACAGGTCGGTCTGCTCGATGAGCGCTTCTTCGTATACTTCGAGGAGGTGGACTTGTGTCTGCGACTCCACCAAGCAGGCTGGAAGGTGTTCTTTGTGCCAACCGCCCAGGTTGTGCATCGCGGCGGGCAGAGCGCGCGTCAAGTGTTGCGGGAGGCGACCCTGTATCGCTATCGCAGCATGTGCGCTTTCTATCGGAAGCATTACCCTGCTTGGCACTTGGCGGTACTCAAGGCGGCGATTTGTGCCGCGGTCGTGATGCGCGTGATTCTCTACAGCTTCCGACCCGCCAAGCGGGCTGCTTTCGCCGCGGTTCTGCGCCACATCCGGTCGCTATGAAAGTCTTATTTCTCCCACAGACTTCGGAGTTGGGGCCATCGAGCCGTTATCGCGTGTACCAATTGTTACCCCTGTTGCGAGAATTGGGTATCGAGTGCGAGGTGTCTCCGGCCATCGACTCTGACCTGTACACGAGCGCTTATCTCAAACACGGAGGACGTCGCTCCATTGGCACCGCTCACACCATTTGGCGACGGAGACGGGCCGACCTCGAACGAATTTCGCAGTTCGACGCCGTATTCGTGCAAAAGGGTGTCTTTCCCGGCCTTTACTCGGGCTTCGAGCGCAAAATCGCGGCACGCAAACCGCTCGTGTTCGATTTCGACGACGCAGTGTGGCTGCCGCGCGAGGGTGGCAATCCGCTGCTTCGCGCACTGCACCGCGAACGCGCGGTGCAGGACATCCTGCGCTGCGCGGCGGCCGTGATCGCTGGCAATGAGTTTCTAGCGGAGTATGCCCGGCGCTTCAACCGCAGTGTCACGGTCGTGCCGAGTACGATCGACGTCGCTCGTTATCCGCACAACGGCGACAGCACCATCGTCGGCTGGATCGGCAGCAGCACGACGTTGCCATACTTGAAGCCGCTCGGTGCCGTGTTCGCTGAGCTTGGAGTTACGCCACGCGTCATCGCTTCGGGCGACCCGAGCACGCTCGGCTTCCGCGTCGACTTCAGGCATTGGCGGCTCGAAACGGAACTCAACGAGTTGGCGGAGATCGGCATCGGCATCGCACCGCTGCCCGACACGCCGTGGGAGCGTGGCAAGTGCGGGGTGAAGGTTTTGCAGTACATGGCCTGCGGCATTCCCGTCGTTGCGTCCGCCGTCGACGTCCAGAACCGAATCATCCAGCATGGCGAGAACGGGTTCCTCGTGAGAACCGAGGCGGAATGGGTCGAGCGGCTGCGGATGTTGCTGGCCGATGCCGCGCTGCGGGCGCGCCTTGGCGCGGCGGGCCGCCGGCGGGTCGAAGAGAAATTCGCAGTCGCCTGTGCCGCCACTCAGGTTGCCACCGTACTGAGGCGGTAGTGTCCTATTTTGATTTTGTCGGAGACACCAGGAGAAACTTCAATTCCGCCTCGGCACTCTCATATTCTTCAAAATCCTTCATACCCGTAGCCATGCATTTTTTGAAATAATCCGTCGCCGCGGTTTTATCGCCTTCGATAAGCCGTTTCGAGCCGGCATAGAAGTAAGCTTCGCAATGTTGCTCTTGGTAGGTCCGGGCGTTCGCGTCTTCGGCGTCTTTGAGAAAATCGGGTTCGGTTAATTGACCGACCAGAAAGCGCCCGACTTTTGACGGCCAATCATCCGGTTTTCCGGTTTTGCGATTGTCCAAGTATGTCCCTAGTTCCCTGGTCGCAGCTTCCTTTTCGCCCGAACGCGCCCGAATGAGCCAGACACGGTAATAGGAATAGTCTTGGACATCTGAACCCAATTCACAGGACTTGCGAAAATCAGCCATAGCATCGGTGAACTTTTGTGAATCGTAGTAAAGACAACCCCGGATGTGATACGCCTCTCCATCTTTGGGATTCAATGCAATGGCTTTGGTGCTGTCGGCCAATATGAGGGCGGTTTTATTATCGGCCCACCACCGCTCCCACTTGTCCGGTTGATCTTGAGGAATCTCCTGGCCGGCGAGCTGCCGCAACAACCTCCAAGCACGGCCTTGCACCGGCTTCTCAGGGTCGCGCAACAGCGGGATGATCAGCCCAATAGCCTCCTTGTTGTTCTCCAGCCGCTCCAGGAACGACAGTCCCGCCAGCCGTGCCAGCATCAAACGATTGTGCAGCACCGGTTCCAGCTCTTCATACGAAACGCCGTCCCGTCCCAAGCGATAGAGGGCAATGTTCACCACGTGCACGTTGGTGACACTGAGCAGGGGCAACACATCTTCCTGAGGAACCGGTACATTCGCCATTGAAATCACCTCAAGGGCGTTGGCGCGGGCCATCAGATTCTCATCTCTTAGCATCTTCAGCAAGACGGGCAGGTTTTCCGATCGGCGCTGATGATTTCTTTTCAAAGCAAAAACGGCGGCGTGCTGGACGCCTTCATTCTCGTCCTGCAACAGATTGATGACCGGTTCGGCAAACTTCGGATTCCAGTGACTGCCCGCCGCGTCCGCCGCGTCCATTCTGACTTCCGGCGCCGGGTCCTTGAACAACACCGGCAAGTAATCAAGCACCCGTTGATCACGCGCCACCGAACCCTCACTACTCCTCCAATCAAGCACCGACGCGGCATGAATGCGCACGATGGGATTGGTATTCTGCAGCGCCAGCAGCAGCGCGGGAACGGCATTCGACCCCAGCCGCGCGAGGTTTTGCGCAACGTAGTAACCCTCTTCGCCGGCCAGGTCTTCAGCAAAGGCGGGCGCGGCCGGCTGAAACAACAGGTCGCGCATCTCTTCCGGCTTGAACGTCCACGTCTGTTTCGTCAGCCACCACGTTTTTTCCTTGAGCCGCGGAATCTTTTTGGCGCACTCCGGGAATTCCTTCCCGGTGACCGTGCCGTACGGGAGCAACGCCTCGTAGGGCACCGACATTCTTAGGATCTGGTTCAGTGGAACGTTGGTTTCAAGCGGCGGCCCCCCGAAGACTTCGCCTTCCTCCGGGTGGGTATGCATGCGAACAGCTCTGCCAATCTCTCGAATACGTTGAAACGCCTGCATCCGCTGCGCGTTATGCTCCAGCGCCAGGCGGTGCACCTCCGGAAACTTTTTCTCAAACATCGTCCTCTCCACCAGCGGCTCCGGTGACAACACATAGACCTGCACTTCCGACGGCGTGCCGTTGACGGAGGAAATTTTCAGCGGGAACACGCATCGGTCGCTGGCAAAACCGATTTGCAGTGGATGTAGTTCGCCCGAGGTCAGTTTTAGCTGGCTCGAAATCAATCCCCAAATGCCCTGGGCAAGGTTGACTTTTACCGCGACGAAATACCATTGCTGTTTGACATAGGAATCAATCACCGCTGCCTTATCTTTGGGAAAAGAAAACTGGTTCGCGTCCAGCCAGTTTTCCAGGCTGCCCGTGTCGCTCGCGGATAGAACGGCGACCTCGTAAGCGCCAACGGTTTTGACCTCGATTACTTTCACCGGCTCGGGTTGGGAATCACCACCCGCGGCGCTTAAAGAGGCGAAACGTGTCTTCCAACCGGAAGGTGGCCGCGGTTCCCAATGTTCCTGCGTATAACGGCTCAATTCGTAAAAGCACTCCATCGAGCCTTTTTGTACCGTGGGCCGGCCGGGCACGGGAATCAGCCAGCCGAATTCCTCCACCGGCCCGGCGTATTTGACCTGCAGGATCAGATCTTCATGGCCGGCATCGTAAACCATGATGGCCTTCTGCGTCGGTTCGTTGATGTCCTTGTGTTTGTTCCAGACAAATGGGGGAGCAACGAAACAACCATCCGCCTGCGCGACTGCCGGTAGGAACAGACTGGCGATCAGACCCAAAGCCAGACCGGCATGCTTTGAAACGGGAGTTTGATTCTTCTTAATCATGACTCGGTTTCCATTTAGATAGTTTAATAAACACTGGCTGAAAAAGATAGTTCGATTTGCTGCCTTCAGGCTGCCCATACGAAATTGCGGTTTTGTGGAAATTTACACCTACACTCAGATTATGCCGGGTTGCAGCACAAAATAGATGATTGATACTTTGTCCTTTTAGGCACTGGTTCTTAGCGACTTTCATGACGTCGCCGCTAAATTAGGACACTACCACTGCGGCGTCTGGGTAGTGATTGACTTTCCGCCGGTGGCTTCGTAGGTTTCGCGCTGACGGAAGCGGGTGGCGCGCACTGGCGCATTGCAGATCGGGGCGCGAGGCGATCATCCGAGGTTCGACGGAGAGAGACCATGCCCTTCACTTTCCAACAACTTGCCATCGCTGACGTGGTGCTGGTGGAGACGGCGGCGTTTGGCGACGAACGGGGGCAGTTCTGGGAAGCCTACAAGCGTTCGGCGTTCGTCGCGTCCGGAATTGCCGAGACATTCGTGCAGGACAACTTCTGCCGCTCCGTCCATGGCGTGCTGCGCGGACTCCACTTCCAGAAGACCGCTGCTGCCCAAGGCAAGCTTGTCTTCACGCTGCGTGGCGACGTCTTCGATGTCGCCGTGGACATCCGCCGTGGTTCGCCCACCTTCGGCCGGTGCGTCAGCGTGAATCTCTCCGGGCAGAATCATCGGGCGCTCTACATTCCACCTGGATTCGCCCATGGTTACTGCGTGCTCAGTGACGAAGCCATCGTCGGATACAAAACCACCGCCGAGTACGCCCCCGAATCGGAGCGCGGGATCGTGTGGAACGATCCCACGCTGAATATCGCGTGGCCCATACGCAGCCCCATCCTCAGCGGAAAAGACCAGCGGCTGCCCCGACTCGCCGAAGCGGAAAACGATTTTGTTTATCCGGCCGGCCCCAAACCCTGACCTCCGGCCCCCGACTCAAATTCGTCACTGGCTCCGCATGAATCGGCGCACTCCAACGGCGGCAAACCCGCACACGAGCGGCATCACTGGCAGACTGAACCGCAAATCCGCGTAACTCAGCGCATGCACCAGCATCACGTAAAGAACTGGAACCACCATTAACGTTTGTGCGGTTCCCCACGGCCGGCACCGCCACAGCCCGATCACCGCCAGGGCCAGGTACGTTGCCTGGATCAAGATGCTCGCCGCCTGTTCCCGCCGCGCCGCGCTCAGAAACCAGAACCGCCCACACTTGCGCACTATCAGTTCCACGGCAACCAGTGGGTCAGCAGCCATCTGTTTCCACGTCTCGCGATAGAACGCGCGGTCAAGTGCCACCACCGACGCTTCCGTGTTCTGCCTTTGAATTCGTTCGACCTCGCCCTGCCATCTGATCTTGCCGGCTCCTTCCCAGAGCCCGGCTGTCGGCTGGTAATTGCCAACGAACGTCGTCAGCCCCCCCTGCTCGGTCGCGACAGGAAGGAATTCGCCGCCCGTCACGAGCCAGTTTCGTACCGTCCACGGCGCGACGACGGCCAGCATCGCCGCAAGCACCAGCAGACCGCGCCGTGGCCGCATCACCAGCACGACCGACGGCAACAGCAGAAATGTCGGCTTGCACAGGTTCACCACGCCGAGCAACGCGCCCGCCGCAAGCCAGCGCCACGGCTTATCGTCGCGCCAAGCCGTCAACTGGACGCATACGTAGGCCATCAGCAGGGATGTGACGACGATTTCCTTGTTGATGAACGCCACGCGCCAGATGGCCATGGGATACACCGCCCACAGCCAGGCGGCCAGAATCGAAGGCTGAAGGACCTGCCCCGAAGGCTTTCGGGGTGAAGCTGAAGGTTGACTCAGCCTCCCCGCCAGCCAGAACACCAGTGCACACGTCAGCGTGTCCAGAAATGCCTGCACAACCTTCACGGCCCGCGGCCGGCCGAGCACGGCGACGACCAGCGGATACACCGGCCCGCGCGTCACGTCGTCGTAATGCCCATCGCGGATGGTCTGCGCAATCGCGCCATAGCCATCGCCATCCTCGCGCAGATGCCAGCGTTCCTGGAGATGCGGGAAACCGATGAAGACAAATCCCAGCCGCAAGGCCAACGCGACCAGCAGACAAACAATCAGTTTGTGGTTCATTTTCGCAGGGGCGACTTATAATCCCGACCGGACGCGGATGCAACTCGCGCCTCCGGCTTGGTGGGAACAGAGGGAAATGGTGGGCGCGATAGGACTCGAACCTATGACCTCGCGGGTGTGATCCGCGCGTTCTAGCCAACTGAACTACGCGCCCAACCATCTGCTTTTCGAAGCTGCTTGCAGACTACCCGCCGGTCCGGGAATTTTCAAGCCTTGAGGATAACGGTGGCGGCAGGTTAAGCTCCGCATCCATGCAATCCGGCCGACACAATCCAGTAATTCAATTTTGTTGGCTGCACGCAGTGATTGCCATGGTGGCGGCGACACTGGGCGGCTTTTGGTTGCTACTTGGTTATCGCTACTCGCCCGAGAACTACAGCAGTTGCGCGATCACCTTGGATACCGTGGAATTCGTCTGGATCGGTCTGGCCCTCGCGGCAGCAGTCGTCACTCTTGTCATGTTGTTTCCCAAACGCGAGAAATGGCCGGTTTTCGTGCGCTCCACAATTCCCCTTGCCGTCGTATCGCTCGTGATTCTCGCCAAATCCTTCCTGCACGCTCCGTTACATTGCTACGACATGATCCTGTTCTGCACTGCCTTTGGTTGGGGGATTGTCTGGTTGATCGATGGGAATTCGCGGGCACGCAGCGCAAGCCCTGTAGATGAAACCAAGCATGTGAAGTTCGTCGGTCTGGCCGTATGGATGTCCGTACTGCTTCTCGGATCGTATTATGTCTGGCAGCAGATTCGTTATTTGGACAACATGGCGCTCGGCTACGCCGACTGCGGTGAAGCCGCGCGTTTGGTGTACAACACTCTCTCCAACCCACGGGAATTATTTCTGCGTGTAAATCCCGACAAACCGCTTTTTTACGATCACGTTCAAGTGGGGGTCCTGCCGCTTGCACCGCTGTGGGCTCTTTGGCCTGATTTGAAACTGACGATCCTGCTGCAGGTGCTTGCGGTGCTCGGTCCCAGCGTCCCGATTTACCTTCTCGGCAAACACCTGTTTAGTGACCGCATTGCTGCATTGCTTCTGGTTGCCGCGTGGCTGGTGTATCCGTCCACATCGCAATTCATTTACAGTGGCTCTTACGGCTTTTTCTGGGGAAACATGTGCTTGTTGCTGTATTTCATCGCGTTGTCCCTCTGGCAGCGTGGGCGAAACGGCTGGGCGCTGGCCGCTGCAATTTGGGCGCTACTGATCAAGGAGGAGGCCGCCAGCGTCATCACACTCTTCGGCGTTTATCTCACTCTGTTCACGCGTCAGCGGCGTGCGGGCATCGCACTCACCGTGGCGTCGCTCGGTTATTTTCTTTTGGTCACATCCGTGATCATACCGAAAATTGGCGGCCACAACTCGGCGATGCTGCGGTTCTTCGGCGATTTGGGTCGCGACAACCGGGAGATTTTTCTCTCGCCGCTGACCAAACCCCGCATCTTTTGGGGGAGATTATTCGAGGCGCGCTCGTTCTACTTCGCGGCGGCCTTGCTGGCGCCTCTCCTGTTTCTTCCATTGAAGAAGCCTTCCATTCTTCTCGTTGGTTTGTCGACGTTTGTTTTCGATTGCCTGCATCCCATACTGAAAAGCATCAGCTTCCGTTACCAAGCGGCGTTGTTGCCGGTGGTGTTTTGGGCGCTGGCGGGCGCGCTCCAGACGGAAGACCCACTGCGGCGCCGCGGGAGGTTGCTTGGGATCGTGGCTTCGGGAATCCTATTCTCCACTTTCCTCGGCAACACGTTCTGGAGCAAAGACACTGTTCCACCTCCCTTGTCTCCCGGCCGACTGCTACTCGTCCAGCAGATGGGGCGTCACATTGACAAGAGCGGCTCGCTGTTTGCCACGCAACGTGTTGCCGCTCATTTCATCACCCAGAAGTATCTGTACGTCGACCTTCCCCTGCCGTCGTCCATCGATTACGTGCTGCTGGATCTGCGCGATTCCTGGAGGGAAATTCCCGATGTGTCGTGGCTCCGGGGACTGTGCGCCCTCCAACGACAAGTCGCAGCGCGTCCCGATCTGCACCTCGTGGATGCCGAAGACGGGCTTTTGCTCTACGCACGGCGCGGCGTGCCGCTCGACCCTAGCACCTTGGTGGAAAGAGACGCCCTGCCATCGGACGCGATGCGCACAGAGTTGAATCCGGCGCCCGGCGTCAAGATCGTCGGCTTCAAAGTGGATCTGATGCCGCCGCCAGAAGGAGATACGCGGTTGGATCTCGTGCGCGTCACCATTTTCAGTGCCGTCACCACGCTTACGAATACCGATCTGGCTGTCCGCTGCACTCTGCAATCCCACACGATTGGTGCCGAGACCGACAGTTTCGTCTCGAAGCCGCAGCCGCTCGGTCAGGGGATTTGGCCCATCGCGCGCTGGCTGCCGGGCAAGGTCTACACCGATAATTTCTTCATCAGCGTGCCCGCCGGAATGCGCAAGAACCAGTTTTTCATCGACATTGCCGCTATCCCACTCACCGACTGAACCAACTTGCTCAACCACCGCTCTTGCGCAGAACTGTATCGTGACGCCAGTGCTCATCGTTGCGGTTGGGATAATCCAACGTGTAATGCAGACCGCGCGACTCTTTACGCAGGAGCGCCGACTCAATGATCAATTCGGCCACGAGCGCGAGGTTGCGCAACTCGATCAGGTCGGGCGTGACTTTGTAGTCCCAGTAGAACTGATTGATCTCGCGTTGCAGGTTCTGGATGCGCGCCCGGGCCCGCAGCAGGCGTTTATCGGTGCGCACGATGCCGACGTAGTCCCACATGAGCCGCCGAATCTCGTCCCAGTTGTGCGTCACGACGACCAGTTCGTCGGGGTCGGCGGCGTTGCCGCTCTCCCAGGGCGGCAGCGTGGAGCGTGGCTTGCCCGCCGTAGCTTTAGCGGAGGCGGGAGCGTGGAGCGTGGAGCGTTGTTTTACGGCAACGTCTGCCGCGCGGTGTGCGACTACCAACGCTTCAAGCAGAGAATTGCTGGCCAGGCGATTGGCGCCGTGCAGCCCCGTGCATGCAACCTCGCCTGCGGCGAACAATCCGTCGATCTCCGTTTCGCCGTCCGCGTTCGTTACCACGCCGCCGCATTGGTAATGCGCCGCCGGCACGACGGGCAGCGGTTCGCGTGTCATGTCGTAGCCGAGTTCGAGGCACTTGGCGCAAATGTTCGGGAAGCGTTTCCGGATGAAGTCGGCGTCCTTGTGCGTGATGTCGAGCAGCGCGTACTCTGCCCCCGTTTTCTTCATCTCAGCGTCGATCGCGCGCCCGACGACGTCGCGCGGCGCAAGGTCAGCCATTGGATGGTAGCGTTTCATAAACGGCTCTCCATCCTTGCCGCGCAGGATCGCGCCCTCGCCGCGCACCGCTTCGCTGATGAGAAACGATTTCGCCTTCGGGTGATACAGGCAGGTGGGATGAAATTGAATGAACTCCATGTTGGCAATGCTCGCGCCTGCGCGATACGCCATTGCCGCGCCGTCGCCGCTGGCGATGTCGGGATTGCTCGTGTAGAGATAAACCTTTCCCGATCCACCGGTCGCCAGCAGCGTGGTTTTCGCGGCAAACACTTCGACCGCATTGGTCTTTTCGTTCAGCGCGTAGCAACCGAGACAGCGGTTTGCGCCCGACTGCCCCGCCTTCTGCGTCGTGATCAAGTCGATCGCCAGCATCTCCTCGAACACGGCAATATTCTTCTCCGCCGCGACTGCTGCGAGCAGCGCGCGTTCGATCTCACGTCCCGTGATGTCGCCCGCGTGCAACACGCGGCGCTTGGTGTGGCCCCCTTCTCTACCGAGGTCGTATTGGCCGCGTGCGTTCTCTTTCTCGGTAAACTTGACGCCCAGTTCGACCAGTTCGTGCACCAACGCAGGTCCCTCGCTGACGATCGTGCGTACGACATCCTCCTTGCACAATCCTGCCCCAGCCTCCAACGTGTCCTTCACGTGAAGGTCGAACGAATCGTCCTTGGACATCACGGTCGCGATGCCGCCCTGCGCGTAGTTGGTGTTGCTTTCGGCGCGCTGCTTCTTCGTGATGAGCGCGACCGAGCCGACCTTCGCCACCTTCAGGGCAAATGTCAGTCCCGCGATCCCGCTGCCGATGACGAGGAAATCAAAGTTGTGTTGTCCGTTATTGCTCATGGTGGACAGGCTGAAGCTACCAGCTACCCGCCCTCTCCTTCAAGCTTTCGCCACTGGGCAGCGAAAAGCGTCCCCGTGTTGTACGACAGGGTCACGGTGACCTCCCGCGTGAGTGCGCCCGCCGCACGGCAGGCAACGGACGCCGATCAGCAGAATGTCGATCAGTTCGTGTCGTTTGGTGTGGTGGCGGCGCGGGTCGAGGAAGGGCGCTTGTGCCTGAAGGTCTTGCGCATGGACTGCTAAAGTGATTTCAAACTGAGCCAACTACCGCTTTTTTGCTTGTGTCGACAGTTCCGGCTATTACACTGACTCCGCAGCGTGGTGTAACGGCAGTGGCCCGAAAGGACTGAGAAATGCGGCTCTGGGAGTTGACGCTTGTAGGAAGTCGCCGGTGGCGGTCAAAGGCCGCGCTTCCCGTATTGGTGAATTATCCGCGAGTCTTGACGGCCGGATTCACTCTGGCTTTGGCGCTCCAGACAAATCATCAATCTCCGAGCGGGGAGTGAACAGGATGGACGTCTTCTTTGCCGTCAATGTGCTGTTGTTTATCTTAATGTGCGTGTTTGCGTATTACGCCCGCTGGACCAAGTACGCAGGGAACGGCCGCATCGCCATCGAGGAGTTTATGTTCTACGCCGTGGTGATCATCCTGGCGATCACGGCGCTATGGGTGTGGCTGCGCCGTTATCCATTCCCTGCTTGGTTGGTGATGGTCATCGAACTCGGGATTCTGCTCCACTTTGCCGGCGGCCTCGTGCACTTCGGCGGGGCACGACTTTACGATCACATCTACTGCGGCATCCGCTACGACAAGTACGTCCACTTTGCCAATGCGTTTTTTGCCACTCTCGTGGTGCAGGAGATATTCCGCATCAAAAACCTGCCGATCAATGCCTTTACGCGGCTCGTGATTTACTTGGTGGCGCTGGGCTTGGGGTCGGCCATCGAGATTTGCGAGTACGTGGTGACGCTGACAATTCCTCAGAATGGCGTCGGCGGCTACGACGACAACCTGCGCGATTTGATTGCCAACTCCTGCGGCGGTGCCTTGTTCCTCGCCATACCAGCCATGAAAACCGCCGCCACAAATCTGCAACGCTCACGGTGGCTGCCCGAGACCACTTGGGGGCGGTGGTTCCTCGGCATCGGCATCGGCCTTGGCATGCTGCTGTTCGCGGTGGTCATCGTCGTCTTCAGCGTGTGGATCGAGGACCGGCATCCGAGCGGCAATGCGAAGCGCGCGTTGCTGCCCGGCGCGCAACGAGTCGTGACCAAGCCGATCGTGGACACGCTCAGTCGGCAGATCGAACGTTACGTACCATGAAAACCGCCGCCACAAATCTGCAACGCTCACGGTGGCTGCCGAAGAGCCTCGGCGGACGATGCCTGCTCGGCGCGGGCGTCGTTCTGGGCGCGCTGTTGTTGGTGGCGAGCCTCGTGGTGAGCAGCGTGTGGATCGAGAACCGTTTCCCGAGTGATGATGTCCAGCGTTCGCTGCTGCCCGGCGCGCAACGCGTCGTGACCAAGCCGATCGTGGACGCGCTCAGTCGGCAGATCGAAGGTTACATACGAAGACGGGCCGAGAGGCTGTATATGAAGACCGGGCTGACCTTGGAGGAAACCATCGCACGGTTTCTTGACGAGCGTCTGAGTCTGGCTGACCGCCGGATTTATGCCTACCGGCTGGCGCGGGTCGGCTCGCCCGAGGCGGTCGCGGCGTTGCTGAAAGTTTTTCGCACCGCGCCGCCCGAACACAAGGCGTTCATGGCGCAGCTCATCGGCAGCACCGGCAATCCCGCGGTCAAAGACTGGTTGTTGCCGTTGCTGAACGACAGCGACGAGCAAGTGGTGATGGCGGCGATCCGTGGTCTGAGTGCGCTGGGCGCGGCTGATATTGTTCCGCGGTTGTCGGAGATCCTGGCGGACTCGCAACGTTCGGAACAGGTGCGCGTCGAAGCCGCACTCGGGCTGGGCGATATCGCCACGCCCGCCGCGCGCGATGCGCTGGCCACGGCGTTTGCGCAGGTCCCGGAAGATGACGTGGCGACGCAGATTTTGAACAGCCTGGGCAAGTTCCCATTTCCGCAGGTTGCGGACCTGTTTGGCCAGTACCTTACGGCGCCCGACACGCCCGCAGAAATGCGCGTGGTCGCGGTAGAATCGCTGGCCTATTCCACCAAGGAAGTTGTCCCGTTTCTGCTGCGACTCGCCGAAGGCGATGCTGACGCAGACGTCCGGGCGTCGTCGGCTTGGGCAATCAGCGCCCACCTCGACGACCAGTACCTCGGGCCAACGCTGGCGGGTCTGGCGGAGCAGGAGACAGAGGCCGATGTCCGTCGTCGCCTGTACGAAGCATTGTTGCCGCAGTCGAACATCCCGGCCGAGCGGTTGCTGCCGACAGTGCTGGCGGAGGACGACGTTGCTGCGCGCGTGGCTGGATTCAATGCCCTCGGCCGCGCCGCCGGTTTGCAGCCCGGGTCGGCCGCCGCTGCGGCCTTCGACCAGCAAGTCGTACCGGAGTTGTTGAATATCGCCACCGCGGAAAACAGTCTCAATATCCAAATGCGCGCCGTGTTTGCCTTGCGGCGGGCGCAGACCGCGGCAGCGCAGGACGCGCTGGCGGTCATTGCGAGTAGCGCGCAGCCCCAAGTCGCCATAGTCGCGCAGAATGGATTGCGGACGCAAAACTAACTCGACCAACCAAACCAACAGAAAGGACCGATCATGATTCAAAAACCATCTCAGTCGCGCCGAACGCTCGCGTGGGTTCTCGGCGTGTTGATGCTCGCGTCTTGTGCCACAAGCTTCGCGGGCACATTCACTATCACAATCACAGGCTCGGGTCAGGTGCAGTGGACAACGACCGATCCAAACAACAGCGGTACGATCACTGCACCGGGCGGCAAATTCACATACACAAAAAGCACCGCTACCGCGAGTGGCTCCAATGTCACGCTGACGTTCGTTCCGACCCCCGTGAGCCTGACCGACGACGACGGCGATACAGTGTCCACTCTGGATAGTCACAACTCGCTCTACTGGTACGGGCCCGGGGAGAATTCCAAGACGCTCACCGTGACGTTCTCGGGCGGCACTACGCCGCCAGTGAGCGATCCCACCGGAGCATTCGGGTTCTCATTCCCGACGAACCTTACGTCACTCACGGCCATCACCGATCTTTCCGGCACCTACACCGGCACGACGGTCTCGGCCACACACCCGCGCCAGTACAACGTCACCATCGCGCAGGACGAGAGCGGCAAACTGTCGATCGTGAGCGGCACCGTCGAAGGGATTGTTCCCGCAGGCGGCAGCCCCAGCAAAGCCGCTGTTTCCGGTCCCATCGCGATCGGGGCAATCACCACGGTCAACAACCAGCCGACCGCGCAAATAAAAGGGAAATTCGTTGGCACCATTGACGGCGCGGCTACCACCGCCAGCGGTTCCGGGCAAGGCCCGGTCGCCGTGAGCGACATCGGTAGCGGCACCAATGGCGTGACCGGCACCGCCAGCATCCAGGCCAAGGTCGGCGATGTGCCGTATTCGATCAAGAACGCGCCGCTCAAATTGCCCGTGTCGCCTGACGCGGCCAGCCATATTCACAAGAGCTGGAGTATCGATCTCAACATCACGAGCACAACTCCTGCGAAGGGCAAACCTTACATCGTGGCTTCGGCAATCCTCACGTTGCCCAATGGCGACCAGATCTCGTTCCCCGCAAAGAAGACCAAGTACTCGGCCAAGACCGGCTACGCGCTGTCGTTCAAAGGTGGCACTAATGTAACGGTCGTGCCCAACGCAATGGATAAGAAAAGTGCGGTCTCAATCAAAGGCATGACGCTCACCGAGACGGGCACGGTGTGGAACCCCACAGCCGGTACTATCAGCTACCAATTCCTCGGCCAAAAAGGCACGGCGAACCTGATGGACTTCCTCGGTCCCTAGGCAACGGGATCGGTTCTGTCGGAATGGAAACACGCAATGCGGCGGGTGCCTCGAAAGCGCGGGGCGCCCGCCGTGTCGGTTTTTGCGCCAGCCGATGAGAAACACGACAGGGGAACCGACTTGCCGGCGCATCCTGATGATGGCGCTGGTGGAGAGCGTCGGCCTGCGGTTGCCGGCAGGCGCGCAGGGCATCAAGCTCGGCGTGATGGGCGGCAGCCTCAGTGCAAACCGGCCGCGCAGATCGTAGCCAACCAAATCCGCTACGCGGTGCTGGCCATTGGCTCGAACGACTTCAACCAGTACAGCGAGGCGTATGCCGGCATCTATGAGGGAACATGGTCCGCCGCAAGAGTTCGCGATTACGAAGCCAGTGTGCTGGCCAACATCGAAACCGCCATCGCCACCAACCTCATCGCCGGGGCGCGCAGCATGCACTCGATCACCGCCAACTTGGTTACCTCGACGGGTTGATGAAGCTGACCGGTGGCCGCGGAGAAGGTCTGTTTGCATCGGGTCGGAAGAGCGTGTTCGAAGCCACAAATGGCACCAGCGCACCCCGGCGGCAAAGAGAATCGGGTGTGGGGACGGGAAAAAGCTTGCAGAACTGTGCAGGGTAGTGGTAATCGAAAAATAATGAGCCATGTTGGTCGTGGGCAAGAAGCCATATGGGAAATCTCGGACTGACATCTGCCTGGGTGAGGGGAAGTTGTTGTGCGACAGTTTTCGGAAGGGCGGAAGAGATGAGCAGTTGGCAATCCTCTCCCGCGAAACAACAGTTCCAATCCGGTGGGGCGCCTAAGTGAACACCAATTCCCCCAAGCTGAGTTGGCGGACTTACGCAACGATGAAGTTCGTGGCGCGCACGATACTTGTTGTGCAAGGGGGCATGCTGCTTTGTGAGTTGGTTTATTACATTACATTTCGATCTATTCCGCCCACGTCGGGATTGATTCAATCCGGCTTCCTGCACTATTTCCATATCCTCGGAGGATCTTCCCGTTTCACTTTCCCTATCCTCATTGCGGCGCTGGCAATTGAGCTCTCGTTGCCGTCGGAACAAGACCTTGCTCTCCACCGCACCATGATGGGACGCCTGATTGTTGCTCTGGTCGTATTTATTGGCTTGCAGCTTATCGGCTGGGTCACTTTTGTCGCACTGGTATTGCTACTGAGTTGGCACTAATGGGAACTGAACAAAATGAAAAAAGCTGAAAGGAATCCAAAGGTGAACGAGATGAGAATCAAGAAGCATAAGATAATGAGGATGGCGGTGCTACCGTGGTGGATGCTGCTGGCCGGATTGATATTCATCCACGTCGATAATGGGTTCGCCTTCAAACCATGGCGCAATGGCGTCTGGGCTGTGGCGGGCACGGCCCCGGCAGATTGTGAATCCCATCAGAGTATCACCGAAGACGCCATCACGGAGTTTCTATCCGATACTTTCAGCGTCGCCAAGCCTTCCCAGAGTATGTTGGATGCGATGAAGGAAATCGTGAACGCCAATGGGCGCACTGATTACCTGCATATTTCAGACGAGGAATATCATTTCGATGCCGAGAGTTTTCCGAAGGGCCAAGAACTGCTCATTTCAGAGTTCCAAAGTATCCAGGCCTCGATGCTGTCAAACGACGTCGAGGGCGCGCGGACAACTCTCGGGCGCGCGTTACATACCCTTCAGGACTTTTACTCACACAGCACTTGGGTTGAATTAGGAAATACGGCGCCCAATCCCGATCTGGGGCGCCCCGGTCATGTGATCAGCGATGTCGCAGGTCCGACGGAAGTAACGTGTTGGGGTTGCACGCAATGCGATGTTAATTGCAGCTCAAATTTGGCCTCTAGCCTGCTCACCAGCGGGTATTTTTCGGTGGATCCTTGGGCGACCAAGACGCCAGGTAAGTGCAGTCATGGTGGGCCTGGGGATTATACCGCCGACCTGCCAGCCACCGGCGGCGTCAACAAAGACACCACGGATTGTAATATATCGCCTCATGGAGCCATGTATCACCATACTGCCGCCACGGTGGCCAAACTCGCCACCAAACAATTCCTGGGCGATATCAATGCAGTCTTGGAAATCAGCCAGATGAAACAGTTGCTCGGTTTTGGACCGACCCTGACCATTTGCATTGACACCACGGGCAGCATGGGCGACATCATCGCGGACGTGCAGCAACAGTCCATCGCCATCGTGGAGGCGCGGCTGGGCACTGCGGATGAACCCTCTCAGTTTGTTTTGGCCCCCTTCAACGACCCAGACGTCGGTCCGGTTTTTGTGACGAGCAACCCTTCCGACTTCGAGAACGCCATCATGGCATTAGGTGCCGATGGCGGGGGCGACTGTCCCGAGCTGTCGATGTCTGGAGCGCTGCAGGGACTTGCGGCGTCCGGCACAGGCGGCGAATTGTTTCTTTTTACCGACGCCGACGCTAAGGACAGCGATCTCGCTGATGATGTGTCCAACTTGGCTGCATCCAAGCACATTAAGATCTATCCCTTTATATTCGGCTCATGCAGTGAGGGGGACGACTTCTCTGGTTCCTCCTCGCTCGGGGCAGTCACCGCTCATTCAAACGTGCAGAACAGTCCAAAGATCAAGAGCGATGCCCACCGCGCGGCGGCTGTGACTGTCGACTCGACCTATGCCCAAATCGCCAACGCTACGGGCGGGCAAATGTTTTCGCTCGACAGAACTGAAGATACAAATATCACCGCACTTGCCGATGTCATGGTCCAAGGCAACGCGGTGACGCTGCTATCCGTGCATGACACCCTTGCCGGCGCGGACATGATTTACACCATTCCTGTGGATTCCCTGCTTACGCAACTCACCTTCTCCCTGAGCGGTAACGACGCCTCGGTGATTGTCAAAAGGCCCGACGGAAGTGTGCTTCAACCGACCGATGGGGGAGTCAGCTACCAGTCGCTGAGCAGCGGAACCCTGATTACAATCACTCCCCCTGTGGCGGGCAATTGGATGGTGACTGTAAGTGGGACCGGTGACTTCTCTCTCGTTGTTTCCGGCGAAAGCTCATTGAATCTCTCCAGCTTTGCCTTTGTGGTAGCTGGCGGCCCCGCAGTGCATTCCGGTTTTTTCCCCATCGACGGTTTGCCTGTGGCCGGTCAAACCAATACGGTGAACGCGGCCTTGACGGTAGGTTTCGCCAGCGCTCAATTTCAATTGCGTTCGCCCGCCGGCGCAGTTCTCCAATCCATGGCTATGGTTCAAGGATCGGGTTTGGCTTCGAACGAGTTTCTAGGAACTGTTGTGCCGCCAGCGACACCGTTTTTGGCGTATGTCACCGGGCAAGATGTACACGGGTCATCATATCAACGAGTGCTGCCCGCCGCTATTACGCCTCAAGCCGTAACGGTTACTGCTCCCGCCGATCAGAAATTACAGCCAGGGCAGATCACCACATATATCTTCCAAGTTCAAAACACGGGCGGACCAGATACATTCCACTTCACTGTGTCCGACGACAAAGGCTACGTGCTGACGAACAGCATCACCCCATCCGACTTCGATCTTGGCACCAATGCAACCACGGCGGTAAGCGTATCATTACAGCCACCCGCTGACGCCTCCGCGGGCATTTCAGACACGCTCACTGCCACAGTCAAGGGCGACACCGGATCGCGGAATTTCGCCGTCCTATCCAGCATTGTCGCGCCCAGTTTCGCGGACGTGGGTATCACGCAGACCGTTTCTGCTCCTGTGATTATCCTCGGGGGGGATCTGACGTACACAGTCACCGTTACCAATCGCGGCCCCTCCGCCGCCACCGCCGTTACGCTAACCAATGTCCTGCCATCCACCGTGACGATCAGTTCCGTGATCCCTAGCCAAGGTACTTACGATATCTATGACAACAATATTGTCGTCTGCAATCTCGGTGACCTGCCCAGTGGTGCCAGTGCCTCCGAGACGATCACCGTCAATCCGACACAACTCGGCCAAACTTGCAACAGCAGCGCTGTCACTGCCAATACGGCCGATCCAAGTCCCGATGACAATGCCGTCACGACCTGCTCATATGTGAACCAGAGGTTCCATGACATGGCGGTAACCACAATCATAGTCCCGAAAACCATCAATTTGACGGCCGCCAAGTCATCGCAAACGAAAACCATCTCCGTTCAGATTCAAAATCGCAGCCCGCAAAGCGAGGTGATCTCTAATGCCACCGTGCTGGCTAACCTCGTCACACTGACCGTCCAGTCGCTTTCCGCAGGATGTTCGAACTTGACGCCCACCTTGGTGCCACCACGGGCTTTGCCCATCACTCTCAAATCGAACGCGAAGCTCACGGTCATGTTCAATGTCAGGTTTTCCACTGTGTGCGTGCCCGATCCCTTGCCAACCACCAAAGGGAATCCACACCCCGACTACCGCTACATCGCCACCATCCACCACGAAGCGATCGATGGAGACCTGGACATGCACTCTGCCGACGACACCTGTCCACGCGGTCCCTTGCCTGGCGGTTTCGACCCGAATCCCAACGGTAAAATCAAAGATCTCGGATGTGGCGGCAAGAATCCAAATGGTACCCTCGGCGCTGATCTGTTGACGGATGTTGTGGTGAAATGAGGCGAAGCGACGAGCATGACCGCCATCGCTAAGGCGACATCCTCGACGTCCTCCGCCACTGTGAGAAGGACGAATCGCTGGATCTCGTTGATCTCGATCCGCCGTTCAACTCCGCCCAGAACTGTAATGCCTTCTTCCAGGAAAACGACCGCTCGCCGGCGGCCAGCCAGACTCGCGCGTTCGAGGACACGTGGCACTGGAACGCCGAGAGCGAGCGCGTGTATCAAGAGCTTGTCAACCAACCAGGCAAGGTTTATCGGAAGAATCTGGGTTAAGAATACTTAATCGTGGAGTAAATGTGGGCTTGGCACCCGGCAGTCCCATCTCATCGCGCCAAATACGGCCAAGCTGAACGGCCCTCGCTTAAAGGCGAAGGGGTTCATGATGCGGTCGCCCAATAGGGCGACCACACCGCGGCCAGTTCCGCGAACGACCCATCGCATTCGCTCGCGCACCTTGCCACCAAGAGCCCGTACGAATTCGATGTGATTCATACAATGCGATATTCACCATCCGACCCTCTGGCTCGTGCGCTCATCATGTTCGCCATCCCGCTTGACAGACACGAAATAATTGGTGCCATCAAAAGCCCTTCCCCTTGATCTTGACGGTCGAGGGCGAAAAGTCACTGCCGTCTTTTGCCGTCACATCCTTGGTCGCCACCGTGCCCGTGACGGTCACCGTGTCGAAGGTCACGCTGGCATCCCCAAAATCGATGCTGCCGTTGGTTGTGTCGTTAATCGGACCGGGGTTGCTGCCATCGTAGCTGTCCGCCATGATCGGCGTCAGACCTGAAGTGTCAATGTCCGACGACTTCGCGGTGATCGAGACGGTCAGTTGATTCGCCGTCCACTTCAGGTGAGTGGTCTGGTAGATGTGTTCCTTGTCACTGTCGTCGGTGTAAGTATCGACGAAGGTGGCGCTGGTCTTGCCCGGCGTGTACTTCGGATCGTCGTTGAGGCTGTGACTGACGTCGAGCTCGCCCACGCTCAGGTCAAAGGACGTGTCCTGGTTGAAGTTGGTGATGTCAACACCCGCCAGCAAGATCGTGGCTGAGATGGTAAAACTATCCCCGGTGAACATGTCACAGGACCAGTCGCCTTCCTCCTTGACGCAAACGACCTTATCGCTCAACGACTCCGAAAACGTCAGCGTATTGGTGGGCGCGCTGCTGCGGGCCAGGGCGGCGCCCACGCTGGACAGCAACAGCATCAAGCTCAACAAACCAAAAGCACTTCTCCGGCTGTGAATCTGGGTACGCATTTGTGGATTCTCCTTCTTGGTGTTGTTCTCCTACCAATGTCACTGGCAAGTGCCGCGTTCGTTCCGGCGGTTGTGGCGGGAAGGAAATCCCCAGATGGCGACTTCCATCCAGCGGTCACTCCTGTTTACGAATTTCACCACCACTGTTGCTCAATTCAAACTCGGTCGGTCCCTCGCCCGCAGTGAGACACTGCTATAACAACCGCTACGCAGTATGGCCAAAGACTTTCACGTTTTGCAAGTGCCATTTCGTGCATCGAATCGCGGGGGCGCCCTTGAAGCGGTGTAGCCGCACCCTTTACGGGTGCGTCCAAAGAGCGCGTCTCGCGGACTCGGTTTACGGGTGCGCACGGACGCAGGCTGAAGGTTTACCCCGAATGCCTTCGGGGCTGCGGCTACAGAATCAGATTGTCAATGAGGCGCGTCGAGCCGACATACGACGCAATGAGAGCGGCGTTGCCGGGCTGCACGGCCGAAACCGGCTCCAGCGTTTCGCCGTCAACAACCTCCGCATAGTCCAAGCGTGCCGAGGGAACCGTGGCGACGACTTTGGCCATCGCTGTCTCCAATCGCTGTGGTCTGCGTTCACCACTGGTGAACAGTTCGCGGGCGCGGTTCAACGCATTCCATAGAACCAGCGATTGGGCGCGCTGGTCAGGGCTGAGGTAACGGTTGCGGCTGCTCATGGCCAGACCGTCGGGTTCTCGCACCGTGGGGGCGGCCACGATCTCGATCGGGTAGCAAAGATCGCGCACCATGCGCTGCACGATTTTGAACTGCTGGTAATCCTTCTGGCCGAACACCGCAACATCCGGCCGCACGATATTGAAAAGCTTGGCCACCACCGTGCAGACACCGCGAAAATGTCCGGGCCGTCGCTCCGCCTCAAGGCGTTTCGCGAGAGCCGTCTCCTCAACCCACGTCGAACTCTGGCGTGTTGAGTTATCGCCGTCCACGCCGCCGGGATACATCTCCGCGTCGGACGGCGCAAACACGACGTCCACCGACTCGCGCACACAGAGGCCGCAATCGGCATCAAGATCGCGCGGGTATTGTTTGAAATCCTCCTTTGGGCCGAACTGCGACGGGTTGACGTAAATGCTGACGGCGACCGCTGCGCCTTGGTCGCGCGCTTTGCGGATCAACGCCGCATGCCCTTCGTGCAACGCCCCCATCGTCGGCACCAAGGCGATCCGTCGTCCCGCCTGCTGCACCGCCATTGCTGCCTCCTGCATATCCTGCACGCCTCGGATCAGCTTCATGCGCTAAAATTAGACGGAGGGGATGGTCGCGTCACGTAAAAAGCGCAGTCACGAACGATCTCACGTCGAATTGACATTCAAAACCTTTTTGTGTCTATTCGACGCGACTTATGACCGACTCCTTCATTCAGGGACTGTTTGCCGAGCGCATCGGCGGCAAGAGCTTCGGCAAAAGCACGGCCATCTACAAGTTCGAGAAGATCAAACGCGCCAAACGCGCCGCGCTGGCCGCGCATCCGGATGCCGAATTGATCGATCTCGGCGTCGGCGAGCCGGACGAGATGGCCTTCCCGTTGAGCGTCCGCGCGCTGTGCGAGGAAACCGCCAAACCCGAGAACCGCGGCTACGCCGATAACGGCGGCATCGAGTTCAAGCGGGCTGCGGCGCATTGGATGGATAAGGTCTGCGGCGTGACCGGTATCGACCCGGAGACGGAGGTCATCCACAGCATCGGCACCAAGGCGGCTTTGTCCATTCTGCCCGCGACGCTGATCAATCCCGGCGACGTGGCGATTATGACGGTGCCGGGTTACCCGGTGTTCGGGACGCACACGAAATGGTACGGCGGCGAGGTTTACAACCTGAAGCTGACCGAGGAGAACAACTTTCTGCCGGATCTCGACGCGATTCCCAAGGACGTGCTCAAGCGCGCCAAGGTGATGGTCCTCAATTATCCGAACAACCCGACCGGCGCGAGCGCGACAACGGAGTTTTTCGTCCACGCGGTGGATTTCGCGCACAAGCACAGTCTGGTCATCGTCTCCGATGCCGCGTATGCGGCGCTGGTATTCGAAGGCAGACCGCTGTCGGTCCTCAGCGTGCGCGGCGCGAAAGAGGTGGCCGTCGAGCTGCATTCGATGAGCAAAGCCTTCAATATGACCGGCTGGCGGCTGGGCTTCGTCGTCGGCAATCCGTTGCTCGTGAAAGCGTACGGCGACTGCAAGGACAATACCGATAGCGGCCAGTTCCTCGCGATTCAGAAGGCGTGTGCGGCGTCGTTGGAGCACCCGGAAATCACGCAGAAGATTGCGGCCAAGTATTCGCGCCGCATGGAATCGCTCGTCGCCTGCCTGCGGAAACTCGGGTTCGATGCGCGCAAGCCGAACGGTTCGTTCTACCTGTATGTGCGCGCGCCGCGTGCGGCGATCGCGCCCAACGGCGCGCGCAGGCAATTCAAGACGGCAGAGGACGTATCCCAGTGGCTGATCACCGAGAAACTGATCTCCACCGTCCCTTGGGACGACGCGGGAGCGTACCTGCGGTTGTCAGTGACGTTCATCGCCAGGAACGAAGCCGATGAGCGGCGCGTCGTCAGTGAGATCGAAAAGCGGCTGGCGGGAATCAAGTTCGAGTTTTGACAGCAGAACGGGCGTCTCGCCCGTTTTCATCGTGACCGGAGTGGACGGGCGAGACGCCCGTTCTACTACGAAAAGCTTTGCTCCGGGCCGGGGAACTTGCCTGACTCGACATCGCTCTTGTACGCAGCAAACGCTTTGTGCATCTCGTCGGCGAGATTCACGTACCGTTTCACGTGTTTTGGCGTAAAGCGCGTGAACAACCCCAGCATGTCGTGGCCGACCAGAATCTGGCCGTCACACCCAGTGCCCGCGCCGATGCCGATAGTTGGAATTTCAAGCGCTTCCGCGATCTGTTTTGCCACCGATGCGACGACGCATTCGATGATGATCGCAAATACACCGGCTTCTTCGAGGAGCCGGGCGTCACGAAGCAGGCGTTCCGCCGCTTCAGGTTTTCGCCCCTGAACTTTGTAGCCGCCTGTGTCTTTGATGGATTGTGGCAACAGGCCGATGTGACCCAGTACCGGTATTCCCGCGTTGACCAGCGCGCGAACTTGATCGAGGACCGGTTCGCCACCTTCCAACTTCACCGCCTCCGCGCCGGCTTCCACAAACCGTCGCGCGTTGCGGAGAGCATCCTGAACCGTGGAGTACGTGCGGTACGGCATGTCGGCCACGATGAGTGCCCGCGGTTTGGCTCGGGCCACTGCGCGCACGTGGTGAAGCATCTCATCCATCGTCACGGGCAACGTATTCTCGTAGCCCAGCACCGCCATGCCGAGGGAGTCCCCGACCAAAATCAGCGGTACGCCAACTTCATCGACAAGTTTGGCCGTGAAAAAATCGTACACAGCGAGCGCCGCGATCTTTTCCCCGCGCGCCTTCATCGCGCGCAAAGCGTGGATTGTGATCTTGTGCTCGTCCATTTCTCTGTCACCATTCTTGCTGAACGAATCTAACCTCGCCTTCCTTTGCTGGCAACTCCCGCAACAGCATCCGCACCGTCCTGCCCGTGCCTTTCACAATCATCTCCGGCCGAATCGTGGATAATGGCAGCAATACAAATCGTCGTTCCGCCATCCGCGGATGCGGAATCACAAGATCCGTCTCCATGACTTCCTTCGCGCCGAAATACAGAATGTCGATGTCGATGGTGCGGGCTGAGTTCTTCCCTGCCGACCGGTCGCGCCCGTGCGCCCTCTCGTAAGCCAGAATTTTCTTCAGCAGTGTTTTGGGCGCGCCCTCGTACTCAATCTCCAACAACGCATTCAAAAATTTCGGAGAATCTGGCGGACATCCGACAGGCTCGGTCTCATAAAGCGGCGACGCCAAATGCCACTGCTCGGTGGACAAACTCAACAGATACGCCTTCGCCTGCTGCAAGTGCCGCAGGCGGTCGCCAAGATTCGAGCCCAGCGCGAGCCCGACTTTCACCGTCGATCATCCTTAATCATTCGATTGCGAGGCCATTCGCTTCGCTCAGGGTGACAGAGTTGGGCACATGCCGCCGAAGCTTTGTCATTCTGAGCGGAGCGAAACCGCCGCGGGACGTCTGTCGTCTGACGGCAAACCTCTGCATCGACCTCATGGCAATCACCGCATTACCGAACAACCCGGTTCGCTTACCGGAGCAGCCCGCGCCGATCTCACCTCAACCCCAGCACGTCCCGCATGTCGTAGAGGCCGGGTTGGTGCGTGACAGCCCACTTTGCTGCGCGGAGCGCGCCGCGCGCAAACGTCTCACGGCTGCTGGCGCGATGCGTGAGTTCGATACGGTCTCCAGACGTGCCGAACGTGATTGTGTGATCGCCCACGACGTCGCCAA
>JBEKZD010000016.1:0-64684 GCA_049510215.1 Verrucomicrobiia bacterium
CGCGTATGTGTTGATGGACAATCATTACCACCTGCTGGTGGAAACGCCCCAGACCAATCTCTCGCAGGCGATGCAATGGTTGGGCGTCAGCTACACGATGTGGTTTAACCGGCGGCACGGACGGGTCGGGCATTTGTTCCAAGGTAGATTCAAGGCGATGATCTTGGAGCCGGAGACTGCCGCAGTGGAGGTCAGCCGGTATCTGCATTTGAATCCGGTGCGGGTGGGGCGATTAGGATTGGGCAAGACGGCGCAACGGCGGTTGGCGCTGGGGATGATGGACAAGCCCGATGCGAAGCTGGTGGCCGAGCGGCTGGAGCAGTTGCGGCGCTATCCGTGGAGTTCGTATCGGGCGTATGTGGGGCGGTCGAAGCGGCCGGGATGGTTGGTGACGCGGACCGTGCTTGGGATGATGGGCGGGCGCGGGTTGGCGGAACAACAGCGGGCCTATCGGCGATTGGCTGAGGAAGCCCTGCGGGAAGGGTTGGTCGAGAGCCCGTGGGAACGATTGGAGGCGGGAGTCGTGCTGGGAGGGCGACAGTTTGTGCAGCGCATGCGTCACTATCTGCGAGGGGATGAACGCGAACAACCGCAGATGCGGCGCTTGAAGGCGCGTCCGGGTTGGGAACAGGTGGTGGCAGCGGTGGAAAAGGTAAAGGGGGAACGCTGGGAACAGTTTCGAGATCGGTATGGGGACTGGGGACGCGACTTGGCCTTGTATCTGGGACGGCGGCACTGCGGGATGAAGTTGCGAGAATTGGCGCAGAAGGTTGGCGGAATTGACTACGTAAGCGTGGCGGGTGCGACCCGGCGGTTTGCCGAGCTTGTCGGCCAAGACAAGACGCTGGCCGCAGCAGTCGAACGCGCGATGGAGACATTGAATAATGAATAGACTTGACCCTAATTTCTTCCCGGCCTTTGGCATCGACCCCGGGGAAACGGACGTTGCTTCTTATAAGAAGATTAAGTTTCCCGCACGAGCCTTCTTGGGATGGAAAATACCAGAGAAGGTTGGCGATCCGCGAGGCATTTTCGACGCAGATCACGTGAATATTATAAAGAAATTCTTCGAGAAGTGGGCTAACGGATTGCCACTGAACGTGGCAATGCAAGATAGCATGCTTGAGGTCCATCGCCTGTTTCTTTTTGGCAACACTCCGGTGTATCATGGAGCGGCGGATTTGCTCTTTGATCCGCAAGATGAAGAGTCCCCATGAGGATTCGTCTCGTTTCATCCGTTATCCTGACTCTCTGCATTGCTTGCGGTGTTGTCGCTGGGCAGGCGTCCACTGAACAAGGGCTGACAACTAATTTGGTCGAGATTCTGGGCTATGTGGACAGATTCGCCAAGACTCTCAATATCGACCTGCCCTCCCCGCTGACAACAAACGACGTAACGCAGTTCTTACCCGTAGGAATCGGTGGGGTCGCCGGTGTGCGAATTTCTCGTAGGTATCACTTTGTTTTCAATGCTCGGTACCGTTTCATTGATGGATTTACCGACTACAGGTATTCCATGCATGTCTTGTGGCGTGCCGATTCTATCGAACCGTTAATCCGTCCTTCCAAGATTTCCAAGGACCAAGCGTTAGAGCTAGCGCGCACATACCTCGCCAAGCTTGGGTATTCCGAAACCAACCTACCGCCACTGCTGCCCCCTGAGATTCATCAATGGACATGGGAACCGGAAGGGGTACCAAGAAAAGAACTGCTTCCGTTCTTCAATATTGTCTGGAAGCTGAAGAACGATCCCGATGACAAGTTTTGTATGATTGAAATTGATGGCCTCCATGAGAAAGTCAGGTCGTTTTATATTGAGAATATGTACTTAACGCACAAGGGAAAATAGGGGTCAGGTCTATCTATTATTCATTCTGCATGACGCGGGGGGCGAATCAGCGATAGCGTTCGCGAGGCAGTCGGGTCACATCCCTCCATTATACAATTGACTTGACGGTATGTGCGAAACGATTGAGTAACTGATCTTCGCATTTTACATTTCAACAAGTGAACGGTCGGAAGTGCGCCCCCTTGCCGCGCCGGCTCATCCGAAGATGGTTCCGTGCCCGGGACGATTCAGCGACCCTTGGATGTCGGGGCCGGCGCCGAAGGAAGGTCTCAATTGCCGATGGAGCGCTACGAACATTTAACAAACGCGTATGCCCGGCTCATTTCGTGTCGTTGATCGGCTGGAGCAGGATGTGCGTCGGCTTGTCGCGGTCGCAGGTGAGTTCGCCATCCATATATTCAAGCTCGACGACCTGGATCGAACTGCGGCGCTGTTCGTAACTATTGGCAGGCCCACGCGGATCCGTGCGGCCGGGATGGGTGAAGTAAAATAGAAACGCGCGGTCACCACTCACGACAACGTCGGGATGCCCGCCTTTCACACCGTCATCGGCGCCCTTACCGGGTTTGTCGACGAGGTTGTCCGGTTGCGTGGCCCACGTCAGAGCGTCGTCGGAACGGTACACGCCAAGACCGTTCCAAATATCGACCACCATCCAATAATGGTCCTTCCACCGAAACACCTTCGGCCCCTCGCCCGGCCGCTTGCTGACGTCGGCGACCTTCCCCTTGTCCTGCCAGGTGAAGAGGTCGGGGCTGTCGGCGAAGTAAATGGATTTGCGGTCGCGTTCGTTGTTGTACCACATCCGCCATGTACCGTCGGACAGCCGCAGCACACACGGGTCAATGACGCGATCCGACGCGAGCTTGAGCGTCGATTGGTAGTCCCATTTCAGCAGGTCTTTGCTTGTGAGGTGAACGATGTCGCGCGGCGCGTTCCAATTGGTGAAGATCCCCGGCACAACGGAGAGGAACATATGATAGCCGCCGCTGGAATCAATCACCTCCGGCGCCCAATAGGTGTAGTTGGTCCCGCCGTAAGTGATTCCGGCCGTACCGCGGTAGGTCCACGTGGCGCCGCCATCGGACGACTCGGCGATGCCGATCTTCGTGCCGTGAACCCAGGACACGCCCGCCGCGTTCGTCATATTCGCACGACGGTTTGTGTAAAACATGAACCATTCCTTTTCGGCGCGGTTCCAAATGACGGTCGGATCGGCCGCACCGTCGTACACGGGATCGCGGAAAAGCGGTTTCGCTGCCACCTTCCCTGATCGGGCTGGCTCAGCCTGTTCTACGCCGCCGCCAGCGCCCCCATCCCACCGCGGATTGTGCTCGGGCATCTGCTCACCGATCAGCTCCAACAACTCGATGGCATTGAGACACCACTGGGAGGTCCTGTTGGTTGAAAGCCTGGGGAGTTCGTCAATGGGGTTCAGGACTTCCGGGCCCTCCACCTTTCCGGGGGTGAACATCGAGGCACGGCCCGGCCTCACCATGCCACCGCCCAGAAACGCACTCCAAGCCCGCTGTGCAAGTTTCGGATCCTTCTTCATCCTGGCGGCGTAGGCCGGCAGGCGAGCGAAATCTGGCGAAAGATCGCCGAGCGAAACGTTCACCCCGAAGGCCTTTTGGACCTCATCCCCCGGCGCCCCATACAGCTCGCAGTATTGCGCCCAGAGCCTGGTCCATTCGGGATTGCCGAGCACATCGGTCAGCTCGAAAGCCATCTCAGGCCCGCCCATGAGCGTCGTCAGGTTCAAGCCGCCCGGTGAGTCATTTCCGTTACTGGTGAGCTTGCCGGTCTTGGGGTCATAGAAGAACACTCCCCTGCTCGTGAAAAGCCCGTAAGGCATCTTCGAGAAGCAATCCACCCCGACCAGGATCTTGTCGCGCCAGCGTGTGTCGCCCGTGCGCTCCCACTCGGTCATCCAATTGCCGGCCAGGGCCAGCCAGTCCGGTCCGATGCGCGCCCGTGTCGGGTACCCGGCTGGATAACCACTCACCGGTTCTGCTACACGCAACGGGTCCACGCCCACCATGCTGGCGTCCGCGTTCACCACCTCGCGCATCAGGTCGCCCGCGCGCTCGTCGGTGGTCAGGTAATAGTAGAAGCGGCGCAGCGGCGCCTGGCTGATGCGCACTTCCTTGGCGCCGTCGCCCCAGTGGCGCACGTTGTGGCGCGAGCCCAGCCCGGCAAAGCGGCCCAGATGGTAAACATCGACCTCGCCGGTGTGGCGCGTCAGCGCCTCAGCCATGCGGAAGATGTCTGCGCGTCCGGTGCGCAGAAAGCTGTACCACCACCACATGTCGGGCACCAACTCGGAGTTGTCCCAAGCGTAGCCGCCGATGTCATAGCGCCACATGTGACGATCAGTGTCGTAGGCATGCATGATGTCGCCATAGTTCCAAAAGCCGTACCAATGCCGCTGTTCAATCTCCTTCTCGTACTGGGCAATGGCGCCGTCGAGTTGGTCCTCAATCCAGCGTTTGCCCGGGGTCGAGCGGTCCGGCAGGCTCCAGATGCCGAACGCCCGTACCGAGTGCAGATACTGCGGCGCGCACACCAGCAGCGACGGCTGGCTGCTGGCCTGAGCTTCCTTGACCATCTCCTCCTTGCTGGGAACCCCGGTGCTCGGATAGAGCATCAGCTCGCTGGTGCGCGCCACGCCGTGGGCCGTGCTGAAGCCCGGCTGCACGTCCTCGTAGCTGGCTTCCAGCCCGTGGGCCTTGGTGTCGTAGTGGCGCAAGTCCATCGCCGGGGCGTCGGGCGACCACAGCCAGAGCCGCAGCTCGGCTTCCGGTGTGGAAGCCTTCTCAACCTCCAGCGACGCCGGGTAGGACTGCCAGAAATTCTTCACGCCAACCGCCAAGCCGCCGCTGACGTCGCCGACGAACACCAGTCCCGAGGCGCGACGCCCGGCAGCCGCGTCCAGCCAGCAGCTTTGCGGATTGGTGCGCTTCTGAATCGTAAACCCATCGGCCGTGCTCTGGACCAGTTTGTAGGCGTCCCACACCGCCCAGTCAGCGATCAGGCTTTGCCCCTCCGGATCATACTCCTCGCGGTTGGGCACGCGCTTGCCGGCCAACTGATCGGGATAAACATTCTGGCCATGGTACAAGAGAGCGTGTCGGCCGGTCAGCGGCTGCAGCGGCTCGGCCCACAACCCCGAGCCTTCGCCCGAAAAACGGACGTGGCGATTGTGGACCTGCTCGCGCATCGGCACGGAGAAGACCAGCCCAAGCCCGCGGATGAAGTCTTTCTCATCGTCGCCATCGAAGACAAAAGAATGGACGAGGCGAACCGCTTCCTGGCCGGCATAGAAATACAGCCGCAGCGTGAACGGCAGCCAGGACCGATCAGACTTCTCAGCCCTGTGAACGCCTTCAATCTTGACCACGGCACGGATCGGACCGGACTGTTCGAGCGTTACCTTCTCGATTTGGCTGGCGAACTTCTCCTCGCGCAAGACGCCGGCGGTCGCGTAATCCGACCGGTCTTCCAAGAGCGCGACCAGCCGCGCGTTCCGCGCCACCTCACGGCCGGCGATCTTCATGGATTCGATGAAAGTCGAGCCACTGCTGGGAATCCGGCACTGGATCGCGCCGGTATCAATCTCAATGCCGTTCGCGTTTTGGACTGCTCGAACCGTTGCTTTCGCCGCCGACGAATCTCCCGGTGACAGTTTCAGCGGCCCTTGGATATCGGGGCCGGCGCTGATCGCATGGCCGGTCCATTTGACCGAACCATCGGGCCAACAGGCCAGCGTCCAAGTCTGCACCGGCACCTGCTGGCCGTCGGCACTCAACAACGAGAACGGCTGATTCGGTTTCACCGCGCCCTGCGGCCAGGGCACCCCCCAACCGACACCCTGACGGCACAGAGGAGCCGCCCCACCCAGCCAATCAAGCACAACGGCTTGAGGCGGGTCGGCAGCCTGTAGCGCGAGACCGAACGGCGTGATGAGGCACAGGGCCAAGGCGGCCCGAATCGAAGAGCGAACACACTGACTGCAATGACAAATCATAGCTATCTCCCAGACTCAAACAGTATATGTGATTTCTTGACCCCGGCGGTCGCTCCGGCAGTCGTCATCCGGTGGTTGACAACCATCTTTAACTCTATCCCCTACCCACGCCGTGTTGCAACCGCATCATCATGGTTGCGTTGGCGCGCCCAGCGGTCCGGCCAGCACTTGCGGTATCTCCCGCATCAGTCCGTCCACGATGTTCACCGGCTTGGACTCGATCTGAATTCGGGCCGGCTCCAGTCCGGCACGAGTAGCCGTGAGCGTAATCGCACCGGGCTTGACGGTCGAGCGAATGAAGACGCGATTGATGCCGCATTTGGTGTCGAGGTAGAGATTGTTGATCGAATTGGTCTTGCCGCTGTTGTAGCCGCCGCGCCAGATTGCCGGGCCTTGCATGTCAAAGTCCACGCGCGCTTCATCAGTCGGGCAACGTTGTCCCTGCGCATCCACGACTTCCACGTCAATGAACGCCACATCCGAGCCGTCTGCCAGCAAGCCCTTCGGGCCGGTGTGCGGGGTCAGCTTCAGGCGCTTCGGATCGCCGGCGGTCCTGATCTCGTGCTGACAAACGGCTTTCCCGCTGTTCCTGCCCACCGCCTCAATCGTACCCGGTTCGAAGGCGATATCGGAGAACGCGAAAACGTAGCCATTGGTCGGCGTCTTCACGACGCCCTTGGACTTGCCGTTCACGAACAACTCGACTGCCTGACAGTTGTTCGCAGCGACGTACACCGTCTTCTTTGTATCCTTGGGGTAGGTCCAGTGGCCGATGATGTGGATGTCCGGCTTCTCGTTCTGCATCACACGGTACACGTAATAGGCCTGCTTTGGCAGACGGACGGCATCGACCTTGCCACTCACGCGGCAGACCTCGCTGTCGGGCTGGCGACCGTGCTGGTTGCTGTCGGCGAAGATGATCGACGCGTAGCCGGACCACCTGGCGTGGTTAGGGTCGGTGTTGGTGATGATATTGGAGTAGTAATCGTTATAGCGTTTGGCCGCTGCCAGACAGAACGTTTCAGAGTTCCAATGATACACGTCGTTCGGCCCCGGTTTGAAACCGAAGTGCGGAGGTGAGTAGTCGTCCCAAAACCGGCGGGCGGCCTCGTCACGAAAGTCTTCGGCCTCGATAAAAGGCGCAAGGTCGCGGCGCTGGTAGCTGAACGCACGGAACATATTCGTCGGATTGTTCAGCGACTCGGTCTGACGGTCCTGGGCAATCATCACGCCGAAGTATTCCGCGATGGTGGTTGTGGCTGGATCATTGAGAGTCCGGCAGCCCATGAAGCGGCCACCGTTCGGGTCCCACTGTTTGCGGAGATTCACCATCTGCTGCATGTGAGCGGCGGTAATGCCGTTATTGCCGGCTTCCCACATGAGGATGCTGGGGTTGTTGCGGTAGTAGATGATGGTGTCGCGCATGACTTCCAGGCGCTGCTCCCACTGGCGGCCTTCAACGTCCTTCTCCTTGTCGCCGGCGGGACAGGCTTGGACGATGCCAAACTTGTCACAGGCGGTCACCGCCTGCCGTTTGGGGGCGACGTGCATCCAACGCATGTAGTTGCCGTGGCCGGCGGCGAGCAATGCCATATCGAAATCATGCATCCAGTCAGGATACGCTCCCCCGACAGCAGCCCACTCGTTGATCGACCGTTGCGCGTAGCCCTTGAGATAAACGAACTGGTCGTTGATGTACACGCCGCCGGTGCCCGCGCCGCCCTTGAACGCCGTCTTGCGAAAACCGGTGCGGACCTTGTTCACATCAACAACTTCGCCGCCGATGGTGAGAATGGAGTAAACGTCGTAGAGATAGGGATCGGACGGGCTCCACAGGTGTGCGCCCGCGAGTTTCCCGCTGGCCTTGAGCACCTGTGTTTCGCCGTTCACCATGTCGTAGGTCTCCCCCTTGAAGGTGGCGCGGACGATCCCGCTGGCGTCGACGACAAAGGCCGAGTGATCCACCGATTGCTGATCGCCCGATTCATTGCGAACCTGGGACTCGACCGTCACGTCGGCGGTCTTTGCGGTCACGGAAATGTTCGTCGCATGGACATAAACGCCGGTGGTTTTGAGATTCTCGTAGAGCGGGAGAGTCTGATAGACCTTGCCGACGATGTGGAGCCAGACGTTGCGGTTGAGGCCGCCATAGTTGGGGTTGAAATCCTTGGATTCCCATTGGAAGACGGTGCCGGTGGATTCTTCGGGGTAGTTGGTGACGTTAGTGATCTTGACGGTGAGAACGTTTTCCTTGTCGCCGAAGAAAACGGCGTCAGTGACGTCAATCCCGCAGGGCGTGACGCCGTTTTCGTATTTGCCGACGGCCTTGCCGTTGACAAAGAATCGGGCGGCCTGCCTCATGCCTTCGAACTCGATGAAGACCTTGTTGCCCTTGGCGTCGGCGGGGAGCTTGAAGTGCTTGCGGTACGTCGCCGGTCCCATGTAGAGCGAAGCCTCGCCGCCGCGGGTGATGAGTTCATCGAAGCTGTCGACGTCGTTGTAGGTGTGCGGCGTGCTGACGGCGTCCCATTTCGAGTCGTCGAAGTCGGGCTTTTCGGCGCCGGCCACGTCTTCTTTGATAAACTTCCAGCCGGGGTTGAAATTGAACGTGGTGCGCGGTGACGCGGGCGGAGTGAAGCGCTGTTCCGCGGCAAGAATTGGGCCGCCGGAGCCGAGGACGGCGATGGCCGCGAGAATGGTCAGCAGATAGCGGAAGAGGATGCAATGTTTCATGGCGGGCGATTTCTGTGCAATCATCGAAAGCTTTCGCGGCAGTATGCCGCCCTGAACTTTATTGTCAAGAAGCTGGCCGGCTCCGGGGCAGAACCCTCACCCCGACCCGCCTGCGCCGACCTGCCTTCGCCCGCCGATCCAGCCCCCGCAGCCGGCGCTGCTTTGGCGGAGGTGGCAGCGGGCTTCGCGCAGGCGGGGGCTTCGGCGGGCAGGCCCTCTCCCTTACACGACAATGGAGATGGGATTTCCTCTCCCACATCCCTCGGGTGAGAGGACAAGCTCGGCGCTACCGCGTTCGCGAGTCGTTTCAGGGCTGCGAGACGTTCTTCGCGGCAGGAGCATATCGCGGGAGCGCTGCAAACAGATCAACCTTCAACGCTCAACGTCCCAACGTCCAACGGAACAGCCTTTCCGCCGTCAGCGGGCAGTTCCAAGCCATCCGTCCTGGCGAGCATCAAAATGGATGGCTCGCCATGCGCGGCGGCGATCCAACAGCACACCGGCGCGGATTACGGGAGCTTGTTGTCGCCGGGCAATCTGTTGCTGCCGGCGGACCGGGCGAAGGAGGCGCAGCCGGTGTTTGAGCGGGCTTACGCAGTGGCGGGGGAGAAGGACCTGGCGGCGGCCACGGAGAGCATCGCGCGGCGCATGCGGGCCGAGTACGGCGCGATTGGCCGGGCCAATGCCCGGGCGCGTGCGAGCTTTCGGCAACATTCTGATTGCATCCAAGAACATCTTCTGATATTTTACAAGTGACGAGTCGCACCGATCAATGATTTAGAAGTGTGGAGGCGAAGATGAGAGTCTTGCGTGGATATTTCTGGACGTTGTGCCTTTTGGGTCTCGCGTTGCCCTTTGGCATGCAGGGGCAGTTCCCAGAGGCCCCTGTCAAAACAAACAAAATCATCGTTTACCCCAAGAAGGGCGAATCGATCTCCCAACTCAAACAGAGCGGGATTCAGAAGATCGACGACTATGGATCCTACTGGGTTGTCCGCGCGACTGACGCGCAGGCGAAAGAGATCGCCAGGACCTTCGGCGACCGCGCAGTCAAAGCGAATCACCTGAACTACATCGAGTTGGACGCAGTCCGCTTGGACACGACGGCGGGCGAGCGTGCGATTCCGCGCAATCTTCAGGAAATAGATACGGGCCGCGAGCGATTGCGATTGATTCAGTTCAAGGGTCCCGTAAAGCCCGAGTGGCTCGAGCAGGTGAAGGCAGCGGGAAACTTGAAAGTCGTCTCCTACATCCCCCATAACGCGTACATCGTCTGGCTGGATGCCAATGCGGAGCAGAAGCTACATAGTCTCTTGGATCCGCAAGGCCCGCTCCAATGGATCGGTCCTTATCATCCGTATTATAAAATCCAGAGAAGCCTTTTAACGGCTGAGACGGGCAAAGAGGGCGCACTGGTGATGGTGAGGGTGGCGGTGGTCGCGCATTCGGATTCGGAAATGGCGCAGACGGCCAAGGCGCTGGGTTTCGTGCAGTCATCGTATGAACTTGCCGGACAGAAGATCTTCCAACTGGATGTTCCGCAGTCAGCCGTTTCACAGATCGCTCGATTGCCCGACGTGCTCTGGATCGAGAAGGTGATGCCGAAGCGGCTATTGGACGAAGTGCAGGACCTCGTTCTCGCGAGCCAGACCAATTACCCGCCGAATCTACCACCCCACGGGCCGGTGCCTCGGACCTTGGGCGGCACGAATTATCTCGACTGGCTGACCAGCACCGTCGGGGGCGGCATGGCATCGTTCAGAGATCAATGGACCTATCCGATTGTTGACATTGCCGACACGGGACTCGACGTAAGCAGAGATCTTAAATATCAATCAAATCCCTATTACCCGTTGCACCCAGCGTTTTACCGCCTTGGCAATACGAACAACTCTTCTCGCGTGGTCTATGCAATGCCCTACTGGCTTGGCGACGACGCGTCGCCTGAGTTCGGATGCATCACGCGCTTGAATGAGTTGGCTTTTAGATACTTGGAGCCTACGGATATTGACGGGCACGGCACGTTTGTGGCCTCCATTGTGGCAGGCTATGACACTAGTGCAAACCAGACACTGCAGCTCGAAGTGCCGACGACTTGTAACGACGATCTCACCTCGACAACGTATACCTGCCCTGGCAGCGGTTCCGGTACCATCACTGTGCAGGTCACGTTTACATGTCCCGACGGGATCACCCTAGTTACGAAGCCCGAACAAATAGATTTCCTTGACTGTGGCATTCCCATTGAGGACCCATCAGTTGGTCCCTGCCCATGCACCCATCCGGAAACGTTTGTCGTAACGAGCCGTGATGCGAATGGTTTTCAGCTCGGAATGGGCGTCTCACCGTTCGGTCAAATCGGCATCAACCGTATCTGGTCACAGAACCTTACTGTCGGACTGGTAGCTGGCGTGTGTACGATCACTTACGATCCGAACAGTCGTTGTATGAACGACCTTCCTGCTTTGGTAGCGGCGGCATATGTTAATGGAGCGCGCATTCAAAACAACAGTTGGGCAGATGGACTGGAGATTCATGGGACCAACGGAGGCGTGTATAATGCGGAGTCCCAGACTTATGACACTGCCGTTCGTGATGCGCTGCTGGTGGGAACCACGAACACTCCTGGTCCGTCTCCTCTGAATCAGGAGTTCATCGTGGTCTTTGCCTGTAATTCGGACCTCGGTGATGCTGGCGCTATGGGCAATGCCGGTGGGTTCGGAGATATTCGGGTGACCGCTCCGTCAACGGCAAAGAACGTCATTTCCGTCGGCTCTTCCGAGGGTGTTGGTTCGTGGTGTGATGGCGGCAACAACTCGTTCGACATTGCCAGTTTCTCTGCGGCCGGTCCGACTCTTGACGGGCGGTTCAAACCCGAGATTGTCGCGCCGGGCAGTGCGATCTCTGGCGCAAACGATCAATTGATACTTGCGGTGCAAATTACCCTAACCACTAATATAAGCAGTAGTGGGACGATGACTATCACACCCAGCACAAACTGCGCTCCTGCGGGTCTCATCCCCGAGAGCCCCTTTATATATCTCAGAGATACCAGCGGGTTTTACCATGTCATTTCGACCAATCCTCTGTACACGTGTAGCTCGGGCAGCAGCTTTGCTGCGCCTGCGGTTTCAGGTGGGATCCAGCTTTTGTGGTGGTACTTCGAAAACCGGCTGACGAACGAGGTGGGGCAGGCGCTGTTTCAGCCCAGTCCGGCCATGGCCAAGGCATACCTTCTCAACTCAGCCCGCTACCTGCCGGTTACCAACCCGCAAACGGGAGCGATGGACACGCTGCCTTCGACCGCGCAGGGCATGGGCGAGATGGACCTGAAGCGGATGTTTGACGACGTTCCCCGCGTGATTCGTGATGAGTCCACGCCGCGGGCGATTGACATCCCGTTGCTCACGGCCAGCCGCACGCCGCAGCAGACTTACTTCAGCCAAGCCGGCCAGAGCTACGAGGTCAGCGGTCAGGTACAGAGCAATGGCCTGCCGTTCCGCGTAACGCTGGCCTGGACCGATGCGCCCGGCATCCCCTTTGCATTACAGGAATTGGTGAACGAGTTGGATCTGGACGTCGCCATTGGTGGACAAACCTACAAGGGCAACGTTTTTATCGGAGATCATTCCTCTCCCGGCGGCTCGTACGACGGCGTGAATAACATCCAAAGCGTGTTCCTGCCCGCGGGCGGCGCGGTGACAAGCGGCGCGCCCTACACGGTGGTTGTGCGCGCCGCAAATATTGCCGGGGATGGGGTTCCCAACGTCGGCACCAGCCTGGACCAGGATTTTGCGCTGGTGGTCTATAACAGTGATACGAACGTCACGACTCTGTCCGACGTGCCCAATCTGGCGACCAACAATTCCTGTGCGACAGCGATGCTCATCACGAATAACCCATTCAGTTTCACCAACACGCTGAGCAGGGGTGTGACCATCGGGATCACCGGGACCAACGGGTACAACAACGTCCAGCCAAGCCCTTCGGCCGGCCGGGGCGGCGCGGATGAGTTCTTCAAGGTCAATCTGCCGACGCCGGGCGGAGCGTTCACGGTCAGCACGACCGGGAGCACTTTCGACAACGTGTTGTCCGTGTGGCAGGTGCGGGTCGTCCCGCAGTCGATTTTCGTCAGAGGCGAATGCGGTGCTCTCGTTGAGGTTGCCTCAAACCACGGCGGCTTCTCGTCGACGGTGTCCTTTACGGCCAACGGATCCAACGACTATTACATTGTCGTGGAACCGAGCAACGATGGGCCGGGTGGCACGCTGGTATTGAACGTCAATGCCACCGCTCCGGCGATCTCGGTCACCCCGAGCTACATTCAATTTGCTGATGAACCGGTGGGTCTCACAAGCGCCGTGCAGACCGTAACCTACCTGAACAACACGACCGTCAACATTGGGATCTCCACTGTCAGCATTGCAGGCTCGAATGCTGCGGACTTCGTCATCGAATCGCAGGGCTGCGCGGGTGGTGGTATTGGACCGGGTCAGAATTGCAGCATCAATGTTGCTTTCGCGCCAACCGCGATTGGACCCAGAACCGCCCAGCTCGTCATCAACGACGACGCGACGGGCAGTCCGCGCATCGTGCCGCTGAGCGGGAATGGTTCGCCGGCGGCGCCGTTGGTTTGCGCTTCCGGCTCTCTTGTCTTCGGCAATCAACTCGTCGGCAGTACCAGCCAGGTGCAAAGCGTTACGATCAGCAACTGCGGCGCGGCGACTTTGGTGATCAGCAACGCCGTCATCACCGGAGTCAACGCTGGCGACTTTGCCATCGCTTCGTCGAATAGTTGTTCGAGCGTGACGGTGGGCGGCATCTGCGCCATCGGGGTGACTTTTACGCCGACAGCACTGGGGCCACGTAGCGCGGCGCTGACCCTCACCGACAACGCACCGGGCAGTCCGCATCGCGTTTCGTTGACTGGCAACGGCGTCGGCTGTACTCCGATCACAATCTCTCCCTCTGTGCTGCCGTCGCCCACAGTGGGTGCGCTTTACAATCAGGGTCTTACTGTGAGCGGGGCAACCTTGCCCGTGACGTTCGCCTTGAAGAGCGGCTCTCCGCCATCGGGCCTGTCGGTGTCCACGAATGGCGTGGTTTCGGGCACGCCCACAGCGCTTGGGGGTTTCAGCTTCGAAGTGGAAGTGACGGATGCAAATGGTTGTACCGGCGACAAGTGGTACACCGGTACCGTGGGCTGCCCGACCATCACAATCTCGCCAGCGGCGCTCCCCGCCGGCCAGATGTCCGTAGCCTATAGCAATACCCTGACGGCTGCCGGGGGAACGACAAACTATGCATTTGCGCAGACCGGTGGCTCACTGCCTGCAGGCCTGACCCTGTCAATAAACGGTGTTTTGTCCGGCAAGCCGACTTCCGGCAGCAGCGTGTTTACCGTGACGGCGACAGACGCTAATGGTTGTCAGGGCAGCCGGTCGTACACGATTAACATCGAGGGTCTGCTACCGCCACCCACTAACACTCCCCCGGCAAGTCCGATCACGGTGACGCCCGGGACGCTGCCGACCGGCACGGTGAGCAGCGCCTACAACCAGGCGCTGAGCGCGTCGGGCGGTACCGGGCCTTACAGCTTTGCCGTGACGACAGGGGCGCTGCCGGGCGGTCTGGCGTTGTCCAATGTGGGCACATTGTCAGGAACGCCATCGGGAGCCGGGCGATTCAACTTCACCGTGACGGCGACCGATGCCAATAGCCAAACGGGCTATCAGGCGTATGCGCTCTCGGTGAACTGCCTAACGATCACGGTGTTGCCCTCGGCGCTGCCGACCGGCACGGTGAGCAGCGCTTATAGCCAGACGCTGAGCGCGTCGGGCGGCGCCGGGCCTTACAGTTTCACCAACACAGCGGGGGCGCTGCCGGGCGGTCTGGCGTTGTCCAGTGCGGGCACGCTGTCAGGAACGCCGTCGGGAGCCGGGCAATTCAACTTCACCGTGACGGCGACTGATACCAACGGCTGCCCCGGCTCTCAGGGGTACACGATCAATGTTGTCAATGTTGGCTGCAACACGATCACGCTGTCGCCCTCGACGCTGGCCACGGGAATTGTTGGAGCTGCTTACAGCCAGACAATTATGGCCACGGGCGGATTGGCGCCGCTGAGTTTCTCGATCGCGAGCGGCACGTTGCCTTCAGGGCTGGGTTTGGCCAGCTCCGGCGCGCTGACCGGCACACCGACGACCGCAGGCACATTTGCGTTTACAGCCACAGCGACCGATGCCGCTTCCTGCACGGGCAGCAAACTTTACTCACTGGCGATCAGCACGGCGAGCGATGTCTTCGTGTTCAGCGCGTCGCTGCAGATTGTCAATGTGAACGCGGGCGCGGCGGTTGTGACGGTTGTGCGCGTGGGCAACAGCAACGCGCCGGCGACGGTGCAGTATGCCTCTCGTGACGGCACGGCGGTGGCGGGGACGGATTACACAGCCACCTCGGGATCTCTGAGCTTTGGTCCTGACGCCACGAGCAGCAGCTTCAGCGTGCCCATTCTCGCGAGCAGCGTCAGCAATGGCGGGAAGACGCTGGGAGTGGTTTTACAGAATCCCACCGGCGCCGGCTTGGGCGATCCATCTGCCTCGACGATCAATATCATTGGCAGCCCGAGAACGTCTCCGGTCGTGTTCACCAATGCTGACGGCGACGTGGTGACCGTGAAGCTGTCGGGGGCCGGCGCGATGGAAGTCTCGCTCGTCGGCAACGGCGTCGGGCCGATCGATCAGATCCTGCTGACCAACACGGACGCGACGAGCAGTCTCTCGGTGTCGGTGAAACGCGGGAAACAGGGCGACGGCTTCATCGACATCGGCAGCATTGTCGGCAGCAGCTTGAAGAGCATCAACGCGCCCAAGGCCAACGTGGTGGGAGACGGAATCAATCTGGGCGGCGCGCTGGGCAGCGTGACCGTCAACTCCGTCAGCAATTCCAGGATCGCGGCGGGCAGCCAGATCAAGTCGGTCAACGTGCAATCGTTTGATGGAAGTATGATCACTGCTCCACAGATCGGAACGGTGAAGCTCGTCAACGTGAATACCAACGCGGTGAGTGGCGTCACCGCCAGCGTATCAATCGGTTCTGTTTCGGTCTCGCATCCGAAATTCCGCTGGAATAAATCCGGGCCTGCGGATCAGTCGATCGGTGATTTTCACGTGCAATACTGACGAGATTTGAGGCGCGACCGGAGTTCATCAACGTTGACAACGTGAGAACCGATCGCGGTGCGCGTAACCAGGCGCGGAGAACATTCTGGTTGCAATTGCAAAATGCGTTTTGATAGGTTCGATGCGGCCAACCGAACGTTTCATGCGCGGAGCATGATGGAGGAGTCAAAGATGAGAGCAGTGCGAGGGTGTATCTGGACGCTGTTAACTTTGGGTCTCGTGTTGCCCCTGGGTGGGATGGGGTCTGCCCAGACCGCGCAGAAGCAAACTCACAAGGTCATCATCTATCCCTCAGCCAACGAATCGGTTGACCAACTCAAGAAGCAGGGCGTCACCAACGTCGCCAATTACGGCTCGTTCTGGGTGGCGGAAACGGACGACGCGCAGGCCGAAGTGGTGAGAAAACTTTACGGCGACCGCGTCATGAAGGCGGATTATCTGAACCGGGTGGAACTGGCCGCGATGCCCTTGGATACCACGGTGGGCGAGCCTGTGGTCCCTGCTCACCTCCGTCAGGCCGCGCAGAAGGGAAAGAACCTGCGGCTGATTCAGTTCAAGGGGCCTGTCCTTTCGGAGTGGCTGGAGCAGGTGAAGAAAACGGGCGATGTTAAAGTGGCATCGTACGTCCCGAACAACGCATACATAGTGTGGCTGGACCGGGCGGCGGAAGACAATCTCAGCAAACTGATGGCTCCGTCGGGGCCGATTCAGTGGATCGGCGCCTATCATCCGTACTACAAAATGGATCCGGCACTGGCGAACGTGGGGACGTCGTCCATTGACGTGCAGGTCGGCGTTGTCAACAGACCCGAAGCGGAACAGACGGTGCAAGCCATCGGTCGTTACGCCCTGGAGCAATTGGGCAAACCGGGCGTCGTGGGCAAGCAGATAGTCACGAAGATCAAGGTTGCCCCGTCAGACGTTGCCTCGATTGCGCAGATGCCGGATGTTTTGTGGATCCAACGCAGCGCGCCGATGGAGCCGAAGGATGAAGAGCAATCACTGATTTTGGCCGACCGCATCAGCCAGTTGCCGGGCCACAGCCCGGTGCCGGGGGTTGACGATTATTTGGATCTTTTGACCAACGTTTGGGGTTTCAGCACCGATGCGACGCAATACCCGATTCTTGACGTTGCAGACACGTTGGCCACAGCCACGACGTCTTTCAACGATTTCTTTGAGTCCGGGAATCCGAGCAACACAACGCGTCTCGCTGGGTTCCTCAGTCTCTGCCCTCCCGGGGCCGTATTGTGCGACAACTCCCACGGGCCATTTGTGATGTCCACGGCCGCGGGATACAACGATAGCAAGAGCGACCCGGTCAACCTTGACATGTCCGGATTCCGCAAGGGCCTGGGCGTATCCCCGTTCGGACGAATTTCTAATACGATCCTTTACAACATCTCAGGCTTGTGCGTGTTTTGCGTGCCCAACAGCGTGCATCCAACCTTGGCGGACATTCCCCTCAACGAATACATGGCCTTAGGCGCACGGATATCAAACAACAGTTGGGGCGAGAGCCCGGTCGCCGGTTCCGGAGGCAATGTTGGAATATACAATGGCGACTCACTGACTTATGATATTGCCGTCCGCGACGCGTTGGATTCGGGGGTTACCAACGGGTTCAGCACGCCTTCTCCGGCGCGGCTCAACCAGGAGCTAATCACGATGTTTGCGGGAGGCAACGCGCAGGCCTTGGGCACCGGCAACGGAGGGTTTGGAGACATTATCACGACGCCGCCGGCCACTGCGAAGAATGTGATCACGGTGGGCGCATCGGAAAACGTGCGCAGGGCCGCAGAGGCGTACAACCAGTGCGGGCTGTTCCCCAACGAGGCCGACAACTCGTTCGACATTGCAGTTTTCTCCTCGTTCGGTCCGACGCTGGATGGCCGGTTCAAACCCGAGATCGTCGCTCCGGGTGCTGCGATCTTTGGCGTTGATGGGTTGACCACGAATCTGTTTTTCACAATCATAACCATAGGCACAAATCAGTTTGTTGTTCCTACAACCGGTAATGCATACATCTGTGAGTCGGGTACGAGCTTTTCCGCGCCGGCGGTGTCCGGTGGCATGCAACTGTTATGGTGGTGGTTCGAGCATCGCTTGCAAAACGAGCAGGGCCAGTTCCTCCTGCAGCCCAGCCCGGCGATGGCCAAGGCTTACGTGTGCAACTCGGCACGCTATCTGCCGATCACCAATCCGCAGACGGGCGCGCCGGACACGCTGCCGTCGATTGCTCAAGGGATGGGCGAGATGGATTTGGCGCGCATGTTCGACGGAATGCCGAGGTTGATCCGTGACGAGTCAACGCCCAGGGCGATTGATACCCCATTGATGACCACCAACCCTGTGCCTCAGCAGACGTTCTTTAGTCGTTCCGGTCAAAGCTACGAGGTCAGCGGCTTCGTGGCCGACCCAACCCAGCCGTTCCGTGTGACGCTCGCATGGACGGATGCACCCGGCAATCCCGGTGCGTTCCAACAGCTCGTCAATGACCTGGATTTGTTGGTTACGATTGGCGGACAAACGTACAAGGGCAATATGTTTGTTGGCCCCTACTCCGTCATCGGAGGGAATACTGACAACATCAACAATATGGAGAGCGTGTTTCTGCCTCCGGGGCACACCGGTACGTGGAGCGTCGTGGTTCGAGCGTCGGACCTTGCCGGTCAGGGCGTGCCGAATGTCAGAGGGGCCAACACGGACCAGGATTTTGCGCTGGTCGTTTACAATGCGGCAGCCAGCCCGGCGCCATCGGATGTCCCGAATTTGTTGACCAATAACTCGTGTCAAACAGCCATGAACATCTCGGGTTTCCCATTTACGTTCACCAATAATCTGACGAAGGCGATCTACCGGAACGTTCATCCCAGTCCCTCAGCGGCGCGCGGTGGCGTGGATGAGTTCTTCGAGATCCGGCAGCCGGCGGCGGGTACGCAGTTCACGATTGACACGTTCGGCAGCAGTTTCGACACGGTCTTGTCAGTGTGGCAGGTGCAGACCTACCCACAGAGCGTCTTCGCCGAAAGCCCATGTGGAGCGCTGGTCGAATTGGCATCCAACAACGATGCGGCCGGCGGGTTTCAATCCCAGGTCACATTTACGGCCGATGGCTCCAATACGTACTTCATCGTCGTCGAGCCGCATAATGACGGACCGGGAGGCACGATGGTCTTGAACGTCCGGGCTAGTTCTCTCGTCACGATTAGTCCAACCGCTCTGGTTTTCGGCGCACGACCCGCCGGGAGTACCAGTACGGTGCAAAATGTTACGATTCAGGATGGCGCCCAAGTGGGCGTGGATATCAATAATGTTACGATCGAAGGCGCGAATCCTTCGGGTTTCGTGATTCTTTCCGACAGTTGCTTGGGCAACACGATTTCACCGGGCGGCAATTGCACCATCAGCGTCGCATTTACCCCGACAACGACTGGTACCAACACTGCTCAACTGGTGGTTCAAAGCGATACGATGGGCGGTCCGCTCGTTGTGCCTCTGAGCGGTGTTGGATTGGCGCCGTCGCCGATCAATTGCTTGAGCGCCAATAGTCTCTCGTTTGGCGGGATCGGGATCGGTTCGACCAGCATCGTGCAGAGCGTGACCATCACCAACTGTGGCACAGCGGTCTTGGTGGTCAGTAACGCCGTCATCACTGGAGTCAACAAGGGCGACTTCGCCATCGCTTCGTCGAGTTGCTCGAACGTGACGCCGGGCGGCGTGTGCACCTTCGACGTCACGTTCGCCCCCAGCGCCAGTGGGCTGCGTTCTGCGGTGTTGACGATCGAAGACAGTGCAACGAGCGGTGCGAATACGGTGACCCTGACCGGCACGGGCACGAGCATCCAGCCGTATCTGTTGATCAGCACAAAGGTGACAGCGAAAACATTTGTCGGCAATCACATCTACGATCCGACGGGACTGTCCAAGACCGTTACCCAATCAGTGAAGCGCGGTGGCAAGGGCGTATTCTATGTGCCAATCGGGAACGACGGCAATGCAGCGGATTCGTTCCTGATCCGAGGCGCAGGGGATTCAGCGGGCTTTACCGTGAAGTACTATCTTGGCGCCAGCGGCAACTTCGATATCACGGATGCGGTAGTGGCGGGATCATACAGAACCTCGAACTTGGCGCCGGGCGCGATCACGGGTGATGCCACCATGATCCGCGTTGAGGTGACTGTGAGCCGCACCGCGGCCAAAGGCGCAAGAAAGAACGTGCTCGTGTCGGGGTTCTCGAACACCGACAGCAGCAAGGAGGACACGGTACAAGCGGTAGTGCTGGTCAAATGAGTAGATGGCAACGTTTTGGTGTGATGAGAGGATTTTGGAGCTATGAGGAAACTGCTTAATGTGGGCATGATTGTTGGCGCAAAAATTGTGATTGTAGCGCTCTTTGCACTGGCAATTCTTCCCGTGCCAGCGGTCCGGGCCGCGGGCGGATGTGGCTGTATGGACGTGGCACTTGTTGTTGACGACACGGGAAGCATGGGCGGGGCCATCGCTAGTGTGAAGGCCGGGTTGCCGCAGATTATCGCCGCTGCCCAAGCCGCATCTTGCGGCGACTTGCGAATGGGTCTGGTCACCTTTCCAAACGACAATGTGGTCGTGAACCAACCGTTCACCACTGACTTCACTGCCATCCAGAACGCGATCCAAGCCCTAGTTGCCGGCGGGGGGGGACCCGAACCCGAGTCGTCCGACGCATCGCTCCAGTACGTCGTCACCGGGGCGACGGCGCTGGACACAAACTGCAGTGTGGTCGTGTCGAACGGGCCATTCGGCGCGTTTCGGAGCGGGTGTGTCAAAATTGCTGTTCTGGTCACCGATGCCCACCCGGGCGGCTGTCACAACACCTTCACTCCAGGCGTGGATGACGTTGATGCGCACAATGTGGCATTGGCGGCCGCCAACGCTGGGATTTTGGTTGCGGCGATTTATGTGCCGACCTCCGGCGAAGTGGCCGATATCAAGGCCATCATGCAGGATTATGCGACCACTTCAGGCGGCGAATTCGTTGAGACCGCAAGCGACGGCACTGGCACGGGCGAAGGCATCCTGAACATCATTGGCACGTGCGGCGGCCTCGGTTCCCAACAGTGCATCACGCGGCCCGCCCAATTTTGGTTTGAACATGCGTTTGCGACGGGTGCGAATACGAATTGCCCTAACTCGTGCGCTGACTTGTTGGACGCGATCAAGATCAACGGGGCTATCGTCGATCTTGGATTCGTTCGCCTGCCGACAGCATACCGTGATTCTGGCAGCGTGCTAACAGACGGCACCAACGCCTTGATTGAGGCGCTGGGCTTTTACTGGAAGAGCGCCGGGCAGACGGGCGAGAACGGCGGCACCCAGAACCAGAAACTGCCCGTCTCAACACTCTGCAAGCAACGCAAGCAATTGGCTGTCGAGCTGATCGCGGCGACAGCCAACGTAAGATTGTTGGGCACGCAACCATCCAATTGCACGTACGTTGTTAATGGGGGCACGACGACCAGTTTCCCCGCCGATTTGCTGGCGCAGGCGCGCCAAGTTGCTGGAGGTGTAGATCCCGTCGCCTGCCAGACCATGACGCTGTTGCTTCGGAAGTTCAACAATCGCGGGGCCACGAATAACTTCGTTGGGAACCTCGCCGAGTGCTCGCCTGTGGCCGCGAAAATGCTGCGGAGCATCTCACGCGATCCGACCACCCAGATCAGTTGCCCGGGCGTCAACAACAGTTGCGATTCAGCAGAGGCAGTCGTGTTCTCGACGAGCAGCAATCCTTTCGCGCCGGCTTCATTCTCACGGACGGTTTCACTGCTGGGCTTCACCAGTTCATTCACCAACCTCGTCGCGACGTGCGCCCCGGCGGCGGGCGCCACGCCCGGTCCTGTCTGGAAGATCACGCCCGACGTCGGCATGACGAACCGGCAATTCACCGTGGACACCTTTGGCAGCAATTTCGCCACGCTGCTCCAGGTGTACAGCGGCACGTGCAACAACCTCGTCCCGGTTGTCTGCAACACCAACATGCCGCCTTTCCTGCAATCTCAGGTGCAATTCACGACCGACGGGACGAACGTCTTTTACATCGTCCCCGAGAGTGTCGGTGGTGCGCAAGGTAAGTTAAAAATCCGCGTCACCAGCCCTTAGCCGGAACGATTCAGTTGATCCGGGGCAGCCGCTCACCTTGGTCCTCTCCCCGCAATGCGGGGCGAGGAAACAGGTTTTCAAATCATCCTCACCATTCAGTGAGTCGCTCCCGGCGCCCCAAAACGCGTCCCTTCTCCCCGTCCGGCGGGGAGAAGGCTTGCCACGTACCACATGGTCAGGTTGATGGGTCTTCCGTATGAATTGTTCCGGCTTAAGGAACTGTCCGGGCCTCAAGCGACGATTCCCATCGGCATCGATCGGCTCGCGCCCGCTGTGGCCGACCGGTGATACGCCTCCAGATTGAGGTCGAACTCTTACATGCGCGCGTGGCTGGTGTTTCTGGGAAACACAGACGCATGGGCCGGAGAGCATCAACTCATCGAGCCGCCTCGTCTGGCGGTTGGCGATGCTTTGCCGTTGGAGCTTCGCCATCTTGAACGGTGGCGGCGGCAAGACGTGACACGAGTCATTGTCGGGAGTTGGTGGACGAGCCGCTGACGACTTTCGTGCGATGAAGGAATGCCCTGTCTCCATCAACGGTCAACTCCACCCGCCGTTTGAGTGGGTCAACCTGCATAACGGCGACGAAATCCAGTTGAGCCGCCGGCGCTTCCGCTACGAATGGATGGACTGATCAAACCTGCGCGAGCAGCGCGATGAAACGGCCCAGTTGCGCCGCGCGGGACGGGTCGCTCTCGGCGTAGATCGCCTGAAGATTGCGGCACATCCGCAACAACATCTGTCGCGAGGTGGCGGGCGCAAGATAGGCGGGACTGAAGCCATAGCCCAGGTGCTCGCACAGGCTCTTGCAGTCTTCCACGTCGAGCAGTTGGCCTTCATTGAACGGATCGATAAAGAACTGCACGGTCGGCGATTGCCATTTCAGGAGAAACTGGCCGGGCATGTTAACTCCTTGCAGCGGCAAACCCAGCCGCCAGCCGATCAACAGGTAGAGCACCGAGAGCGTAATCGGGACCCCGAGCCGCCGATCGAGCACGCGGTTCAGGTAGGAATTGTCAGGATCGTAGTAGTCATCCTCATTGCCGCGAAATCCAAGGCGGCGGAAAAAATAGCGGTTGCAGACTTCGATGGTCGCCCGCGGCGTCTCGCGACCCGTGAGCCGCTCCCTCAACTCGCGCGCCATGCCGTCGAGGCGGACGTGATACGGAGTTTCATCCAGTTCTGGGTAACGGGTCTTCGCCAACAGCCAGCAGCCCGGCTCCAAATCGAAGCGGCTGCCGCAACTGGCACAGAAGCAGGCAAACGCTTCGTAACCGTCCCGCTCCAGGATCTCGACCAGTATCTGTTTCGCCCCGCGCCGTGCCATCGGTTCGTCTCCTCGTGCAACCGACTCCAGGAACACGCGCCCATCTTGGCCCATCTCCATGAACTGCTCCTTGAGCAGACGCAACACGGTTGCGTCTTCGTCCGAGAGCAGTTTCACCAGGGCAACACGCTCTGTTTCACGCAGCGAAATCATCGGACTCACTCCACACCCTACAATCAGGCAAACCTCGCCGAAATTCAATGGGAAACGGCTGCCGACGCGTTCAGCAAACGTCGACAACTTGCAGGGCAACATCGAACGTCTTCATCGCGCGCCGTTCTTCACCGGTCGCGATCGGCGGCGACGCGAGCACCTTCATGATTGCTTGAGTATCCAGCCCACAGCCTCAGCAATATCCTTCGCGACGTAATCAGGTCGCACTTCGTTCTGAGCCAGCGTTTCCTGTCCCACGCCCGTCAGTACCAGGACAGTCTTCGTGCCCGCGTTGATGCCCGCCTTGATGTCGCTTGGTCGATCGCCAATCATGAAGCGGCGGGCCAGGTCCAGTCCAAACTCACGGGCTGCCTCGCGCAGGAATTTTGGTTTCGGTTTGCGGCAGTCGCAGTTGTCTTCGGGATGATGCGGACAAACATAGTAGCGGTCGAATTTGACGCGCGCTTGGCCGAACTGCTCGTCAAGGTGCGCGTGGATTTGTTCGACGGCCTCGCGGGAAAAATAGCCCCGCCCCACGCCGGACTGGTTGGTCACAACGAAAAGTCTGTAACCTGCATCCTGCAGTCGCTTCAGCGCCCGCTTGGCGTTGGGAATCAACACGACGCGTTCCACTTCGCCGACATAATTCGCGTTTCCTCCATGATCGTTCCGTCACGGTCGAGGAAAACGGCTTGCTTGCTCGTGAGGCCTGCCATACCGACGGGATTGTAGTGCCAGGACGTTGTTGCGCAAGGAGAGAATGACCGCTTAACATGTTGGCAGGCAATGAAAAACGGGTTGGCACGTCAACCTCACCACGAAAGATGGGCTGGTCAAAACTTGATCGAAGCTTCGATCGTCAAAGAGGTGCTGGCCAAGCAGGCTGAGGGCACGACGGAAAACGCAGGCATCGACGGCGTGCAACGACTGTCCAGCTTCGGCCCGCTCCACTTCAGAACTGCAGGACTGAATCGGCGCGGCGGGACAAACAAGCTCATTGCGGTGTGAGCGATAGCACCGCAAGCATCCGACCCGTCTTGCCGCGTTCGGCCCGGTAGGAAAAATAACGGTCGAGATGACAGGCGGTGCACACGTGCGGGTTGTGAATGTCCGTCACGCCCGCGTCGCGGAGTTGGCGTCCGATGCCGTCCCAGATGTCCATTTCGTAATGGCATGGGCCGATGGAGGGGCTGATAAATGCGAAGCACTCGCGCGGGCGTGTGTCAAACTCGACCTGCATGCGCAGCACCGTGTTTCCCACGACGTTTGCCAGTGTGCCCTTCTTGCCCGAGTGGATGAGCGCGATGGCAGGCGTGGCGCGGTCCACGATGTACACCGCGGCGCAGTCGGCGCAGCGGATTAGCAGCGGCAAACCCGCTGCCTGCGTGACGAGCGCGTCCACGGCGGGAACTTGCGGGGCTGCCCCGGTGACGAGAGCGACGCCGTTGCCGTGTGTTTGTTCCGCTGCGGCGAATTCTGTGAAGCCGAACGATTGGACAAATCGCCGTTGGAACTCATCGCTCTTGGTGTCTTGCGTCGTGCGAAGCGTGAAGGCGTGACGGATGAAAGGCAATGCGGTCAGCGGTGGAAAAGTTTCGAATGGGATTTCATCCTTCATCCCTCATCCTTCCGCCTTCACTGTGCCTGCCGCACGGTGCTGCCTGTCACGCGGTCGAGCGTGGCATTGGCGACATTGCAATCGTAGAGCGCCTGGATTTCGTTCGAGCGTGCTTCAGTCAAAGCGGTTTGCGCGCTGAGAACTTCGAGCTGAGTGCCTGTGCCCGCCCGGAAACGAGCCTCGGCCAGGCGCAGACTTTCTTCGGCTTGTTCGACCGTCTTCTCTTGCGCTTCGAACAGTTCGAGCGCCTGCAGGTAGTCGGAGTATGCCTGACGAACCTCCAGTTCAACTGCGCGGCGCGTGTCCTCGTTGTCCAATTGGGCCTGCTCAGACTGCGCCCGGGTCTCCAGCACCTTGCCGTGGGTCAGCATGCCATCAAAAATCGACCAGGAACCCTGCGCGCCGACTGTCCAGCCATGGACTGTGCTATCGAAATCGTCCGAGAAGGGCGTGTCGTGGATGCCGTAATTGCCGAAGACCGAAATCTGCGGTTGGTAACCGGAAGAGGCCAGCTTGATGTTTTCCCTGGACACGGTCACGCGTTTTTCCGCCTGCTGCAATTCGGGCCGCTGTTCCAGCGCCCTGGAAAGCGCCGTCGGCAGATCCCAGGTGCGATGTTCGTAGGCAAGTTCGCCAACGAAATTGATCGCAGTGAATTCCGCGCGCTTTCCCGGCGTATCGATGGCCAGCAGTCTGACCAACGCTTCGCGCGAGAGGCGGAGATCGTTTTGAGCGCGAATGAGCGGCGGCTTGGCGTTGGCCAACTCGACTTCGGCGCGCAACACATCGAAACGCGGGACGGTTCCGGCGTCAAACCGATGCCGCGCGTCTTCGAGTTGCTGCTCGAGCAATTTGACGGATTGCTCTCGCACGGTGACCTGGGCCTTGTTGAGCAGGATTTGGTAGAACGCCTTGCGCACGGCAAGAATCGTGTCCGCCACGGTCTGCTGGAACCCGAGCACGGCGATTTGACCGCCCAGGCGTGCCACGCGAAGGTTGCCGCTGGCGCGACCGCCCGAATAGACCAGTTGCGACACTTCGATTTGCGCAGCCCAAGGGTGTTCCTGGTTGCCGCTGACGACAGTGAGGCCGGGCACGGACGGAAAGTTGGTGATGGTGGGGACGTCGATTACATTCTTGTCAACCTGGCTATAGCGGCCCGAGGCCGTGAGCTGCGGGATGAACGCGGCGCGCGCCTCGACGACAAGGCCATGGGCTCGCTGCAGCTCCTGCCTGGCTTTGAGTACGGACGGGTTTTTCTTCAGCGCCAGGTCGAGACACTGATCGAGGGTCAGGTCTGACGGCGGCGGCGGATTGTCGGCATACAGTGGCTGGGCGATGCAAACTGTGATGAGAACGGCCAGCAGACGATGGATCAATCTATTCATTTTCCCGGGCTTGTGGTGGTTGTTGAATCGGGTAGCAGTTTCTGGAATTGTTCAGCCGCACAATTGTAAGTCTTCAAAGCGACTTGCTTGGATTGCTGGGCCATCGCAACTTGCTTGGCATCCAGAAACACCTGCACAAGCCCGGAGTAGGCGGAGCAGATTTGATTGTGTACGAGTGGGCAACCAGCGTTGAGCTTGAGCTGAGGTTGATTGGGGGCTACAGCACAGCCTTCGCGGTCGATTTGACGATAGAGGTCGACGAGCAATCGCAACACTTCCTGGCGATTGCCATCCACCAGCATAGCCTGCAATAGAGAAATAGCCGCATCCTCCGTTTTGCCGTCAACAGCGTAGACCGAGGCGATGCTCAGGTAGGCATCGGGGTCGGTCGGCGCGAGGTGGCGCATATAGAGATAGGCCTTGAGCGCGTTTTGATATTGCCCAATTCGCATGTAGGCCAAGCCGAGATTCCAATAAATCTCATGATTGCCGACGTCGGGAATCTGGTCGGGTGTGCGGCCACGGGCAAGCTCTTTCTTGCGATTATCATCGTTGAAGGCCCGATCCGGCTGAACAGCGGCGGCGAGTGTCTCAGCGGATTTCTGATACCAGGGCCGGCCGGCGTCATGGGCGCGCTGGGCAATGATGTCACCCTTGATTCGGTAGTACGCGCCGAGGTGTAGATAGACGATGCCTGTCCGATAAACGGGAGGCAACGGTTTGTCTTCCATCACCGCCCGCGCCTTCTCGCCCTCTTCGATGATATCGTCGATGTCTGGGAAATCAGGGGGAGTCTTCTGTTGGTCGCGCTCGTAGAGCGCGTAGGCGAGCGACTTATGGGTCTTGAAACTGTTGGGACACACCTTGACGTCGGCGCTCCACAGCGCGACGTCGTTGTCCCAATCGAAATTGCGAATGAACGCCCGTACGCCGCAGGCAAGCACAATCAGAGTCAAGGCGCTGCAGGAGAGCACCGGTGGCGAGATCAGTCGCGCCCGCGCAGAAATCAGTTGCGGAATTATTCGTTGGGAAATGGCGTAGACGGCGATCACTACGCAGCCTGCAAACCCGATCGACGGCAAATACATGAACCGCTCGGCCATGATGCTGCCGATGATTACTATCAGGTTCGATGTGGGCAGGAACGTTCCGAAGAAAAACAGTATGAAGAAGAACAGCGGTTTGTTGCGGTGATGATTGCGGATTGTCACCAGAATCACAGTGATGACGCTGATCAGTGCAACCAACGCCTTCAAATCTTCCCAAGTACTGAAGTGCCAGTTCACCATCGGAATCTGGTTGTACGAATAATCGCACGACAGAGTCTGCGGCCACAGCAACAGCCAGAGGTATTTACCGATCACTTTGATGGCGGCCATGCGGGCTGTCCAGAAGTCCCAACCCACGAGCGGATTGTCCACAAACGGGAGTTCGGGCGGCCGCATTTTTTCAAACACCAAGCTGCGCACGTACCACAGGCCTGCAAACGGCAGGATCATGGCCACGTAACCTTTGATTGTGAATTCCCAGAAGTTGGCGATCAGATTCGCAAACCAGTTCGGATGCCTTCGCTGCATGCGGTAGGTGAAATCGTAGAGAGCCATCACACCCAGAACCACAACTGCGCTTTCCTTGCAGAACTCTCCGACGGTCGTCACCACCATCAAGGCCGCCAGCCAGGGCACCTTGCGCCAGCCGTTCATGGTGGCGCTCTTGGCGTAACACAGGAGACCTCCCACGATCGCCGCTGTCGCAAACAGGTCGGCTCGCCCTATGATGTTGCTCACGGACTCCGTGACGATAGGGTGCGTGGCAAACAGCGCTGCCGTGAACAATGCAGGCCAGAGCTTTTCCATGAGGACCAGCGCCATGAAGTACACAAGAACCGCGTTGAGCCAATGCAGGAAAAAGTTGAACCAGTGATAACCCGTGGAGTTGGTGCCGTTGCCAAGGACGGCGTAGTTGAACATGTACGACAGCGTTGTCAACGGTCGGTACAAGCCGCTGACCGCCTTCGGCCACCAGTAGTCTTCATGGAAGATCAACCTGAGGTTTGTGCGGTTGGCTTCGCGCAGGCGTGGGTCTTCCAGAAGGATGAATTTGTTGTCGAGCGCGAATCCCGTGTTGCGCAGCGTGTTCGAGAAGGTTAACAGGACAATGGCGCCCAACGCAAACACAACAGCCAGATGCGGTATGAGGCCGATGGAAGGCCACAGCGCCGTCTTCCGAGGTAGTTCTGCGTGTACCTCGGCAGTCAGAGCCACTCCTTCCTTTCGGTGCGTGTCCATGTATTGGCCTCGATCGCGACTCGCGCGAATCATCTGAACCCGTTCGCGCGCGTTGCCTGCTAAAAGTGTCTCAGCCGCAGCGGCCAAAGTCAAAAAAGATTTGAGAGGGAAGGACAAGAAAATGGTGGTGCCGGCTGAGAATTCGTCGCCTCACACCGAGCCGTTGACGAACGCGCCCCGAACGTCCATCTGGAGTTGCCCGCCACCGGGAACGCAGCGATACATAGGTATCTGATGTACGCCGCCTGTCACGTCACCTCCGGCCACTTCGATTCGTAAAGGTCGAGCCATCGACCGGCGTTGCCGCAGCCCACCAGCCGACCGTCAAGTCATTTAGAGAAACATTTACAGAAACAAGAGGGCGCGTTGCCCAAATCGGTTTCCGCGCCTTTTGGTGTAGCGGCGTTTCTGTGAAACGCCGAATTCCTTCGAGAAATGAACGACCCGCGCTTCGCAGAAGCGCAGCTACAGCCGGAAAAGTCATTTGGGCAACAGCCCCACTAGACCTGACCCCGTTATGCGGTCACCCCGTTATGCGGTCCACTGCCCGTGGAAACTTATTTCCGAAACACCTGGTAACTTCCCCCGAAATCCGCAACTGGCTTAGCTGCGGTGCAAGTCAGGCGGCAGACTTCGGGCGACCGAGCACGAAATAAAGGATCATGCCGACAAGAGGCAGTACCAGGATCAACAGGATCCACAACACCTTTTTGCCTGTTTCCACGTTGCTCTTAACGCAATCCACGATTGCGACGATGTCCAATACCAGAATGACCAGCCCAAGCAGTGGTCTCATAGTGAGCCTCCTTGGATGGGCAGAGTAACAGGCTGACGGCGTGGTGGCAACCCGATTTGACAGCGTCGTGGCGGTCGGCTGGTGAATGGCCTGCCTGCACAATCTGTCCATCGTGCTCGCTTCTCCTACCGTTTGCCAGCCGACCGAATCCAAACCCAAACGACCACCAGCCCTGAGTGAAACAAGGATTGTCGAAGGGGCGCTGACTGACTACACTGGCAGCCATGCCGACAGTATTCGATGAGGCGTTTGAGGAAGTCAGCAAACTCGCCGCCAGGTTCAAGGCCAACGAAGCGCGTTATCTTTCACACGGCTATTCGGAAGCCCAAGTCCGCTTGGACTTCGTTGACAAGTTTTTCGTTGCGCTCGGCTGGGACGTAAACCACAACATTCAGACCAACCCCTACGAGCAGGAAGTCCACGTCGAAAACCCCTAAATCGCCTCGCATCGACGCGCTGACTACGCCTTTTACCTTGCGCCCAATTTCCGCGACGTGCGGTTCTACGTCGAAGCCAAAAAACCGCTTGGCGACATTGCCACTGCCGACCACTATTTTCAGACGATCCGCTACGGCTACGGCAGCAAAAATCCCGTCGCCGTCCTCTCTGACTTCGCGCAGTTCCACGTCCTCGACTGCCGCTACAAGCCGAACGAAATCACGGAGGAACTGACAAAGCTTCGCGGGATGCTCGCGGACAATCCTGATGGATTGGCACCGGAAGCTCTGAAAGCGAAGCATCAACAAGCGGTGCTCGAGTACATCGAAAGGCAATTACTGGAGAACAAGTTCTTCAGAGCTTTGCTCGAGGAACGGGAGGAAAAGGAGGAAGAAGCGCGCGAAGCGGCCTCGGTGTTGCCGTCGTCCGATGTGCTGGACAAGATCATGCGGTATGAGACGACGCTGGAACGGCAGTTGTACCGGGCTATGAACCAGTTGGAACGACTGCAACGGCGGCGCAACGGGGAAGTCGTTCCGCCACCGATCACGATGGAGGTGGCCCATTGAAGGTGCATCGCGCCCAAGGCTGTTTTTGCGAAACGAACCCATTTGCCCGGCTACGGAAGCACCTTGCTGTGAACGACATCGCTGGCCGGAGTGGCCATGACATTTCGCCCGAATCAAACCCAATCAAACCAGATCAAACCACACGATCAGCGCGCACGTCACAGCGTCCACGCCGTTGGCCACGACGGAGCGTGGCCCTCCAGACGACCCTTGACGGAGCCACGAATCCATATGGATGGCTCGACGCTTTTGCTTTTAGCGCATCGGTCGTGCTATTTGTTAAACACGATGTCGGAAGGTCAGATTCTCATCGGCACAGCGGGCTGGAGCTACCCCGATTGGGAGGGCGCGGTGTATCCGCCCGCCAAGTCCGGGCAACGACTCCGAACCGTAGTGGACTACCTCGATTGCGTGGAAGTGGACAGCTCGTTTTACCGTCCGCCCACCGCGCGGATGGTGGCGAACTGGTTGCGCAGCGCCGCGCAGCAGCCCCGTTTTCGGTTCTTGGCCAAAGCTTGGCAGCGGTTTACACATGAGCGGGCAAGGCCCTGGTCGCAGGCGGAGTTTGATCTGTTTACCGGCGGCCTGTCGCCACTGCGCGAGGCGGAACGGCTGGATGGGCTGTTGTTTCAATTCCCTTGGTCGTTTCGCAATCTGCAAGAAAATCGTGACTGGCTGAAGCTGATTGCCGACTGGTTTGCGGATTGGCCAGTCGCCGTTGAGCTGCGGCACGATTCGTGGCTCGACGACGAGGTCCAGAGTTTTTTCCGTTCGCGCAAGTTCACCTATTGCAATATCGACCAACCGGCGCTGGCGCACTGCCTTCATCCCAGTTCGTATGTTACGAGCGATGTCGGTTACTTCAGGCTGCACGGACGCAACGCGAAGAATTGGTTTCGAGACGAGCAGGAGGTGTATGGCGGCCGGTACGATTATCTGTACGCCGAGTCCGAACTGGACGAGGTTCTTCGTCACATCCGAAAGATCGCCGCGCAGACGAAGAAGACGTTTGTGATTTTCAACAACCACAAGGACGCGAAGGCGTTCGCCAACGCGCTGCAAATGAAGCTTCGCGTTCAGCCCCAGTCGCCGGTCCGTGCCCCCGTTACTTTGCTCACGAGATTTCCGGCGTTGCAAAAAGGCATCGTGCCCGTGGGTGAAGAGCAGTTGCCACTCGTCTGAGGTCGTGCCTGGAAAACAGTAAAGCGGGCTTCCAGCCCGTTTTAACGTTGACCCGCACCGCCGGGCTGTGGAATCGTGTCGCCATGGCCGAACGCACATCCTACACGTGTCCGCTGGACGCCGGCAAGATTGCCCAGTTGAAACGCGACCTGCAGGCGCGCGGCTACATGTTCCGCGATGTCCCGTATGCGCATTTCGGCGCCGAGCATCGCGGCGAGAAGGTGAACGTGGCCGTCTATACCAGCGGCAAACTCGTCGTGCAGGGAAAAGGGACAACGGACTTTGTGCAATTCTATCTCGAACCGATCCTGCTCGGCGAAGCGCGGCTCGGCTACGAGCACATTCTCGACCCGACGATGCTCGAGCCGCGCATCGGCGTGGACGAGAGCGGAAAGGGCGATTTTTTCGGGCCGCTGGTGGTGGCGGGCGTGTACGTCAACGAGGCGGTCGTGAAGAATTTCATGGAAATCGGCGTGCGCGATAGTAAGTTGGTCACGAGCGACGCGCGTATTGCCGAGATCGCGAAACAGATTCGCGCGACGCCGGGCTGCGTGTTCGACGTGGTCCCGATTGGAGTCGAAGCCTACAACCGGTTGCATGCGAAGATGCGCAACGTCAACGACATCCTCGGTTGGGGACACGCCCGGGTGATCGAGAATCTTCTGGCGAAGGTTGACCCCGCTGGGAGAGGGGCAGTCTGCAAGAAGGCGATTTCAGATCAGTTCGGCAACAAGAACATCGTCAAGCGCGCGTTGATGGAACGAGGCAAGAAGATCGAATTGGTGCAGCGGCACAGGGCGGAGAGCGATCTCGCGGTGGCGGCGGCGTCGATCATCGCGCGCGATGGATTCGTCCATCGGCTCCGCGCGCTGGGCAAGGAGTTCGGCGTGAAGCTCCCGAAGGGCGCGTCGGCGGCGGTCGTGGAAGCCGGGCGTGAACTGGTTGGGAAAAGCGGTCGCGAGGCGCTGTCCCGCGTTGCGAAGATGCATTTTCGAACGGCGCAAAAAGTTTTGGAGGATGTTCCGGCATGAAAAACCTTATCATCGTGGTGGCGGTCTTGGTTCTCATCGGCTACGCCGTGTCGCAGTGGGTCAACAACTTCAAGGCCAAGAGCGATCTGGCGGCGCGCGTCACGGAGCAGTTGAACTTCGTGGATGAGAACTCGCAGCCCGCCGTGAAACAGAAGCTGGTGGACGAAGCGCACAAAGTGGGGATCGATCTCGTCCCCGACAATATCCAGATCAGCTACGAAGACACCGATCAGCAGACCATGGCGGAGCACTTCACGGCGAAGGTCGCCACATTTGTCAACAAACGCGTCACGATCCGACTCAGCTACACCGCGCGCCTGGCTGGGATTCCGCTTCATCAGGAGATTATGGACAGCCATATTCGTCAGATTCAGGTCCGGGAGCGTGAGAGGCCCGAGTTGCAGCAACTTCTTGAGGCTGCGCCTCAATAACAAGGAAAAGATTTCGCCATGCCCCTGTACGAATTTCATTGTGCGAGTTGTGAAAAGGATTTCGAGTTGCTCGTGCGCTCCAGCCGATGGGAAGGCACGTCCTGCCCGCACTGCGGCTCGAAGAAGCTGACGAAGAAGCTGTCCGTTTTCGCCGCGTCTGTCGCCTCGTCAACCTCTGCCGCGCCATCCTGCGCCATGAATCCGCAGGGCGGCGGCTGCCCCGACACGCTTTGTCGGGGCTGCCGTCCGCATCATCACCACTAAGCCAAGCTGCTATTTAAACAGCGGCAGGATTTGCTTGAACTGGTCGGTGCCGGCTTCGCGCAGGAGTTCGAAGACTGCGGACTCAACCGTCGTGATCACCGCGCCGCAATCCCGGAGACGCTCAATAGCAACTGGATAGTCAATCTCGTGCCGGGAGCAGACCGCGTCGGCCGCCACGTAAACGAAATAGTCCTTCATCAGATCGATGGCCGTTTGCTGGACGCAGACGTGGGCTTCGATGCCGCAGAGCAGGAGGCGCTGCCGCCGCAGGTCTTTCACGGCCCGCATGAATTCCTCCGAGCCGCAGCAGGAGAACGCCGTCTTTTCAATCGGCTGGATGCCGGGCGCGGCTTCCATGATTTCCGGGCACACCGTACCCAGGCCCTTGATGTATTGGGCCGTGACCAGCGTGGGGAGATTCAACACGCGCGCTGCGCCCATCAGCCGTTGGATCGCCCCGATGAGTTCTGCTCGTCGGGGCATGACGTTCATCAATTTCTCCTGCGCGTCTATCACGACGAGCGCCGTGTTCTGCGGAGTCAATCGCCAATCAGACATTTGAGTTTCTCCTTTGTAGAGGCGCATCTGCGAAGCGCCGTCCCGTATTGAAATCCAGTTCTGCGCTTCACAGAAGCGCAGCTACAACATCTCCAGGAACTCCTGCTCGGTCAGCGTCTTCACGCCGAGCGCGCGGGCTTTGTCGAGCTTCGAGCCGGCGTCTTTGCCCACGATGAGGTAGTCGGTCTTCTTGCTCACGCTGTCGGTCACGTTTGCGCCGCGTTTTCGTAACTCTTCCTTCGCCGCGTCGCGGGAGAATTTGCTTAGCGTTCCGGTGACCACAACTGTTTTTCCTACAAATGCCCCTTCTGTCTTCTGACTCCTGACTCCTGACTCCTTCATCCTCACTCCCGCTTCGCGCAGCTTCTCGATGACAGCCTTGTTGCGCGGATTGCGGAAGAAGTCGTGGATGCTTTCGGCCATCACTGGGCCCACGTCTTCGGCCTGCTGCAATCCTTCAACACTGGCGGCCGCGAGCGCGTCCAGATCGCGAAAGTGGCCGGACAATTTGTGGGCCGCACCTTCGCCTACGTGGAGAATCCCCAAACCGTTGATCAGCCGCCACAACTCGCGGTTCTTGCTCTCGGCGATCGCGTTGACGATGTTGGTCGCGGACTTCTCCGCCATGCGCTCCAGCTCGGCGAGTTGTTCGACGGTCAGTGAATAGATGTCGGCGACGTCGTGAACCAGGTTTTTGTCCACAAGCTGAGTCACCAAGACTTCGCCCATGCCTTCGATGTCCATTGCGGCGCGCGACGCGAAATGTTCCAGGGTGCGCTTCAGTTGCGCGGGGCAGGCGATGTTCTCGCAGCGCCAGGCGACGAACTCGGGGTCGCGTCGCACCGGTCCGCCGCAGGCGGGACACTTGTCGCCGATGTGTTCGTCGAGTTTGAACTCTTTTGTACCGCGTGGACGTTTTTCCATCACGACGCCGACGACGGCGGGGATGACTTCGCCCGCTTTCTCGACGATCACGGTGTCGCCGATGCGGATGTCCTTGCGTTTGATTTCCTCCTCGTTGTGCAGCGTGGCGCGGGAGATCGTCGAGCCAGCGAGGAAGACGGGTTCGAGTTCGGCGACGGGCGTGAGGGTGCCCGTGCGGCCAACTTGCACGGTGATCGCGTTGAGTTTCGTCTGCGCTTGTTCGTGCGAATACTTGTAGGCGATGGCGTAGCGCGGAGCTTTCGCTGTTGAGCCGAGTCGCTTCCATTGCGTGAGGTCGCTGACTTTCACCACCGCGCCGTCAATTTCGAACGGCAGCTTCGATTCGAGCTTCTGCAGTTCCTCCGAGTGCGCGATGACTTCTTCGATGTCTTTGCACACCCACCAATAGTGGTGCGTGGGCAAGCCGAAGCGTTTCAGGGCTTCCAGCGCATCGGCTTGCTTTTTGATTTGCACGCCTTCGGCGGCGGCGATGGCGTAGAAGACGGCGTTGAGGGGACGTTGGGCAACGATGGCCGGATCGAGTTGTTTGAGCGAGCCGGCGGCGGTGTTGCGCGGGTTTTGGAAGAGTGGTTCGCCGGCCTTCTCGCGCTCGGCGTTCAGTTTCTCGAAGTCGGCGATCTTCATATACACTTCGCCGCGAACCTCCAGAAGCCGAGGGATGAGGGATGAGGGATGAGGGATGAGAGACAGCGGGATGGAGCGAATGGTTTTGAGGTTTGCCGTAATGTCATCCCCCGTCGTGCCATCGCCGCGCGTCGCGCCGGTCATGAATTTCCCGTCTTCGTAGATCAGCGTGATGGACACGCCGTCAATCTTAGGCTCGAGCACGTATTCGACTGCCTCGCCAGGCAACAGCTTGCGCACGCGATTGTCGAACTCACGCAGTTCCTCGATATTGTAAGTGTTGTCGAGCGACATCATCGGCACCGCGTGGCGGACGGGCTTGAATTCCTTGAGGGGCTGGCCGCCGACGCGCTGGGTGGGGGAGTCGGGCGTGACGAGGTCGGGGAATTGTTCTTCGAGGTTCTTCAACTCCGCATAGAGCTTGTCGTATTCGCGGTCGGAAATCTCCGGTTTGGCCAGCACGTAGTAGAGATAATCGTGGCGGCGGATTCGCTCGCGGAGGTCAGCGATTCGTTTTTGAGCTTCTGTGCGATTCATAAACCCAATAGGCAGTTGCCGCGATAAACCCACCAAATGTGTCTGCCGCCCAGTCCAAAACGTCGCAGGAGCGGTTTGGCACGAAACTCTGGTGGAATTCGTCCGACGCACCGTAGGCCGACGTGATCACGAAAGCCAGCACAACGGCTTTTGCCAACGACAAACGGTGACCGTATCGCAATGGCAACAGGATGCAGAACCAGAAGATTGTATAAAAGACGAGGTGTTCGACTTTATCCTTGTCCGGAAACTTCGGCCCGATCTCCGGCAGCTTGGACTGCGCGGACAGAAAAAAGATCAACCCCGCCCAAAACAAGGCCGGCAGCCAAAACAGAAGATGCCTCATCTTCAAGTTCATTGGGGTGACAGCATAAACCATTCGGCGGGGCAGTGGAAGGAAGCGTTTGGGGCAGGCACATATTTTCGTTGGCGCGGCCTAGCGAATCCGTTACGGTTTGATCGAACGGAGGAGGCTATGACGACTGGTGCGGCACATTGGGTAGAGGTTGTTAAACCGGGACTGCAATACCGGAACCAAGGTGGGATTCTGGTCCCGGAAAAGATGCCGGAGATACTCGGTCAAAATCAGAAGTACCAGCGGTTTTACGATAAGATCGCAGGTCTCTACGATCTTTGGGAGATTGTCTACGCCGGCTGGCTGCATGGCGGTCGCGACTCCGCGCGGCACGATCTGCTCAAAAACCTGACGGTGAAACCAGGCGACAAGGTGCTGGAGGTTTCGATCGGCACAGGCGTCAACCTCAAATATCTGTCAGACGAGGCCGAATACTTTGGTTTGGACATTTCTTGGAAAATGCTTCAGCGATGCCGCCGCAATCTGTCCAGGTGGAACCGTCGAGCAACGCTTTTCCATGGCATCGCTGAAGACCTGCCGTTCCGCGACGGTGTGTTCGACGTGGTTTATCACATCGGCGGCGTGAATTTCTTTCAGAATCCACGTCAAGCCATCAATGAGATGATTCGCGTTGCGAAGCATGGCGGTTTAGTCCTGTACGGGGACGAGACTGAGAAGATGGTGAGGGAGATCTACGAAAAGACGCCAGTGGCAGGAAAGTATTTCCAAGGCGAAAAGGTCCCTTCGCCACTCACGTGGCTGCCCGACGGACTCAATCCCGATTACGAGGTTATTCTCAAGGGCAACTTTTACATCGTCAGCTTTGTGAAACCCTGACCCTCCCATCCCTGCCTATGCCGGCTCCGGTACTCGACTGCGGTACCAAGCGATGGTGCGTTGCATGCCCTCACCGAAGGAAATCTTCGGTTGCCAGCCAAGTTCCTGGCGGACTTTGGTCCCGCTGAAGCGTCGTTCGCCGCCCTGCACCAAGACCGCCAGTCGCGACAACGGTGGGCGGACATGGTACGCCGTGAGGTGAGCGATCCACTCGCTGGCAAAACCGATGGCATACGCGAGTCGGTACGGGATTGTATCCTGCGGCAGTGGCAACCCGAGGAGTTCACAAATGGTGGTGAAGTACTCGTGTTGCGTTGGCGACAATTCGTCGGCAGCAATGTTATAGATTTGCCCCGCAGCCTGAGACTTGGTCGCAGCGAGTGCGATCGCCTCGACTGCATCACTTACGTAAAGCACGCTCATGCGGTTTCGGGTGTTGCCAATCCATTTGACCCTGCCCGAACGGAGTACGGGGACAAGACGATCAAGCGTGATCGGATCGCGCGGACCGTAAACCCAAGTGGGGCGAAGAATTGTCACTTGAATCCTTCCCGAGTTCTGGCTGGCCCTTGCGAGCTTTTCGGCTTCGATCTTTGAACGGGAATAGTAGTTCCACCGGTGGACAGCCCCATAGTCACAGGACTCGTCGAAAGGTCTGCGATCAGGTCGTGGGAATCCGTAGATACCCACAGTGCTCATGTGAATGAAGCGCGGGACATTAGCTTCAATGGCAGCTTGTAGAACGTGACGCGTGCCGTTGATGTTTGACTGGACGAAGTCGCTCCAGAACCCGTGAGCGGGAACCTTGGCAGCAGCATGAATCACTACGTCAGCCCTGTTCATCACCCGAGCAAGGCCCCCCACGTCTTCCAACGTCATTTGAACCAGTTCCACTCCCAGCGATTTCACAAATGCACAGCGTGACGTTTGGCGAGCGAGCCCGACCACATGATGGTCGCGTTGCACGAGCGTTTCCGCCAAGTGGCCTCCGAGGAAGCCCGATATACCCGTGATGAAAATGCGCATCCGGACACAAACTACTTTCAGATTGCGACGGTTCTTATTATACTTAGACCTCGAAAACAAGGGGAATGTGAACGCGTCATCCAGTGCCAGGTCACTATTTGTTCTCTTCATGGTTGCGGCGGCCATCTGGCGGGTCTGGGATTTCCGAAAGCGCGGTAGCGAGCAGGGTCGAGTCTCGATGATGTGGTCGTTCTATGCCTTGGTTGCCTTGGGCTGTGCCGTGTTCGGCGGAACGGTAATCGAGTTCTTCTTCGTGCCAAGGCCTTTTTATTATAGCGCGGCATTGTTGGGAGTGGCATTGCTGATAGTGGCCGGTGTGATTAGAATGGCCGCAATTCGGACGTTGGGGAGATTCTGGAGCTTGCACATCGAAATCCGCACGGAGCATGTATTTGTCCGCCAGGGACTTTATCGTTACGTACGGCACCCGGCCTATTTGTCGTTCCTGCTGGAGATCATTGCGATACCGCTGATCGGCAACGCTTGGTGGTCGTTGGGAGCGGCTCTCGTAGGGTACGTGCCATTGCTGTTGTTGCGACTGAGGCAGGAAGAAGCGGCGCTGGTGGCCAGGTTTGGTGACACGTACCGCGCCTACCAGCAGGAGGTCGGGGCTCTGATACCGAGGTTCCCAATCCATCGCATGAAACGAGGAGTGGATTGAAGCGCTGATGATCACGACCTATTACTACCTTGTACTGCTGAATGCAGTGTTCTGCGTGGTGGTCGCCGTGGTAGCCTACTGGAGGAATCGCTATCAGGCGGTTGGCCCATTGTTTGGCTTGGCCATGTTGGTGACGAGCGTGTGGTACGTCGGGTTTGCCCAATACTTCCATCCGATGGAGCCCCGCAGGGCCATATTCTGGGCGACGGTCACCTTATCCCTTGGAATCACGAATACGCCGCTTTTCTTTCACAGCGTCTGCGCCGTGCTGGGACAAATGCGGCGATCGCGGTGGTGGATTGTAGCCTCGTATGTGACTGCAACGATTTGCCTGATTTTGTTGTGGAAAGGGCAGATTGTCACTGGCCTCAACCATCCCCCGTACATGGATCATTACGTTCGCTACAATCGAAGTTGGTATCCGTTCCTCATTGGACACATTAACTCCTGGCAATGGCTGAGCGTGGTGTTCCTAGTGTCTGGCGCGAGGAATTCCGTCGGCTACAAACGGACACAGTGTGTGTACTTCACCGTGGCTTGGTGTATCGTGTTTCTCACGGGCAACCTGATCATCGTGCCGCTGGAGTATGGCATCAATATCCAGCCGTTTGGTTTCTTCATTATGCCCGTAAACTTCATGTTGGTTGCCTATGTGATGTCCAAAGCGCGGTTTGCGGACTTCAACGTGGTGATTGCCCGTGCGTTGATCTATGCATTGACTTTACTAATTGTCGTCGCAGCGAGCCTTGTTTTCGCCGGGGGAATGACCTTGGTAGCGCCAAGCTTTATGGATCAGCAGCAGATGTTGTTCATGGTCGCTTTTGTTGCTGTCATCGGGATGGGGTTAGCGGCGACGCTGCCGCGGTTTCTGCCGCGGGCGGAGCGGATGATGCAGGAGCGGATGTTTGGAAAACGCTACGGGTATCAGGACGTGCTGTCGGGCTTGGTGAAGGAGTTGAGCCACTTGCCGAGTATCGAGCAGATCCTAGCAACGGTGGTGACTAAGGTGCATTCGGAGATGCAACTGTCACGGGCGATGATTCTGTTGCAGAACCCGCTGTCGGATGATTACAAGCTGATTGTTGAAAGTGGATTAAGTGCCGCGGAACGAGCGGACTCCATCAGTTTGACCTCGGCATCGGCGATCATTCGGTGGTTGGAGGAGGCCAAAGATACGTTGGTGCGGGACGAGTTGCCACGGCGGGTGGACACACAAACGTTGCGGAAGCTCGAGGCCGAATTGGATCCCCTGCGCATCTCGGTGTGCGTCCCGATGATTCTGGATGGGCAACTGGTGGGCTTGATCGGGCTGGGAGAAAAAACCAGCAAAGACATGTTTTTCGTGAGCGATTTGAGACTGCTGGAGAACCTCGGCACGGAAGTGGCGCTGGCGGTGAAGTACCGCCGCATGGAAGAAGAGATTCTCCGCAAGAACAAGCTGACCGAACTCGGCACCATTGCGGCGGGCGTGGCGCACGAGATTCGCAATCCATTGGCGTCCATCAAAACATTCGCGCAACTCTTGCCGTCAAAATCGGACGATCCGGAGTTCAGGAATGAGTTCAGCAAACTCGTCGTGAAGGATGTCGAGCGGATCACGAAGGTCGTGGAAACGATGCTGGCTTTCGCGCGGCCCTCCGAGGTGAAAGTGGCGAATTACTCGGCGGCGGAGTTGGTCGAGGAAGCCGTGCTGCTGGTGCAACCAAGACTGAAGTCCAAGAGCATCGAACTGACGAAGCAATTCCACGAACAGCCAGTGTTGCGAGTGGACAAGCAGCAAATCCTCCAAGTGTTGGTGAATCTGCTGAACAACGCCGTCGACGCGCTGCCCGAGCACGGCAAGATTCGCGTCGCCACGGGCGTCCGCACCATGGAAGACGCCGAAGAAGGGAATGGAAGCCAACGCTCCGGCGTGATTGAGGTCGCTGACAATGGCCCAGGGATGGCCGCCGCCATACGTAACCGTCTCTTCGACCCATTTTTCACCACAAAGAGGGAAGGCACAGGTTTGGGGCTTTCCATTTCCCAAAAAATTGTCCGTGACCACGGCGGCATCATCACCGTCTCCAGCATCGAGGGCAAGGGCACCACGTTCCAAGTCAACCTCCCGCTGAATTAAGCGCCCCGGCATACGGCCACTGACTGTCGTTAGCCTCACACGCAAGGACAAACAGCGTTTGTGTTCGCCGTTCTTGGCGTCTTCGCGTCTTGGCGTGAGGTGAACCCGAAATCCCAGCGGCCACGACGGTCGCCGACGCGCAAAAGCTGCTATGGCGACGGCGCGTGCGTGGTCCTCCAAGCTTCCGGTGTACAAATTTGTACGGGTGTAAACTAAGTCTTTACAAATCCTGTGGTTCTTGTATAGTGTGCTGGCAGTGGGGAACTTTGTCTGGAGGCGGGCAGCGTTGGTTGCTGCCGGCGGGTGTACGTTTTTGTCCGTGGGAAAGCTGGGAGCGCATGCAGGTAATGCAGAAGAGACGGGTGGTCATAACCGGGATTGGGGTAGTAAGCCCGGTCGGCATCGGCATTGAAGCCTTCTGGAACAACGTTGTCGCGGGCGTATCGGGAGCGGATCGCGCGCCCATTCTTGTGGAGTCCGATTGTCCGTGGAAAATCGCCGCCGAAGTCAAAGACTTTCGTCCCGAAGAATGGCTGGGGCGCAAGGAAGCCAGGCGCATGGATCGGCTGGCGCAGTTCGGCTTGGTATCTACCCATTTGGCGATTCAGGATGCCGCATTGGATCTGAGCCGCGAGAATCACGAGCGCATCGGCGTTGCAATGGGAACGGCGCAAGCGGGCATGCTGTTCGGCGCCAAAGAATACGACGTGTACAAGGAAAAAGGTGCCGGTGCGGTCAGTCCGTATCTCGGCATCGCGGTCTTCACCGGCGCCACCGGCGGCCTCGTGGCCATGCACTTCGGACTGAAGGCGGCTTGCCTGACCATTTCGACCGGCTGCGATTGCTCCACCGCCGCCGTGGCCCATGCGGCCGATCTCATTACCAAGGGCGACGTGGACGTGATGATCACGGGCGGCTCGGACGCGCCGATTCACCCGATTGTCGTCGTTTCGTTCGGCATTATTTACGCGCTGTCCTCCCGCAACGACGAGCCGCAGCGCGCCTCGCGACCGTTCGATGCCAAGCGCGACGGGTTCGTCATCGGCGAAGGCGGATGCATGCTCGTGCTGGAGGAACTCGGTCACGCTCAGCAGCGCGGCGCGCGCATTTACGCGGAGTTGGTTGGTTGGGGCGCCACGTGCGACGCGCACCACATGTGCCACCCCGACCCCAGCGGCGAACAGGGCGCGCGCGCCTTGGAACTGGCGCTGTCCAGAGCGGGCGTGCGTCCCGAGCAAGTGGATTACCTGAACGCGCACGGCACCTCCACGCCGCTCGGCGACAAGGCGGAGACGGTCGTCATCAAAAAGGTGTTCGGCGAGCAGGCATACAATCTTCCCATGAGCGCCACCAAATCCACGCTGGGCCACATGCAAGGCGCGTGCGGCTCGGCCGAATTGGCGGTCTGCTGCCTCACCATCCGCGACAACATCCTGCCGCCGACGATCAACTACGAGTATCCCGATCCCGACTGCGATCTCGATTGCGTGCCGAATCAGGCGCGCCGTCGCCGCGTGGACATTGCGGTGAGCAACTCGTTCAGTTTCGGCGGACGCAACACCGTCGTCATTCTCAAACGATATCGAAACGGGCACGCCGGCGCACCAAACGGCGCCAACGGAAAGCATGCGACCCATGAAAACGGCTCTGCTGCTGACTAATTCGGCGGAAACACAACGGCTGCTGACCGAGATTCTCGGCGAGAAGACAAATTTCGTCTTGCTCCCGCCGCCGACCGACCCGTCGCGCGAGCGATTCGATTCTCTCTTCTCGACTTGGCTGCGTCTCGTGGACGCGGTGATTCTCGACGCGGTCTCCTTGGGGGAGACGACGCGCTGGGCCGTCGAATCGCTGGCGATGGCACGCCTTCAGGAGCATCAGGCCATCGTCGTCCGCGCCACTGCCGCGCAACAATCGCTGTATCCGATGGAGCAAGGCTGGCTGGTTGTTTCCGACTCGGATTCAGCAGACCGGCTGAAACAATCGTTGGGGACGTTTTTCGAATTACGCGATGCTCAATCCAAGCTGAAACGGGCAGACGCTGTGATTGCGCGCCAGCGTCAAACAACCCCGAAAGCTTTCGGGGCGGCGGTCGCCCCAGCGCCGGGGTTGATGTTCTCACCGCAAGCGCATCCGTCTGCCATCGTTCCATCCTTTGATGCGTATCGGTATCGCGATGCGTTGAAAGATCTCTCGCGAATCTTGAGCCAACATCTTGATGAGAATGAACTGCTTTCAGAGTTTCTGCGGCTTGTGCAAGAGCTGCTGGGTGTCGGCAAAGTGGCGATCTTCACGCGACCGCTGCAGAGCGAGCTGTTTGCGGACCAGTTGACGGCATCGGGCACGCAATTCACCGCCGCGCGCAGCGCTGGCATCGCGCAGCATGTAGTCGAACATCTGAGGCTGAGTGTGGATTCGGGCATCGGTGGTTGCCTCGCGCGGGAAGCAAAGATTTTGCGCCGTGCTCAGACGCTTGACTCGCTGGCGCTTGACTACGACCCGGAGATAGCGCGTGAGTTCGAACTGCTTGGTACGGAGGTCGCCGTGCCCATGTTCGATGACGGCCAGTTGTTGGCCGTGCTAACCTTCAGCGGGAGAATCACGGGCGAGCCGCTGACCAGCGAGGAGTTGGAGTTGGTTCACCACTTGATGACGCAGCTTGCGCAGGCGGTTCGCAACCTCCATTTGCGCGACCGCATCGCCAGCCAAGAACGTTTCCTGAGCGAGGTTTTGGCGCACGTGCAAAGCGGCGTTGTTGCCGTTGGACAAGACAGCCGCATCCTCAGCATTAACCGCCGGGCCCGCGCCCTGCTCGATTTGGGCGACGAAGCAATTGTTGGTCAGGACAGCAGTCGTCTTCCGAGTCGCGTGGGCGACGTCATCTTCGAGGTATTGCAGACGGGCCAGGAGATTTGCGACCGTGAAGTGACGTTGCCCCGCAGCAATCGTCCACTGAGTATCAGCGCTGCGCGGTTTGCCGCGAGTCTGGCGGGGATGCAGGCTGCAGCAGGAAACCTTGTGACAGTCGCTCTCATCGAAGATCTTACCCAGGCGAAGCTGCAGCAGGCGCGCGAACGAGAACTGGCGGACAAGGAATTCTTCACGCGGCTGGCGGCGCGCCTGTCGCACGAACTGAAAAACTCGCTCGTATCGATCAAAATCTTCGCGCAGCTCCTGCCTGAACGATACAACGAAACGGAATTCCGCGAACAATTCAGCGGCGTCGTGATCAACGAGGTAAACCGCGTGGATGTTTTGGTCAACAATCTCACATTTTTCTCTCATCCGCTGGGTTTGGTGCACGAAGAAGTGGTGCTGATCGATGTCATTGAGAATTGTCTGGGGAACGTGGGACAGGAGTTTGCCCGCAAGAAGTTGGCGCAAGTCGTCGCGGTGGGAGAGAAAGCGCCGGAACCCGCTTCGGGAGTTCCTGTGGTCATGGTGAAGAAAACTTTCGGCCACAAGCTGACACGTTTGGAAGGCGACAAGATTCGGCTGATGCAGGCGTTTGAACACGTCCTGCGTAACGCCCTGCAGGCGATGCCAACGGGCGGCCGACTGATGATCAGCACCTCGGATGCGCAACCAACGGATTTTCCCGATGGCAAGCTGCCCGTGGGCGGCGCCGTGCGCATTGAATGGCAGGACACGGGCGAAGGGATCGCGCTGGAGAATCTGAAACGTGTCGTCGAGCCGTTCGTAACCACGCGCAATGTCGGCGTGGGACTCGGGCTGACGATTGTGAAAAAGATCATCGAGCGGCATTGCGGTCGGCTGGAGATTGACAGTATGCTGGGGCGCGGAACGACCGTGGTGATGTTGTTGCCCGTGAAGGCGCAACCGCATCCCGATGACGCATTGCTGAGTCAACTTGTAAAGGAGGAAGCCGCAGCGGAGCAAGGTGCGGAACATCACGAGGCAATCAATCGTTTGCCGAGGGCGTTCGACCAGGAGCGAGGGGAACGCTCGTAAACGTTCCATTGCCGGCGGCGTAAGAGCCACCAACAAGACTCGTCCCGCATGGTAGCCGCACCCTTTATGGGTGCGTAAGATGCAGGCATAAAGGTTTAGGCGCGAATGCGTTCGGGGCCGCGACTGCAGGTTTTGTTAGGCGCTCTAAGTTGTCCAAGGAGGAGATGAGCAGATGGCTAAGGCCAGGATATTGTGCATTGATGACGAAGAAAGCCCGCGAGAATCGTTGCGATTCATTTTGAAGGACCGTTACGAGGTCGTGTCGAAGGCGGACGGCACGAGCGGCTTGGAAGCCGTGCGCGCGGAAGGACCGTTTGACGTGGTGCTGCTGGATATAAAGATGCCCGATCTGAGCGGGCTGGAGGTGCTGTCGAAAATCTTGCATTTGAGCCCCACGATGCCGGTCGTGATGGTCACGGCGATCACGGATGCCAAACACGCCGTCCAAGCCATGAAGATGGGCGCGGCCGATTACCTGAACAAACCGTTCGACGTTGACGAGATTCGCTTGGTGGTCGAGCGCATCCTGAAGGAGAAGGTGCTGGAACACGAAGTCGATCGACTGCGCACGGAGCTGCAAACCTCCTACAAATTCGAAAACATCGTCGGTTCAGGTTCTGCCATGCAGAAGGTGTACAACCTGATTCAGCGGTTGATGGACACCGACACGACCGTGCTAATCACAGGCGAAACGGGCACGGGCAAAGAGCTTGTGGCGCGCGCTCTTCACTACAACAGCATCCGCAAGGACGAACCGTTTATTGCTGTCCACTGCGCAGCGATTCCGAGCGAGTTGCTGGAGAGCGAGTTGTTTGGTCACGAAAAGGGAGCGTTTACGGGCGCTTTCCAACGTCGCATCGGCATGTTCGAGGCCGCGAATGGCGGCACGTTGTTCCTCGATGAAATTGGCGAAATGCCGTTCGGGACGCAAAGCAAGCTGTTGCGCGCCATTCAGGAGCACGAGATTCGCCGCGTGGGCAGCCAGGACACGATCAGCGTCAACGTGCGCCTTTTGTGCGCCACGAATCGCAACCTGGAACAGGATGTCAAGAAAGGGTCGTTCCGGGAGGATTTGTATTACCGCATCAATGTCGTCCCAATCATGCTGCCTTCGATGCGGGAGCGCAAAGAGGACATTCCACTACTCGTCATGCATTTCGCCCAGCGGTTTGCCAAGGAACTCAATCGGGAGGTCCCGCAGTTTACCCCGCAGGCGATGGAGTTGCTGGTGAATTACCCGTGGCCAGGCAACGTGCGCGAACTGGAGCACGGGATCGAGCGATTGATGGTGACGTGCGACGCGAACAAGATCAGCGTGGAAGATCTGCCGTTCGTCATCTCGCAGGCAGAAGTCGCGACTGCCACAGCCACTACACAGCTTTCTGCGGCGGCGATTTCTCGCAAAAAGCTCGGGGAGAAGCTGGAGTTTGAAGCGGGTAGCCTCGACTTGCCGAAGTTGACCGAAACGATTGAGCGCAAAGCGATCGAAGAAGCGTTGCGACGCACCGGCGGCGTGATTACCGAGGCCGCGCGCACGTTAAAGATCACGCGACGCATGCTGCGTTATAAGATGGACAAGTTCGGTATCGCTTCGACCGATCCTGCGAACAATGAGGCGGAAGACACCGCGCCAGCTTGATGTCCAAGAATAGCCGTGTTTTCCGCAAAAATGTTCAATTTTGCGCTGCAGCGGGCGCGAAATTGTCCGTTTAGAGCCACTAGCAAAACTCGTCCTGCATGGTAGCCGCACCCTTTATGGGTGCGTAAAACGCAGGCATAAACCCTGCGACTACAGGTTTTGTTATGCGCTCTTAGCCTGACCCGGCCTAGTTCTGATGATGAAACGTGCGACATCCAGGTCTGCTCGCGCCATGGCACGAGCACTGCTAACCATCTCAGCAAGCCTCAGTTGAGGCGCAGCGTTGGTGAAAGACAAGAGGCGATAACATGAAAACAACGATCCGTTACGCTGGGATGGCTGCAGCGATTGGCGCAGCTTCTTTGATTGCGAGCACGTCGGTCCTGGCGTTGGGATTCAGGAATCCCGACCAGGACGCCCGAGCGACTGGCCAGGGCGAGGCGTTCGTGGCTCAGGCTGACGACGCTTCGGCCATCTACTACAACCCGGCCGGTCTGACCCAGGTGAAAGGGACGCAGATCACGTCCGGCGCGAACATCGATTTTCCCAACATCCACTTTCATCCGTCCGGCGGCGGCGATGTTCACCCGGACGACCAGGTGGCTTTTATGCCGCACTTTTACGCGGCGAGCGATTTCGGGCTGGAGAAATGGCGGTTCGGCATCGGCGCCAACGTTCCGTTTGGCAACAAAATCGATTGGGGCGGCTCGGGTCCGCTGCAATACATCGTCACACGCACCGATTTGGCGGTGTATAATATCGAGCCGACCGTCGCCTATCAATTCAACGAGCATTTCTCCTTGGGCGCAGGCCTGAACATCTACCAAGCCCACACGTCGGTCGAGCAGAACCTACCCATTGCGTATGGCGGCGGGCATTTTCGTTTTCATGGCAATGGCGATGCGTTCGGCGCAACCGCCGGCTTGCTGTGGAAGATCAACGAACAACATTCGATCGGGGTGGTGTACCGAAGCCCGTTTTCCGTCAACTTTGATGGGCTAACCTCGGTCAACGGGAATTTGGTCGGGCTTGATGGCAGCAGTGGCGCGTCCGCTACAATCAATTTCCCGCAGTCGGTCGCCGGCGGCTATGCGTTTCGGCCGATGCCGAAACTAAAGCTGGAGGTGGACATCGAATGGACCGACTGGAATACGCTCAACACTGTGGTTCTTCACTCGCCGAATCCCGCGTTCAACGGCACGCCCACGGTGTTCAACTGGCAGGACAGTTTCTACTACGAGTTCGGGGCCCAGTACACGCTCAGCGATCATTGGATCGTGCGCGGGGGCTACATTTATTCCGAGAACACAGTGCCCAACAGCACCTTCTCGCCGAGCGAGCCGGACTCGAATCGCCACGTGTTCAGCATCGGCCTCGGCTATGTGCATCCGCGCATGAACATCGATATTGTGTATCAGTACAGCCTTTCCGAAGACCGCACCGTCAGCAATGGTTCTGCCGTGGACGGGACGTGGAAGAGTGACGGCCATGCGGTGATGGTCACCAGCACGTTGAAATTCTAAAGAAGGGGAGAATTGTCAGATGGGAATCTATGATGCGTTGGCGGTCAGTCAGGCCGAACCAAAGAAGAACGGGAAACCAACCTTGTTGATTGTGGACGACGAAGCGGGTCCGCGCGAATCGCTGCGCATCGTGTTCAAGGACCGCTACCAATGTGCGGTCGCAACCTGTGGGCGGGACGGAATTGATTACGCCCGGAAGAATCACGTCGATGCTGCGATCCTCGACATCAAGATGCCCGATCTCTCGGGCGTGGAAGTCCTGCGGGAACTCAAGGAAATCGATCCTAACATCGAGTGCATCATGCTCACCGGCTACGAAACCGTCGAGACGGCTCGGGCCGCCGTGCGCTACGGTGCAGCCGATTATTTGAACAAGCCGTTCGACGTGTTCTTTGTGCGCGAGCTGCTCGAAAAATGCATCGCTCGACGCCAGCGCAAGATCACCATGGAAGAAAGCCTGCAAACACTGCAAAAGGTGAATGAGGAGCTTTCTCGCGGCCTGGCGGACAGCAATCGCGCGGTCACGGCCAATGTTCTTTCGGCAGGTGTGATTCACGAGATCAACAACCCTTTGTCCATCGTGGCGGGCTACGCTCAGTTGCTCAGCCGAGACCTGGCAAAGCTTGGCGACGTGGATCAGGGAACAGCCCAAAATGTTCAGGAACGACTTGCGACCATCCAGCGCGAGATCGACCGCTGCAAGGAAATCGCCAAACGTTTCCTCAGCTTTTCCCGCGCCTCGCAGCAGGGCAGCGAACGTATTGAAGTCGCCAAGCTGCTGGAAGATACGGTCATGCTGGTGAAGGCGCATCCTGCCAATCGCTCTACGGAAATCTCATCGCGGGTCAGTGACCCATCGCTGCAAATCAAGGCGCATCCAGCCGAAGTGATGCAGGTCCTCATCAACCTCGGCGTCAATGCGCTGCAAGCTATGAATGGAGGAGGAACGCTCGCGTTTTCCGCCGAGCGCGCGTCGTCAATCCCGGACACCCCCGCGTTTCGCTCCGACACGTTCGATCCCCAAAAACAGCATTTGAAAATCTCGGTTACGGACAGCGGCTGCGGCATTTCACCCGAGAACGTAAAGAAGATCTTCGAGCCGTACTTTACCACCAAGTCGCAAGGCACGGGACTCGGTCTGGCGATTGTCTGTGAGTTGGTTGGCAAGTATGGAGGCGCGATCCAGGTACAGAGCGCTCCTGACAAAGGCAGCACGTTCAGCGTTTACTTGCCGCTCAGCAGCTAAATCTGCTATCCTCCACACTCGATGGGTGGGGACTCTCGTCAGGAAACAAAACGCGTCTGTCTCGGCATCGAAGGCGGAGGCACGAAGACAACTGCTCTCTTCGCGGATGCCAAGGGGAAAGTTCTCCAACGACTCGAACGTGGCCCGTTTAACCTGAAGCTTTCCACCGACCAACAGATTCTTAATCTGTTGCGCAGCCTTCGTCGGCGTGAGTTCCGAGTTTCGAACATTTCACTTTGCCTGGCGGGCTGCCGCACACCAGCCGACTGCGCTCGCGTTCGCGCGCTGGCTGGGCGTGTTTTTCCAGATGCTCGTTGCGTTGTAGCAGGCAGTGACTTGGATTCAGGTTTTGCCACTGCGTTCGGGACGAATGGAGCGGGCATCCTCGTTATCAGCGGCACCGGCTCGTGCGTTTTCGGGCGCAATCAGCGCGGCCAAACGGCAAGAGCAGGAGGTCGGGGACACCTGCTCGGCGACTGCGGCAGCGGCTACTGGATCGCGATCACGGGACTGCGCGCCGCGCTGCGCGACTATGACCGGCGAGAAGTTGTCGGTCCCGCGCTGCGAAAGGTGCTGCGTCGTCTTGCGCTCAACTCACCCGACCAACTTACCGATTGGATTCCCAACGCGAGCAAGGCGGACATCGCCGCGCTTGCACCGGATGTGATGGAAGGCGACGCGGGCTTGATGCTGCAGGCGGCATCGTTCTTGGCGATGGACTGCCACGCCGTCGCAAAAAAGCTCGGGCTTGGAAACCCTGATGTCGCGCTCGCGGGCGGCGTGTTCGAGCACCACGAGAAGTTTCGCCACACCGTAGCGCATCGTATCCGGAAAATCTTCCCGCATGCCCGCATCTTCCACCCCAAGTTAGAGTCAACTCGCGGCGCTCTCCTGCTCGCGAGTATAAACGCTCCCTCGGAGCCTTCTTCATCCCTCATCCCTCATCCTTCATCCTTCGCTTCGACCGAACAGCGCAATCCGCGCACGATGGATTTGGATAAGCGTTCTGTCTCGCAACTGATTGATACGATGCTCGCTGAAGAAGCACGCGTCATCCCCGCTTTGCGCGAGGAAAAGCAGGCAATTGGGCGCGCCGTCAATTCAATTGTCGCTGCATTCAAGCGTGGGGGCCGACTGTTTTACGTTGGCGCAGGAACGAGCGGACGTCTCGGTGTGCTCGACGCCAGTGAATGTCCGCCCACGTTCTCCACCGATCCCGAGATGGTTCAAGGCATCATCGCCGGTGGCGCGCCTGCGCTGCACTCAGCGGTCGAAGCCGCGGAGGACGATCCGCGAGCGGGCGCAGAGGCGGTCCGCAGCCGCGGCGTGGGCAAGCGCGACGTTGTTGTGGGCATCGCCGCCAGCGGAAACACGCCGTTCGTCGTCGGCGCGCTCGACGAAGCCAAACGCCGTGGCGCGCACACCTTTCTAATGAGTTGCTCCAAACCACTCACCACTCACCACTCACCACTCACAATCCTCACCGGCCCCGAAGTCCTCACCGGCTCCACGCGCTTGAAGGCCGGCACCGCCACCAAGCTCGTGCTCAACATGCTGACGACGATCTCCATGATTCGCCTCGGCAAAGTGCTGGGCAATCTGATGGTCGATGTCAAACCCACCAACGGGAAACTCCGTGCTCGCGCCTGCCTCATCGTCGCCACACTCAGGAATTGCAGCGAGGAAGAGGCGCGGCGACGGCTGATCCGCAACGGCTGGAACGTGAAGCGGGCGTTGGCACGGCGTTGATTTTTTACTCGCATCGTCCTGCAAGCATCCCGTATCTTGCAGCGGCCATGAGAATTCTTTCAGGCATACAACCGAGCGGCAAGCTGCACATCGGCAACTACTTCGGCATGATGCGTCCGGCGCTGGAATTGGCGCAGAAGGGCGACGCGTTTTATTTCATCGCGGATTACCATGCGCTGACTTCGGTGACCGATCCGGCGGAGATGCGGCAGAACGCGCTCGACGTGGCGCTGGATTTTCTGGCGTGCGGACTGGACCCGCAACGGACGGTGTTCTACCGGCAAAGCGACGTGCCGCTGGTAACGGAACTGACGTGGATTCTTTCGTGCGTGACGCCCATGCCGATGCTGGAGAACTGCGTCAGCTACAAGGACAAGATAGCGCAGGGGTTGCGGCCGAATCTCGGGTTGTTTGCGTACCCGGTGTTGCAGGCGGCAGACATTCTGATCGTGCAGTCGGATTGCGTGCCGGTGGGCAGGGACCAGAAACAACACATCGAGATCACGCGCGACATTGCGGGAGCGTTCAACAGGTTGTATGGCCAGGTGTTTCGGATTCCCGAAGCGAGCATTCGCGCCGAGGTGGCCGTGATGCCCGGCACCGATGGACGCAAGATGTCGAAGAGCTACGGCAACACCATCGAGATTTTTGGCGACGAGAAGGCGACCCGGAAAAAGATCATGAGCATCGTGACCGATTCCCAGCCTATCGAAGCGCCGAAAAAAGACCTGGACAAAAACATCCCGCTGCAGCTTTACACAGTCGTTCGTGATCCACTGGCGGCTGCCATCGTGGCGTCAAAGCTGGCCGAAGGTGGGTATGGCTATGGTGAACTCAAGAAGACGCTCTTCTCGGCGATTATGGACTATTTTGCGCCAATGCGCGCCAAGCGCGCGGAGTTGGTGAAGAACCTCGATTACGTCCACGAAGTCTTGCGCAAAGGCGCGGAGCGCGCCAACGCCGTGGCCGACGAGACGATGCGCAAAGTGAGAGAGGCCGTGGGGTTGCGGTGAACAATCGGCGGCTCACAGAGCCACCGCTACACCCCGGTGTTGTAGCGGCGCTTCTGTGAAGCGCCGGGCTGAACGATGGAATCCGATTACAGAGTCAAGCTGGAGGTGTTCGAGGGGCCGCTCGATTTGTTGCTCTACCTCATCAAGAAGGAGGAGGTGGACATCTACGACATCCCGATCGAGCGGATTACGAACCAGTACATGGAGTATCTGACGATCATGCAGATGCTCAATCTCGAAGTCGCCGGCGAATTCCTAGTGATGGCGGCGACGCTGATGTACATCAAGAGCCGGATGTTGTTGCCCGCGGACCAGCAGGTGATCGACACCGAAGAGGACGAAGGCGAAGACCCGCGCTGGGAACTGATTCGCCAGCTCGTCGAGTACAAGAAGTTCAAGGATGCCGCCCTCCAATTGAGCCGGCGCGAGGAGGAACAGTCGAACATCTTCGCGCGGCGCGGTGAGGTGGGGATTGAGGTAGACGCCAGCAAAGCGCCGCTGGCCGAGGTCAGCATCTTCGACCTGATCAACGCGTTCAACGACGTACTGAAGAAGGCGACCGCCCGCGACGACTTCCACGAGATCGTGGAAGAAAGATTTACAGTCAGCGACAAAATCGAGGAAATCCTCTATACTCTGCGCGACCGAACGGTGATACTTTTCAGCGCACTGTTTGCGCAGGCCACGTCGCGCGCGGAGATCGTCGTGACGTTTCTGGCATTGCTGGAATTGATCAGGCTCAAGCGATTGAAGGTCAGACAGGATCAAGCGTTCGGAGAGATTCATGTGATCAAGGTGGCATAGTAGCGCGGGCGTCTCGCCCGTTCTGTTATGCCCCAACGGCACGGGCGAGACGCCCGCGCTACTGAGACAAATGACACTGGAACTGAAAAAGATCATCGAAGCGCTGCTGTTCGCGGCGGAGCGGCCGCTGACGACGAAGGAGATTCGCCAGATTCTCGCCGAGGCAACGGACGAGGAAAACCCCGGCGTCGCAGAATCGTTTCGCAACGTGCGCGAGGCGCAGGTGGCAGCGGCGCTGGAAGAACTCAAGATCGAAACCGACGCCGCCCAACACAGTTTTCAGGTCGTCGAGATCGCCGGTGGCTGGCGATTGGTCAGCCGGGCCGAGTACGCGCCGTGGCTGAAGAAGCTGCTCGACGAAGCGCGTCCGCATCGGCTCTCGCAGCCGTCTCTGGAAACGCTATCGATCATTGCATTGCGCCAGCCGATTTCGCGGGCCGACATCGCTGCGATTCGCGGCGTGGAAGTGGACGGCGTCATCAAGACGTTGCTCGAACGCGATCTGATCACGATTGTCGGACGCAGCGACGTGCCGGGCAGACCGTTGTTGTACGGCACGACGCAGCGATTCTTGGAGCATTTCGGGCTGCGCGATGTTGACGACATGCCGAAGGCGGCGGAGTTGCGTTTGCAGGCCGCCGCGTTGAAGACAGCGGAAGAAAAGGTGGAAAAAACACAGGCAGGGCCACCTGTGCCACCAGAGAATCAGGATGAAAGACAAACTACAACCGCTCCGCAGCAAGATTGACGAACTCGACGCGAAGCTCGTGCATTTGCTCAATGAACGCACGAAGCTGGTGTTGGAAATCGGCAAGATCAAGCACGCATCCGGCGACGAGATTTACGCGCCCGAACGCGAAGAGGCCGTGCTGCAGCGCGTTACCGGGAAGAACCAAGGGCCGCTCACCGAGGAATCGTTGCGCGCGATTTACCGCGAGGTGATGTCGAGCGCGCTGGCACTCGAAAAACCGCTCGTGATCGCCTTCCTAGGTCCGCAGGCGACCTACTCGCACATGGCGGCGGTGAAGAAATTCGGCGCGAGCCTGCGGTACGAACCGTTGCCAAGCATCACCGACGTGTTCACCGAGGTCGCGAAAGGCCGGGCCGATTACGGCGTCGTGCCCATCGAGAATTCCACCGAAGGCGCGGTCACGCACACGTACGACATGTTTGTGGACAGCGAGCTGAAGGTCTGCGCGCAGATCGTGCTGCCGATACGGCACAACCTGATGGCCGCCTGTCCGCGCGAACAGATCAAGAAGTTGTACTCGATTTCCCAGGTGTTCGCGCAATGCCGGCAATGGCTCCAGCTCAACATGCCGCACGCGGAATTGGTCGAGGTGTCCAGTTCCACTCGCGCAGCGGAGATCGCCAAGAGCGAGCCGAACGCGGGCGCGCTGGCCAGCGCGCTGGCGGCGGAACTGTACGGACTGACGGTTTACGACCCGAACATCCAGGATTCGAGCGAGAACGTGACGCGTTTTCTCGTGATCGGCAGGAAGTATCCGCCGCGCACGGGCAACGATAAGACGTCGATCATGTTCGCCGTTCAGGACCGTGTCGGCGCGCTGCACGATTGCATCTCGTCGTTCAAGAAATTCAAGATCAACATGACCAAGATCGAGTCGCGTCCGAGCAGAAAGAAAGCGTGGGAGTACTACTTCTTCGTCGATTTCAACGGCCACTGCGACGACGCCCGCGTGAAGAAAGCGCTGGCCGAACTCGCCAAACACACCATGTTCGTCAAGATTCTGGGAAGTTACCCCAATGTGAATGGGTAACGTTCAGATTGTCACCCTGAGCTAGATTGCCCTGAGCGGAGCCGAAGGGAAGGGTCTCAGTCGTCGCTTCGCCTCGGTCAAGGTGTAGGGAGAGGCGTTTTGTGCCGCAACGCGATCACGCAATGGCGTTCTTGACACTGATTATAATTTGGGACTAGCATGACTAATTAAGTTATGGTGAACTCTACTTCATTGGAGCAAGTGTCATGAAACAAAAGAGCGTCATGAAAGAAAAGGGCGAACAGGTTAAGCTTCAGGTTTTCCAAGACGTTGTTGGGGCTTTTTCTAAATTAAGCAAGGCTGAACGACGCCGTGTGCTTCAATCAGTGCTGGCGTTTCTGTCGTTGGAGCAGCCCGAACAAGCAGTAAAAGCGTGGACCGAGCCAGGTACTCCCGTCGCGTCCAAACGATATCCCGCGCATACGTTTTCTGGTCAATCCGATCTCAGTCCGAAGGAGTTCATGCTCCAGAAAGAGCCGCGGACAGATATCGAGCGCGTGGCCTGTTTGGCGTACTACCTGAGTCATTACCGTCAGACCCCACAGTTCAAGACGTTGGACATAAGCAAGCTGAACACTGAGGCAGCGCAACAAAAGTTCTCAAATGCAGCTCAAGCACTTAAGAACACCGCAACTAAGGGGCTGATCGTCCAAGCCGGTAGAGGGCAGAAGCAGCTTAGTGCAGACGGCGAGCAGTTTGTAGAAGCGCTTCCGGATCGTAGCGCGGTGAAGAATGTCTTGGAGCGAATGTCCTCCCGCAGGAGAAGAAGGATTAGGGGCACGAAGAAGGCATCAACCAAGCGGCCTGATAAACATGCCTAGACCCTCGACCGTTCGACTGGCTATTTTCAACCACAAAGGTGGGGTGGGCAAAACCACGCTGACGGTGAATCTCGCCTTCGCCTTGGCGGAGATGGGCAAGAAAGTCCTTCTGATTGACTCCGATCCCCAGTGCAACATCACGTCGTATTTATTTGAAGACTCAGTAGTTGACGATCTACTCGACGCTTCCGATGGGCCAAGAGGAGAGACGATTTGGTCGGCTGTGAAGCCGGTAGTCGAGGGTGAGGGTAAGTGGCGTAAAGTAGGCATCTATGAAACCGCTCAGGATAGACTCTACCTGCTCCCCGGAGATATCCAACTAGCCGAATTCGAGATCGAGCTTTCACAATACTGGACAGCGTGCGTTGAACAGAAGCGGCGAGGTTTCATCGGTACAGCTACCTTAAGCTCAATCGCCTCGCATTATGCTGAGGAGTACGGCCTTAACTTCGTGTTCTATGATACCGGACCTAACATCGGGCCATTGAATAGAGCGATTCTGTTAGACTGCAATTACTTCTTGGTTCCTGGAGCCTGTGATCTGTTCTCCGTGCGAGCTCTTAAGACTCTAGGCCATTCTCTAGTGAGTTGGATTGAAGCTTGGGAAAACATTAAACAACGTGCTCCTCCCAACTCGCCTCTGCTTGGCGGAAAACCCAGATTTGTGGGCTACATACCTCAAGGTTTTCGGGTTTACGGTCAGGGCATGGCAAGGTGGCCCTCGAAGTATCACGCGCGCTTTAGAAGGGAACTCGACCGTCACATATTGGGACCGCTTCGAAGCATATCGACAGAATTGGTGGCGGTTCCTTCAAACCAGGCCAAACTTGGCGAGGTGAAGGATTTTGCACACTTGGTACAGAAGTCTCAAGAACAGGGGTTACCGCTGTGGCGGGTGGACGGGGGGCCAGCGTATCAGACTGCGGAAGCTCGGTCGGCATTTCATGGAATGGCGAGGGAGTTAATCTCTCGCGTCAGTTGATTTCATCTGATGACAAAGCCCGTAAGCATCGGTGCAGCTCGAAAGGCTGAATTTCGCGCTGCGGTTTCGTACTACGAGACGTTGCGGACTGACTTCGACAATGTCGCGCAAATTCTGCTTATGCACCTGACGGGGGATCGTCGCCTTGCTAAGTTCATCCACTCCTCCAAGTATCGCACGAAAGATCCTGATCATCTTATGGACAAGCTATTGCGGAAGGAGACTGAGCGGTTAACGGAGAAACGGGGCAGGAAGATAACTCAGAAGAATCTGTTAAAAGAAGTAGACGATCTTGCCGGCGTCCGCCTACTGCATCTTCATACGAAGCAATCCGCCGACATCCATCCCGCGATTCTAGCAGTCCTAGAAACCAACAAATATTCTCTTGCAAAGAAACCTGTTGTTTACATTTGGGACATTGAGAACAGAGATTTCTTTAAGAGTATGGGAATCAGGTCTATCGAGCGACCTGAAATGTATACGAGTGTCCATTATGTAATTACCTCCGCACAACGACCCGAATTGAGGATCGAGTTGCAACTCCGTACGCTGATGGAAGAGGTTTGGGGGGAAGTGTCGCACGTCATCGACTATCCTAAGCGCACGCGGAGCGTGGCCTGTCGTGAACAACTCAAAGCTTTAGCTCGCTTGACCTCCGGTTGTACTCGTTTAGTCGATTCGATTTTCAGTTCCCAGTGGGAACATGTTGACTTCCAAGCGAAGCTCAAGAAGAAGTAAACGAAATTGCTGCTCCAGACTCGGCTCGCCTCATCTTCGTGGTTTTGTCAGACTGGCGGCCATGAGTTGCGGCTGAAACGACAGAGCCGCGTCTCAGCTCCGCTTCGGCTTCCAATCAGAGGTTGCCTTTGATAGACTTCGCCACCCATGAACATTCAATCATTGGCGAATCAATACGTTTGCGACATCCCCGTTTACGAGCCGGGCCGTCCAATCGAAGAGGTCGCGCGCGAATTGGGGCTGAAACCGTCGACGATCATCAAACTGGCGTCGAACGAGAATGCGCTTGGGCCGTCACCCAAAGCCTTCGCCGCAATGCGCAAGGCGCTGACGACGGCGCATCTGTATCCTGATGGCGGCGGATTCTATTTGCGTCAGGCGATCGCGAAGCGATTGAGCGGCAGCGGTCGCGACGGAGCGCGACCCTCCAGTGTCAGCATAGAGAACATCGTCCTCGGCGCTGGCTCCAACGAGATCATCGAGTTTCTTTATCATGCGTTCGTTGCGCCGGGCGACGAGGTCGTGGCGGGCGACCGGGCGTTTGTCATCTACAGCATCATGGCAAAATCGTTTCAGGCGCGATGCATTGAAGTTCCGTTCAAGGGTCACACGCACGATTTGCAGGCGATGCGGGAGGCGATCACCGAAAAGACCAAATTGGTGTTCGTTGCCAATCCGAACAACCCGACCGGCACGCGCGTGACGAATGCGGAACTCGATACTTTCATCCGCAGTCTGCCGCCGCACGTGATCGCCGTGTTGGACGAGGCATATATCGAATTCCTCGATGACCCGCCGCCATCCATCGAGTGGGCGATTGGAGGCCATCTCCGAAATGGTGGGACAGGCCTCCGTGCCTGTCCAAATCCTCCTGCACAGGTCCGAGCAGGACTCGCGACTCCAGTCGGAGCAGGGACGCCTGTGCCACCGGAGAGTTGTTTGACTGGCAGCCCGAAAGTAGTTGTGCTCCGCACTTTTTCCAAGATCGTCGGGCTGGCTGGGCTGCGCATCGGCTACGGCATCGCGCAGAAGGATTGCATCGCTCTTTTGCAGAAGGTGCGGCAGCCGTTCAACGTCAACTCCGTCGCGCAAGCGGGCGCGCTGGCGGCGTTGGACGACACGGCGCATATCCGCAAGACCAAGACAATGACACGGTGCGGGCTGGCGTATTTGGAGAAGGAATTCAAGCGGCTGAAGCTGGAGTTTGTACCGAGTTGCGCCAACTTCATTCTCGTCAACGTCGGCGACGGCGACCGCATCTTCCGTGCGTTGCAGAAGCGCGGCGTGATCGTGCGTCCCATGCGCGGCTACAAGATGCCGCAATGGGTCCGCGTAACCGTGGGATTGCCGGAGGAGAACAAGAAGTTTATCGACGCGCTGCGGGCAGAACTAAACCACGAATGAACATTTACCACGTTCCACGTGGCGAATGGACGCGAATCAGTCGCGTCAATCGCGGGCTGGAACGGGAACGGGAAGGAACTGTCGCCGCCTTTGCTGGTGTTCTGCGTGCGGGCACTGGCGGTCGGGTTGATCGGGAGCCAGCGAAGACTCGTGGATTGATCGCGACCTCAACAATATGACGAAAGAATCCTGGAAGTCGGTGCGGTTGGGTGGCGCCTTAATCGTCCTGGCAGCGCTTGCAGCGTATCACAACAGCTTCTCAGTACCGTTCCTCTTCGATGACGAGGCGTCGATCACGGAGAACCGGACGATCAGGCATCTCTGGCCGATCTGGGATACGCTGTCTCCGCCGCAAGGAGGTGAAACCGTCAGCGGGCGGCCGATGGTCAATCTCTCCCTGGCCGTCAACTATGCGTTCGGCGGCACGGTGGTCTGGGGTTATCATGCGCTGAACCTGGCCATTCACATTCTCGCCGGCTCGACCCTGTTTGGTGTCGTGCGGCGGACGCTGCTTCAGCCGACTCTGTGCGGGCGCTTCGGCGCCACGGCGCTTCCCCTGGCTCTGGCCACAGCGGTTATCTGGACGGTTCACCCGCTGCAGACCGAGTCGGTAACTTACGTCGTGCAGCGGACCGAGTCGCTCATGGGGTTGTTCTACTTGCTGACGCTATACTGTTTTATCCGCGGAGCTGCCTCGCCTGTGCCACGCATTTGGTACAGCCTCTCGGTCATGGCGTGTTTGCTGGGAATGGCCAGCAAGGAGGTGATGGTTTCCGCTCCGCTCATGGCGCTGCTCTATGATCGGACGTTCATATCGGGCTCCTTCCGGAAGGCGTGGTCGCGGTCGTGGCGGCTATATCTGGCGTTGGGCAGCACCTGGGTCCTGCTGGGTTACCTGGTGGTCGGCACGGGCAACCGTGGCGAGACAGCCGGCTTTGGCACCGGCGCCACTTCGTGGGCGTACGCATTGACACAGTTTTGGGCGATCGTGCATTACCTCAGGCTTTCTATCTGGCCGCATCCTCTGGTTCTCGATTACGGGATAGACCTGGCCAAGCATGCTGCCGAGGTCGTGCCGTACGCGCTGATCGTTGTGCTGCTGGTGGTGGCTACGGTAATCAGCCTGTGGCGCTGGCCCGCCATCGGCTTCGTGGGCGGCTGGTTTTTCGCGATTCTGGCCCCGACCTCCAGTGTGGTGACCGTGGCGACGGAGACGATGGCGGAACACCGCATGTACCTGCCACTGGCGGCGGTGGTGGCGCTCGGGGTGATGGGGATTCATGCGTTGGTCGGGCAGTCCCGCCACGGCGGGATGTCCGCGTGCTTGGTGCTAGCGGTGGGGTTGGGATTTCTTACCGCGCAGCGCAACGAAGATTACCGCAGCGAACTGGCCATCTGGAGCGACACGGTAGCGAAGAGCCCGAGCAATCCGCGGGCGCACCTCAACTTGGGGAACGCTATGTTCGAATCAGGCAAGGTGTCGGATGCAATCGAGCAGTACGAGCAGGCGCTGCGCATCAAGCGCGATTATGTCGAGGCACAGATTAATTTGGGGAACGCTCTGTTCGAATCAGGCAAGGTGTCGGATGCAATCGAGCAGTACGAGCAGACGTTGAGGATCAGGCCGGACTATGCCAAGCCGCACAACAACATCGGAATTGCCCTGGCCAGTCAGGGACGGGCTGCGGAGGCGATCGCCGAGTTTGCCGTGGCGTTGCGGATCGAGCCGGATTATGCCGAGGCGCACTACAATTTGGGACTTGCCCTGGCCAGTCAGGGCAGGATTTCGGAGGCGATTGCCCAGTATCGCGAAACTCTGCGGCTGAAACCTGATTGGCCGCCGGCGCTGAGCAGGTTGGCCTGGATTCTTGCCACCGACCGAAACGCGAGCCTTCGCAACGGCGCAGAAGCGGTTCAGTCGGCGGAGCGGCTTTGTGAAATCACAGGCTACAGGCAAGCCGATGCCTTGGACGCGCTCGCTGCGGCCTACGCCGAGGTCGGCCGATTTAACGATGCCATTCAGGTTGCTCAAAAAGCAGTCGAGTTGGCGAACGCGGCTGGACACAGAGACTTTGCCGGACACATTCAAGAGCGGCTGAAGTTATATCAAGCAGGTAGCCCGTACCGCGAGGGATCGGCACTGATGCCATAATTGCCGTCCACAACAAACCCAAAGCGGCGCTTTCCGACGGCGGGCAAGGCCCTGCTTCCCGACAAGTTCGAGACGCTGGTTGCCGAAATGCGGGCGGCTGCCGCCGCCATCGGGAAGCAGGTTCAACTGCTGACGAGTGGCTTGCAGTTCTTTGTCCGGGCAGGTTAAATCACGCCGAACTGGCGGGACTGTTCTGTTCGCATGGGCCGTGCTGCCGGACGAGTTGATCAGAAGCGATGCAAAAGTCAGGAAAGATTAATGAACGCCTCAGCGGGACGATGAAAGGGTCTTGGCGGTCACTGAGCGTGGGCGCTGCCCTCATCGTTTTGCTGACGGTGGTGGTGTACATCCCGGCGATGCGCGGCGGATTCATCTGGGACGATGACCATCTCATCACGGGTAACCGGATGGTCAAAGCCAGTGACGGACTTTATCGGTTCTGGTTTACGACGGAATCGCCGGATTACTATCCATTGACTTGGAGCTTGTGGTGGTTGGAATGGCGGTTATGGGGCAACAACGCGGTGGGGTACCACATCCTCAACGTGTTGTTACACGCCATCAATGCGGTGCTGGTGTGGACGATCTTACGACATCTGAAGATCCCTGGAGCGTGGTTGGCCGGGCTTGTATTCGGAGTTCACCCGGTGAACGCAGCCACAGTGGCTTGGATTAGCGAGCGGAAGAATGCGCTGTCGATGCTCTTTTACGCGGTAGCGATCCTTCTGTATTTGAGATTCGAGGAACAAGGCCGGTGGCGTTGGTACGGCTTTTCGTTGGCGGCGTTCTTGCTGGCCTTGCTTAGCAAGACGGCGGTCGTGATGCTGCCATTTGTCCTGTTGGGCTGTGTGTGGTGGCGGCGAGGCAGGATCACGCGCAAAGACCTCCTGTGCAGTGGCCCGTTCTTTGCCCTTTCACTGGTTCTGGGCTTGGTGACGATCTGGTTTCAGTACAACCGAGCCATGGGAGGACACCCAGTTCGAACGGCTGGTTTTATGTCCCGGCTGGCCGCGGCGGGTTGGGTGCCCTGGTTTTACCTGTCCAAGGCCCTCCTGCCGCTCAACCTGAGTGTGATTTATCCGCAATGGAACGTCGATGATCTCCGGGGCTTTTCCTATTTGCCTGGAATCGCCATCGTGGGCTGCCTGATACTTTTCTGGCGGAATCGCAGAAGCTGGGGACGACCCTTGTTATTCGCGGTGGGTTATTTTGTGGTCGTGCTTTTTCCCGTATTGGGATTCTTTGATCAGGGCTTTTACTACTACTCGCTGGTGGCCGACCACTGGCAATATGTTGCGATTGTCGGCCCCATCGCCTTGGCGGTGGCCGCAGGCATGGCGGTTAGCAGACGGACTGGTACGCGGGGCCGGTGTGTTGTGGCGGTGGCAGGCGCCGTGGCGCTCACAGTACTGGGAGTGTCCACTTGGAGACGCGCCAACGTTTACCATGACGACGAAACGCTTTGGCGCGACACCTTGATAAAGAATCCGAATGCCTGGGTGGCCCACTACTACTTGGGGCACGATCTGATCGAACTGGGCAGGGTGCCGGAGGCGATCGGGCAGTACGAGCAGGCGTTGCGGCTCAAGCCCGACCTTGCCGAGGCGCACTACAATCTGGGGAAGCTTTTGTCCCAAGTGGGGAGAACCCAGGAGGCGATCGGGCAGTACGAGCAGGCGTTGCGGATCCAGCCCGACTTTGTCGAAGCGCACAACAACCTTGGGGACGCTCTGTTTCAACTGGGCAGGATGCCGGAGGCGATCGGGCAGTACGAGCAGGCGCTGCAAGTCCAGCCCGACTTTGCCGAAGCGCACAACAACCTTGGGAACGCTTTGCTCCGACTGGGCAGGGTGCCGGAGGCGATCGGGCAGTACGAGCAGGCGCTGCAGATCCAGCCCGATCTTGTCGAGGCGCACTACAACTTGGGGACCGCTCTGCTCGAACTGGGCAAGGTGCCGGAGGCGATCGGGCAGTACGAGCAGGCGCTGCGGGTCAAGCCCGATTCTGCTGAGGTGCACTACAGCTTGGGGAACGCTTTGCTCCGACTGGGCAAGGTGCCAGAGGCAATTGCCCAGTATCGCGAAGCTCTGCGGCTGAGGCCCGATTGGCCGCCGGCTCTCAGCAGGCTGGCCTGGATTCTTGCCACCGACCGAAACGCGAGCCTTCGCAACGGCGCAGAAGCGGTTCAGTTGGCGGAGCGGCTTTGTGTGGTTACGGGCTACAAGCAGGCAGAAGTTTTGGACGTGTTGGCCGCCGCCTACGCCGAAGCCGGTCGATTCAGCGATGCCATTCAGGTTGCTCAGAAAGCAGTCGAGTTGGCGAACGCGGCTGGACACAGAGACCTCGCCGGACACATTCAAGAGCGGCTGAAGTTATATCAAGCAGGTAGCCCGTACCGCGATGGATCGATATCAGCGCCATAATCGACGTCCACAACGGTCCCGAAGCGGCACTTTCCGACGGCGAGCAGGCCATGCTTCCCAAGAAGTTTGAAGCGCTGGCTGTTTAAATGCGTGCCGTGGCGGCAGCGATTGGGAAGACGACCTGGCTGCTCACGTGGGCAAAATGGTTCAGCGTGGGCCAGTCGTAAGGCGTGTTACGGGTGTAGTCGTTTACCCGGTGCGCGGGTGGCCGGTCTGCTGCAATTCACTCGTGAAATGGTTGACCAGCCTTGTATGACTCCAATCGTGTTTGAATGGCTTTGGCCTGCTCCTGTTGCCCAGTGGCCAAAGCTATAGCGACAGCCTTCTGAGCGGTCTGCACAGCCTCGCGAAACCGTCCCGCCTCGGCATAGGCCGCAGCCAGCGTGTCCAACAATTCCGGCCGTTGCTGGTCGGTCAGGCGGCGAGCGCGTTCCGCAAGCTCGACAGCCGCCGCACCGTCACGGATCGCGGGATTGATATGGGTCGCGCGAATCCACGCCAGGTTGGCGAGTGCCAACGCGTCTTCGGGTCTGAGGCGCACGACTTCGGAGAAATGGGCGATGGCTTCCTGCGGTTGTCCAAGTTTCATCAGCGCGACGCCCAGGTTGCCGTGCGCGTCAGCGTCGTCGGGGTTGATCCGCAAGACGTATAGGAAGTGCTCCGCTGCGGGTTCATACTGGCCCAGGCCCAAATGGAGTGTGCCGAGGTCGTCGTGGAGGTAGGGGTTGTCGGGGGTGAAGCGCAGTGCTTCCTCGTATGCGGCGATGGCCCTGTCGAACCGTCCTTGTTCGGCGAGCAGCCTGCCCAATAGGGGAAAAACGTCCGGACGGTCCGGTTCGAGCTGGATTACCTGTTGAACCAGCTCGATTGCATTGCTGAATTGCCCCTGTTGAGCGAGGGCAAAGGCCATGGTTGTGGCGCAGTCAGGGTCGTTGGGGTGGTCGTGCCAGGCGGTTTGGTACTGCTGCAGGGCTTCTGCAGTGTTCCCCATCTTTCCCAGCGTTTCGGCCAAGGCCAAGCGCGCGGATGCGTTTTGAGGATGGGTGCGCAGGACATCTCGGAGCATTTCGATGGCTGCACTGTAGTTTCCTCTGCCTGCCAACTCTTGACTCAATACGATCCTGGTATAGGGCGCGCGCGCTTGAATCCACACCGAGGCGTAGCTGTTCATGGCCCATGTGCCCAGCCCGATCCATAAGACGACGCGCGCGGTGCGACAGCGACGGGTGAGGATGTCCATCCCCCACGCACCGAACGCACACAGAGACATCATGGCGGGTAATCCGTAATGGGCCTTGGTGTTGGCAAAGTAGTAGGGATGCCTGAGCACGAAACAGATCAGTCCAACTCCCATCAAGACGA
>JBEKZD010000017.1:0-64558 GCA_049510215.1 Verrucomicrobiia bacterium
CCATGCCAACGATAATGCGGTTTTTGGAAACGAGCGACGCCTGTCGCGCCGCCCACGTTGACCGTTGAAACCATCTGGCCGTGAGATAAAGCGTCGCGGCAACGATCACAAGAATGCCAAGCGTCGCCGCGTGCTTCATACACAATGCGGGAAGGTCGCGAACCAGAAAGACAAGCCTATCCTTGCGGAAGACGGCGACCAGATCGCGCGTTCGGTCATCAAATTGCACCCCAACGAACACAAAGGGCGACGCCAAGCCAAGAATCCACAGCACCATTAAGAATCGCTGCGCTGACTTGCTCATAGCTTCTCCGCCACGCGTTCGCCGAGCAGTCCTCGCGGCCGGATGATGAGCACGAGCATCAAGACCACGAATGCGACCACCTGTTGCCAATCGCTGCCCCACGGACGCGATGCCGTCCACGCCTCGGCAAGGCCGATGATCAAACCGCCAAGCACTGCACCGGGGATATTGCCGATGCCGCCGAGTACAGCCGCCGTGAACGCCTTGATGCCCGCCACGTAGCCGCTGTCGAATCGGGCCAGGCCGTTATACATTGCGAACAACATGCCCGCGGCAGCGGCCAGGGCTGAACCGACGATAAACGTCACAGAAATCACGCGGTCCAGCGGGATGCCGACCAATTCCGCCATTGTCTTGTCTTGCGAACAAGCCCGCATCGCCTTGCCGAACCTGGTGCGAGCGACGAAATACTGCAGCGCCGCCATGAGCGCAACGGACAGAACGACAATGAAAATTTGAAGATAGGAGACCCGCGACGACCCGAACATCACCCAGTGGTCGGTGAAGTAAGCGGAATACTTTTGCGGAAAGTCGATCTTGTCCTTCGACTGCGCGTTCATTATGAAATTTTGCAGCAGGGTTGACAGGCCAATCGCCGTGATCAGCGGCGCGAGCACGTGTGCCCGACGCAACGGACGATAGGCCACGCGCTCGTTGGTGAATCCAACGGCGCTGGACATGAACATCGCAAACAGAAACGCAAGGAACAGCGCGAACGGAACGCTCATCGCGCCGAGGCCCGTCGTGTTGGCTACCGCGAGGGTAATGATGCCAGCGAACATCCCGATCATGTACACTTCGCCATGCGCGAAGTTGATCATGCCGAGAATGCCGTAGACCATCGTGTAACCAAGCGCAATCAGCGCGTAAATCGCGCCGCGCGTCAGGCCGTTGACGAGGGTGTCGGAATCCAGCACTGGCGAGGAATCTAAAGCGTCCCGCCCCGAAATATCAAGCCGATTGGCCGCGTGACCTCTGTTGCAGAACTCGCAAGCCGGAAGCTTGCACCACAGTTTTTCAACGGCTTCTTTCGCCCATGTCGCTGCTTTCCTGGGCGCCTCTCGGCACTACCACCATAGCCAGCCTCGGGCGTTTTGCAGGGCTGTAGGTAGGGGCAGACCGCTGGGCTGCCCGTCCCCCGAAAAACGCGGCGCGCCCGGCGGTCGCGCCCTACCTCGCACAACACCAGTACGTTCGGTGTTCGGTGGGTTACGGTGGTGTTCAGATACGTCCTGCTTTCCTGACCGACGCGAACCGGATTGCTATTAGTGATGCATCTTGCGATCATGGAACAGAGGAGGGGAGTGAAACTACTTTTTGCAGCCAGCGAAATGACTCCGTTTGCCAAGACTGGCGGATTGGGAGACGTGGTCGGCGCCCTGCCGCCGGCGCTGGCGGAATTGGGGCATGAGGTTACCTGCTGTCTGCCGTTTTACCGGTGCGCCCGCCTTCGCGCAGAGGAACTGGCTGCCACCTCCGCCACCGCAGCGCAGGCTGCGGCGGCCGAGTCGGCGCGGCACACGCGCCTTCTCCAGGATGAAGCGGCGGCTGGATCGGCCACGCAGGCGGGTTTGTCGTTTCGCGTGCCGGTGGGAAGCAATCTGCTCAGCGCAGACATTCTGGAATTGAACACGGCCGCCGGGGTCCGGGTGTTATTTGTGAGGCGCGACGAATTTTTCGATCGCTCGGACTTGTATCACACCGGCGTGCGCGACTACGAGGACAACGCGGAGCGGTTCATCTTTTTTTCCAAAGCAGTGGTCGAGTTGCTGGGGTATGAACGCTATCGGCCGGACGTGCTGCATTGTCATGACTGGCAGACGGCGTTTGTGCCCGTCGAGGCGCTATATCGGCAACAGACGCGCGGCACGGCGTACGGCGTGAAGACCGTGTTCACGATTCACAACCTGGCGTATCAGGGCCTGTTTCCGGCGACGGATTTTCGGCTGACGGATTTGCCCGGCGAATTTTTCACACCGCGCGCGCTGGAGTTTTACGGGCAGTTGAATCTGATGAAGGGCGGCTTGGTGTTCTCCGATGCGATCACGACGGTAAGCCCGGCGTACGCGAAGGAAATCCAGACACCCGAAGGCGGCTGCGGACTGGACCCGGTGTTGCGGAGCCGCCGCGATCGTATTCATGGCATCTTGAACGGCGCCGATGATCGCGAATGGAATCCGGCGACCGATCCGGCGTTGAAGCAGAATTACAGCGCGCAGGATCCGGCCGGCAAACGCGTTTGCCGCGCGGAATTGCTGCGGCGGTTCAAAGTGGCGGCGGACGAGACTACGCCCGTGGCGGCGTTTATTTCCCGGCTGGCGGACCAGAAAGGGGTGGATTTGCTCCTGGAAAGCATGGACGATTTGCTGCGGCTCGGCTTGGTGCTGGTGATCCTGGGAAAAGGCGAGCGGCGATACGAAGAGCAATTGCAGGAGCGGGCGCGGAAGCACCGGCAGCGGGTGGTGGTGCAGATTGAGTACGACGAGGAAATGTCGCATCAGGTCCAGGGCGGCGCGGACGTGCTGTTGGTGCCGTCCCGATTTGAGCCTTGCGGTCTTACGCAACTGTATGCATTGAAGTATGGCACAATCCCGGTGGTTTATGCGACGGGCGGCCTGGCGGACACGGTGACGCCGTACGACGTGAAATCGGGAACGGGGCACGGTTTTCGCTTTGTGAAGTATTCGCCGCAGGCGTTCGTCAGCGCCGTGCAGCAGGCCGTGTCGGTTTACGAGCAGCCGAAGCAGTGGAAGAAGATCATGGAAAACGCGATGGCCTGTGATTTCTCGTGGCGGGCCGCAGCGGTGAAATACGAAGAATTGTACGCAGCGCTGTGACGCGCTGCGCACTTGAATAGAGGACATCGATTATGCCAGAGCTACGGAAAGACCCGATCATTGGACGGTGGGTGATCATCGCCACGGAGCGCGGCAAACGGCCCGGCGATTACGCGGAGCCGCCCGTGGAAGTGCCCGATCCCGCCAGGAATCCGTTCGCAGAAGGCAACGAGGCGATGACGCCGCCGGAGATTTTTGCGTTTCGCGATCCGAAAAGCAAACCGAACGGCCGGGGTTGGCAGGTGCGGGTGGTGCCGAACAAGTTTCCCGCGCTGCGGATCGAGGGTGATCTGGGCAAGGAAGGGCAGGGGATCTACGACAAGATGAACGGGATCGGCGCCCACGAGGTCATCATCGAGACGCCCAACCCGACGCTCCAGCTCGAGCAGCAGCCCGTGGAAGGCATTGCGCGGGTGCTGGAGACGTACAAGATCCGCGTGACCGACCTGCTGCGCGACACGCGGTTCCGCTACATTTTGGTTTTCAAGAATTTCGGCAAACAAGCGGGCGCGTCGATCGGCCATCCGCATTCGCAGTTGATCGCCATGCCTGTCACGCCGAAACGCGTGAAGGAGAAGCTGGTGGGCGCGATGCAGTACTATGCCTACAAGGAACGCTCCATTTATGAAGACATGCTGAAACAGGAACTCAAGGAGGGCGTGCGTCTGGTCTATGAGAACGCCGGCTTCGTGGCATTCTGCCCGTTTGCGTCGCGGTTCCCGTTCGAGATCACGATCCTGCCCCGGCGGCAGTCGGCGTATTACGCCGACATCCATCCCGACGAGATTCTGTTGCTGGCGGACGTGTTGAAGGCGACGCTGCTGAAGCTGGCCAAGGCGCTCAATCAGCCGCAATACAATTACATCATCAACACCGCCCCGGCCCGCTACGCCCACCACGGCTACTGGGCGACGATCGACCAGGATTTCCGCTGGCACATCGACATTCTGCCGCGATTGACATTGATTGCGGGATTCGAGGTCGGGACGGGGTTCTACATCAATCCAACAGCTCCCGAGGAAGCGGCAAAGTACTTGCGCGAGATTCCCGTGTGAAACAGAGCGAAGTCAAGAAAGTTAAAATCGTTAAAACCGTTGAAAGTGAAAAGGAGCATCCGTCCCAAGCTTTTAACCCTTTAGCCTTTTAACCTCTTTAACGGTTTTAACAAGGTTTTAGCAATGCTGCTCAACGTCGCGTTTCTCTGGCACATGCATCAGCCATACTATGTCGACCCGATTCGCGGGATGGCGCTGATGCCGTGGGTGCGTCTGCACGCGACAAAGGGCTACCTCGACATGGTCTGGCTGGCGGACCAATTCCCGGAGTTCCGCTGCACGTTCAATCTCACGCCCGTTCTGCTGAAGCAAATCGAGCAGCTCGCCAATGGCGAGGTCGGCGACCTCTGGTTCGAGCTCGCCGCCACACCCGCCGAATCGTTGAGCATCCCGCAGAAATGCGGAGTGCTGGAGCATTTTTTCAAGGCGAACTGGCAGAACATGATCAAGCCGTACCCGCGCTACTGGTCGCTGCTTCAGAAGCGGGGACTGGCAGGCGCGCGCACCGGTTTCGATCGCATCGCAGGAAGTTTCACTGATCAGGAATATCGCGATCTGCAAGTGTGGTTCAACCTGACGTGGTTCGGTTACGCGGGCGAGCGACTCCACCCCGAGATTGCCGAGTTGAAGCGGAAGGGAAGGGACTTTACCGAGGCAGACAAGCGAGTCCTCTTCGATCGGCAGCGCGATGTTCTGAAGAACCTCTTGGGCCTCTACAAGGCGCTGAGCGATCGCGGCCAGATCGAGATCAGCACGACACCGTTTTATCATCCGATCATGCCGCTCGTGCACAACACCGAGTTTGCGCGCCGTTACATGCCGCAGCGCCAATTGCCACCGACGTTCTCGCACCCCGAAGACGTCCGGGCGCATCTGACGCTGGCACGCGATTACCACACGAAACTCTTTGGCGCGCCGCCACACGGCGTCTGGCCCTCGGAAGGATCAGTTTGCCCCGAGCTGATTCCGATCTTGCAGGAACTCGGCTATCAATGGTTCGCGACCGACGAGGAAATTCTCTGGCGCAGTCTCGCCACGTTGCATCCCGATCAACCTCCGCCACGCGAGTATCTCTTTCAGGGTTTTCGCGCTCAGTTCGGCGACGCAAGCGTGTGCATCGCATTTCGCGATCGGACCATCAGCGATTTCATCGGTTTTACGGCCGCACGCAACGAACCGTGGCGCGCGGCGGAATTCACAGCGGGCCAAATTGAACAGATCGCGCGTAGCACGCAAGGCCCGGACCCGTTATGCACGGTGATCCTGGATGGCGAAAACGCCTGGGAACATTTTCCCGACGGTGGAGAAAACTTTTTGCGCGAGCTTTATCATCGGCTGAGCACGAGTCCGTCGATGAAGACCACGACCTTTCATGATTATTTCACGGCGCATCCGCCCGGCACCGTGATTCACACGTTGCATACAGGTTCGTGGATCAATGCCGATTTCCATGTCTGGATCGGACATCCGGAACATAATCGCGCCTGGGAATTGCTGGGTCGGACGCGCGATTCTCTCCAAGCCAAGGCCGACCGCAAGGAAATCACTCCCGATCAATACAAGAAAGCCATGGCCGAGATTTACGCCGCCGAAGGCAGCGACTGGTTTTGGTGGTATGGCGACGAGTTCGTGACCGAAAACGATCTGATTTTTGATGAGTTGTTTCGCACGCACCTGCAAAACGTTTACCAGATCGTCGGGGCGCCCGTTCCCGACGTGCTGAAGGTCCAGATTGCCCGCTCCGAAGTCGCGGTTGAGACGCGCAAGCCGACCGATCTGATCACACCGGTGATCGATGGCAGGATCACTTCCTTTTATGAATGGGTTGGCGCCGGCGTCTACGAAGCTGGTCGGGCGATGGTTGCAATGTACCATAGCGAGCGCTTCGTCGAGGCGATCCACTTCGGTTGCGACCTCCGGAACTTCTATCTGCGGGTCGATTTTCGCCAGAAGGATAAGCTACCCTCAAACGGCGCCCTGCGCGTGACTTTCATCCAACCACATCACCATGCCATCATCGTCCCGGAGTTGCGCAGAGGACAACCCGCCTGCGAGTTGTGGGCTACCAATCCCGATGCCGCTCCGAAGAAGCTCGGCCAGATCAAAGATATCAGATTCGAGGAGATCGTCGAAATGGCGGTTCCGCTGGCAACGCTCGGCTGGCCTCAACGGGAGCAGGTTGTCTTCTTCGTGCGGCTCCTCGAAGGCGAAGTTGAGCTTGAGCGGCTCCCTGACCTGGGCGCGTTGAGTTTTAACGTGCCGGACGAAAACTTTGAAGTCGAAAACTGGCGGGTTTGAAAAAGGCAGGCTCTCCGCGAGCGGCTGCCTCCTACGGTATTAGACATAATATAGATTGTGCGACGTTGTGTATTTAGCCGGGAACTCCCGGGTTGCATTTGGAATCGGTTAGTCGATCAGACCAAACCGCTTGGTGAAGGGCCAATAGACCACCATGGCCCTGCCGACCAGGTCCTTCTCTGGAAATGATCCCCAGAAGCGTCCGTCAAGACTGTTTGGGCTATTGTCTCCCATAACGAAATGATGATGTGCCGGCACCGTGTAGACGTCACTTTCGTTGTGAATATACTTGGCGAGAGGAGGAATGGTATACCCGTGATAACCGTTCTGCCTTGAGTAAATGCGCTCGAAGGCGGGGCGACGATCCATGACATTCCCGTTCACCAAAACATATGGGGGTTTGATCTGGATGGTGTCATGCTCAAGGCCAATCAGCCGTTTGATGTAAAATGTCCCCCGGCCATGCTGCGACATCACCAACAGTTCGGGAATGTTGTCGGTGGCGAACACGACGACTTCGCCCCGGCGCGGTTTGCGAAAATGATATGTAAACCGATCGACGAAGATGTGGTCGCCGCGCGCCCGGTAACCATCCGCATCGTAGATTCGGCCGTACAACGCTACTCCCAGGACTTGCTCAATGATTGAAGGCCGACCGTTGGTGTAATGGAGAGGCGGTTCGTAACTCGCGGACCACGGCGGGCGAGTCGGATAGACCCCGTAGAGCGTTGGCTGCATTGAGCCTGTCGGGATCTTGAAAGGTTGAAAGAAAAAGGTACGGACTGCCATCGCGACGATGACCGCGACGAGCAGTACCTCGACGTTTTCCCGCAACGCCGGCTGATTCTGTCTGGGCAAGGACTTCTCCAGTTGCGTCTCCAGTTTTTCGCGCAGCGAACTGACAGCGGCGATGTTTTTGGTCTTGACTGCCTCGGCGAGGTCGTCAGACGCGCGCGCGATTTCCTGCAGGTTGCGCGGGTCAAGCACGTCGCGGTGTATGCGTAACAGCTTTCGCGAGCCGGCGACGAACTCACGCGCTCGTTTGAGAATTCTGCGATCTTTCCAGGCCATGTGATGGTTGCCTCCCCTACCCCGCCTTCAGCACCGAAATGAACGCTTCTTGCGGGATGTTCACCTTGCCGATCTGTTTCATGCGTTTCTTGCCTTCTTTTTGTTTTTCCCAAAGCTTGCGTTTACGCGTGATGTCGCCGCCATAGCACTTGGCGGTGACGTTTTTCGCCAGTGCCCGCACGGTTTCGCGCGCGATGATCTTGCCGCCGATGGCAGCCTGAATCGCAACCTGAAACAACTGTCGCGGGATCACTTCCGTGAGCTTGAGCGCCAGCGCGCGTCCGCGCGACTCCGCCTTGCCGTGGTGGACGATGCTGGAAAACGCGTCCACAGGTTCGTTGTTGACCAGGATGTCGAGCTTGACGAGGTCGCCTTCGCGATACCCGCAGGGCTCATAATCCATCGAGCCGTAGCCGCGCGTGACGCTTTTGATTTTGTCGTGGAAATCCACCACGATCTCGTTGAGCGGCAATTCAGCAGTCAGCATCACGCGGCGTGTATCGATCGAATCGGTCTTTTTGACCTCGCCCCGTTTGTCCATGATCAATTGGAGCATGTCGCCGATGTTTTCGTTCGGACAAATGATGCAGGCGCGAACGTACGGCTCTTCGATATGATCGACCTGTGACGGATCGGGCAGGTAGATCGGGTTGTGCACATCGACGATTTCGCCGTCCGTCTTGAGCACTTTGTAGATGACGCTCGGATAGGTCGCAATGATGTCCATGCCGAAGTGCCGCCGCAGCCGTTCCTGCACGATCTCCATGTGCAGCAAGCCGAGGAACCCACACCGAAATCCGAACCCCAGCGCCGCCGAGGTCTCCGCCTGGTACAGGAACGCCGAGTCGTTGAGCTGCAATTTCGCCAACGCCACCTTCAAATGCTCGTAATCCGCCGAGTCGATTGGATACAAGCCGCTGAACACCATCGGGTGCACCTGCTGGAAACCGTGCAACGGCTTGACCGCAGGATGACGCGCATCCGTCATCGTGTCGCCGATTTTCACATCGGCGGTGCTCTTGATGTTGGCGATCACGTAACCGACATCCCCTGCCCCGAGTTTCGGGCGCGACGCGGGCTTGGGCGTGAACACGCCGACGTCTTTCACTTCGTAGGTGCGTCCCGTGCTCATCAACTGAACCATCATCCCCGGCGCGATCTCGCCTGCAAACAACCGCACATACGTCACGACGCCGCGGTAGGTATCGAACATCGAATCAAACACCAGCGCCTGCAGTGACTTCTCTGCGGTCGGTTTTGGTGCCGGAATCCGCTCGATGACCGCATGCAAAATGTCCATGATCCCGATGCCCGTCTTCGCGCTGGCTAGGATCGCGGAGTCCGACGCGATCGCCAAAATTTCCTCAAGCTGCCGCTTGGTCTCCTCGACGTTGGCGTTGGGCAGATCAATCTTGTTGATCACCGGCACAACCGTCAGGTCCTGCTTCGCGGACAGGTGGACATTGGCCACTGTCTGCGCTTCCACGCCCTGCGCCGCGTCCACCACAAGGATCGCTCCTTCGCACGCCGCCATACTGCGCGAGACTTCGTAGGAGAAATCGACGTGCCCAGGGGTGTCGATCAGGTTCAACTCATAAACCTGCCCGTCCTCAGCCTGGTAGGACATCGTCACCGGATGCGCCTTGATGGTGATCCCGCGCTCGCGTTCCAGGTCCATCGAATCCAATACCTGTTCGCGCATCTCCCGTTTTTGCAGCGTGCCCGTCGCCTCCAGCAACCGATCCGACAACGTCGTCTTGCCGTGGTCAATGTGCGCGATGATGCAAAAGTTCCTGATATGGCTCACGTCCATGAGGCGCGCAATCTAGCAGTCTTTGCCCGTTTTGTGTAGCCTCTTCCGCCAGCGTCAGGCGCACAAGGTGGTCCGCCGCTGTGCGCGACCAGCGATGGTCAGCGCCCAGCCCAGCAAACCACCGCAGACGACCACGAGCGGCAACAGGCTCAAACGGCTTTGAGGAAAAATGAATTCGCCCACGTTGAACGAATTCCACTCAGTTTGTCGAGAGGCGGACGGGAAAAGACAGTGTAATCCACCTTCATATACTCCTACGGGGTTGCCAGAGACAGGACCATTTGAACTTCGCATCTCTCGGTCTTGGATTGCGCTATTCCATTCTTCGCGCCTTACCGCCAGCAGATGGCTTTTCTCCTGCAGTGCGACACCATCAGCGTCCAATTTCTTCGCATAGTCACTTATCGCTTTCTCCAACTGCCGGTCCAGGAACGGACCGGCCCTACCGGTCAAAAACATCGGCAGCGTATAGTCAAAAAGCGGGGCGTGCCGCCACTGAGGCCACGTTGGAGCGTTCACTGCCGCGTCAAACTCGGTGGGCACTTGGGGATCAACAGCGGTAAACAGAAGGTTGATTGTGACCGAGACAATGGCCACAGCGCTGGTCATTTTGGGGAAGCGGATAAATCCAAGAACCATCGGCACTGCCAAAAACGGCATGGCCGGCCCCAGATAACGGGGCACCGCTATCCAACCTCCATGCCAAGACCAGAAACTGGCATTGAACCACAAATACAACCCCACGACGAACGCGAACACGCAGACTTCCTTTTTCCAGTGTTTGTCACAAAAATAAGAGGCCAACCCATACACGCCCGTCAGCAAGACCGGTGCACTGAAGAACAACCCGCGAAATGGTGAGAACAAGATTGTGCACAAGACGTCCCATCGGGGCATCACCAAGACCCCCGCGTCCACCCCATCGCCGCGGTTCATCGCTATGTTCACGTAATGGTAGTTCGTTGTAAAAACCCTGCCAAAGCAACTGAGGTTGTAGGTGCAAATCAGCGCGAGTGGCCCTGCAACGCCGAGCGCAAACCACTTCCAGCCATCGATTCGGCGTACACTCCAAACCAGATAAACACCCAAGGCGATCACAGCCACTGCGGCGACATAATTGGTGACCGCTGCATAGCCTGCGCAGAGTCCGCTCAATGCGATCTGCCAAGCCGTCCTGCCACCTGGTTTTTGATTGATCAGCCCGCTGTTCGTGCCGGTTTCCTTCGCGCGGTACAACAGGTAAAACGATGCTAACAGCAAGCCTGCCGCGATGTTTTGATCCTGTAAGAGCGTTGCCAGCGGGAGGAACATGGTGCCAAACGCAAACGCAACTGCTGTCATCAAGCTAGGCAGCAGCTTGCCCATGGAAAATACGCAGGCAAGACGAAATACGAGCACGCAGCCAAATGCAGAAATCAGTCCTACACTAAACACCGTTGTCAACCACGCATTTACAGTCAGCATCCACCAATTGTCAGGATTGGCGCCAAACAGTCGCTCCACTCGATAAATAACAAAGTATGGCAGCGCGGCAAGCAGCGAAGTACCCGGTGATTTGCTGGGATGAAAATGGCCGCTCGCATAGGAAAAATCGCCGGTTATCGCAACCGAGCCGATGTCCACGGGCTTTGTTCTCGGATCGACGAGATCGTTGATGAACTTGTCTCGACCACTGGGGTCAGTCCATGTCAATGCGTAAGTTGCGCCGCCTATCTTGAATGTCGCGTCACGAACGGGCACTCGTGCCAAAACCGTGTCGTCCTCTGCTGTCCCGACACGGAGGTAAATCAAGAAGTTATCTATCCAGTAATGACCTTCCTCGACGAGTGCGCGCACCATCGCGAAACGGGCGTTCTGCGCCCAGCCGCCGCCCTGATGGAAATAGCCGTAAGCGAAAAAGGCTGCCGCAAACAACAGCCATTCAATTTTTCGTCTGGCCGCTTTTATCGTGGACGCACCTTGCATACGGGCAGCACATTCTACCAGCCTTTGACCGTGTTGTGTAGCTCCTCTGCTGCCGTGCAGGGAGGCTCAGACGCGCGGCAAAGTTCAACGATTTCCTTGCTGTATCTGATCCGCTGGAGCACCTCGCTCAAAGAAGGGTGCAAGGCGTCAATTCATGGCGCGGCAGCAAATGATCATTCCCGAATTGGACACCTAATGGATCCTGTAGATTTCGTACCTGACCGCCCTATTAAATGGAATGGTCTGAACGAGGTCCGCACCAAGAGGCACAGGTTCTGTATTGCGCGTGACGAGGTACTTGTCCAGCGCTGTCGATACGGCAACCATCGCGTTGCAGCGCAGCAATAGGCCGGGTTCTGGAATATTTCCATCATATAGCCGCGCCCTTTCGGGGGGTATCCCCATCCGCTGATAAACTCGCGGGTCGATCCTGCCAAAGAAAAGTATGTGGGCATAAACACAGGGCTTGAAGCTCTGGTCCACTTCAAGTTTGGAAAGGCCTGAGCCTGAGGGAGCGAAATTTTCGTTGAACGGGAGTGCGGAGATGGCGGAATCTGAAATGTACAGTGTTTCGTTCGTCTTCAAATTGCCGAAACAATATCGCAGCGCCTCTGTAAGCTGGGTTTCAAACGCTTCCCGACAGCGGGTTTGATAAGCGCCGAAATAGTCGGCGAGATAGGCCGACGTTTCCATTGTTCCCACCGCGCAGGCCACGACGAGCAACTTCCGCCCGACGTGCCTATGTTGCCACAGCCTGCGTGCTCCCAGCATCGCGAGCAGCAGCCAAAAGATCACTCCATATGCGCAGCGTGTGCTGTGCATCCGATCCACGGTGAGTGCGGCAGATACCGGCGAAACCAACAGGCCGACCAGCACTATCCGGTACCGTGGCTGCCGACGCCAGTAGCGCATCACCACATAGAGTCCGGCGATAATCAGTGGCGCGAGGCACCAATAAAGCTCCCCACCACGCCCCGTATGATGGCGCAGTCCGGGGTCGCCGGAGATCAACAGGAATTGCGGGCTGAAATAGTCAAGGTAACGACTCGCCACACTCACCATCACTTCCCCTAGCGGAGCGACTCCATGAAAAATATTGACCTGCTGAAATCGCGTTGTCAACGCTCCCGGGGACCGCAGCACACTGATGATCATCGGCAGCAGAAAGACCAGCGCAGAGATCGCGGCCGCCAAAACGACTCGCCAGCGTCGAACCAGCGGACGCCACAGCACAACGCCGCAACCGACAGCCAGCAGTGCGAGGACCGGACAGACACTCCGACTCGCGTAGACAGCAAACGCCCAGGCAGCCCCGGCCAATACAGCACGGCCAGTTGACCGCCGACGCAGTGCGGAGTCGATCAGAATGAGGCCTGTTACCATTCCGAAGATTGCAGCGGTGAGCCCGGCATATGCGCAATTCCGACTCACTGGGAAAACCCAGGGGATCACGGAAAAGACGATACTGCCTCCCAGGGCAAACCATGAACCGAACCGCCACAGCCGCAGCAGCAGAAAGAAGGCAACGCACGCCATCAGGTGATACAGAGCGGATGGCAAGCGAGCGGCCCATTCACGCAGACCGAACGCACGGATTGGAAGCACAGCCGAATAGACACCAATCGGATCCATGTAGATATCGAACGATCTGAAGAAAACTGGCCAACGCACTCCGTATTCGTCAGCACCTGTTTGGGCGATGCAGTAGGCGTTATACGCGATGGCACTTTCATCGAAGAAAAAACCGCGCGGGGCAGTGCCAATGTTCCAGAAGTGTAAGAAGCAGGTCATCACTACAACTCCTGCGACCGAAAGAACAAACGCGCGTTTTCCGACAAGTACTCGTCCTGTGAATTTCATCGCTGCATCTTGTCTGGACTACGATCCACCGATCTTCAGCGCCAGGTTCTTGCCGTGGTTGAGGAGTTTCTTCACGCGTTGAATGTTGGCGGCTTCGCTATAGATACGGATGATCGGCTCAGTGCCCGAGGCGCGGAACATCAGCCACGAGTCGTCCTTCGCGATGTACTTTACCCCGTCGAAAGCCTTCATTTCGGCTAGTGGCGAGCCGAGCAAGCCGCGCGGCGGATCGCGTCGCAGCGTCTCAATGAGTTGCCCGCGTTTCTCCAACGGGTAATGCATGTCGATCCGGTCATACGCGCTCTTGCCAAATTCCTTTTGCAGATCAGCGATGATCCGGGTCAAGCTCTTCTTCGTTGTCGCCAGCATCTCCAACAACATGAGGTTGGCCAGGATACCATCACGCTCGGGAATGTGGCCGCGGAAACCCAAGCCGCCACTTTCCTCGCCGCCGAGCAGCACGTCGTGCTGCCGCATCTGCTCGCAGATGTACTTGAAGCCGACTGGGACCTCGACGCACTCCAAGCCGTACGCCTGGCAGATCCGGTCAACCAGCACCGTGCAATTTGTCGAGCGGACGACGCGCCCGCCCTTCTCCTTTCGATTCCGCAGCAAATGCAGCAACAGCATCGCAAACACGAGCTGGATCGACACGTACCGCCCACGGTTGTCCACCACGCCCGTGCGGTCCGCGTCGCCGTCAGTCGCCACACCGATGTCGGCACGGGCAGCTTTGACCGCTGTGCAAAGCGCGCCGAGGTTTTTGCTGATCGGTTCGGGGTTGACGCCGCCGAACAGCGGATCGCGATTTGCCCGGATCGTCTGTAGGGCGAGCTTCCAGCTTGCGCTCCCCTTCCCTCTCGGCAACCAAGATGGTTGCCCTACAATTTCCTCCAGCACGCTGCCTCCGCAACCGTGCATCGAATCCACAACAACCTTGAGCCGCGCGCTGCGAATCTTGTTTACATCGGCCAGTTTCTTCAGGGCGGAAACGTGCGCAGGGCGCGGATCATACAGTTCGATCGTGCCGTCGCGCACGGCCTCGTCGAAGCTGACCGACCGCACCGGAGACTGATCAATGCGCTTTTCGATCTGACTGCAAATCTCCGGGTCGGCTGGCCCGGCGTAGTCGGCTTTGATCTTGTAGCCGTTGAACTGCGGAGGATTGTGGCTGGCAGTGATCATCACCGCGCCGCAGAGTTTCCGGTCGCGCACGGCGTAGCTTACGGCGGGCGTCGGTGGAGCCACGGGCGGATAGAACGCCTTGATGCCGTTGGCCGCCATTACTTCACACACGAGCTTCGCGTAGACTTCGGACAAGAAGCGATTGTCGTAGCCAACGATGGCTGTGTTGCGTAGGGCGGGCGTCTCGCCCGTCCCCTCCCCTGCGCTGGACAGGCGAGACGCCTGTCCTACTCGGTTCCAGTAATCAGCCGTGGCCTGGGCGACGCGGCGCACGTTGTCGAATGTAAAATCCTCCGCAATGACGCCGCGCCAGCCGTCTGTCCCGAATTTAATCTCGGTCTTTTCCATGGTTGTAGCTGCGCTTCTGTGAACCACGCTCCTCGTGCCGCTCCGAGCGGTACGAGCGTGGTGAAGCGCAGAATCCCTTTTCCTATTCTGCGGCGCTTCGTTCACCCCGAAAGCCTTCGGGGCAGGGAAGCGCAGCTACACCACGCTTGTTCTCAATTCCCGAATCGCCTCCCGCAAATCCAGCGTTTTGTGGCGAAACAATGAATTTCCAGCGACGAGTGCGGTCGCCCCGTTTCCAACGCAGAGCGGTGCGGTTTCGGGATCGATGCCCCCGTCCACTTCGATGTGGATGTGGCGTCCGCTTCGTTCGGTCAGCGTGCGCGCCTCGCGAATCTTCGGCACAACTTCGTTCATGAACTTCTGTCCGCCAAACCCCGGCCACACGGTCATCACGAGGACGAGATCGATTCGCTTCAAATGCGGCTCGATGGCGCTGACGGGCGTAAGCGGATTGATTGACAGCCCGCAGCGACAGCCGAGTTTCTCAATAACGCGCAACGTTTCTTCGATGCTGGCAACCGATTTCGGCTCGAACACGGCGCGGCCTTCCGTGCCGTCCTTTTTGTTGCCGAGTGCCTCAACCTGAATCGTGAGCCGCGTCGCACCGGCGCGCGCAAACGCTTCTGCATAGCGATCGGGCCGTTCGATCATCAGGTGAACGTCCAGTGGCAGCTTTGTCGCGCGGCGAAGCGCGGCGACGACGTCCGGCCCAAAGGTGATGTTCGGCACAAAATGCCCGTCCATTACGTCACAGTGCAACCAATCTCCCCCACCCTGCTCTACTCGCTCGGCGTCGCGCGCGAAATTGCCAAAATCGCCGGCAAGAATCGAAGGGGCGATGATGATGTTGGAGTGCTGCATCATTCTTACAATTGTGTGGGAGGGGCATCCCTGCCCCGACCGGTCGCGACAAGAATGTCGCTCCCACGATTCATGGTTTCCTCGCCCGCTGAATCAACTCAATCTCGTAACCTTCCGGCGCGTCCACAAACGCGAACACGCTGCCCGACGACGACCTGGTCGGTCCATCGGACAACTTCACGCCCTTTTTCTCAAGCTGGCGAGCGAATTCCTCCAAATCGTCCACCTCGAACGCCAGATGCGTCAGATCGGGTTGCACTTGCACCGGGCCATTGCCGGGGTAGCAGCACAACTCGATTTCCTCATCACTTTCGGGCGCTTTCATGAACACCAGTTCCGAACCGCGCGGCGATTTCTGACGGCCCGTTTCGTTCAGACCGAGTACGTTGCGGTAGAAGCGAACCGTTTTCTCCAGATCATTCACCCGATATCGCGTATGCAACAGTTTCCTGATCTTCGCCATATGATTTCCTAATGATGATGCTCGGCCTTAAAAGGCCAGTCTTCGCTTTCTTTTTGCGAATACCAATACGCCACCGCCGTCAGCAGCAGGATGATGCCAACGATCAGCAGAATCGGAATCAGCGCCTTCTTCAGCATGGCGGGTGCAATCTAACGAAAACCCGCCGTCGGGGCAAGGCCCAAGGAAACCGATCACGGCAGACGCGCGCCGCCTTCACTGTGATTGGGAAGCCCCGCAATTCTCAGGAATGAATGCCGCGAACTTCGGTCTGTCGATGGTTTTATCGCGGGCTTCCAACGGTGTGACGGCGCATGGAATTTCCATCCCGGACATACCGCTTCTCGATTCCAATTCAAGCTTTGCCCTCCGCCGACCTTGCACTACACTGCGGCGGATGCTGATTGACTACCACATGCACACGCGGCTGACGGATGGAACTGGCGAGCCGGTCGATTATGCGAAGGTGGCGGTCGAGCGTGGGCTGCAGGAGATTGGCTGCGCGGACCATGCGCCGCTGGGCAACCACGACACCGATTGGCACATCAGGCTGGCCGACCTCGACACGTACGTCGGCTGGGTGCGCGAGGCGCAGAGAAGATTTCCGCAGCTTCCGGTCAAGCTGGGACTCGAGGTGGATTTCATTCCCGGACGTGAAGACTGGATTCGCGAACTCGCCGCGATGCATCCGTGGGACTTCTTCCTCGGCAGCGTACACTACCTCGGCGAATTTCACGTGGACAGGAGCGCCGAAGACTGGGAGGGCGAGAATGTCGAGGCCCGCTGGCGCGAATACTTCGGCGTGTGGACAGAAGCGGCGCGTTCACGGCTGTTTGATGCGCTCGCCCACCCTGACCTGCCGAAGAAATTCAACTTCCGACCGAGCACCGATTTTACAGAGGTGTTCGAACACGCGCTGCGTGTCGTCGCTGAAGCAGGAGTAGCCATTGAAATCAGCACGGCGGGGTTGAAGAAACCCTGTCGCGAGATCTATCCGTCTGAGCAGTTTCTGAGAATCGCGCGACGATTGAACATCCCGATCACGCTGGGCAGCGACGCACATGTGCCGCAGGATGTCGCCGCTGATTTCGACAAGGCGGTTGCGCTGGCGCGCCGCTGCGGCTACGAGAAGATCCGCCGATTCACGCAACGTAAACACCACCTCGTTCCGCTGGGATGAATCCATCTCTCAATGTTGGTAGGGACGGACCGCCGGGCCGTCCGCATGCCATTCGGCGCGCTCCCGCCGTGGCGGGATCGCGCCCCACCCATACACTCGTATGACACTGCCTCGCATGTTCAAGATCAGGCAGCGGTTTCCCGCAAACAAGCTCGAGCATATCGAAGCGGCGGTGCGGACAGAACTGGCGGGCTGTGGAGTTTCTATCAAACCCGGCGCGCGTGTTGCCATCGCTGTCGGAAGCCGCGGCATCGCCAATCTCCAACTGATCGTGCTGGAAGTCGTGGCGTGGGTGAGACAGCAACGCGGCGAACCGTTCGTCGTTCCTGCGATGGGGAGCCACGGCGGCGCGACGGCAGAAGGTCAACGCTGCCTGCTCGAGACGTACGGCATCGCGGAAACCAAGGTCGGCGCGCCCATTGTGTCGTCGATGGAAGTTGTGGAACTTGGACCCGATGCGTTTATGGACAAAACTGCACACGACGCGGACGGCACGATCCTGATCAATCGCATCAAACCGCACACGTCGTTTCACGGGCCGCACGAAAGCGGACTGATGAAGATGATCGCCATCGGCTTGGGGAAACGCTCAGGCGCCGTCGCGATTCATCGACGCGGCGTCGAGGGGTTGCGCGAATTGATGCCGCGCGTCGCACGGCGCATACTGGAGCGCGGCAACATTCTGCTCGGGATTGCCATCGTCGAGAATGCCTGCGACGAAACACTGGTGGTGCGGGCCGTGCCTGCGTCGAAAATCCCTGAGCAGGACAAGCTGTTGTTGGAATTGGCGCGAGCCAACATGCCATGTCTGCCCGTGCCGAACCTGGACGTGCTCATCGTTGACGAAATCGGCAAGGACATCAGCGGCACCGGGCTGGATACGAACGTGGTCGGCCGGTTAAGAATTGCGGGCCAGCCTGAGCCATCCAGTCCGAAGATCAACATGATTGTCATCCGCGATCTCAGCGACGCCAGCAACGGCAGCGCTTACGGGATGGGTTTGGCGGACATCACCACGCGGCGTGTGTTCCAGAAGATTGATTGGAAGGCGACGTACGAGAACGTCTTCGCCAGCGGCTTTTTCGAGCGCGGCAAACTACCGGTTGTGGCCGATACCGATGACCAGGCGCTGGAGTGGGCACTGCGGGCTTGCGAGGCGATCAAGCCCGAAGAGGTGCGCATCGTTCGCATCAAAAACACGCTGCGCCTCGATTCACTGCTTGTATCGGAGGCTGTGCGAAAAGAAATTGCTGGCCGAGAGACGATCGACGTCATCGGGCCCGTAGCAATTTGGGAACCATTGTAGCCGCGAAGCCTCTTCGCGGATGGCGGCTGGCCGCGAATAAGATTCGCGGCTACAGCGCGGCGCGAATGTCGCCCCTACCCTTTTGCAGCGCCCAGCACGGCATTGAACGCCTTCGCGTCGTTCACTGCCAACTCAGCGAGAATCTTCCGGTCCAGGGCGATGTTGGCTTTCTTCAGCGCTTCGATGAAACGGCTGTAGGTGATGCCCTGGGCGCGGCAGGCGGCGTTGATCCGCTGCGTCCAGAGTGCGCGGTAATCGGCCTTCTTGTCTTTGCGATGCGCGAAGCTGTAGGTGAGGCCATGCCAGACGGCGTTCTTGGCGTAACGGAATTTTTTACTGCGCCAGCCGCGATAGCCTTTGGCGGCCTGGATCATCCGCTTGCGGCGTCGCCAGCTTGCAGGTGCGTTGGTGGCTCTTGGCATTGTCTGTCTCCTGAATCGTTAGAACCGTTAAAGTTGTTGAAACCGTCAGAAGTCTAGCCGCGATGGCTGAAGGGCAGCACGTCGGTGATGTGATGCTCGTGCGTCGGAGACACAGCAGTTGCCTTGCTCAGGCGGCGTTTGTGCTTCGAGGACTTGTGGCCGAGCAAGTGTCGTTTGCCCGCGCCGTAACGCATCACCTTGCCGGTCGCGCTGATCTTAAACCGCTTGGCGGCGGCCTTCTTCGTTTTCGATGATTTCCAACGTGGCATTCTCGGTTTCCTTTTTAATCGTCTTACGCAGCGTCCTCTTCTTTGGGTTGCTGCTCTTGTTTGCGTTTCTTGCCGGGGCCGCGCACCGGACCGAGCAACATGTGAATACTGCGGCCCATCAATCGCGGCGGCACTTCCGCGTGAGCGATCCCTTGCACGTCCGCAATGACGCGCTGCATCAACTGATCGCCGAACTCCGTATGCGCATTTTCGCGTCCGCGAAAGAACAACGAGACCTTCACCTTCATTCCTTCCTGCAAAAACTCGATCATGTGATTGAGCTTCGTCCGGTAATCGTGGTCGTCGATGTTCACGCGCAACTTGATCTCTTTGACCTTGCCCGCATGTTGATGCTTGCGGGCTTCCCGCTCGCGTTTGGTCTGCTCGTATTTGAATTTCCCAAAATCGGTGATCCGACAAACGGGCGGAGTGGCGTTGGGTGCCACCTCCACCAGATCCATGCCCGCCTGTTGCGCCAGACCCAGCGCCTGGCTGGTGGACATGACACCGAGTTGCTTTCCGTCACCGCTGACCACGCGGACTTCACGGGCGCGAATCTTTTGATTTACACGAACAAATTGTTGAATGAGTAGAACCTCCTGTGGACCCAGGGCGGGCCTTCGCCACGCCGCAGCGTGACCCCGGCCACGCGTTGGCGGGTTAGTTTTGTTGCCGAACTTCGTTCACGATGATCTCACTAAACGCTTCCAGCGGCTGCCTGCCGCGAGTGCCAATTATTTAAGCCTTTCTCGACGCCAATGCAATACTCTTTTTTGCGGACGCAATCGGCGGGAAAGATGACGATCTTAAGCTCGCCGCTCTTTGATCGCAGCGAGAACATCGGCAATGACTTCCGCTCTCGTCTTTATGTTGCCTCAGTGTAGCAGCACGACGGCGATCATTTCTGTTTTTCTGCCAGTCTCGCAAGGACCGCCGCCCGCGCCGATGAGGCTCCGGCTGGTTTCATGTCAGCAACGACGGGTTCTGTCGCGCCTTTTCCGACTTTCATACTGAGAAATTTGGCGAGGATGCATCGCTCTGCCGAAGTACCGACTTGATGCATCAGTGCCTCAGCAGCCGACCGTGCTTTTTCAGCGTCGCCGTCGAGATAGCAAATTATCACCTGACGGGGAGCATCGGTTTCCCTTCCGCCCAGGAATGCAATGGCTTCGTCCTTCGGCAGCTTGAGTTTGTCAATCCACAGCCATCGAAGGATCACCCAGTTGGGATCATTTCCAAAATAGCTGATCGCCTGCTTGTGCTTCGGGTCATTGGCATTCGCCAGAGCCGGCAGCAGTGGAAGGAATCCTTTCAACCTCGCGCCGGGCGCCTCCGGCCCCTTCTCCCTCTCGTAGCGTTCGATCAATTCCTCCACCTGCCTCCTCAGTTGTGCCCGATCATCCTGAATCGCCGCGTCCCAAATGTGCAACTGCATATCGCCGTAGCTACCACAGCGGCTGTCTTCAAGCGCCATCTCGCGAAGGCTCGCGTCATTCTTCAGATAGCCGACCAGATACGCATAATGACCAAGCCCGTTGGATGTCTTGACGGAATCGAGCAGGTTCTCCCTCGATTCGAGGTAGAAACGCCGCGCGGCATTAAAGGCACCAGCCTTCGCGTAATACAGAAAAACCCAGTCTTCCATCTCACAATCCGGGTTCTGCCAGTACAATCGCTCCAATTCTTTGGCTATGTCCAGTAGCGGCCTTTCGGCATATTTCTTTTGCCAGACAGCATTGATAGACAGCTTGGTCGGCTGAGGCAGTTGTTCCGCTGACTTGGCCATCCATTCGCCAGCCTTCGGCAATGGCGCTAGCAGGTCCAGGCGTATCGACGTAAGATAATGGAGCACGGCAGCCGCGCCCATCGGACCTTCTTCTTGTTGAACTGAATCAACTAATTCTCCGATGAGGTCAAACCGGCCTTCGTCCGAGAGGGAACGCGCCTGCCAATCGAACAAACCAGGACACAGCCAGCATCGCTTTATGAAAACCTCGGCACAGCGGTTGGTGGTGATTTTATCCCCGCAAAACGGGTTCGGGCTCCAACCGGTAAGGCCATAAATGCCGCCGGTGCGCTGCAGGCGGAGCAGACATTCCTGATAGTTATAGACGTTGGCGTCTTTGGCGTTCTTGAAGAAGGGATAAAGTCCCTGAACATTGCTCGTCACTGTGTGCAAGATCGGCTTTGCACGCTCGTGCACGCACCACCGTTTGTCCACGAAACAGTATCGCGTCCCCATCTGTAGCCCCGCCGCTTCCCAACCGTAGTTGAGCAAATCGCGCACCGTAGCTACGGCTGTGGGGGTGAGTTTGCCAATGCCTTCCTTTTGGCCCAACTGCAACAGCGGAGCCGCTTCACTGAACCCATAGAGACAAGCATCCTCTTCGCCCCAAGATCTAGGCAGACGGGCGATGGCGTTGGTAACGCTGTCCAATACTTTTGTGAAATCCAATCCTTCGTTGGATCCATCATGATGGCGGAGTAAGAGATCGACCCAGGCCTTGCGTTGCCATACCGGCCAAGCCCCGTTCATGATATGCCCGCCGCCAATGCCGGTGCCGACTGCTAACAGCGGGGCGTAGTTGTGCAGACCGGTCAGCGCGCCCCCCGCATCCGTCCATGGGACGACCATTTCGGCAAGCAGGTCGCCGCTGCCATTGAGTTGAACGTCGTAGGCCAGCATGGCCATTGCGAATGGTTTGCTTTTTGAATCGACTGCGAACAGATAGGTTTCCTTCGTCGTCGGATGTTTCAGCCATAAATTCCACGCGGCAACAGGCCCGTCTTTCGTCGCGGCTGACTTGGTGCCCCCCTCTTTGTTCCAGATCTCGGATGCGGCCCGTTCGCGGCCGGCAAGGAACAACACCGGTGCCCAGAGTTGAGGCAAATCGTTGGAGCATGCCCGTTCGGTGAGCGCCAGCCACACAGCCCCTCGCGCCACCAGCTGTTCGTCCAAAGACACATGCCCGCCAAACTCCGGCAACGCAGCGTGCACCAGCAGCCCTGCCAGTTGCGGCGCCCATGTTCCATTCTTCTGGCTGGGAGCCGTGGACGCCATATCGAGAGCACGGCCCAAGCTCACCTCTCGCGACACCCCGGCTAGTTCTGCGCCTTTCCAAAATGCGGCTGTTGCCTCTTCGGTCTTCACGGCCTCGATTCCCTCCCAGCCCGAGGACAACATCTGGCGCATCACATCACGATAGAAACCCGGCCCCTGCTTCAGCACGCCCGTCGCGTACTCAACTCTCGCGGTCTTGACTGGCTTGCCGTCCACACCCAGCCAGGATAACTGCCACGACGTCGTCCCGTTGGTTGCGGTCGAAACCATGTAGGAAACTTCCGTGATGCGACTGCTCGGCTGATTGGCGCGCCACGCCAGCACACGTGCCGCCTCGACAGGGAAAACCCGCTGAACCGGATCGTGGTATTCCGTATCAGGAGCGTAGAATTGCGCGTGGGCCGGAACCGCTACAAGGCATGCCAACCCAACCGCCCAAAGGCCGCGAGGGAGAATCATACGTCAATGAAAGCACCGCCCCCGAACGAAAGTCAAGCGGTTTGCGGAACCGACGTGCGGAACCGACGCCACTTGTCGGTGAGATCGAATGACATGCCAGATAAAATCTACGCCCTTCGCTCTTTGATCGCCGTAAGTATGTCCGCGATAACTTCCGCTTTCGGCTTTGCGCCGACGTTGCCCTTTTGCGCCGGCGTTGCCCTTGCCGTGCAAGCGTACCGAAACGTTGCCGGCCTGCACGTCGGCGGGCCGATGACGAGCAGGCTTAATCAGCCGCATCTGTCGGGCCGCTTTCAAAGCGGTAGCCGATTTCGCGGATGGTGTGGATGAACGTGGGACGATGCGGGTCAGGCTCGATCTTGCTCCGGAGCGTGGTGACGCAACGATCCACGCTCCGCGCGGTGACCATGACGGTGTTGCCCCAGACTGCGTTCATGATGCTGTCACGAGTGAACGCGCGGCCGGGGCGTTGGAGAAAATATTCGAGGAGGCGGAACTCTTTGGCCGTCAGCGGCACTTCGACGCCGTCCTTGAGCAGCCGGTGGGAGATGGTGTCGAGGCGGAGGCGACCAAACTTGTAATAAGGCGCGGCGCCCGCCTGGCACCGGCGCAGAAACGCCCGCGCGCGCGCCATGAGTTCGCGCACGCTGAACGGCTTGGTGATGTAATCGTCCGCGCCGAGTTCAAGGCCGCGCACGATGTCTTCCTCCTGCCCTTTTGCCGTGAGCATAAGGATCGGCATTTCGAGTTTCTCCGCCCGAACGGCGCGGCAAATCTCGAAGCCGTTGATCTTTGGCAGCATGATGTCGAGGATGATGAGGTCGGGCCGGCCGTTCAGCGCGGCATCCAACCCTTCTTCGCCGTTGCGCGCGGTCTGCACGCGGTAGCCGCGAGTGACAAAGTTATCTTTGACCACACGCAAGATTGCCGGGTCGTCTTCGATGATGAGGATGTTGGCCGGAGTCATGACGCGCCTTCCACGACAGCGGGAATCTCGATGGTGAACGTGCTGCCCCGCCCGGGTTCGCTCTTAACGCGCACGGAGCCGTGATGCGCTTCGACAATCGATTGCACGATGCTGAGGCCAAGCCCACAGCCGCCCGCGGCGCGTGCGAGCCGCTGGTCAGTTTGATAAAAACGGTCAAAGACCCGACGACACTCGCTTGGCGAAAGGCCGATGCCGTTGTCCTCGACGGCGAAACAGACATTGCCGTTGCGCGCCTCGGTGCGAAGCACGATGCGTTTTTCGTCGCCGGAATACTTCCAGGCGTTGTCGAGCAGGTTGAGTAACGCGGTGACCAGTGCATCGGCGTCGCCGTGGATCGATGGGAGATCCGCCGCGACGTGCGATTCAAAGGTGCAACCGGGCGCGTGACCGCGCTCGCCCAGAGCCGCCACCGCGCCCTCCACTACCTGTTGCGGGCGGATCCTCGCGAATTCGAATTTGAATTTGTTCCGCTCCAGACGCGAGAAGGTTAGAAAATTCTCAATCAATCGGCTGAGCCGGGCATTTTCCGTGGCGAGCAACTCCAGGTATTCGCGCGTCGTTTTTTCGTCGAACCGCTCGGTGTCGAGCAAGGTATCCACGATAGCGCGCATGGCCGTGAGCGGCGTTTTCAGTTCGTGGGATACATTGGCCACCAGATCGTTCTTCAGCCGCGCCAGCGCCACCTGTCGTCCGAAGCCGCGGGCGATAAAAAAGGCGAGCACGGCCATCGCCGCGATCACGACACTGCCGATGGCGAGGTAGCGCGCGATTCTTTGGTCCGCCTCGGTGTCGAAGATCGTGCGATTATCGAGCGACAACGAGAGCCGCCAGCCGGACAGTTCTGGCCCCAACGACGCAGTCACGAGCGTTGACTCGGTCGTTGCGTCTTCGCCGGGCGCAATGACGGCAACGCGCACGCCTTTCGGCAAAGAGGGATCACGAATCAGGTCGTCCAGATTCGCGCGCAAGCCGGCGGTCGTAAACAGTGCCAGCACGCGCCGGCTCGGGGAGGCCACCGCCCAAACATCGCGCAATTCGGTGGGGCGCAATATCGTCTCGGTCGGGACAACCGGATTTGCCTCCAAGTATCGAGCGGCGAGTTCTTCCGCAGCCAGGGTCGGAAACTCAACCGTGGGATCGAGTCGTTTGAGTTCGTGCATGAGGAAGCGCCGCTGTGCGGACGACAGCGTGTCCGCCGCGTAATCGTTGAGCCGGTCACGCAACTGACCGGCGATCTGCTTGAATCGCGGATCGGCCTTGTCGGTCAGCCGTTCGAGGGCGAGCAGTTCTGTGTTAGCGGCGACGCTCCGTTCTGTCGCCGGCAAACTCGGATACGCCGCGCGGCCCGGCCCGTCAAAGCAGATCACGCTGTCGGCCAGACCTTCCCGCACACAGCGAGCAAAGCGGGCCGCGTCCGGTTCCACGCTGTCGAGCCGGCCGAGCCGGTAATTCCACCGCTCCTCCGCCTGCGCCTGCACCAGCGACAAGTGACCACGATACGCTTCGGCCAGTTTTTCGCGCACGGCCATCCGCTCGTTGCGCATCGCTTCGCGCATGAACCACAGGACGCAGCCGATGGCGACGAGCACGACGAGAAGCAGCAGCGCCAGCATGGGCCAGGCGCGCACGTCCCGGCCCACGCGGCGCTGAAACAGGTTGAGACCTCGACCGTTCACGTTTTCAGGCCCGGATACTTCGCGCAGTGGAACAGTTCATGTGTTGCGCACCGGCGTTTGCGTGCCAGTCTTCTGGAAGGCCAGTATGTATAGGATCGGCAAAATGCCCGCCGTACTGAAGATGGAGAGGCAGATAAACCACGCCAACTGGCCGTTACGCGCACTCTTCCACAAGGCGATTCTCCTCCATACTCCATCCCAGATCACCAGGAGGATTATCACGATGACGAACAAGACAAGCAGCGGACCTTTCATATTGGTTCCTCGGTCGATGGTTTTCGTTAGTCAGTTCACTTCGTCCGGTAACTCGCGAGGATGCTGTCGAACGCCGTCTTGAGCGCGTCGAACTTATCCGGTGCGCAGGTGAGCACGAAGAGTTCGGAATTCTTTGGCCCCAGCACATGCACCAGGAATTGCACCCGCGGTTTGCTGTGCTCCGTGTACTCGACTATGCAACCCACACCTTGTCGTCCGTCGATGGTGTAGGTTTTCCAGCTATCGGGGCGCACCTTGACGTTCTTGTTCTTCTGGAGATCCTGCTCGGCCCACGCGCGAGCCGATTGGATTGTTTGCGCACCCGCCGACAGCGAATCGCTCGCGAAGAGCCGCACGCCCGCGTCGTCGGTATCCGCTTCGGGGTCGAGCATGCGAATCAGTTCCTGTTTCTCAGGCTGGCCGTTCTTGGCCCGCCAAATGACCCAATCGGCAGGAGCGGTGAACGAAATGCCAAGTTCGTCATCGTGAAACCGCACGGCCTCGCCGGGTTTGCGTTGCGCGATCGACACGAGTCGCGCGGTCACGGGACCGGCTTCGAATTTCACGAGATAGCGATGGGCATCATCGGAGAACCAGAAGTCCTGGTTCACAAGGCCAAGGTGCACTTTGAAGCAGCCGAATTTTCCCGCAGGCACTTCGACCGTCTCCTTGGCCAACACTTCGAGTCCGATTGAAATGAGGTTGCCGCCTCCCAGTGTCGAGATTATCGGCAGCGCCGTCTTGTAACCGACTTGCAGCGGCAGCCGCCGCATCGCATACATGGCTTCTTCGTTGTCCATCACAGTACCTTCAATAGGAGTGGTGGTTGGCTGTGCGCTGCCGACGCGCTTTATTTCAACTTCGCTCGTCCGGTAGGTCGCCGACACTTCACCCAGCATCGAATGTTTCCAATGGCTGGTAAGCGGACGGAACGTCTCCGCGTCAGCATCAACACTGCTGACCGACTGCGGGCCGGCGGCCATCAGCCGAGCGCCGACGCGCCAAATCTTGCGTCCATTGACGTTCTGCACGAGATCGGCGCGATACTCGCAGGTCCCGATGTCCGCGCCGGTGGGGAGCGTCATATTGATCTGCAACCGTTCGCCATCGACCCACGGCACCGGCCCGAGCACGAACTTGCCGGGCAGATACTCGCGCGCCTTGGCGACGAGATCTTTTTCATTCGGGAAATCGTGGATCAATTTCTCGAACGCCGCCGTCGCCTCGGCGCTTCGATTCTTCTTGAGGTAACATTGGCCAAGCCGGAACTGCGCCTGCGCGGCCAGCGACTGATTGACATTCGCCTCTGCGATCAACTGCTGGTAGATCGCGATTGCCGAATCGAGGTCGCCTTTGGTTTCTTCGTTATAAATCCCCTTCTCGAGCAACTCGGAGGGAGACGCCGGTGCGGCTGGCGCGGCCGTCGAATGAATCGCAACCGTCGCCGCTACGATGAGGACGCTGATGCAGGCAACTAGTGTAGTTTTCATGAGGCCCAACATGGCGAACCCATGTTACCACTTTGTTACCTGCATGTCCTTTGTTTATCCGACGGCGACAGGCAACGTGGCCCTCCAGAAGACCGAATTCTCACGCCCTTCGCTCTTTGATCGCTAGCAGAATGTCCGCCACCACTTCCGCCTTCGGCTTCGCGCCAGGACAAGAGACTTCACCACGTCAGCCCGGGATGGGTGTCCGATTTTATGCGACTCTGAAGCGCTTCGTCGGCGACGCCCGTTACAATAATCTCAAAAGCGCCCTCGCGCGCTGCTGAATCTGCCGGGAAGCCTCTCACAAAATGCCAGATGTCGATTACCGCGTAGTCCACACCGCGCGAGAGCGACATCTCACGCTTGAGCTTTTCATTGCGGCGATGGTTCTCAGCAATAGCATCTTCGTATGCCTTCCGCGCCTTTGGGTCTTTGATAACTTTCGGATCCACTCCGGACGGCCAAACCACTCCCGAATCCGGAAGGGGCGGCACCAGATTCAGATAGACACTATTTGTCGGCGCGTTGTGGTCATAATGCGGATCGCGGGCTTTCGCGAGCGCGAGCAACACTTTCAATTGAAGCCGCAAGCAGCCTTCATCCAACTTGCTCAACGTCGCCTTGTCTCCCCTTGGATTCATCGAAGACGCCAGCTTTCGCGCGTCCAGCAATAGCTCGTAGTCCGCGTTAGTCCGGGCAAATTCTTCCAGTTTCACTTGCACCTTTGCCTCAGCGTCCTTCAATACATCGGCTGAATCATTGGATTCGGCGTGCACCCGCGTTGCGATGAGAAACACAAAGACAAATCTCAACACACATTCCAAAGGCGATTTTAACATATCCTACGCCCGTCGTTCTTTGATTGCCGTAAATATGTCCGCTACAACTTCCGCTTTCGGCTTCGCCCCGATGTTGCCTTTGCCGTGGAGGCGGACACTGACATTACCCGCCTGAACATCGCGCGGACCGATGAGCAGCATGGTGTGAACCTTGGCCGTCTCAGCACTCTGAATCTTGCCTTTGATGTTATCGGCGCTGTAATCGGCTTCGCAGCGAACCATGTTGGCGCGAAGTTCGTTGACGATGCCTTTGGCGTAGTTCACCACGGATTCGTCATCACCAATAGTCAGGACGCGGACCTGTTCAGGCGCGAGCCAGAGCGGGAAGTTGCCGGCGTAATGTTCGATGAGGAAACCTATGAACCGTTCGTGCGTGCCGAGCGGCGCGCGGTGTATGCAAAGCGGCGTCTTGTCGGTGTTGTCCTTGTCGCGGTACGTGAGACCGAAACGTTTCGGCACGGCAAAATCCACCTGATTGGTCGCCAGCGTGAATTCGCGGCCGATGACGCTCCAGACCTGCACGTCGATCTTCGGCCCGTAGAATGCCGCTTCGTTCGGCACCTCGACAAAGTTGATGCCGCTGGTCTTGAGAACGTCGCGCACCATGTCCTCGGTCTGTTTCCACAAGGCCGGCTCGTCCACGTATTTCTTGCCCATCCCTTCGGGCGCGCTGGTGCTGAACCGCATCTGATACTTCTCAATGCCGAAAATCTTGAAATACTTCAGGTACATCTCGTTCACCGCGTTGAACTCGGCGGCGAACTGTTCCGGCGTGCAATAGATGTGCGCGTCGTTCATGTTCAACTCGCGCACGCGCATCAGGCCGAAAAGTTCGCCCGACTGCTCGTACCGGTATTGGCAGCCGTATTCCGCAAGGCGGAGCGGCAAATCGCGATAACTCCGCGGCTCCGCTGCGAAGATGCGGTGGTGATGCGGACAGTTCATAGCTTTGAGGTAGTAACGAACGGCTGAGGAGTCAGGAGTCAGAATACTGGAGTCAGAATTGGGCGCGCCGGCATCCTTCTGTCTTCTGTCCTCGACCAACTCCATTGGCGGGAACATACTGTCCGCGTAATACGGCAGGTGGCCGGAGGTTTTGTACATCTTTTCCTTGGCGATGTGCGGCGTCTTGACGCGGACGTAGCCGGCAGCGAATTCGGTCTCTTTGGCCAGCTTTTCCAGTTCCTCAATGATCGCGCCGCCTTTGGGCAACCAGAGCGGCAGGCCGGGGCCGACATACTCGGTGTCCATCACGTACAGGCCCATCTCCGCGCCGATTTTGCGGTGGTCGCGTTTCTTCGCCTCCTCGATCATCGCGAAATACTCGTCGAGCTGGGTCTTGTTCTTGAACGCGGTGCCGTAGATGCGCTGGAGCTGCGGGTTCTTCTCGTCGCCCTTGTAATAGGCGCTGGCCACGCTGGTGAGCCTGAACGCGCCGACGTTGCCGGTGCGCATCACGTGCGGCCCGGCGCAGAGATCAACAAAGTCGCCGCTCTTGAAATAGGTGATCGGCTCGCCCTCGGGGATGTCTTCGAGGTTGCCGATCTTGAACTTGCTGGGCGCCGGCCGCTCGCTCAACGCGCCGAGCCGGCCGCTTTGCGCGTCCTTCATCGCCTGCTCGCGCGTGACGACGATTTTCTCGAAGACGTGATTGGCCTTGATGGTTTTCTTCATCTCGGCCTCGATAGCCGGGAAGTCTTCCGGTGAGATGCGGTGATCAAGTTCAACGTCGTAGTAGAACCCGTCCTCGACGGCCGGTCCGGCCGCAAACTGTGCGTCCGGCCAGAGCCTGAGGATTGCGGTGGCCATCACGTGGGCGCACGAATGCCGCAACCGCTCCAAGTCGGTCATCTGCGCGCGCATCTCAAGAGTTTTGCGTTCCATATCAGAGATTCTTCACCTCAGTCAGAATGACAAATAAAAGCTGTGAGAGGCAAAGTCAATGGTGAACGCGGAAAGAAGAACCGCCGCGAAAAAGTTTTGCGGCACAATTCAGTCGTAGCAGGGTTTTGAAAATGATGTAGCGCCGGGTCGCGTTTTCGGAATCTCTGCGGCTCGTTCACCCCGACATTGGATGTCGGGGCAGGGAGCCGCCGCTACAACAGCAACTCTGTCATCCCCGCCACCAGCTACTTGTCGATTGTCTACCCGTGCGAAACGCGGGCGAAATCGAAGTGATCGCCCGTTGCCCGGGCGTGTTGACAGCCCCCCACCCCGCCAGTAGTATGCGCGCGGTGGCGGGGGGGACGATTAGCTCAGTTGGCTAGAGCGCTTCCTTGACATGGAAGAGGTCACAGGTTCAAGTCCTGTATCGTCCACCATCTCTAAAAAGCCAATAGACACGCGGGTTTTTGCATCGCTCACCATCCGGCAAGCCGATTGCATAACTGTTTTGCATAACACGTCCAACGGCGTCCGCCAGTGTCCAGAAGGCGATTTGCGGGGTTTTGGTAGGGTGTGGAAGTGTGCGCGTGATCGGCAGCCAGGTCGCTTGCTGGGCGTGGCACACCGATTTATTGTGGACTTTTTACAGCCTCACACCGCCAGCGTGATCGTGTCTCTGGCGGGTTTCTGGCGAAGTCAGCGCCCTGTCGTGGCGGGTCTGCGGGTTGCGCCCCGCTTACGTGGTGTCGTGGCCATTGCTGCCCCGTTCTCTCAGGGCCTTAAACTCTTGCCAGAAAGCTTTCTGCTTCCGTTCTCTGTCTGGGCTGTCGTAGTCGTCGATCCCGTACAGTCCAGCGAGTACGGGTTTGAATTCCTCGACGATGGCGGGGGCGTCCTTTTTCATGTAGTAAGCGGCAAGATACCTGTAGCGTGTGATCTTCGACAGTTGAATGAAGATTGTTTTCAGCCCCTTGTATGAGCAGCCCCAACAATCTTTAAGTTCCTGTTCGAGCCACCCTGCTACGATTCTGCCGCTGCCGTGCAATTGCGTGCGGTATTTCTCCAGTATCGGTTTGGCCTTTTCGAGTCTGCGTTCAGTAAGGTTCATGCTCCTTCCTCCGAGTTGTCGTCTGCATCATCGTACTGCTTGCAGTGCGAACGTAGCAAGCAAACCTCGAATCACGGCAACGATCTCAACGCAGTGCGATAGGCTGGATGCTGGAAACTCCAAGCCCGAAGGATTTTTGCCGGTGCCGCCAGCGCCCGAACAAACGCCAGCGGGCACCGGGCCGCCCCGTGGTGCGGCGAGTGCAGGCGGTGATTCTTGAAAAAGCCCGCGCACACTCCAAAGTTGAAAGCCGGGCGGCCCGTAGAACCACCGCCCGGCCTTTTGCGAGTCGCCGAGGCAAGCGGCGCTCGCTGCTGCCGTGCATGGCGACCCAGCCATACCGGCAGCCGACGCGGGAGCCGGGACAGCCCGGCAGCAATTTTCCAATCTGCCACTGCCCCTGCCACTCCAACGCCGTGAATCGTTTATCTCTGCGTCAAGGCGCGGGCAAGCGCCTCGCGTTTCTCGTTGGCTTCCATCTTTAGCTGAGTCGGGTTATCGCTCACAAAAAGCAAAGGCAGCCAGCCAACTTGCTCCAATTCGCCGCGCGTCAGGTGTCGCACGGCTTCTTCAAAGAGCATGGGCGCTTCGCCTTTCTTTAACCCTGCTGCCGTCAAAGCCTTTTCCGCCGCCGCTTCTGCTTTGCGCAATTCTTCGGACTTTCTCGCGTGCCAGACCGACAAATCCTTGCGAGCAGCTTCCACCACGCCGATTTTTTGTTCGGCGAGTTCAGCTCCCCTTGCTGGCAGGCTGAAGCCTTGCTCCACCAGCCGCTTGCCGAATGCGGCAGCGTCAGCCGCGCTGACGTTTCCCTTCTTTGCGATTTCGAGGTTTGCGAAGTGGGCCGCGACTTCCTCGTTGTGTTTGCGGATTTCCTCACTCAATTTGCGATAAGCCTCCTGCGTTTCCTGCGAGCCGAATCCAGAAACGTCGCCGACAAACCGGCTGACCGGCCATAGTTTTTCCTCGGATGTCATCTTCTAGCGCCTCCGCGTCGGGTTTGTTGTGAGCGGCAAGCTGTTTCTTTGTTCCCACGTGGCTTGTCTGTCGGTGGAAGGCCCGTGTTCCAAAGCGAAAAGTCGGTCTTCTACTTGCCGCAGTTCGTTCTCCGCACGCGCTTTGTCAAGACGCTCTTTTTTCCGTGCTCTTTCGAGTTTCACTAACTTCAGGCTCATCTTGTGTCTCTCCTTGTTGCTTTGCCGCAATCGCGGCTTGTTAGTTTTTGTTTGCTCCTACTGCACCAACCCCAAATTTTTCAGGGCGGTGATTACTGAGTTGATCTGTGCAACAACGTTGGTCGTTTCGGCAGTCCCGGCGAGATTCGTAACCGCAGCAACCGTTTGCTGGCTGATAACGTTCGCGCCGTAGAACGATAGGTGACCGTTCTGCGTGCCATAGGTGTTGCCGTTGCCGTTCGGATAGTAAGCGATCTCCGATGTGGGATTTGTGGCGATAGTCATCGTGTTGGTGTAGATGTTCGTCACAATCGTCGAGCCGTTGTACCAGATGCTCGTTGTCCAGCTTGGCGCGTTCGTGAGGTAGAGCGTTCTCGACACCGACACCGCGTTGGTGAAGATATTAGTCACGCCGCCAAGCCAATTGCTGTAAACCACGTTGCCGATCTGGTAGACGTTCCACCCGGCCCCCACCACGTTCGTCCAGTAGCTATAAGTCGTAGCGGCCCTGGCCGGATAGACCGGCAAGAGCGTTGCGGCAATCAGCGCCACAGCCCCGGCGGTTGCGAGGATTTTCAAGACTCGTTTCATGTTTCTATTTCTCCTTTGCCGCTCATAGGCGGCTGCTTGTTGGTTTTTGTTTCGATCATGCTACGGATGCCAAAATCCTCCACGTTGCGGCTCCCACCCGGCGACGTATGCGGGCGCGCGCGGTCGCTGGGTTGCTGGCCGTGGTGTCGCGCTTGGTTGCGCGGGTTGCGCTGGTGCTCCCTGTGAAAGTTGCTGCTGGCCGCTCACGTTGAGCAAATACAGCGCACCAACACGAGCGCCGACAAGTGCGTCCAGAAAATCGTTCCGCTCGCCCGGCACTGGTCGCCACACGAAGTGATCGCACACGTCGCCTTTGACGTACTCGGCAAGGCGCTCGGCTGTGATCTGCCGAGCAAAGGCCATGTGCTGAGCCGGTGAATCTCCGAAGATGGTCAGCCCGCCCGGTGCGCCGTGGGGCAACAGCCATGCTTGGTGCATCATCATCCGGTGAAAATCGCTGTTGTGAATCAGGACGTTGCCGCCGGTCCACTCGTCCACCCTCCATGCGTCGCCACGCCGGACGGTCTTGGCATTCTGGCGCGTGTTGAACGTCCGCGCCGCTCGGCCACGGCTGGGAATTATCATCGTCGGCAAGGGCGCAGTCCGGTGAAACTGCAAAACGGTTTCGGACAGATACCCGCAGTCAATCATCAGGCAATTGAGCGGTGCGGGTTCGCCAGCCCGCATGAACGCGCCGCGCCGCGTGAGTATCGCACCGAGTTCCGACAGGCACCGGAAAAGCGCCTGCGCCTCGGTCTCGGTGCCGGGGTTCTTCGGGTCGAATACTGGCCGTCCTTCCGGGTGTATCCCGTAGCCGATGACGTAGCCGGTCATGTTGGACAGCCACGCGCACGCTGCCCAGGTCAGCCCGTAACGGTTCACGTCCACGAAAGCGGTAATCACTCGCGCCAGCGCCGGGGCTTCCCCGGCTGGCATCTTGTTCACGCGGCTGGCAACGATCTCAGGCTTGATCTCGTAAACGTGCGCGGTGTGCTGCAATGGTTCGTTCTGGCACTCAGCCATGAATGCGGCTTCGGAATCGTCAATTAGGATGTTATAGGCGTGCTGCAATGCACTGTGTTCGCCCTGGTCGGGGCTGTAGCGGTGCTCCCAGCCGACGGTTGCGCCTTCGTCCATCTCGGCCCGGTGCGCCAAGTAAAACGCGGTCGCTGTCGCACCTTTGTCGCCTTCGAGAATGCCGTTGCGTCGGTGTTCCGCGTATTGCTCCCACAAGTCTTTGCGCTTCGGCCATTGGTAAATCATTTTTTTGCGTATCCCGCGCCATTCCGGGTGCCGTTTGTGGTCGAGGAAACGGTCTGCAACGTCATTGTTTTTGATGACAGTCACGTTCAAGAATGCTGACACACGGCGACGCGGACCGGCCATTTTCAAAATATCGCCCTGAATCACGGCCTCAATCTTCGCAACCTGCTCCGGCGATGCCGCAACTTCAAAGGTTTGCGGGTCGTCAATCAGAGCCAGCGTCGGGCGCAACACCTCGCCGCTCGCGGTCGTATGCCTGAGTCCGCGCACGCCGAGAATCCCGGCGGCTTCGATGATGCTGCCTCCGGTCTTGGCCGGGTCGCCGCTCCATGTCGGCAACACCAGCTTGCACGTCCGGCATTCAAGCCGGATGGGTTCACCGTCCATCGTCAAAAACTTCGCCCGGTTCGGCTTGGCATAGGCGCGGCGGATAGGTTCGCACAGATACGGCCAGTCCAAAAGAAGCAGGTCGTTGTCAGCAAGTTCCTGCTCGATCTCGGTGACGATCTTCTTGGCCTTGTCCAGGTTCGCGCCGATGACGACAACGTAACGGTGATGGCCGTATAAAATCGCCCAGACGGTCGCCGCCAGCGTCCGCTCGGTCTTGCCGTCGCCTCTGGGACTTGCCACTGCCTGCCGTTCCCCTGCCTTGCCCAGCGCCACGGCCTGAATCCGGTCAAGGCACTCGATCTGATCTGGTGAGTTCGGCAACGTGAAGCGGTGGCCTAGATATTCGCGGATGAACGCCGACAAGCCATTGGCGCAAGCGGCACGGCGGTCGGAAATCTGCTTCCAATCCGGTTTGCTGGCGATGTCCATCCGCAATGCTGTCGAGCGCCGCATCCGTTCGGCCACGTCTGCGCCGCGCTGCTGGCGTTTGTACGCTTCCAGCCGGGTGCGCTCGTCGGCGGTCAACGGTTCCCTGCCGTCCTTCAGCTTCTTCACCAACACCGCAACCTGCTTCTGCTCGATTGTCAGCATGGCTACGCCGTCTCCTTCGCGTTGGCGAGTCGCTTGAATAAGTGCTCTATCCACTTGCGGTGAAAGTCGTACAGCTTGCGGTCGTGGCTGATTACAAGCTGCTCAAGGCTGATGCAGCTTCTCAGGTTGGCCGATGTCTCGACGGTGAAACGCCTGCCCGTGTCCAACGCCAGCAGCATGATCTTGCAATGGCACCGGGTATTGAGCAACCGCACGCCACGAGGGACAAGCTCCGTCTCTGCTTGCTTGTAAATTTTCTCTGAGGCTTTGGCGAAGTAGTAGCTGCACACAATCGTCAGCCGCTTGACCTGCCCGCTGTCCAGCATCGCGGCCAGTAGCTTCACGTTCCCTTCACTGAATCCAAGCGTGGTCGCATAACATTCGCGGGCGCATTTCGCACCGTCCAGTCGGATGATCGCGGGAATGATGTCCGTGCCGTTGAACGTGCCCGGCGCGATGATGTGCAGCGATTGGCCCGGTTTCGGCAGTTTCTTCAGGCAATCAATGGCGGCGTCTTGCCGCCCAGTCCAGTCAGCGAAAAGCCGCTGGTCAACCTGCTCCCGATGGGTGGTCGTCGTTTCCTGCATCCTCAGAAACTCGCCCGGCGGCTGCTTGGAGTGTGCTCCGCGAATCTGCTCTAGCGTGATTTCGCCAAGTTCGTCCAGCAACCCGGCGACCTCGGCGTCGCTGAGTTCGGGTTCGGTCTGTCGGCTTTCCTCAGTCATCGTGAATCACTCGGTTTTGGGGTGCGTAAGGCAATTGTTCTCCCTACCCTTGGCGGAAGCGCCTTTCGAGGCGAAGTCCGGGACAGAACCTTTTGGAAACGAGAGCCACTTTTTTCGGTGTCTCGTTTCCTGTTTTGGTCAAAAGCCCGTTTCCTGTCGGTTTCCACTTTTCCCGAAGAAACTGCGCTGGTTTTGGCGCTCGTTTCCATCCTGGTTTCCGTCTCGTTTCCTGTTTCCTCACCGCACACGCGAAACTGGAAACGAGAACCGTCCGCGCCGTGAATCGTTCGCGTCTTGTTCGGCGCGCTGACGCACTGACCGACACTGGAAACGAGAGTGGAAACGAGAGGCGTTTTTCGGGCTTTCTCGTTTCCTAGTAAGTTGTTGGTGGTGTTCAAGTTCTCTCTCTCGTTTCCCGTTTCCACGGTATAGCGCGGAAACGATGCGGTTTTCATGCGTCCCTCGTTGGCCGATAGTGGCGGTCTTCGATGACGATCTCGCCAAGTCGCTCAGCACGTTTCGCCAGCTTTGAGACTTGGCCTTTTGACAGTCCCATTTCCGATGCAATGTCGGTTGCGGAATCCAGTCCGGCGCGCACCCATGACACGAAAAGCTCGATGCCGCTGACGCGCTTGGTGGTGACCGTGGCTGCGCCGCCAGCCTCGCTTGTGATAGTCCACTCCAACGGCGGGCAATCATCTTCGAGGGCGTTGCGGTTTTTGGTGAATAGGCTTGTGAAGCGAAGGCCACGGAATTGCGGATCATCGCTGTCGTTGCGCTCCAGCTTCAGACACCAAAACGCTGCGTCTTCACGTCGGCTTGTGCCGCGCATAAGCCCGTTGCGTCCAGCGTGGGCGATGATGATGACGGCAATTTTCAGCCGTCGCAGTTGCAGCAACCAGGGCAGAACAAGCTCCCAAGAATCCGCGTCGTTTTCCTTCATGCCGCTGAAAAGGCAACTCAGGTTGTCCAGCACCAGCACGCGCACGCCGCGCGAAAGCAGAAGCGCCGTCAATTCGGCTTGCGTCTCGGCGTCGGCCAAGTTCAAGGTTTTGCCGGTCCGCTCGAAATAGATTTCGTGGTGAAGCCAGAACAGATTTTCGCCAGCGCCGCCCAGCGCCACAATCCGGCGCTTGCTTTCCTCGGCGGGCATTTCGCCGTCTATGTAGAGGACACACAACGGCCTTTCCGCCGTCCACGGTCCGGCGTTTGTCGCCGTGGCAATGGCCTTCGCAATCATCATTGCGAGCCAAGTTTTCCCGTCGCCGCGCTTGGCGTAAATGAAGCCCAAGTCACCGGCTTTGAGAAAAGGCCGCAGCGCAAACTCGCGCGGCGTCAATTCCATTCCCACCAGTTCAGACGTGGACACCAGCGCCGTTTCAATCTTTGGCGCTGGTTCACTGTCCTCGGTGAACGGCGCAACGGTCTTTTTCAGTTCTGAGGTCAGGTCGATGTCGGTGGTGTCAGTTGCTGCGTTCATTGGTGCGCTCCAAAAATAGGTTTTGAGTCGGCGCGGTCGGCGCTGAGATACAAGAGCCGCTGCCGTCCATCATCGCCCACGCCGATCTGCCGCATGGCACCGGGCAGGCGAGACAGGCGCGACGGGTTCTTGTTGGCCTGGTCAACGCCAAACGGTTTGAGCAGGGTGAGCAGTTCGCTAACCTTCTGCCGATAGGCTTCTATGGTCTTGCCGTTGACTCTTATCCATCCGTGAACCGATTTCCCGCCACTGGTTAGAATCGCGTTTATCGGTAACGGCAGGCGCGCCAAGAGAGACAACTGCAACTCCATCGGCACGGCGTCAAATTCGATGAGGGCAAACCGAAACGAGATGATGTTGGCATCGGCTACACCCTTGCCGTCCACGGGGTTCATTCGTAGCCACGCCCCGGCTGCGCCCTGGGGCGTGCCTTTGTCACGAATCAGCCGCATGGCCGCATCGCGCTCTAGGGTTTGTCCGTACCCGCTGGGGTTCGCCTTGCCCTTCGAGTCAACGGTGTACTCGGTCACGATGTTGACCAACTCCCCGCCGTGATACAAACCGGCCAAGAGCAGCAGAGAATCGAATCGCCAATCCTCCAGCGGACGCCACGGGCTTTCGTGCCGTAGGTCACATTCATTGCATCGGAAGTCACCGAGAAACTTTGTGATGTTGGCGACGGGATCCGGTGGCGGTGATGTTGGTCGCGTTGGTAACGGCAATCGCCCCGGCGTGAATCGGGCCGCGCATGGCTTGAAACTCTGCCGAGTTGCCCATTGAATCACACCGGCGATTTCCTTATCGGTGACGGTCGCATCGAACATCCCGCGCACCTGAGCAAATACAGCATCGGCACTCAGCCCTTGACCAACAAGTGATGCAACGACCTTGACGATCTGCGCGTGCCGCGAGCCTACAGGAGCAGGCGAAGCAATTTCCTGCCGGGTCTTAAAGGGAATGTATGGGGCGGGGTTCATCGGCCCGACGCCTCCACAAGTTCAAACGTCGGTTGCTGGTTGTCCGCGTGGCAGCGGGCGCACCAAACCAACAGGATTTCCCCGCGTGATGCCGCGCCGAAGTTTCGTTCAAACACCAAGGCCGCGCACTTGGCGCACCGCCCCAAGAATCGCCCCCGTTTTCGATCTCGCGGCGTGTTCATCGGAATGACTCAAGTTCTCGCCGGGCCACTTCCGCGAGAATCTTTTCCTTCTCGCCCTCTGAATACAACCTTCCGCCGTCGCTCAACCTTATCGCGTTCGGAAAAAGCTGGTCGCCAATCGCCGCGATGGTGCTTCGATGCCGGCCCGCAAGTTTTCCGATGTCGGCAGGCCGATAGAATCGCGGCCTTGACGTTGAGGTTTCGGACGCTTGGGTAGAAAAGTTCTGATCGTCTAAATTCATGGGGTTAGCTTTGGCCGTTCTTGGCCGCTTCGCGGGCGAGAAAATCCCGCACGCTCTGGCAGTTAATCAGACGGCATCCGGTGGCGCAGCCGGGCCTACGCAAATTCACGCCGGAAATTTCGCCGCTGGCAAGGTAGTTGTAGGTTTGAGTTCTGCTGATTCCGAAAAGCAAAGGCATCTGACCGGGGCGGCAGAATTCCGGTCGTGTGTCAATCGTGGCCGGTGCCGCCGGTGCGGCGATGGTTTGTTCCGCTGCTGCTGTCCGTTTGTTCACGCGCGCATATTCACAAATGCGCTGCGTTTATCGCTAGGACAGTGCGGAAATAAATCAGTCCGACTCTACTTTTTCAAGCCGTAAGCCGCTTCCAGAAGCACGGCCTCTGCCCAGCCGGGCGGCTGGTGGCCTCCGCGTTTCCAAACACGACGCCAGTGTTTGCCGGTTCGGGCGCTACTGGCCTTCGTTGGCTTTGACGGTTCAAGGCCAAGTTCTTTGCACCAGCGGCGGACTTCACGCTCCAAGTTCGCCTTGTGATCGTCGTCTAGCTCTGGATACAAGCCCCGCAAGACTTCAACCATTTCTTGCACAGTAGGCGCTCGGTTACACGCCTTCTCACACGATTCAAACATTATTACGATTTCAACTTGGTACTTTTGCAGAGGGTCGCCCTTCGTGCGGGCTAAGACAGCCACCGCGTCCGCCACTTCGCGGAAAAAGTTGGCGTTGCCTTGTATGATAGCCTCCAAACTCTCAACGCAAAAATTCAGCTTTGCGCGTTCGAGTTCCAACTCTCTCATATGCAGTTCCCGCTTCCAGTAGTCAACGGACTTCGGCGCGGCTGTGGTCAGTAGTGATCGGTCAAGCGCAAGACGGCGCTGGCAGTTGGCGAAGTCCACTACCACCTTGCCGCCCGCTGTGTCCGCGCCCTTGCCGTACAGCAGAAGCCACCGCTTTTCGTCGCGTGATCGCGCCGACTGCAATCGTTCCGCTGTTACTGCGCTTTTGATCTTCGCCATGATGCACCCCTAGACTTTCGCGGCCTTGGTTTTCGTCGCCTTCGTCACGTCCGTCATTTTGTCCACGGCGGCGCGCAGCGTGTGGGCGTCAAGGTGCGTGTAGTTTTGCGACACGGCTTTTGTTTCGTGGCCGGCCAACGCCATTGCGACGGCCTCGTTCGCGCCGGTGGATTTTAAGATGCTGACAAACGAATGGCGCAACGAGTGAAACGACAACTCTGCGACCGGCCTTGCCGCGTTGCGTCCCTTGCCGGTGGCATCGTGGCTTCGCGGGTCGGCCATGCCAGCGTCCACCAACACGCAACGGAAGCCATCCGACAGATGCGACACGGTTAGCTTTGCCAAGCGCGGAAACAGCGGCGTGCTGGGGTCGTCATTGGACGGCAAGGTCGCTAGGTGATCGGCCAACGGCTTCGCCAGCGGCACTAGCACGCGCTTCCCGGTTTTCTTCGCCACGAATGCGAGGGTGTTCTGTTGCAGGTCAACCGCGCGCCATGTCAACCGCGCCGTATCCGACAACCGCGCGCCGGTGTAGAGGCTGGTCAACGTCGCGCCGTACCAGTCCGAACCTTTGGCGGCGTCCAACACGCGCCGCAGTTCGTCCAGCGTGAACGCCCGGCGTTTGCTCTCGCCGCGTTGCTTCAACTGGTCAACCACCGTCGCCGGGTTGCCGGTCAACAGCCCTTGTTTAACCGCCGCGTTGAAACAGGCGCGCAAGACTTTGATTCCAAGATTCGCCGTCGCACGACTCAGCCGCGCTTGCTGGTCACGAAACCTTGTCACGTCAGCCGGGCGGATGGACGCAATATCGCGTTCGGCTTTCGTGCCTAGAAACTTGAGGAAATGGTCTATCGCGTAGCCGTACCGCGTCACCGTGGCCGGCTCGGCCTCGATCTCTTTTGCCTCCAGCCATTGCCGGCACCATGTCCGCACGCTGGCGCTCGGCATTGTCTCGGCGTTGACGGCGGTGAAAATGTCGGCCACGCCCCGCGCGACGATCTCCCGCGCCGTCTCTGGCGTTAGCTTGCCGGTGCCTCCGACTCTCGCCGTCTGCTCCCAGGCTCGGCAGATTTCCAACGCCGCCTTTTTGTTTGCCGTTTTTGTGGACTTAAAATGCCGCTGCCGGTCCAAGCCGGTGCCGGTCGCGTAGCTGCAAAACCAGTAAGGTCTTCCGGGTTGCTTGTGGACGCTTGCCATGTTATTCTGCCTCCGTGTTTGGGACTTGTACTGTTTTCCGCATAACCATAATGCATAACGTCCACCCGTGTCAATAGCGTTTTATGGTGCCAAGTTTCTTAGGAAAACCGCAAATCGTGCGTAAGGCAAGGACTCACAGGTTCAAGTCCTGTATCGTCCACCAGCCTTCGCTCGAAGCGCAGCGGGGGCGAAGGCTGCGCGCCATAGCCTGTCGTTTGGCGAAGGCGGGCCATGCGTTCGTGAGTCAGGGTTGCGCTTCGAGCTACGGCTGACACGCCAGCTACGGGACTGAAAGCCATGTACCACGTTTACATTCTCCGGAGTCAACCCGATCCCAGCCAGTACTACGCTGGCTTCACCGAGGACGTGAAGCAGCGCCTTGCGGATCACAACGCGGGACATTGCACGCACACCCGCAAGCATCGTCCCTGGGAACTGAGCACCGTCGTTTCCTTCGCCGGCCGTGAACAGGCCCTCGAATTCGAGCGGTACCTGAAAACCGGCTCCGGTCGCGCCTTCGCCGCCCGGCACTTCCGCTGACACTTGCGGAAACCACCGCTTTCTGCCATAGTGGGCGCACGGTCGCCTGAGTGGCGTTTCAGATCGACAGAATTCATTAACTCAAACGCAGGAGACTATCATGGCGTTAAAGGTTGGCGACAAGGCAACGGATTTTGAACTGACAACGAAGGCGGCCGAAGGACCGAAGAAGCTCAAGCTCAGCGGCAACTTCGGCAATAAGAACACGGTATTGCTGTTTTTCCCGATGGCGTTCACGGGCGTTTGCACCAAGGAAATGTGCGAGGTTAGCCAGGGCATGAACGTGTACACAGGTCTCAATGCCGAAGTCTGGGGCATCAGCGGCGACAATCCGTTCGCGCAGGCCGCATGGGCCGAGAAGGAAAAAATCACCGTGCCGCTTCTGGCCGACTACGAACACAAAGTCGCGCAAGCCTACGGCATCGCCTACGACAGTTTTCTGCCGCAGAAGAACCTCGGCATGAGCGGCGTCGCCAAACGTTCCGCGTTCGTCATCGACAAGCAAGGCGTCATCCGCTACGCCGAAGTCAACAACGATCCCGCGCAATTGCCGAGGTTCGACAAGATCAAAGAGACGCTGGCGCAATTGAAGTAGCATGCGCCCGCTTCGCGCGTTCTTCCGAAGGGGCGGACCTGCGTGTCCGCACCAGCCGGATTATGTGGAGTGCGGTGGCCTGACACCGCTCTGGATCGCCGAGGCTTGACTCGGCGGGAATCGCACGGGGCGTCCAGCCGCCCAACAGCAAGGCTGCGTCAAGCCGCAGCACTCCAGAGTAAGCGCAATGGAGTCTGATCCTACAGACGACCATATCTCCTTCCCTTGCTTGCGCAAATGTTGTGACCCGGTATAATGACCTTGAGATATGAGCGAGGCGCATAATTCTTTCAATACGCTGCAATCTTTCGATCTTGGTGGCGGACGCACGGGGCAGTTTTATTCCCTGCCTGCTCTCGAAGCGGCGGGAGTCGGCAAGATTTCGCGGCTGCCGGTCAGTATCCGCATCGTCCTCGAATCCGTCTTGCGCAACGTGGACGGCAAGAAGGTGACCGAGCGCGACGTGCACTCGCTGGCCAACTGGAACGCCAAATCGCCCGCGCAGGAGGAGATCCCGTTCATCGTCGCGCGCATCGTGTTGCAGGATTTTACCGGCGTGCCGCTGTTGGTTGACCTCGCCGCGATGCGATCCGCCGTCTCGCATTTACACAAAGACCCGAAGATTATCGAGCCGTTGGTGCCCGTTGACCTCGTCGTGGATCACTCCCTGCAAGTGGATTTCTTCGGCATACCCGAGGCGTTCAAACTTAATCTCGAAATGGAGTTCAAGCGCAACCGCGAGCGGTACCAGCTTTTGAAATGGGGACAGCAGGCGTTCAAGACGTTCAACGTTGTCCCGCCGGGCATCGGCATCGTGCATCAGGTCAACCTGGAGTATCTGGCGAAAGGCGTCCTTTCCGCTCCCCTGCCCGCCGAAGCCTCGGCGAAGGCGGGACGCTCCACGCTCGGCGCTCCACTTTTTTACCCCGACACCCTTGTCGGCACGGACTCGCACACCACGATGATCAACGGGCTTGGCATCGTCGGCTGGGGCGTCGGCGGCATCGAAGCCGAAGCCGGCATGCTCGGTCAGCCCGTCTATTTCCTCACGCCCGAAGTCGTCGGCGTCCACATGACCGGCGCATTGCGCGAAGGCGTGACCGCCACCGACCTCGCGTTGCACGTCACGCAAGCGCTGCGCAAGGCGAAGGTCGTCGGCAAGTTCGTCGAGTTCTTTGGCCCCGGCGCAGCGTCGTTGCCCGTTGCCGACCGCGCCACCATCGCCAACATGGCGCCCGAGTATGGCGCGACGATGGGCTTCTTCCCCGTTGACGACGAATCGCTCAATTATATGCGCGCCACGGGCCGCACGAATGAGCAGATTGTCGCATTTGGCAATTATTTCAAAGCGCAGGAGATGTTCGGCATCCCGCGCAAGGGTGAAGTCGATTACAGTATCGAGTTGGAACTCGATCTCGCAGACGTCCAGCCCAGCGTCGCCGGGCCAAAACATCCGCAGGACCGCATAGAACTGCCGCGACTCAAGCAGGAGTTTATCGAACTCCTCCAAAAACCGGTCTCCGAAGGCGGCTATGGCAAGCCAACGGCCGAACTGAACAAGGTGGTGAAGGTGGATCGTTCGCAGATCGGTCACGGCTCGGTTGTGATCGCGGCGATCACCAGTTGCACCAACACCTCGAACCCGTCCGTCATGCTCGGCGCCGGTCTGCTGGCCAGGAAGGCGGTCGAACGCGGATTGAAGACTCCGCCTTACGTAAAAACGTCGCTCGCGCCGGGCTCGCGCGTAGTGAGCGATTATCTTGAGAAAACCGGCCTGCAAAAATACCTCGATGCGCTCGGCTTCAACCTCGTCGGCTACGGTTGCACGACGTGTATCGGCAACTCCGGTCCGTTATCGGCGCCCATCGAGGAAGCGATCATCAAGAACGGCCTCGTCACGGCCAGCGTGCTGAGCGGCAACCGCAACTTCGAGGCGCGCGTTCACCCGGATGTGAGGGCCAACTTCCTTATGTCGCCGCCGCTGGTGGTCGCATTCGCTTTGGCGGGCCGGGCCGACGTCAACCTGACTACAGAACCGATTGGCAAAGGCAAGGATGGTAAGGACGTTTATCTGCGAGACATCTGGCCGACACCCGACGAAATCCGCGCGACGATGCAGAGCGCGTTGCGGCCGGATACATTCCGTGCACTGTACAAGGATTTTGAAGCCCAGAACCCGTCATGGAACGAAATCCCGTCGTCGGTCGGCAACGCTTACAAGTGGGATTCGGCAAGCACTTACATTCAGGAACCACCGTTTTTTGCGGGCTTCTCGATGCATCCGGGCAAGATTGCCGAGATCAAAGGCGCACAGGCACTGGGCATTTTCGGCGACAGCATAACCACCGACCACATCTCGCCGGCTGGCAGCATCAAGAAAGATTCACCCGCGGGCAAATACCTGATCGACCACGATGTGGAACCGGTTGATTTCAACAGTTACGGGGCGCGCCGCGGGAATCATGAGGTTATGATGCGCGGCACGTTCGCCAATGTGCGGATTAAAAACCTGATGGTGCCGGGCGTCGAAGGCGGGGTGACGAAGTTCCATGGTGGCGCAAGCTTCCAGCTTGCGAATCAAAACCAACAGACCGAAGGCAAGCTGGAAGCTTGCCCCACACTTCCCATTTACGATGCGGCCATGAAATACCAGCAGCACAATGTTCCCCTCGTCGTCTTCGCGGGCGCGGAATACGGCACGGGCAGTTCGCGCGACTGGGCGGCCAAAGGCACGCGATTGCTCGGGGTGCGGGCCGTGATCGCCGTGAGCTTCGAGCGCATCCATCGCTCCAACCTTGTCGGGATGGGCGTGTTGCCCTGCCAGTTCCAGGAAGGCACGACCGCTCAGACGCTTGGCCTCGACGGCACGGAGACGTACGACATTCTCGGTCTATCCGACGATCTCAGACCGCGCCGGCAACTCGCGCTGGTGGTTCACCATGCCGATGGTTGCGAGCAACAGGTGCCCGTCATCGCCCGCATTGACACGCCAATCGAAGTCGAATACTACCGCCATGGCGGGATTCTCCCCTTCGTACTGCGGCAGCTTATCGGCAAGACGTAATCGAACACCGGGTACGCGCGCTTGACAACATCCGTTGGGCTATTTATAGTGAATTCAGAATCGGACAAAAACTGTCTGATTCCTGAAACATCGGAGAAAAATGTCTGATCATGGCTGACAAATTCGAAATCGTAGACCTGCACGTAAAGATTGAGGAACGCGAGATCCTCAAGGGCGTGAACCTTGTTGTCTCGAAGGGGGAGGTTCATGCGTTGATGGGCCCGAACGGTTCCGGTAAGAGCACGCTTGCGAATGCCATCATGGGGCATCCGAAGTATACAGTGACGCAAGGCAAGATCCTGATGAAGGGTGAGAACATTCTGGAGATGGAACCTGACGAGCGGGCGCGCAAAGGCTTGTTTCTCGCCTTCCAATACCCCTGCGAAGTGCCCGGGGTGCGCACGAGTAATTTCCTGCGCCTCGCCTGCAACGCGCGCGCGGCACGCGAGTTGGATGTCGTGGAGTTTTACAGCAAGCTCGAAGAGAAAATGAAGTTCTTGGAGATCAACGAAGCGTTCATGAAGCGTTACCTGAACGAGGGCTTTTCAGGCGGCGAGAAGAAGCGGAACGAGATTCTGCAGATGATGATGCTTCAGCCGGAATTTGCAGTGATGGATGAGACTGACTCCGGCCTGGACATCGACGCCCTGAGGATCGTCTCGCGCGGCGTCAACGAACTGCGCGGACCTGATCTGGGCATTCTGATCATCACGCACTACGAACGGATTCTGCGTTATATCACGCCCGATGTCATCCACATTCTGGTCGACGGCAAGATCGTGAAGTCGGGTGGAGCCGATCTGGCGGCGCATCTGGAGGAGCACGGGTACGACTGGATCATCAAGGAAGATGAACCAACGCCCGTGAAGGCGTAAGGGAGAAATCATGAGCACACCGACAACAGAGCCAATTCTCCGCGGCACGTACAAGGAAGGCTTTCACGATGACCTCAAACCGGTGCACACAGTCCAGAAAGGCCCGAAGCATGAGGTCATTGATTACATGTGCGACGTGAAAGGCGAGCCGGACTGGATGCGTGAATTTCGACATCGCAGCCTGGACATCTTCCTGAAAAAGGATTTGCCGCAGTGGCTTCCCGGTTTACGGGATGAAATCCACTACGACGACATCACCTACTACGTCAGCGCCGTGGAGAAGTCGGCCAACCGTTGGGAAGACGTGCCGGTGGAAATCCGTCGGACCTACGACAAACTGGGCATTGCCAAGGAAGAACAGAAGCTGCTGGGTGGATTAGGCGCGCAGATCGACAGCGAGATGGCCTACCACAATATCCAGGAGTCGCTCTCGAAGAAAGGCATCATTTTCCTCAGTTGCGATGACGGTCTGAAGCAGTATCCGGAAATCTTCAAGGCGCACTTTGCCAGGGCGATCCCGCCCGAGGACAACAAGTTCGCCGCGTTGAACTCGGCGTTCTGGAGCGGCGGCTCGTTCGTGTACATCCCCAAGGGCGTGAAGTGCGACATCCCGCTGTCGGTTTACTTCCGGATCAACGCCGAACAGTTCGGCCAGTTCGAGCGAACGCTGATCATTTGCGAGGACGATTCCTTCTGCCATTACGTCGAAGGATGCTCCGCGCCGATTTACACCACCAACTCCTTGCACGCGGCTGTCGTCGAGATTTTCGTCAAGGAACGCGCCCGCTGCCGCTACACGACGATCCAGAACTGGAGCACCGACGTTTACAACCTGGTGACCAAGCGCGCCTTTGCGTACAAGAACGCGGTCATGGAATGGGTTGACGGCAATCTCGGCTCAGGGCGCACCGTCAAGTATCCGTCGGTCTATATGCTCGGCGAAGGCGCCCACGGTGAAATCCTCAGCCTCGCTTCCGCAGACAGGAACATGTGGCAGGACGCAGGCGCTAAGCTCGTGTTTTACGCGCCGAATTGCACGGGCCGCATCAACTCCAAATCCATCAGCGGTCACGGCGGGCGCGCCTCGTATCGTGGCCTGGTGCAGGTCAACCCGCAGGCGCAGAACTGCCGCGTCCAGGTCAACTGCGACGCGCTGATTCTCGATGAGAAGAGCCGGTCGGATACGTATCCCGTCATGGAAATCGACGGCGACCTCGTCACGGTCGAACACGAGGCCAGCGTCTCCAACGTTTCGGAAGAACAACTCTTCTATCTGATGAGCCGCGGCGTCAAGAAGGAAGACGCCATCTCGATGATCGTCAACGGTTTCATCGAACCCATCGTGAAAGAGCTTCCGATGGAGTTCGCAGTCGAGATCAATCGCCTGATCAATCTGCAAATGGAAGGCTCGGTCGGCTAAGCAATAAACGTTAAAGAGGTTAAAACCGATAAAGACGTTAAAAGAATAAAGACGCGCTCACACTGGCCTTTTAACCATTTCCCGGTTTTAACGATTTTAACTCCACCGATGACAACAGGATTCTCCCAACAAACGGTCGAAGCGATCTCATCGGGTGAACCTCCGTGGTTGAAGTCGCAGCGACTTTCCGCGTGGCAAACGTTCGAGAGGCTCCCCTTCCCCACTCGTCGCGATCTTGAGTGGCAGCGCTTCGACATGCGCGCACTCAACCTTGGCAAAGTCATGTTTCCGCTCGACGGCCAGTCGACGATTTCTGAGAGGCTGAGCGGTTTGCCCGCTGATCTGGCCGGCAAAGGCGTGATCTTCTGCGACCTGCAGACGGCGCTCGCGAAACATGGCAACCTCGTGAAGGAATATCTGGGCAAGAGCATCGCGCCCGATGAACCAATGAAGTTCTACGCGCTGCATGCGGCGTTGTGGACAACGGGAGCGTTCCTTTACGTGCCACGCGATCTGCGAGTCACGATCCCGCTGGAAATCGTCTATGAATTCAGCGGCCAAAACACAGCAGGTTTCCCCCACACACTCGTGGTGATCGAGCCCGGCGCCGAGGCAACGCTCGCGCAGAAGTTTGTCGGCGGTCCGACCGTGGGCAGCAACGGGGTGCCAAGCGTACACGCCAGCGGCACCGAAGTGTTCGTCAAGGAAGGCGGCCACCTGCATTACATCAGCCTGCAGAACTTCTCGCCCAACGTCTTCGATTTCACGCTGAAACGCGCCCACGTGGCCCGCGACGCTGAGATCGACTGGGTGCTGGGCATGTTTGGCAGCTCGTTCATGCGGTACGATGTTCAATGCGCGATGGAAGGCCCGGGCGGCACGAGCTTCATGTACGCGGTCGGCGTCGGCACGGACAAACAGCAGTTCGGTCAATTCACCAGGCAGCACCACAAGACGGGCGACACTGTCAGCGATCTGCTTTTCAAGAACGTCTATCGCGATGCCGCCGTTGGGAATTACGCTGGTCTCATCAAGGTGGAGAAGAACGCCAACGGCACGAACGCCTACCAGGCCAATCGCAACCTCGTCCTGAGCGATAAGGTCAAGTGTGATACACGGCCCATCTTGGAAATCGAGTCAAACCAGTTGCGGTGCACGCACGGCGCGACCGTCGGGCAGCTCGACGAAAACCAGGTTTTTTACCTGCGCAGTCGTGGCCTCACTGCAGAGCAGGCCCGGGACGTCCTGATCGAGGCGTTTCTTGAGCCTGTGCTCGCGCGCATCAAGGTCGAAAGCGTTTACAAAGAATTCAGTGGTCTGATTCACGGCAAACTCGTACGCTAGAGTTCCATGATCGAAGTGCTCGATGCGGTCGAACTCGAAGAAATCCGCGATGACTTTCCTGTCTTGCGGCAGAAAGTCCACGGCAAACCGCTGATCTATTTCGACAACGCGGCGACCTCGCAGAAACCGCGTGCCGTCATAGAGGCGCTCAACGACTACTACGTCCGCTACAACGCCAACGTCCATCGCGGCATCCATTCGCTGGCCGAGCGCGCCACGCGCGAGTACGAGCGCGCCCGCGAGAAAGTCGCCCGGTTCATCAACGCGCCTTCCGCCGAGTGCGTCATCTTCACGCGCGGCACGACCGAGGCGATCAACCTTGTCGCGTATTCCTGGGCGCGCCACAATTTGAAGAAAGGCGACGAGATTCTCACGACGTGGATGGAGCACCACAGCAACACCGTGCCGTGGTATCAGTGCTGCGAACAGACGGGCGCCGTCATCAAACGCATCGAACTGAATGCCGACGGCACGTTGCGGCTTGACGATCTCGACAGACTCATCACCGACCGCACGAAGCTCGTCGCCGTCACGCAATGCTCGAACGTCCTCGGCACAATCAATCCGGTCCGCCAGATTGCCGACGCGGCGCACAAGAGAGCAGCGGTCGTGCTCGTGGATGGCGCGCAAAGCGTGCCGCACTTCGCCGTGGACGTGCAGGCGCTCGATGCGGATTTCTTCATGTTCAGCGGCCACAAGATGTGCGGGCCGACCGCCAGCGGGGTTTTGTACGGCAAGAAGCATCTGCTCGAAGCGATGCCGCCGTTCATGGGCGGTGGCGAGATGATCCGCGAAGTGTGGTTTGATCACGCGGAATACAACGATCTGCCCTACAAATTCGAAGCGGGCACACCGAATATCGCCGAGTCCATCGGCCTCGGCGTCGCTGTCGACTATCTCTCGCGCATCGGCATGGACAAGATTCGCCAGCACGAGAAACAAATCACGCAGTACGCTCTCAATCGCCTCAAAGAATTCGTCGAAGTCAAAGTGTACGGGCCGCTCGATGTCGAGAAACGCGGCGGCCTCGTTTCCTTCACCTTCAGCGACATTCATCCGCATGATCTCGCGACGTTCTTCGATCAGGAAGGTGTGGCGATTCGCGCCGGCCATCACTGCGCGATGCCATTGCACAAGAAACTCGGCATCGCCGCCACGGCTCGCGCGAGTTTCTACCTCTACAACACCCGCGACGAAGTGGACGTGTTCATCGACGCCCTGCGCAAAGCGAAGAAGTTCTTCGGCGCCTGCCCGACCGGCCGCGCGCTGGGGTATTAGGCGCAGGAGCGAAGGAGTATTGGAGCGGTGGATGGCACTCGCGGTGCAAGACGGAGACCGGTCAGGGGGTTGGGAAGCGCGCCGATAAACAGAAACAGAGATTTTACCCTGTAGCCCTGACGTGTCATCTCACGGAGTAAGCCTCACCCCGCCTCACATTTGGTCAGACTCTTGGTGTGCTCTTAACCGTAACTGCACGGTCTTGATAAGTTGATTATTTATTCTTAAGCCGCTTTCTTCTTGCTTACGAATGGCCTCTTCCAGATCCCGAATTATCTCTTTGGCGGAAAGTAACTCAACTCCGTGCTCGTTAATAAGTGGTGCGCGGATTCTATCCCCTCGCCAACGGGTCGAGGCGAGCAAAGTCTCCCCCTCCTCGACAAGGCCGTCGGCACAGACTATGATACGCGCCGCGGATGAGCACGCGCCAGCAGAACGAGAGGAAGTTCGGCAATTGGCAGGAACTTTCCGGTGGTGGCCGGCGCTATTGGTATGAAGTGATCGGACGACAAGGTTGGACGGCTCGTTACGTGAAAGAGGTGGACGCCACCGAGAAGATCGTCAAGTTCTGGCAAGAGATTTACGACACGGGTGGACAATTGGTCGAAATTCATGAAAAGTATCCTGTTGATACGGGACATCGAAAGGTGCGGACGCCATGACCATCACACGCAAGCAAGTTGCTGGTAAGCTCGGCGCTTATCTGCACCACAGAATCTCGCTGGCCGAACTCGTGGATTGGGCTGAGCAGGCCATGATGGAAGGAGATTTCGGGACGCGAAATGTGGAGCGCATCCGCGATGTCGTCGCCCGACTGGGACTTGCGGATGTGCGCGCCTTTGGTCTGACGTGGGAGGACTGCGAGCAGTTCCTCGATCGGCTGGGCTATTCGACCCGCATCGAGATTGTCGCGGCGCAGTCGGCACATTCTGCCTCGGTTGTCCGCGAGAAGCCGCGCAAGAAATACGGAAGTTGAGAGGCGATGTGTACTGAGCACGCGTTTTCAGAGAGACGGCAACGAAACGACACCCACCCCTTGGTCCCCTCCATGGAGGGGATGATGGGTCTAGCCTGCGGCGCTGCCTCTCACAGACTCGGCCCCGTGGTGAAGCGGTTCGGTGCGCCACCCTGAAAGATTTTCAGGGCAGATCGCGAAAAAGCTGAAGCCTTTCCAAAGAGCGGTGCATCGAAATCACGGTGACCGATATGAAAACCCGTAGGCGAACAGAGATGCGGTTGTGGGATGTGGTAAGGATTGTAGCCCAGTTTTCCCGGAACGATCACGAGATGAGTCTCGTAGTGGCTGATCTGATCAATCGCGGCTACGTCAAGGCGCGAACTGGTGGTCGCAGTCAGAGGATCATCATCTTCTGATCACGGTTCGCACCCTTCCTTTTCTGCTTTCTTGGCGGGCTGGCTGTGTTAATTTTAACGCGTCATGCTTGAGGAACTGTATCAGGAGATCATCCTTGATCACTACCGCCGTCCGCGCAACAAGGGCAAGGCTGTGCCCGCCGACATAGCGGCGCGCGAATACAATCCGCTCTGCGGCGATGAGATCGAAGTCACCGTCAAGCTCGCCGACGGAAAGATCGCCGACATCAAGTTCGACGGACACGGCTGCTCGATCAGTCAGGCCTCGGCGTCGATCATGACCCAGAAACTCGTCGGCAAAACGCTCGACGAAGCCGAAGTCTTCATCAACGGGTTTCTCAGAATGATGCGCGGCGAGATTCCCTTCGGCGGAAAAGAGCTGGGCGATTTGAAGGCGCTGGAAGGCGTGTTGAAGTTTCCGGTGCGCGTCAAGTGTGCTACGCTTGCCTGGCACACGACGCTAAAGGGAATCGAAGAGCAGACTGCGAAGAAGCGCTGACCCTTCTCGCCGGCGCTTTCGGGAGGAGACGAGACCGGCGGTTCCTGCCTATTGTCTGTACCAATCGCGCAGACGGACTTCGACGCCCACGTCATCGCCCACCAGCTTTTTGAATTTCTCCAGGTCGCTGCCGCGGTAGTGGTACGGGTAAACGATTTTCGGACGAAACTCGCGAACGGCGCTGGCGGCCTGTTCCACCGTCATAGTGTAGGGCATGTTCATGCACAGGAAGGCGACGTCGATGTTCTTCAACGCCCGCATTTCCGGGATGTCTTCGGTGTCGCCGCTGATGTAAACGCGTTTGTCGCCGAAGGTGAGCACGTAGCCGTTGCCCCGGCCTTTGGTGTGATACTTCGCCCGATCCGCGGTCAGGTTATACATGGGCAGCGCTTCGATCGTGATGCCGAGGAGCGATTGGGCCTGGCCGTTGGCAAGGACGGTCGCGCGCTGGCGCAGTTCCGCGGGCAGTTGCTCGGCGACGGCGGCGGGCGCGACGAGCGCGGTCTTGCCGCCCGCTACGGCCTTGAGCGTATCGGCGCTCAGATGATCGCCGTGCTCGTGTGTGATGAGGATCAGGTCCGGTCGCGGCAGCTCGGCAAAACGCGCCGCCCCGCCGACCGGATCGACATAAACGGTGAGGTTCTTCCAACCGAGCGCCAGCGTGGCGTGGTTGATAGGATGAATGATCAAATAGCCCTCCTTCGTTGCGACGCGGTCGCCCGTCAGCGGAACCTCCGCAGCCAGGACTGGCCCGGACGCGACGAGCAAGGCTGCGAGGCAGCACAGTGGTTGTCGGACGATGCTCAGTAACAATGAGCGGTTGAATCGATGGAGGCGGTTCGGCTGGACGTATTTCATGGCGGAATTGTGTCCAGAAGCAGTCGCAATTTCAAATCGAAAGTTCCACCCAAATGTCTTTGGTCTTTGAGATCAATTCCACAGGGCGGCTATGCCGCAACCGAAGTAGCGCGGGCGTCTCGCCCGTTGCTGTTAGGGGATGCCGCACGACACGGGCGAGACGCCCGCGCTACTATGGGGCAGTGCGAAGATGCGCCTCCACGATGACAATCCATGCAAAACTGGCTGGCGGACTGCAACGGCTTCGGGTACAAACGCAGCCGCGCTTGAACGACATCCCAAACACGATTACCAGAGACGAACTCGTCCAATTGGCCGTGCGCCGTTACGACGGACCAGTGTGGTTGATCGCCACGACGCACGACTTGGAGCGGGCGCTGCACGACATCCGCCGCGAACATGTCGTCGGCTTGGACACAGAAACGCAGCCTGCGTTCCGCAAAGGGCAATTCCATCTGCCCAGCCTCGTGCAAGTCGCCACCGCCCGCGCGGTTTATCTCTTTCAGTTGAAACGACTGGAATTCTCTGGTGCGCTCGCTGAGGTGCTGGGAAATCCCGCGATCATCAAGGCGGGCATCGGTCTTGCCGACGATCTACTGAAGCTCAAGAAGGTTTTCCCGTTTCAAGAGGAAAACGTAGTCGACATCGGTGCAGTTGTACGACGGCACGGCGTCAAACAATCTGGAGTCCGCAATCTGGCGGGGCTGTTCCTCGGATTTCGCGTCACCAAAGGCTCCCGCACCTCTAATTGGGGGCGGCCTCATCTCTCTCGGAGCCAAATCATCTACGCCGCCACCGATGCCTGGGTGTGCCGGGAACTATACCTGCGTTTTCAGAAGCTCGGGCTTCGCGGATGAATTGGGGTCTCCCATTACTGGAGAAAAAGGCAGCGCATGCCCCGGACGAACACGGGTATGGCGTCTGAACAGTGCTCTTCATGGCTCTACGTCAGAGCGGCGCGGTCAGCGACCGCGCCCTACCGGTTACGATTCAGTAGCCTGCCCCGCAGTCGAGGCGCGAGCTGATCGCCCAAAATCCGAACCTCTGGAAGCTCCGGCATTGTTCGAGTGCGTTGCGGCGACCGTGCCGGCTGGCCCCGAAAGCTTTCGGGGCTGGTGCCCGAGGGGGGATTCGAACCCCCACGGAGGTCTAACCCTCCAGCGGATTTTAAGTCCGCTGCGTCTGCCGTTCCGCCACTCGGGCCGCGCAAGCGATGTGCGCATGATACGGCGGCGACAGTAACGGGTCAAATCAGGTTTTTTTGGGCAGCCGTCTACAGCCTGTGCGAGAACAAATCGTTGCCAGGCGTGAATTGGGAACTCCCGCTCACGTCGGGTCTTGACCGATTTTGTCAATCGCTACGAATTACCGGTCCACTTGTGAATTGATGTGTACGACCTGACTGGAATCACTGATAGCACCCAAGTGGTCGCCTACTTTCTCTCTGGCGGCGGCTCTGCCGCTGTATCCGAGTGTCAAGAAGGTCGACTTTGAAAAGAGGCACCGCCTCATCGAGGATCTGGATGAGACGATCCTTGGCGAAACCCCGACAGAAAACCCCCAATGAGGTGATTCCCCTGGTGCGCGATTTCGCTTCTCAGGCGTGATTGGACGGCGTCAGCAGTCTACTCAATGGACGGCTGGTTCTTCGGTCCGAATGGCCACCACCACCTCCTGGGCTTCGGGGGCGGCGCAGGCTTTGGCGGATTGATCTCTTCGTTGCTCATCACTCGTTCTGGCTTTGGATAAACCTGTTCGCCGCCGCGGACACTCGTGATCCCATCATTATTGGTGACCAGTCGCGGCTTTGACAGAAAGTCGGAATACGCCGCGCGCCCCACGACTTTCGCATAAGGATCGACGTGCACGTAGCCGAAGGAGCGCGGCCCATTCTGGTACAACACGTGCAGATGCCCCTGCTTGTCGATGAGCGCTTCCGGCTTCGTCAGCGTGAGAAAACCTCCCAGCGGAAGCAACCCGTAAATCAGTTGATGTGCCGCATCCTTGACGCAGATGTGCAGCAGATCCTGCCGCGGGCTGATCCTCGCCACCAACGAGTAAGTCCGATACTCATCCCCTCCCTTTTCCGAGGCGGGCAGGCCGACTGTCTGGCTCCACAGCTCGCGCCCATTCATGATGGTCAATTTGATCGGAGCCGAAATCGCCTGCATCCCGTTCACGTTGATCGCCGCCTGAACCCGGTAGGTACCGCGCGTCCGCAGGTCGTAAAACGGCAGTATATCAATCGTGCGACTCACCGTCTGTCCTGGCGGGATCAGCACCGACTCACCCACTTGGAGCTGACCGACGCTCCCGACGACGCTGTCCGAATCGTCCCTCACAAGAAAACTCAGCCACGGTTGTCCCCCACTCGTTTCCATCTCAACCGTTCGACCGTAGCCATTGCGGACGACGACGACCACGGGAATCGATTCGTAAAGCAAATAGGTGTCATTCTCTGCACGCAACTGAACCGAAAGCTGTCCGTGCGTATCGGCTGCGAGCGCACTACCGATCAGAAGGAAGAGAATCAATCGCCTCATTGCTTGCAGACTAACACGCGGCGAAAGAGTGCGACAAGGGGAAATGCGCCGTGGCGATAGTGGCGGCGTTCCTTCGCCGGATGGACCCACCTTTCGCTCCACAAAAAACCACGGGTATCCCCACACTTCACCGACTTGGCGTACTTTCCACGCGCGCGGCGGAAGCGCCTCAAGCCGCCGCACCAGCGAGTTATAATCTCGTACGCGTGCCTTCATTCACCGTTTGAGACTGCTGCGCGATGCCAACGCGGGCGATTTCCATGCCCACCAGGCAAACATCGTCGGCAAACGTATTGGTGTGAGAGAACCGCCGCATTTCCTGCAAGACTTCGTCGAACAATTCCGTGCACGGCAGATGGATTCGCTTGCGCAACGCGGCCAACAATCGTTCTTCCCCGTACTGCTGCCCGTTGACATCATACACTTCGTACAGGCCATCGGTGTAAAGCACCACCAGATCGTCCGCAGCAACCTTCCGTCGCACCGTCGGGTACACCGAATCCTCGAACAACCCGAGCGCAGATCCAGCTTGGTTGTTCGCGTAAAGCGATTCGACCACCAGCTCGGACCGCCGCACATGCAACGGGCTTGGATGCCCGGCGTTGGCAAAACAGACCTGGCCACTGGCCACATCGGCCACAAGATAAAACGCGGAGGCAAACATCGTCGTGTTAACCCTGCGCAACGTGGCCAACAACGCCCGGTTTATTTCGGACAGAAACAGGCTCGGGTCACGCGCCCTCGACGACAACTCTCCCACCAGCCCGCGCAGCGTCGCGGCCACCAGTGCCGCGCGTACTCCGTGACCCATCACGTCGCAGATGAACACTCCCGCTTCCGTATCGGACAACGGCATCACGTCAAAAAAATCGCCGCCGATGTCGTCCGTGGGCAGATAGCGGTGGCAGAAACGCAGCGCACTCTGCTCGGAGCCGACGTCTCTGGGAAAGCTTGGGTATTTCTGTGGCAGGAACGCGAGTTGAAGCTCCCGCGCCATCCTCAGATCGGATTGCATCTGTTCGTTCTTTTCGAGCAATTCCGAGGTGCGGGCAGCGACACGCTGCTCCAACTCCTCGTTCAGCTTTCGCAACGCCTCGACAGCGCGCTGACGCTCGGTCGCTCGCTGTTCCAGCGCGACCGCCATCTCGTCAAACGCGCGTCCCAGTTCCCCCAATTCCCCCTGCTCTTCCGACAGATTCGTGCGGGCGCCGAGGTCGCCCTTGGTCACGCGTCGGGTGGCACCGACCAACACCCTCACCCAGCGTACAATGAAGAAATTACCCACTACCCACGCCGCCGCCAACGCCAGCGCCGCCACCAGAGCCAACAAGATGAGATTGCGAATGATAATGCGGTTCACTTCGTCGTAGGCAAGCTTCTCAGGGAGACCAACGGCCACATGGACGTCGGTGGCGCGAGATCGACCCAAACGCATGAAGCCATACAGACGCTGCGCACCATCAAGCCCCTCCAACTCCGCCGTACCGACGTGTCGATCGAGAATCGCTTTAATCAACGGCGCTTCGCGGAGTTTTCGTCCCACCCATCTCTCGGGTTCCGGATAGCTAACGAGAACCGTGCCATTACCATCAATTGCGATCAAGCTGGCGCCGCGTGGCAAATTCGCTCTCCTGGCCAGGTTGTTCAGCCAACTGACATCAATGGCCGCAAACACAACTCCTTGCAGCTTCCCTTCATCGTCGAGAATCGGATACCCGAAATTGATGCCTGGCTTGCGCGTGATCCGTCCAATCTGGTAATCGCCCACTGCGAAGTCGCGGGTCTCAAGAGCGCGCTGGATGTAAGGGCGGTCGGCGAGATTCACGACGTTGCTCAAGGCGATCGCGCTGCCGTACACCGTCCCGTCGTCACGCACCGCGCCAATGTTGGCGTAGGCGGGGTATTGTTTGCGCAATTCGGCAAAGCGCTTGTTGCACGCCGCCGAATCGAATTTGCGCACCTCGGGGACTTGCGACAGCATCATGAGGAACTGGCGCGTGCTGGTGACGAGTTGTTCCTGCTCGACTCCGGCCAGCCGCGCCAATCGAAGCGCGTTATCCTGCATCATCGCCGCTGAATAACGGCGTTGCTCCAGTCCACTGCGTAAGACCAGACCCAACGACGGCAGTCCCGCGAGGAAGACAAGCAGAAGCAGGCGCGAACGCAGGCTTGCCAGAATCGGACGGTTCATCGCGAACAAATTACCACGTGCCGCCATGCGAGGGCAAGTGCACGAGTGGATCGGGGGCACCCTGTTTCGATTGTGATGCAACCGCAGTTGCCTATGCCACCGCCTTGAGAAATTCTTTGTTCGTTTTGAACTTCGACAGGCCCGTCAGCAGTTTTTGGATTGCATCGACAGGCTGCACCTCGCTCAACGCGCGGCGCAACCGCGCAATCGCCTCCAGGTCTTTCGGCGTCAGCAGCAGTTCCTCACGACGCGTGCCCGACGCATTGAGATCGACGGCAGGCCAGTACCGTTGCTCGGCGATCTTGCGGTCCAGCACCAGTTCCGAGTTGCCGGTGCCCTTGAACTCCTGAAAGATCAGTTCGTCCATGCGCGAGCCGGTATCAATCAGCGCGGTGGCGATGATTGTCAGCGAACCGCCTTCCTCGGCCTTGCGCGCCGAAGCGAAAATCCGGCGCGGTTGTTCCATCGCGCGCGCATCGAGGCCGCCCGTCATCGTGCGGCCCGTCGAGCCGATGTAGTTGTTGAACGCGCGCGCCAGCCGCGTGATCGAGTCGAGCACGATGAATACGTCCTTCCCGCACTCGACCAGGCGCTTGGCGCGTTCGATGGCCATCTTCGCCGTGCGGACGTGCTCATCAATGGTCTGGTCGTTCGTGGATGCGATCACCTCGCCGCCCTTGATCGAGCGTCGAAAATCCGTCGTCTCCTCGGGCCGCTCGTCCACCAGCAACACAATCACGTGGACGTCGGGATGATTGGTGAGGACCGCGTCGGCGATGTGATGCAGCAACGTCGTCTTGCCCGTGCGCGGCGCCGCAACTATCAGTCCGCGCGTGCCCTTGCCGACCGGCGCGATCAAGTCGATCACGCGCGTGGTGTAACGGTCGGGCACGGTTTCGAGAACGAACCGCTGATTGGGGTTGATGCTGGTGAGGTCGTCATACTTTTTCAGCGACAGCAGCTTCTCGGGCGGCTCGCCGTTGATCGTGTTGATCGCGACCAGTTGCGGGCTGCCCTTCCTCGGAGGCGCGGCACGGCCTTCGATTTCAACTCCCGCCCGCAACTTGAACTTGCGGATCAGGTCGGGCGAAACGTAAATGTCGTTCGGGCTGATCTGGAAGCTGCGTGCGGGATTGCGCAGGAAGCCGAATCCCTTTTCACCGACCTCCAGAACGCCGCGCGCGATCGTCTCGGCGGGTGGTTGTGATTGTGGTTGGGTTTGCGGTTGCGGCTGTTGTTGTTGGTTTTCGTTCACAGTCGGCTCTTTCACAATGTTTGTTCTCTCCAGGTCGAACGCCAGCAAATGGTGTTTACGGCCAAATCATGCACCGTCTCGTGCCCGATCCTCAGCGCGGAGAACCCCACTCAATTCTTCCTTGAACGTTTCTTTTACCAGTTTCTTTCGTTTCCAGTCGCCGCTCAGACATCGCACCGCCGCCGCTGCCAGCACCGAAACACATTCGGCAGCCGCTTGAAATACTGGGTCGTTCTGCCAACCGGATCGACCGTAATGTCCAGGGCGACCGCGCCCGGTGTCTACGCGCCAAGTTGTTCCCCCGGAAAAATCCGTAGAGCCTCGTTTTTCGCTCTTCACCAATCACGACTCGCCGCAGCACGGAATCGGATCGAACATCCCGCGAATCGCGTCACAGGCCGCCTGATCCATCGCATGCTTGTCGCCTTTGCCACGTTGAAGCGTTCAGTGCAGCAGCTTCCATTGCGCGCACCAAATCAAACTCAATGACGCGCTCCAGGTACGGTATCAACTTAGGCTTAAGCCTGACCACAATGACCGTTTATTCCACGCTCGCTAACGGGCTATTCCGCGCTCGGACTTGCGACAGAAGTCGACGAAGTGCGTGAGCTCTTTACTCTGCGGAAGTTCGCCGGACACCTTATCCAAAGCATTGCTGACTGTCAAGCCCGCCCGAAAAACAATTTTGAAGGCCTCGCGCAGCCCCCGCTGGGCTTCTTCGCTGACGCCGTTGCGTTCAAGCCCCACCTTATTGATGCCGCGAGCAACCGCTGGGTTTCCGTCCGCCATCATGTACGGCGGAACATCCTGCACGACTTTCGAGCAACCACCGATGATGGCCATCGTCCCAATCCGGCAAAACTGATGCACCGCTGCCAGCCCGCCCACGACGGCGTGGTCTTCGACAATCACGTGCCCCGCCAGTGTGCCGCAGTTGCTGAAGACCACGTGGTTTCCGACAACGCAATCGTGCGCGACGTGCGAATACGCCAGGAAATTATTGTGCGAACCGATCCGCGTGACACCGCCATCGCCCGTCGCCGTGTGCACCGTCACATGCTCGCGAAACACGTTGTCGGAGCCGATCTCCAAATAGCACGTGCCGCCCGCGTACTTCAGGTCCTGCGTCTTCAGCCCGATGCACGCAAACGGGAATAACTCGCACCGCGGCCCGATCGTGGTCAAACCGTCGAGGATCACGTGCGAATGCAAGCGGCTCCCCTCGCCCAGCTTCACGTTCGGTCCGACGATGCAGTATGGCCCGATCTCGCAGCCGTTTCCGATCTCGGCGCGCGAGTCGATAATCGCTGTCGGATGGATCACAGATTGCCCCATAGAATACGGTTTCTTCTTACCGAAACTTCGCCTTCCGGTCAATCACCGATGCCGCCGCTGCTTGATTCTGTCGTTCCACCCATCCAAGGCTGACGACGAGGCTGAAAACGGCGCAGGGTTGCGGTATGCTGGTGGCGTCATGAGTACCACTGAGATTCTGACTGAATTGCCGCGCCTAAGCACCAAGGAACTGGAGGAATTGGCGGCGGCCGTGGATCGGTTATTTCGAGAGCGCAAAGGCGCATTGATCTACGCCGACGCCTACGGCGTGGGCACGGAAGCGGACTTGGTGGTGGCCGCCGATCAAGCCTTTGTGCAGTACGACCGCGAAGAGGAACAGCGTGCCAAACGCCAAACGCGGTGAAGTCTGGTTGGCTGATCTCGGTCTGGCGGCCAAAGTGCGCCCCGCGTTGGTGATAGCTGAAAGCTGACCGCTGACAGCTTCCTTCTCCCGCTCACTTATCCACGATGCTGAACATCACTTCGGCTTCGCTGACGATCTCACCCGCAACCTTGCAGACGCCTTTGGCCTTGGCGATGTTGCTCCGGGCGCGTCCCATCTCGACTTCAATGATTAGCTGGTCGCCGGGACGGACGGGCTTGCGCCATTTGACGTTGTTGGCGCTCATGAAGTACGCCACTTTGCCTTCGTTCTGCCCCTGACGCAGCATGAGTATGCCCGCCACCTGCGCCATCGCCTCCAGTTGCAGCACGCCGGGCATGATCGGATGACCGGGGAAATGTCCTTGGAAGTACGGTTCGTTGATCGTGACGTTCTTCAACCCGACGATCTTCTGCTCGCCCTCGATCTTGAGGATCCGGTCAATCATCAGGAACGGATACCGGTGCGGCATGATGTTCAGCAATCGCGTGATGTCCATCGCTGAGTCGGTGGACGCGGCGGCGGGCAGCGGTGGCGCGAACGACATGGCGGCAGGCTCTTCCTTCTCCAGCTCACGCGCCAGCGACTTGGTCAGTTCCGCGTTCAACGCGTGCCCCGGTCGCACGACGACGATGTGCGCCGCCAGCGGCCGGCCCAGCAATGTGATGTCGCCGAGGACATCGAGAATCTTATGCCGCACAAATTCGTCACCGAACCGCAACGGCTCGGTAGCGAGGATGCTCTCGTTGCGGATGAGCACCGCGTTCTCCAGGCTGCCGCCTTTGATCAGTCCCTTGTCGATCAGAGATTGGATTTCCTCGTAGAACGCGAAGGTTCTGGCAGGTGAAATCTGCGTCTCGAACGTCTCCGGCTCGACAACCAGGCTCAGATACTGCGCGTCCAGCCCCGGCTTGCCGAAATGGATGGTGCAACTGATCCGCAGTTGATCGCTGGGCAACACGACGGCGAACGACTCCCCGACTTCCACGTGCACCACTTCACGCGGCTGGAAGATTTCGCGCTTGCCTTCTTGCGGCTGGATGCCCGCCTGCTTGACCATCTGGACGAACGGTCTCGAACTGCCGTCGCCGACGGGCGGTTCGTTGCCGTCCAACTCGATGATGACATTGTCGATGCCGTAACCGCTCAGCGTGGCCAGCACATGCTCGACGGTGTGGACGACTGCGCCGTTGTTGCCAATGGTCGTCCAGCGCATCGTGTCGCCGACGTTACGGATGAGCGGCTCGATGACGGGTTTGCTGTCGAGATCGGTGCGCACGAACTTGATTCCGTGATCGACGGGCGCGGGCTTCCAGGTCATGTTGACCTTGCCGCCCGTGTGAACGCCGATGCCCGATAACGAAACGGGACGCTTGATCGTCTGCTGCTGTTTGAGCATGCGCGAGGTTCTAGCATGCAGCTATCGTATAAGCAAGCCCTCGAAGGCGTTCGGGGCAAGCTGGCGATTTGCTGCTGCGGCTGTCCATTTACAGACCATCGGGTGATGGATGCCGGGGCGGCTGGGACATCTCACAACAACCGCCAAGTCAAGCGTAACGAGCTACCTGACTTCTCCCGCACCCATGATCGCCCGACAATGATACACGCCGCCCGGCGGCACGTTCACGGGCACGAACCGGAACTCCACATACTCGAACCACCCTTTGTAATGCCGCCTGTACCAGAACGGAATCTCAGTGATATTCGAGTACACCCCGTGCGGCGACATGTACTTCCTCACTCCCGCTAACATCGGCTTCCGCACTGCCGGCGGCAACAAAGGCGTCGGCAACCCCGATACAAAGTAGTCCACCTTCGTGATCCCGCGCGCATGCAAGATCGCTTCGATATCCCGCACGTCCGCGTGGACGATCTCAACGTTGGAGAAGTCCGAGAACCGTTCTCGCAGAATCCGGACAAAATCGGCGTCCCGTTCAATGGCCAGAAACTTCGTGTGCGGTTTGAGACGCGCAACAGCTTCCTCCGTGATCGCGCCCGTCCCAGCGCCGAGTTCCACAATCACCTTCGCCTTTTCCCAGTTCACTTCCTTGATCGTGGCCCGGGCCAGCGACTTGCTCGACGGCCACACCGACCCAATCCCCATTCCGTGGCGCAAAAACTTCCCCAGAAAAAGCAGGTTGCCTTTGATCTGACTATTCCGGCGACGGTTTTGCCGTCGAGATTGGCGCGCACAAATCAGATGACCTGGTCCACGGGCGCAGGTTTCCGAGTCATGTTGACCTTGCTGCTGGTGTGAATAGCGATGCCCGAGAACGAGACGGGACGCTTGATCGTCTGCATGCTGTTTCAGCATGTGGCAGATTTTACCACAGCGGCGATTGGATACGCAAGCCGCCTCTTTGAATGGCAGTGTCCTGATCTGGAGGGCCACGTTTACCCGCCTTTGGCGGCGCCGAAGGCGACCAGGGCTCTGTCGTGGCCGCGTTTCGCGAACGGACGCGCCTGCGCGACGAAGCGCTATGGCGCGCGAAGGCGCGACGGAGCGCGTCCCTCCAAACTGCAAATCAGGACACTACCCTTTAAACGGGCGTAACTCGAACTGCAATGGTCTTGATCTTCCGTTGCCGGACGTTTTACAGTCCGCTGTCGAACGCTCACGGGAGGAAACGCATGGCGATGAAGCTGGGCAAATCACTATTCTCAATTCTGCTGGCGACAACGCTCGCGTTGCCGGGTTGCGGCAGGCGTGAAGAGTCCGCCAAAGTTGCCGCATCCGAAATCAAGATGGCCGCCGTCGCGCCGCTGACCGGCTCGCAAGCCAAGATCGGCACAGACATGGTGCTCGGCACGGAAATCGCCATCGAAGAATGGAATGCGCGCGGCGGCGTGCTGGGCAGGAAAATCATTCTCCTCAAGGGCGATGATGAAGCCTCGCCCAAACAAGCGACTTCCGTGGCGCGCGACCTGGTGGACCAGGGCGTCGTGGGAGTGGTCGGCCACTTCAACAGCGGCTGCACGATTCCCGCTTCCACCATTTACAACGACGCCAAAGTTATCTGTATCACGCCGGCCGCGACCAATCCGTTGGTCACTGGTCGCGGGTTTCGCGGCATGTTCCGCGTCTGCGGCCGCGACGATCAACAAGGCAATGCCGCGGCCAGGTTCGCCATCGACAAACTTCACGTGAAACGCGTTGCCATCCTGCACGACAAAACGACGTACGGACAGGGCCTGGCGGACGAATTCAAGAAAACTTTGAAGGCAAACGGCATTCAGCCCGTGTACTACGCCGGTGTGCCGAAGGAAGAGACCGACTTCCGCGCCGTGGTCACCGCGATCAGGGACACCAATCCCGACATTTGGTACTTCGGCGGCATCTACGATCAGGGCGGCCCGTTGGTTAATCAGGCGCGACAGGTGGGATTGACCGCGCCGTTGATGAGCGGCGACGGACTCATCGACAAGGAATTCATCCGCACGACCGGAAAGAATGGCGAAGGCGCATACATGACGTTCGGGCCTGATCCGAACAAAGTGCCGACGGCCAGAGATTTTCTCGCCAAGTATCGCGCCAAATACGGCGAGCCCGGCCCCTACTCCATTTACGGCTACGATGCGATGAACATTCTGCTCACCGCGATCCAGAACACCGGCACGGCCGATTTCAACGCGCTGGCCGATTACATGCACACCCACCCATTCGACACCGCGATGGGCAAACTCGAATTCGACCCAAAAGGCGACATCAAAGGCTCCTATTACGTCATGTGGATCGTCACCAACGGCCAGTTCGCCGTGGTGGAATAGAAGCGCCACGACCGGGTCGGACGTGGAACCTCCAAAGTCCAGATCAGCCAAACAGAGAGGAGACAGTGGTTTCACGCCCCCTCCTCTGTTCCGTGATCGCAAGATACATCATTATTATAATAGCAATCCAGTTCGCCCCGGTTAAGGAAAACGGCGACGATGTAGAGCCGCTTCGCGGCTCCGCGACCGATTCAGCCCGCCAACCCCGCTTCTGACCCGGGCCGGCGCATCTTGATACTACCGCCACGACAAGGCCTGACACAGTAGCGCGGGCGTCCCGCCCGTTGCTGTTTGGGTATGCCGCACGACACGGGCGAGACGCCCGCGCTACTATGGGGCAGTGACAAGATACGCCTGACCCGGACCGGCATTGAAGAATGTGCTTGCCTCCGGCCTCGGCTTCTGATATGGATTCT
>JBEKZD010000018.1:0-63179 GCA_049510215.1 Verrucomicrobiia bacterium
GTTGGGGGCGGTCAGCATCGCACGACGAATCGCGCCAACCTGCACAGCGGGGATTTCAGTTCGAGGGCGCATAGAATTGCCCTCCAACTTACTTTAGTAGCCTATTGATTGCAAGTTAGTATAATACCATTTCCCAAGTTGTTCATCACCGAGCGAAGCGCAGCCCTCAAGCGGAGTGTAGCGAGGTTGTGAATAACTTGGCCGCCGCATTCGCCACCGAAGGGATTTCCGGGCAGGCTGTGGCTGGCAGCCGTCCTGTCGCGATGTCGATACGGTCACCGACCAACCACCCCACGAGGGTTCAGCGCAGAAAACCGGCGACATCGTTGGCTCGTGTTCCAAAGTCTGAGAGAACTGCGCCCCATGATGGCCGCCGTATTAGTCCGACTCTGAACCGAGTAACTCCAGGTGGGGCTGCCGCAACGACAGGAAAGGAATCGCAGCACATGAAGACATGGAATGAAGTCACACACTTCGCGGGGTTCGATTGGGCCAAGGAGCATCATGACCTACTGGTCTTGGATGCGGCGGGCAGAATCGCTGCTGAGTTTCGCTTCGACCACACGCCGGACGGTTGGGAAGTCTGCCGCAAGCGGTTGGCGGAGTTTCCCCACCTCGCCATCGCAGTCGAATCTGGCCAGCGCCTCGCGCTGGAACGACTGGTGAGCATGGGCCACCGGATCTATCCCATTCATCCGCGCAGCTCCAAGTCGTATCGCACCCGCAAGCTGCCCAGCGGCACCAAGACGGATCGGGCCGATTGTTGGGCGCTCGCTGATGCGGTGCGTTTGGAAGGGGAAGCGTGGACCCCACTGCAAACACCCGAACCACTCGTCCAGCAGTTGCGGTTGTTGTGTCGGGACGAGGTCGCGCTAATCGAACAGCGGACGGCCTTGGTCAACCAGCTACAGCAAGCGCTCTACGAGTATTATCCCGCGGCCTTGGCAGCGTTCGACAACTGGTGTGCGCCCTCGGCGTGGGCGTTTGTGGAGGCGTTCCCCACGCCCCAAGCGTTGGTGCAAGCGGGACAGCGCCAATGGCAGAAGTTCCTGTTCGCGCACGGACTCCGCCGTCGGGAGACAAACGAGAAACGGATGACCATCTTTGCCCAAGCCGACCAGTTTTGCGGCCCCACGCCAGTGATTGCCGCCAAAAGTGCGTTGGCTGTCGCCCTCGCGAAGTTATTGCACACACTGGAACTACAGTTGACCCGCTACCGCACCCTCATCGACGAATGTTTTCAAGCACATCCGGCGCACACAATCTTTGCCTCACTACCCGGTGCCGGCACCAAGTTAGCCCCGCGTTTGTTGAGTGAACTGCTCGTGTTGCCAGCGCTGGCAGAACAGCCGCAAACCTGGCAGTGTTTGGCCGGGATGGCACCGGTGAGTTATCAATCGGGCCAGGTGTCCGTCGTTCATCTGCGCCGCCAGTGCAACCGCTTCCTCCGGCATGCCGTCCACCTCTGGGTCGATCTGAGTCGGCATTCTTGCGATTGGGCACAAATCTACTATGCGGCGCATCGCCAAAAGGGACAGAGCCACGCTTGTGCCGTGCGTTGTCTGGGCATGCGCTGGCTGAAGATCCTCGCCGCCATGATCCGCAATCAGACGCCGTATGACGCCGCGCTGCATGCCCGCAATCAGTTGCAGCATGGATCATGGGTGCTGCAGTTGCAGCCAGACCAACCAGTCGCAAACCATGCCGCGTGATCGCCGACAGAACAACCTCGTCAACAACCAATAACTTTTATGAAAAATCACTTGCTTGCACAGAGAACTTCTGCGCCTCACGCCGCCAAGAACTACCACAGCCAATCGCTCAGTTTGTCTGCAGACATGCCCCTGAGTGCTGCCGCACTAGCATGCAGCCGCGCACGCGTAGCACGAATTGAGATCACGGCCCCCTTTTTCCTAAGTTTCGAGATCACCCTTGAAACCTCACCTTTAGACAGCCGCATAACTTCGGCGATCTGAGGTCCCGTCATCGGCTTCTTTATTATCGCCTTTAGCACCTTTTCTTCTTCTTCATACTTTTCTTTGTACGATTTCTTCACAACTCCTCCGACTTCACTACCAATTATTCCACTATACGAACCATTCAGCACCGTCAATCAGTTCTGTCAGATCAAATGCGCTTCGAGAAAGACAAAGTCCCTACGCGCCGGTAGCTCCTACGAATTTGTTGGGCATCTCATCATTGCGCTCGGTACTTCTCTCTCAGGGACTGCACCAGAAAGGCCGCATCAAATGTATAGATGTGTTCAGGCTTCGTGGCGAAACACTTGATAAGCAACCCAGTTCTTGGCTTATACATCAGGTATGCAGGGCCTTCATAGTATGTCGTCTGGGCCGAAAATGTCGCTGAATCCCCGCTGGCGGACGCGGAGCCCGATGTGACTGCTCGAGCCGCTGGCGGCGAGAAACTGGAAACAGATGTGGACGAGCTTTCGTCAATTACGGCGAAGTAACCGAACCCATGCTGGGTCGTGAGTTCGGCGGCCCGTAGTAGGGCGAAATCCTGAGCGCGCTCCATGGACGTGTACGCATTGCCACGGAAGTAAACTCGAAATACGTCTGTTGCCAGGTGGGTTTCCGAGTACCCGCCCCGAAACGAGCTGGCCTGATATGGGGTGGCACACCCAACAACCAATGAACATATCACAACCGCCGCCAGACCTATCCTTCGTTTTATCGTGAGTCTCCTCTTCCAGCCCAACAGTGTTGATATGCGTGGTTGCGTTTACGCGCGATCCGTTTCACATTCGTATTATGCAGCATTTACCGACGGGACGCAAGGTTGCCCCCGCTTTGCGCATCACCACCCGAGAAGCTTGGCGCAGATGGATCGTCTTGGTCTCCACGCGCCGGGACTCCGCGCAACCCTGTCGCCCCACCGCTACGCCCGCCGCATTTCGCCCATGCCGACCACCTACGCTGCGCGACATAACCACGAACGAGAAGCCTTACGCTCGCTCCTTCATGGCGTTTTACTGCATCGACAACACCTTCCCGAAACAGCCGAAACCAACCCAGAACGGCAGTGCCGACACTTTCCCGCATGCTGCGATAACCGCTGATTGCAGTCCGGACAAACGTCTGTCAATCCGCTTCTCCTAGACCCCTTACTTTCCGACAATTTGCGTCTTCTCATAGCCCTTCCTCTTGCCGTCACCACTATCCTACCCCATCGAATACGATCATGCCGCACCCCATCCAAGCCCGCGCTTAACGTAACCTCTCTTCGATTATCCTCTCATACTCGGGGAAACGCTTCTTCAGCAACGCCTCCAATCTCTCTCGCTCGCTATCGCCAAGCAACTCTTCGAACTCTGCCGCCGTCAAGCCTAACTGTCGCCCGTACTTATCGTTGACTGTTTGCACGGCAACATTGTGACTCACCGCCACCGACCTCGATGCATCCTCGCGGCGCCACCCTTTGCGTACCAACTGTACGACCTCCAAGATCTGACGCAGAGCCTCTGGCATCCCCGCCGGAAGACCACCCCTAATGTCAGCCGCTTCTGCATCCGACCCGTTTTTTCCGCCTCGCACCTGCGGACCACCGAGTTTCAACGCTTTCCGTAACGCGGTATTGAAACTATCAACCAGCGGTACAGCGAATTTCTGTACACACCGAAAAACTTCCTCATCAACATCCACCTTGTAGAATCTCATTCGAGTTCTCCTTTCTATGCGAATTCTACTACATTACTTGTAGGAATGCAAGTAGATCAAGTGTGTCGTCTTTCCACGAATGGGCCTCGTCGGCCCCACCCCTCAGCAGAGGTTCCCCAACTTCGTCAACCTGATGCCGCTGCCAGCTTCCACGGCTTCCAGTGCCACACTGCAGCTCGGTACTTCTCGACCCAGGCTCGAAGTCGGCGAGAGATTCCACATGCAGCTTGTACCGCCACGTGCCACGACAACAACCGCGCCTCACAGCTTCTGGCGCAGGTATTCTATGGCAGGGTAAATTCGTGGTCAGCAAGCGCGCAGTTGCGTAAGAACAGGCCGCGCTTGTCGGACGACGGAGACACGCCTCGGATAAGTTGAGGTGTGCGGCGAGCCCGGAGCCGGATGTCAGGTCACGGCGTCGGCTCAATCGTGACGTAACCGCTCTGGCTCGTGCCGAGGAAATATCCTGCGCCAGAATTGTCGAGTTGCAACAGCACGCCCTTGAAACTGATGGTCTTGTTCAGCGACGGATGCGTGAAGCTGCCGCTGAATTGGCCCGTGGCCGGTTGGAGTTTCAGTTGCAGGTTCTCGCTGTTGGGAGTTGAGACCGTCACGTCGCCCGACGCGCCGACCACCGCCGTCTTGACGATGTTGCTGGCCAGATTGCCCCCGCCCAATGTGATCTGGCGGTTACCAGCCGGACTCGGCCCGCCGGCTGTCGGCGATACGTATATCTGACCGAGCAGCGTAACGTTGGTCGTGAAACCGGCAGGAAAGTAATGAGACGTCGGCAGGGACGGTAGGAACCAGTCCACCGTCGCTTCGAGCGTGTCATTCGTGTCGAACGTGACCCAGCCAACGCACGCGCCCTGATTCTTGTAGAGCGCGTCATACAACGGCCACGTGCCATGCTTGGACACCGGCACGTTGGCCGCGATCTTTGTCCCATCCGCCAAGACTCCGCCCAGTTTCCCGCCGCCTGTTGCTGCAACGGTCAACGTACCGCAACCGTATCCTTGCGGAATGGTCGGGTCGTTCCCTGCGGGCGGGGCCAAGACAATCGTGTAAGTACCGACCCACGGACATGGATTGGTGCGGCTGAACACAGCGCGATCCGCCAGAAGCTGGGACGTGAACGTGCTGTCAGACACCGTTCCCGTGATTTGATCGGTGCCGCCGGTCACGTCCAAATGCAGGGTCACCTGCAACGAATTCGACCCCGGGCGCGTGACGGTGTTCGTCGCGTTGCCCGAATCATCAAACTGTCCCTTGAACGCCGACCGTACGCCGCCCAGGGTCAGGTTGGCGGCAAATGTTCCCGTCTTGGAGAGGACAAGCTGGATGCTCCCCGAACCTGGATGCGAAGGCGCATTCGTCTGAATGGCCAAACCGTTGTACGTGCCAGACAAGGAACCCGGTGTCGCCAATGTGTTGGCGCAAGCTTGCGCGCTCGGGGCTGACGTCTCGCCCTCGTTGTTGTAAGCCGCGACGGTATAGCAATAATCGGAGTTAGGCGCCAAACCCGTGTCCGCATAACTCGTTGCCGTGGTCGTGCCGATCTGCGCGCCGTCACGGTAAACCTTGTACCCAGCGAAGCCCAACCCGCCCGAACTTGTGGAAGAATTCCAGCTCAGGTTGATCTGGCTGGCCGAGATCTGCATTGCCGTAAGCCCCGTCGGTGTGATGGGCGCCACGGCGTCACTGACAACGATGTAGTTGGTCAGCGTGATCGTGCTCGCGCCTGCGGAACCGCTCACGGTCAAGCTCACCGTATTGGTGCCGGCCACGGAGTAGGTGTGCGTCAGAATGTTGGCCACCGTGTTGGTGGTCGAGCCGTCACCGAAACTCCAGAACCGATTCGCAAGCGTGCCCGTCGAGGTGTCCGTGAACGTCACGGCCAGTGGCCACGCCCCGAAGGTCGGCATCGCCTCGAAACCGGCCACGGGCGCAACGGGGGCGGCGGCGATGACGCTGTTGATCCAACTGACGTTCGCCGACACGCGCGTGCTGTAGAACGAGCTGGGGATGTCAAAGGGTTCGCCGGGAATATACGTCGAGTTTGTAGGGCTGTTAATGTAGAAGCCGCCCATGTCCACGAGAGCCGCCTCGAATTGGGTGTTCGTCGTGCCGTCCAAGCTGAAGGGACCGTCGGTCGCGTAATGAATCCCCGCCAGTTTCCACGTCGAGCCGTCCTGAATGAACATCGCGCCACTGGAGTCGCCCACGGAGAGCTGGCATTCGTTCTTGACTCCATGCCGGTCGAAATGAACCTGAAGCAATTCGCCAATGCTTTGATCCGTGTACGCGGACGAGACAACATTCTCACCCCAGCGCTCCACGCGGTCGCCCGGACCCCATTTCCAACCTTTCAACCGGTTGCCCACGGTCACGGCAGCGCCCCGTTGCGTGCCGCGCCCGAAAACGACGCAACGCCGTCCGACCTCGTTGCTGGCCGTGTACAACGGGGCGTACAGCGGGAACGTTTCCGCCACCTGCCAGACGCGCAGATCGCAATTCGGGCAATCGGAGTATGCGACCGTGTGGTACGTGAATCCATTCAGCACGAACACGTCTCCCGTCGTGCCGCCGACGTGCTTGGCAGCGAGAAAAAACATCGGCGCGATCGGTGTGCCGAGAAAACTGTTCCATTGGCCTTCGTATTGCCAGCCACTGTTGGTGAGCGTGCCGCCCGGAGCAGTCGTGTTGTACGTGGGATCGCCCGTTGCTTCGAACAACACAGCGTGACACGACGGCAACCATACGAAAACGCTCGCCACCTGCCACGCCGCTATCAGGAGAAAACCTCGAACTCGCACAACAACCTCAAGAAGTTTCCTGCGCCTGGCTAAACCGCAGGATGCACTGTCCAGCACCCGTGCAAATCTGGTCCTGCAGCTCGAAATCGATGTTTCCAAACTCTTTGGCCCAGGCAGCGTAATCCGTACGACAAATCGTGCTCCCGATTTTGCCCGAGAGATGTTCTCGGCCGGACTTGATCATCTGATTGTGCCACGGGCAGCTTTTGACGATGATACTGAAACCTTGCGCGTCCTTCTGAGTTTCGAATCCAAACCCTTCGAGTTGGAATCGGGTCGTAAAGCATTCGTACAAGCCGTCGATGTCCCGGGTTGCATTCAACAAGGACTTCATTTTCCGCGCCTGGACTTTGGGCAGAACCTTCCAGACTTCGTTGTCGATCTCCAGCGCGGCATCGAACCCATGTTTCTCTTCCACTTTCATGAACCACAAGCCGTCAACGGCGGTGAAGGAACGATGAAAGTATTCAGCTACCTGTTGGTCGGTCAAATGTTTCATCGTCGAATGCGTTGTCTGCTGTTTCAGTGCTCAAGCTACCACATCCATGGGCGATTCGGGAGTCAAAGGTATCCCGCACCGCAGGGAATTCTGCGATCCCTCGGAGGCTGGCCGCTGTTGCGTGATTGAACCGCGCAGAATCGGAGTGGCGAATTGGCGCGATGTGTCTTAAGCTGGGCGAAGCCCCGAACGCATTCGGGGCACGCGAAGATGAAGCAAGGAGATTGCACATGGATATCCTGATCCAGGCTGACGGGTTGATTCTCACGGAGGATTTGAAGGACGCGGTCGAAGAAAAAATCGGACGCGTCGAGCAATATGCGCCCCGGGCGGTGCGCGCGCGCGTGCGGTTGCGCAAGGTCAGCGCTCATGCGTCCCAATCCCAGTACGTGGTGCGCGTGCTCGTTGAACTGCCCGGCAACGACCTCAGCGCCGAGCAAATCGGTCCTGAACCTCTGCTGGCATTGGACATCGTGGCCGAGAAGATTGAACGGCGCTTGCGCAAGCGGAAAACGGAGCGATTGGCGCGGCGGGACCTGCGCAACCCGCGCGCCAAAGAAAAGGCGCAGTCTTAGCAAGAAGAACACGGCCGGAACTGGCGGCGATCATTTCGTCATCGCTTCCACCGAGCGCGCCACACCCTCGGCGACGCGCGCCATGAAATCCAAGTTCAGGGTTTCGATAGTGTCAGTGCTCTGATGATAATGCGGGTTTCGAAACCAGGACGTGTCGGTAATCATCAGCGCCGGATAGCCGCGATCCCAAAAGGGGGAATGGTCAGACAAGCGCGTAGGCGGCAGAACCTCTCCGTTTTGCGGTACTGCCAGGGATTCGATGGGCAATCCCTCGACTGTTTTCATTGCTGCCACAACTGTATTCAGCAGCGTCCGCGAACGTTCGTTGGCCACCACGCCGATGAAGTTGCCGACGTGCGGGTAAAGGTGATCGAGGCCGGGCGGGAACTGCTGCGAGCTCGGCGCGTTGCTTGTGTAGCCGACCATTTCAAGGGAGACCATGCCCTCCAGAGCCATGCGCTGCCTGGAGAGCATGCGGACATAGTGTGCGCTGCCCGCCATACTTTGCTCCTCCAAGGCGAAACCAACGAATTGAATTCGCAAGCGCGATGATTTCTCCGCCAAAAGCTTCCCGCTCAACACGCGGGCCACCTCCAACATCGCGGCGACGCCGCTGGCGTTGTCGTCGGCGCCCGGACTCCCAAGCACGCTGTCGTAATGCGCTCCGATGATCAGCACCGGGGCGTCGGGATTTGCGCCGGCCGCTTCCGCGATGATGTTGGGATACAGCCGCCAAAGCAGCCGAACGCTGTCAGCGTGGACTTGATAGCCGCACGCCTTGAATTGGCGGTTAATGTACTCGGCGGCCGCGCGCAACCTGCGCGAATGGATGAACGAGTTGCGGTCGCCGACCAGATTTTGAAGGTGGGCCAGCAGGTTCTCTTTTCTCATCCTCTCGATCACACTGTTATGGTAGTTTCGCGGCATGTTGGTTCGCAATGTGATTCTGGATTGGTCGGGCACACTGATCGATTACCCGATGCCCGTATTCAGGACGACCGACCACCTCGAAAGACTGCGTGCGACGTCGCCCGATCTGATCGGCGAGCATCTCGGCGAGCTCCAGCAAACTCTGGCTGAGCAGGTGCCTGTTCATGGATAAGATCGTCATCAGAGATCTTGAGGTGGACACGCAGATCGGCGTCACCGAAGCTGAACGCGCGCACGTCCAGCGGCTGCTGGTCACGGTGGAAATGGAGTGCGATCTCACTGAGGCGGGCCGCACCGACATGGAAACGGCGACCACGCCTTACGATGTCGTGGCCAACCTCATCCGTCAGGTGGTTGCCGAACGACCGCGCAAGCTGGTCGAGGCAGTCGCCGACGCAATTGCGGAAGCGATTCTTTCACGGCGGCTGGCGCGAGCCGTGACGGTCGAAGTCAAGAAGTTCAGCATCCCCCGCACCCAGTACGTTTCCGTAGAAATCCGCCGCACGCGGTGATCGCGCAATTTCCGTTGACCTCCGAAGTTGCGATAATCTAGAATAGCTCTGGTCTGGCATGAGGTTCAATCAAGTGAGCAGATCTCGATGGGGGCGTCAGATTCCCTTCTACTGCGTCCTTTTTGTTGCCGGCATCGTCCTTCTTGCCCATGCTGACACCGTTAAACTCAAGGATGGCGCCGTTCTCGAAGGTGATATCGTCTCCGAAGACGACACGCAACTCACCGTGGAGGTGAGATTTGCGGCGGGGACCATTACCAGCAAGCGGACCGTGAGGAAAACCGATGTCGTGCAAATCACCCGTCTGACTGAGGAACAAAAAGCCCAGCGCGCAATGGAAAGAGCCTTTGACCAGGTGCAAGAGTATCAGCTTGATCCGGGTACCAGCGAGCCCCTGAGCTACTACGACCACGTCGTCAATGACGTTTTCCATCCATTCCTTCACCTGTATCCCAATTCGCCTCACGAGGAGGAAGTGAACAAGAAGATCGCGGAGTGGACCGCCGAACGCGACAAGGTGGCCAGCGGCCTCGCGCGGATGGGCAACGAATGGATGCCCAGGGACGAGGCGGAGAGACGGGCGGACTTGTTTCATGCCCAGGGTCTTCTGGATCAAGGGCAGGCGGCGCTGACCCAAAGCAATTTTTCACAGGCGCTGGAGCAGTTCAAGGCTGTCATTTCCTCTTCGAAGCGGCCCGAAATTGTGAACATGGCGAAACATTTCTACAACGAAACCTCGCGTCTGTGGCTCCAATCACTCGAACGCCAGCGGGGACTCCTCAGCGACGAAGCCAAATTGTATGAGGACCGAGTCGTGCGCACCCTGCAGAAAAGAAGCGACGCCGACGCCAGACTCAAGGCCGCCATGAGGACTGCCAGCAGAGCGGATACGAACACTCAGGGACAAACCGAAGAGATGTCGATTGAGAGAATGCGCGCGGAGTACGAGCACGCTTACTCCGAACATCAGGACGCCTCGCACCGCCTCTCCGAGTTGCGACAGCTACTGGCCGGCTTGGACCAGACGATTACACAGGCGCTGGCATCCGCAAAGGCCGATCCGACCGGTGCGGCTGAAAGCAGTCCGTCAACCGCGCAGCCCGCCACGAATCAGCCGCCTGCGTCATCGCCTCCAGCGCAGCCAACTGCAGCACGATCACCGCCGGCGACTTTGTTGACACAAGCGGGTGGTTTCATCCAGCGTTATTGGCTCTTCGGACTTGTCATTCTCTTGGGGGGACTCTGGGGACTGAGCCGACTCACCACGCGGCGTTGAAGCTTCCCGCCGCGGTCACTTCTTCCTCCAGTACTTGTCGAAGTTATCCGCGTCAGCCTTTTCGAATGTTGGAAACCGGGTGTGGGCGGGATCATTTTCCGCAATGTGCAGCCAGTCCCTTTCCACTGTTTGATAGATGCTAATCGGAACGGTATCCAGCGGCAGCGTCAAAGCATTGCGGTCGTATGGCTCCCAGATTTTGGGCGCAATGACCGACAAGCTGGTCATCACGCAGCAGACGAAAATGGTGGCGGAGATTGTGCCAAAGACCATCCCGACCACCATGTCCACAATCTTGGGGTAACTGGGAATAGACCCCTGCGTGACGCGACTCATGAACAAAATGAGTGGAAGGCAACCGATCAGGAACAGCGCCCAATAAGATCCAAAGGCGGCGTAGCTTGCTGTATCCGGTGACCACCAGGACATGACCCAGCGAGTCAGCGGGTACCAGTACCGGAGCGAGACCATCATCGCCAAAAACAACAGCAGCGTGCTGGTCGCCTCGTAAAACGCACCGAAGTGCATGCCCAGCCGTCCCAACCCCAAGATGACCAGGATCGCCAACACGCTGATTGCGACCATTACGTTCTCGACCATATCAGCTCGCCTGCAACACTTCTTCAACGGTGGTGATGCCGCTGAGGATTTTGTCCGCGCCATCCTCGTGATACGTGCGGAAGCCCTTCTGGAGCGCCAGTTCGAACAACTGCTGGTAGCTTGCCCCTTCGTTGATGGCCCCGCGAATCGCCCCATCGAGGAACAGCAGTTCGAAAATTCCTGTCCGCCCTTGATAGCCTGTTCCGTCGCAAGCCTCGCATCCGACGGCCCGGTAAACCTGCGCTCCTCCCGGCCACGCGAGCCCCAGATCGTTGAGTGCGTCGGGCTCGGCCCGGTACGGCTCGCGGCAGTGTTTGCACAACACCCGCACGAGCCGTTGCCCAACAGCTATCAGCAGGGCGGAGGAGATTTGATACTTTTCCACACCCATCTCTTCCAACCGCGCGATGGTACCGGGCGCGTCCTTGGCGTGCAGCGAACTGAATACGAGATGGCCGGTCAACGCCGCCCGAATCCCAATTCTGGCGGCTTCGGCGTCACGCATTTCGCCCACGAAGATCACGTCCGGATCCTGCCGCATAATCGAGCGCAACCCCGATTCGTACGTGACGCCTGCCTTCGGATTCACGGGAATCTGCGTTGCCCGTTCCAACTCGTATTCCACGGGATCCTCGATGCTCATCAGGTTCAGCCGCTTTCTGTCCAGCCGGCTCAAGGCCGCATACAACGTGGAGGTCTTTCCCGAACCCGTCGGGCCGGTCGCCAGTATGATCCCGTTGCGCGAGTGAATCACCTTGTCAAAATCGTGCATCATCTGCTTCGGCATCCCCAGTTGGGCAAGGCTGAGGATTCCGCTCTTTCGATCCAGTATCCGCATCACGATCTTTTCTCCGTGCATGGAGCTTGTCGTGGCCACACGGAAATCCACTTCACCCGCCCGAGTGCGTACGCGAAACCGTCCATCCTGCGCCTTGCGACGTTCGGCCACATCGATCTGCGACAACGCCTTCAGCGCGGTGGCCACGCGAAGCCCGTCAGCCTTTTCAAACACCAACCGCTCTTGCAGCATGCCGTCGATGCGAAACCGCACGCGATAGCCGGTCTCCATCGGCTCGATATGCACGTCGCTGGCCCGCTCGATCATTGCACTTTCCAACACTTCCCGCGCGGCCTCGATGCCCGTCATCTCGGGCGCGTCTTTCCTGATTTGAATCGGATTGCGGTCAACGTCAAGAAACTCCATGTTGATACTCTGCGTCTTGGGGCGACCGGCGGCGGTGATCTTGGTGCGACCTCCGAACAGACCGCGTTTCTTGGGGGCCTCTTCGGGCTTCAAGCCGGCCACGAGTCCCGTCAGCGTTTGCGGTTCGGCCGCCTGCTGCAGGCGCCGCCAACGCGAAATCAAATAGAGCACAAAGCCGAGGCCGGGCAGCAAAAGCACATCGGCATTGGCGCGCTTGATTTGCTCAGGCGTCCCTTTTACATCGCATTGAACCCAGAGCAACATCCCAATCCACGCCATTGACGACAATGCCACGAGAACCAGAAAGACATCCATTGTCCAGTTGTGAACGTAGGGCATTGGCTCCCCCTCCGCACCGTGCGGCGCAGCATTGGTGACGACATTCAAAATCGGAGCGTTCGTAGCAGGAGGTTTGGGCGGCGAGATCGGTTTGCCGTCGATCTTGGCCACCTGCGCGATCGGCACAGTGAGGTTGCCGTACGCGACTTCGATTACGATGTTGGAGGCGTCCTGATATAGGATTCTGACGTTGTGGTAGCTGCCACCCTTCTTGAGCTTAATGTCAGTCGCTGATGCACAGACCACGCTGAACAGCCAGGCAAGCGCGATCCACGCTAGGTTTCGCTTGGCACTGCACACCCACATATTGCTTATTTGTGCGCGATTCGGACACGACGAGTCAACTGCAAATTGAGCGCTGCGGAGCGTCAGGCACCGCCAAGAGGCGTAGTGGCTAGTCGTCCGCAGGTTCTTTGGCGGCCAGTTTCTCGGTCTCGACAGAGTGGTTGCCGCGCGCCTTGATCATTCCCGTCTTGCGCGCGTACTCGAAGATCCCCCCCGCATCGATCACAGGGCGGGCGTCGCCGATAGATTTCGTCTGGAAAACTTTCCCCGTCTCCACAACTTCGAGAGTGTTGGCATCGAGGTCGAGTTCAACTTCATCGCCCGTGTGAATCACCTCGCAAATGCGCTGTTGAGCTTCGACAGGATAGAGTTCGCCCGTGGCAACACAGTTGCGAAAGAAAATCCGGGCAAAACCTTCAGCCACGACCGCCTCACACCCGGCGGCACCTAGAGCAATGGGCGCATGCTCGCGGGAACTGCCACAGCCAAAATTGCGACCCGCAATGACAATTGCGTACGGAGTCTTCGTCTGATCCTCTGGAACAAAACGCGTCGGGTATTGATCTTTCGGCAAACCGCACAGCGCGTAACTGCCAAGCTTCTCGTATTCTTCGGGAATTGTCGGCACAAGCGTCAGGTATTGCGCCGGGATGATCTGGTCCGTGTCGATATTGTCGCGGACAACGTAAGCTTTTCCTCGAATGACTTTGCTCATGGCCGGCGAAGCCTAAACAAATCGCGGCTGTGAATCAACACCCGTTTCGCACCCCCGCAATTTCCCGCGTTGGCAAGGCAGTTGCTTAAACGAATTCCATGGCAGAGTACAGCGACCCAGAGAAAAATTACACGCTTGAGTATCCCGAAGGTTGGCTGCCGTTGACGCATGAAGGCTCACCGCACGTGAGCCTGGCGAGTCTGACCACTGGCGGCTATCTCAAGATTGAGGCTTACCAATTTGAACATCCGACGCCGGAGGAAATGCGGCCCGAGCGCACGCTGCGGGCATTGATCGATTGCGAGAAACGTTCATGGCCGCAGATTGACACCCCGTCGATTGGCTGCGGCTCCCGCGGCAGCATGACCACGGCCTACATGGGCTACACGCGGATCGAACCGAAAGGCGACAAACACGCGGCCGATTTTGGCCACGCGCGCGCCTGGGTGTTCACACGCGGAAATATTCAAGTTCGTTGCCTTTACCGCTGCCGCAGCAGCGACGCGGGGATCGACGACGCGGACTTGGATGCGATCATCGGATCGCTGACCATCAATTATGCGCCGCATCTGGATGCCGCCAGCTTCACCAATTACTACTACAGCCTGCTTAAACGTCACCGCCCCCAACTCGCCGTCAAACGCCCTGAAGGTCTGGCACTCACACTGAACGACGGTCAAACGATTATGCTGGAGCATTTGTTCAACCATTACTTGCAGGAACCGGAACGTCTGGATGAGTTGATCGAGTCGCATATCGGACTGTTGGATTGTTGCGGCGATGACGTGCCGGACCTGACGAACTACCAATTGGTCAAGCCACTCTTGTTCCCGAAGATCTGCCGCGCCAGTTCCAGCAGCCTGCCGCCACATCGTCTCAAGCTGTGGCCGGGCATTGCCATCGGCGCCATCGTCCAAGGCACGGTGTTCAACTACGGCGTCAACACGGAACGACTCAAAAACTGGGGGTTCACGTCGCTCAGCGAGATCGAAGAGGACTTGATGGATAACCTCTACAACATCTCCCCCGTCGCGCCGCGCGGATTGCGGGATGAGGATGGCGTGACGCAGGCGATCAGCTACATTGACCATCCGTTCAGCGCCGCGTTTGTGTTGTTCGAGGATTTCTACCAAACGACGGCGCACAACCTCGACACGAGCGAGTTTTTGGTCGGGCTACCCGACCCGAGTTGCGTCTCGTGCTTCCGCGATGACGATCCCCGCTTCGTCGTCCAGCACACCGCCATGTTGCGCTGGGACTACCATCGCAGTGTCGAGCGATTGACGGATACCATCTACCTCGTGACCGGTCCCTCTACTGCGCAGGATGTCAAGCCGTACGACATTCTCCACTGCTGCGCAAAAAGAACCTGAAGTTGCTTTCCGCCGAGCCTACTCCAGCAAGCCTGCCATCGCGGGGCGCCTTTATTTTTCCAGTGCCTGGCTGATCGTGTCGGTCATTTCTCCCGTACTGCCTTGACCGCCAGGATCCCGTGTCGTGTGCCTGCCTTCGCGCAAAAACGTGAAGCACAGCGGCTTCGATCCGCGCCGCCATCTCGTGCTCGCCGAGGTGACGCAACATCATCACGCCCGACAACAGCAACGCCGTCGGATTGGCCAATCCTTGGCCCGCGATGTCAGGGGCGCTTCCGTGCACCGCCTCAGAAATCGCGGCTTGCCCGCCGATATTACCGTTCGGCACAACGCCGAGGCCGCCGACAAGTCCCGCGCACAGATCGCTGACGATGTCGCCATAGAGATTCGGCAACACCATCACATCCAGCCTGTTCGGATTCAGGACCGACTGCAGGCAGGCGTTGTCCACGATCGCTTCGTCGTAAGCGATCTCAGGAAACTGTTTGGCGGTGGCGCGGCAGCGACGGCAAACGCCCGTTTCACCGCCTCCGCGATCTCAGGCCCAATCCCATCACCGGCAATCAATGTCGCGGTATGCACGATCCCGTGATGCTCCCCGAAGTTGCGGCCTGAGTCAAAAAGGTTGACAGCATCGCGCACCACCGCGTATGCTAGCGTAGTATTTTGGAGGATTGACCCATGGCTGACGAGACACCACAGCAAACCTCACCAGAGGAAGAATCCAAGCAACCCGCACTACAAGAAGAATCCAAGAAGGATACGGTGCGGATTAATCTGCCACCGGGCTTGGGGGGCCGGACCGGGGCGCCGTCTCCGCCTACTTCTGCCACTTCGAGAGTCAAACTCGCTCCCTCGACGGGTTCCCCCGAGGAGGAAGCCAAAAAGGGAACGTCCGTGATCGGGATGCCCGTCGCCGTTCCGAAACCGAAGAAGGACACGTCGCGCGTTCAGGTCACGGCCGCGAAACCGCCCGCTCCCGAAGCGCCGCGCTCGGCCGTGAGGTTGAAACGCGAAGAACCTGCACCAACCGCAGCTCCCGCAACGGCGTCTGGTGCGCCCACAAAACCGGCTCCAGCGTCTGTCACGGCGACCGCCCCAAGCGCCGTGGACGCCGGTTTGGCAATTGGAGCGATCGTTCTCTCGATTGCCGTGCTGGTTTATCTGGCGATGGTGGCGATGGGATAAAATCCCTTGTTGCAATCAGGCTGCCCTGCCACAGCATCCAAGACTCAAAGAGAGTCGGAGACATTCAATGGCAAGCAAGCATATTGTCGTCATATCGAACAATAATTTTGAGCAAGAGGTGAACAAATCGCCGATGCCCGTGCTGGTCGATTTCTGGGCCGAATGGTGCGGACCCTGCAAAATGATCGCGCCCGTTCTTGACGAAATCGCCGAGGAGAAAGCCGGCAAGATCAAGATCGCCAAGGTCAACGTGGACGAAAATCAAGAACTGGCCGCCAAGTTCGGGATCCGCTCAATTCCAACGCTTCTATTGTTCAAAGGCGGTCAGGTGAAAGAGCAGATTGTTGGGATGACCGGCAAGAAAGACCTCGAGCGGAAGCTGGCATTGCACCTCGGCTGAGCGTTCAGCCCAGCGCTTTTTCCTGGATCGCGAGCAGTTTCTTAATCCCGCCCTCGGCAAGCTTGAGCAGGCGTGCCAGATCGTTTTTGGAGAACGGCTTGTCTTCGCCCGTGCCTTGGATCTCAACAATCTGTCCTTTGCCCGTCATGACAACGTTCATGTCCGCTGCCGCCTTGGAATCCTCGTCGTAGCAGAGATCCAATAGCGGCGTGTCGTCCAGCAGCCCGACACTCGCGGCTGCGACGCTGGAGGTAACGGGCATCTCTGCGATCGCTCCGTCTTGGTGCAGCTTCTGCATCGCGAGCATCAGCGCGACGTACGCGCCGGTAATGGCCGCCGTCCGCGTGCCTCCGTCCGCTTGCAGCACGTCGCAGTCGATCCACACCGTCCGTTGGCCCAGCTTGTCCAAATCCGTCACCGCCCGCAACGCGCGACCGATCAACCGTTGAATCTCCTGTGTCCGTCCCTCGACGCGACCCCGTGTGACTTCGCGTGGCTTGCGCGGCGCGGTCGAGTACGGCAGCATCGAATACTCCGCCGTGATCCAACCGCCGCTCACGCCCTGCTCGCGCATCCACCGCGGCACGGCTTCCTCGATCGACGCCGCGCACACGACGTGCGTCTTCCCCATCTCGATCAACACCGATCCCTCGGGCGGGCTGACGTAATGCGTGTGAATGCGAACAGGCCGAAGCTCGTTGGGCTTGCGTCCGTCGATCCGTTTCATGGCGCGCTACAATGTGCCCGCCAAAATCATCCGGCAAGCGTTTTTTCGGGGTTGAACACCGATGGAGACGCCGATAGACTGTAGGCGTGTCAATTCCGTGCGCCCGTAGCTCAACTGGATAGAGCGTTGGCCTCCGGAGCCAAAGGCTGGTGGTTCAAATCCACTCGGGCGTACCAGCCTTCGCTCGGAGCGTAGCGCCGAGCGAAGCTGCCGCGCCGTAGTGCGCAGCACGAAGGCGGGCTCGTTCCCAATTGTCCGTTGCAGGCGCATTCCAAGGCAAATGACCTTGGAACTCATCCGAAAACTCCTATCGGTGTCACCCTGAGCACCGTGAGCCGAAGCCCTGAGTCCGCGAAGGGGCAGGGTCTCAGTCGTTCGTGGAAACCGTCGAAACACCAGAGATTTGCCGTCGCACGACAGACGGCCCGCAGCGGTTTCGCTTCGCTCAGAATGACAGACTTTGGGAACTGCGTTTCCGAATACGTTCTAAACTGCCGCCTGAGCGGAAGGCGCGCCCTGCGGAGCCGCCTTCGGCAACTCCCCTCGCGCCAGCAACTCTTCCGTCAGGTCGCGATAGATCCGCGCTGCCAGCGAGCCGCCGTCGTACACGGTGATCGGTTTGCCGAAGCTTGGCGCTTCGGCCAGGCGCACCGTGCGCGGGATGAGGGTCTTGAACACTTTCTCGTTGAAGTGACTGCGCACTTCGTTGACGACCTGCTGCGAGAGATTGGTGCGCCCGTCGTACATCGTCATCACGATCCCGTCCAGCTCCAGCGGCGGATTCGCGCCGCTGTCCTTGATTTGCTGGATCACGCGCATGATCACCGCCAACCCTTCCAGCGCGAAGTATTCGCACTGGAGCGGCACGAGCACCCCATCGACCGCCGCCAGCGCATTCATCGTCAGGATACCAAGTGACGGCGGGCAATCGATGAGGATGAATTCGTAGCGGTTCGCCTCGCGAATCGGCGCCAGCGCGAGCTTCAGCCGCTGCAGATAGTTCTCCGCGCGCGCCACGTCTACTTCTGCGACAGCGAGATCAACTTCGCTCGGGATGACTTCCAGGTTGTCGTAGCCGCTCGGGCGGATTGAATCAGCGAGTTGGGCGGAGCCAAGCAAGGCTTGATACAGGCTGCCACCTGAGAGTTTTTCCAGTCCCAAAGCGCTCGTCGCGTTGGCTTGCGGATCGAGATCGACGAGCAGCGTGCGTTTGCCACGCTCGGCCAGACAAGCCGCCAAGTTGACCGCGGTGGTGGTCTTGCCAACGCCGCCTTTCTGGTTCGCCACCGCAATCGTGCGCGTGCTCATCGGCTGCCTTATAGCCGAGATGCGGACGTTTCGGCAAGGCTGTTATCGACCGTGTCACTCGCCTGTCAGCAACCGATAGCCAATGCCGGGTTCGGTTCTTATGAACTTTTGCTCCGGGTCGGTCTCCAGTTTTTTGCGGAGGTGGGTGATGTACACGCGGAGGTATTGTGACTGGCTTTCGGCGTTTGGACCCCAGACGGCCCGCAGTAGTTGCCTGTGTGTGACGACCTTGCCCGCATGGCGCACCAACTCGTGCAGCAACGCGTACTCGGTCGCCGTGAGATGCACTTCCTGTTTGCTGGCCGTCACCGTCCGCGCCGCAAGATCAACGGTCAAGCTGCCGCTTACGAACACAGGCTCTTCGCGGGCTTCGGCCGCGCGGCGTTGCACGGCACGCAAGCGCGCCAGCAATTCCGCCGTGCCGAACGGCTTCGTCAAGTAGTCGTCCGCGCCGCTGTCGAGCGCGGCAACCTTGTCCGCCTCGCGATCCCGCACGGTCAGCACCAGCACGGGTGTCTGACTCCACTCGCGCAGGCGTTTGAGCACCGTCAGGCCGTCCATATCGGGCAGTCCCAAATCCAGAATCACGACATCCGGCCGGCGGCCAACCGCTTCCTGCAGCCCGAGTTGTCCGGTCTCGGCTTCGCACACCTGGTAGTTCTGCGGCTCCAGGGCTGCTCGCAGCAGCCGGCGGATCGCCGCCTCGTCGTCAATCACCAGAACGATCGGGTTTGGTTTCATGCGGGTTTACTGCTTGTTTCAACGGGCAAACGGATCGTGAACACCGCGCCGCCGCCAGCGTTGTTCTCGGCGATCACGGTGCCATTGTGCGCGTGGACAAAACCCTGGACAATGGACAGGCCCAAACCCGTGCCGCCGGGCCGGGCGCGCACACCGCGGTAGAATTTCCCGAACACTTTCTTCTCCTCGCCCGGCGCCAAACCGACACCTTGGTCGGCGATGCGCAGAACCAATACGTTGTCATCCAGTCGCGCGGACATCTGGATCGGTTTATCGGCGGGGCTGTAGGTGGCCGCGTTGGTCAGCAAGTTGCATAACGCCTGTTCGATCAACCCGAAATCCAGCCGCACGAGGGGCATGTCATCCGGCGCAGAGATACGGATCCTCTCCGGGGAGATCTCATTCCTGACCATGTCGGCAGCCGACTGCAACAACTCGGCCGGCTCACACCATTCGAGGTTCAATGGCAGTCGGCCCGTCTCGATCCGCGTCATATCCAGTAGATTGCTGACGACGCGGCTCAGGCGCTTGTTCGCCTGTTTGATTTCGTCCAAAAACGTCTTGCCGAGCGGTACGGACGCCTCGGTGAGCTGCACGTCCAGTCCGTCCGTCGCCGCCTCAATGACTGCCAGCGGCGTTTTCAGTTCATGCGACACCGAATCCAGCAGTGTGCGGTGCAACCGCTCCGACTCGGCCGTCAATCGCGCCTGACTGGCGCCCTCGATCAGACGGTAGCGTTCGACCAGCGCCGCGATCTGAACCGCGAACGTCTCCAACAGTTCGCGCTCATCCAGCGTCAGCGTGTTGCGCTCCTCGAAGTTCACCCCCAGGATGCCAAGCGTGCCGTTGGAGGTCGTCAACGGCACGTACAGCGCCGCAGCGTCAGGCAGTGTGTCGGTGAACCGGCCCGCGACCTGACGCTTGCCGAAGGCCCAGGTCGCCACGCCAACTTCACGTTCGTCGGGCAGAAACGTGCTGGCAGGGTGCGGCACGGCGTCCAGTTTCCGGCCGTCCACGTCGGTCAGCAGCACTACCGTGCGGGCACGGAATACCGTGTCCACCTCGCGCACCGCACGGTGCAGTCCATCTTCCAACGACGTGCTGGCTGAAACGCCTTCCAGCAGGCGGTTCAGCGCCTGCGTCCGCTGCTCGCGTTTCCGTTCGGCGATCTCGCGAGTGCGCAACCGGCTCGTCAGCCGGCCCACTACGACCGCGACGATGAAATACATTGCGAACGTCATCCGGTCCTGCAATGAGTTGATGTGGAAGGTGAACGGTGGCGGGATAAACAGGAAATCCCAGAGCAGCGCGCTGAGCGTCGCGACGAACAGCACGGCCCAGCGGTTCAACATCGTTGCCAGCACAACGATGCTCAACATATAGAGGATGCCGATCGCCTGGTAGCCCGTCAGTTGCTGCAGAAACCACGATACCAACGTCACCGCCGCCACCGTCGCCGCGCCCCAGCCGAAATCGCGCGACAAATCCTGCCCGAGGAACTGAGCCAGCGTCGGTTTGCGTGGCCGCCCGCCTTTCTCGGCGCGGATCACGTGAATGTCGATCTCCGCGCCGCGGCGCATCAGCTTGCCGACCAGCGAACCGCCGCGGAAAATCTTCCAGAGCGGGTTGCCGGCGGGCCGGCCGACGACGAGTTGTGTCACGTGGTGTTCCCGCGCCGCCTCCAACACCGCCGCCGCCATGTCGTCGCCGCGCGTCATCACCACTTCCGCGCCCAATTGCCTCGCCAGCGACAGGTTTTTCGTCAACCCCGTCTGCGCGTCCTCGTCCAACGGCGTCGAGGTCTCGACGTAAACCGCCATCCACGGAGCGTCCATCGCCGACGCAATCCGACGCGTCCAGCGAATCAACGGCCCGCTGAACGGACTCGGCCCGACCGCGACCGCCAGCCGCTGCCCGGACGTCCACCGTCCGCCGATGCGTTTGGCGCGCATCACGTCGCGCAATTCCTGATCGACATGCTCGGTCGTGCAGCGCAACGCCATCTCGCGCAGCGCTGTCAGGTTTTCTTCACGGAAAAAATTCTCTGCCGCGGTGGCGGCACGCTCGCCGAAATAGACCTTGCCCTCGGCCAGCCGCTTCCGCAATTGCTCCGGCGTCAGATCGATGATTTCAATCTCATCCGCCTGATCCAGCACCGAGTCCGGCACCGTCTCGCGGACCGTGACACCAGTGATTTGCTGTACCACGTCCACGCGGCTTTCGAGGTGCTGAACGTTAAGCGTCGTGTACACGTCGATGCCGGCGTCGAGCAGTTCCAGCACGTCCTGATAGCGTTTGGGATGGCGACTGCCCGGCGCGTTGGTGTGGGCTAGCTCGTCCACCAATACGAGCTTCGGACGGCGGGCAAGCACGGCGTCAATATCCATTTCCTTGAGCGTGACGCCGCGATACTCAAGGGCTTTGCGTGGGATGATCTCCAACTTGGCCAGCAACGCTTCCGTCTCGGCGCGCCCGTGCGTCTCGACCAAGCCCACGACAATGTCCGCGCCTTCGGCTTTGCGCTGTTGAGCGGCTTGCAACATGGCGTAGGTCTTGCCCACGCCGGGGCACATCCCGAAGAAAATCTTCAACTGCCCGCGCTGGGCTGTGCGTTCCTCGCGCTGGATCTCGGCGAGAAGCGCATCCGGATTGGGCCGTTGCGGCTCGCTCATGAGATGAGTATGTAGCTAAAGCAATCCGTGCGTCAAGCAGGCGGTTGCCGGAGAAAACGCGGCGCAGGCGTACCGGCAGGATTGCCGGCAGTCAAGTGGGGACGGTAGGTGCCAGTAATCTCTGGCGGCTCTATGGATCTAAAGAAACGAAACGCATGGAGGCATATTTCCGGAGGACCCGATCGATGGGGTTGCCCTGAATCCCCAGTTCCTTTAGGAAGCATACCAGCAACAAACCCTTCAGCGCGTACGTGACTCGAACGAGATCATTCCCCTCCGCGACTTTACCGGATTGACGGGTTTTCTCGTCGTAGTGCGTGAGATAGTTTCGCGTATTGTAAACCTTCATTGCGAAATCACTTATACCTTCCGTCAGTTTAGCTGCCTCGGAAGGGTGCAGGTCCAAGATTTTCTGTATTCTCTGATCAAACCTTTTGTTGCCCGGGAACGAGCGGGCGTGGTAAACCTCCAACGCTTGAGCTAGGAGTAGGAATTGGCTTCCAATCGGCCCGACCAGATTGCGCAGCACTATGAAATACAGATCCGAAACGGGTTCTAGTTGTGTGTGACATTCAAACCATCGCTTTACGATTCCGCCAAAGTTGCCTTCCAATTCCGCAAAGCTGGCAACCATACCATCAGCATGCTTATGCTTCTTTGCTCCTGCGATTCCGGGATTTGCTCTGAGTAAGTCAGCTGGCAATGACGCTGGAGCATACTGTGGTTGTGCAGAATCCCAGAACAGCATTTCTTCAATAAAGACGTTCTCTCCGGTCAGAAGGCATAGCAGCTGAAGAAAAACCAGAACGTAGTCGTCCTGAATGACCTTTACGGGGATTGGGGAATCGAACTCGAACTCCACGTAATGAACGAAATTCAAAGTGAAGTTCGTCGCTGACTGGCCAAACAGAGTATGTCCCTCGATCGCCAAACGAGCATGCTCGTCCAGCGTGAACTCGCGGCGTTCCTTATTCTTGTATTCTAAGCTGGCAGGATTTGGATGACAGACATGTTTAGTGATGGCATTCCAGTTCATCCAATCGTGGAGCAGCGAATAGCTGACGCGTACGGACTGAAACCGCGCTTTGCTCCATGAGTCGCCGCAAAAGTTCAATATTGCTGCGAGGCTGTCAATGCGATAGCTGTCCAAGCCGGTCGATACGCCCGGTCCTAAACAGCTACAGCCAAAAAGCGTTACCGGATAATTGTGCTCATCGCGGCCATGAATGACTTTCGGTACATCTAAGTCGCTCGTGTCAGTTGGAAGACTGACGCCATTCGGATCAACGAGAGGCACTTTCTGGGCCTGGAACATTTTATGAAGGGCGTCACCGACAGTGCGGTCTTGTGGAATCTTAACAACCAATTCCAGCCCGGACTCGGGGTCAAAGGAGAGCACGCCATAATGACAAGGCTTATCGTCACCGTGAATCCACCAGCGCCCGTCAATGCTTCGCGACTTGTTCACGGTCACGCTAGCTTCTTTGCAATCTGTTCGTCGAGGATTTCGCGGACAGTGAGCGGGATGATGGCCTGAGCGACGCGATCCATTCAGTCTCCGTTTCGCGGCACGGCTTTGCCGCCTGAAATCTTGACATCGGAGCGCTGATAAACCGCCTTACCTTTGAGTTTCGCTCCGGGGTTGCTCAGCCCGAAAGTATGAGTGCGCCCGCCGCCGCCTGTGCCGGCGGAGCTGCCCTCGTACTTCCAATCCGATTTCTCAAGAAATACGACGTCTACTCGCCAGATGATGACAGGCCGGTTTGCTTCGAGGGAGCAGGTTGGGTCAACGAGATAACGCCAGACAATGTACCAGCCGGAATGATCGTAGTGCGACTGCACAGCCCACGGGCGTTTGCTGGCTTTGCATTCGAGGCATTCACGCGGTTTCGGGTTCGAGGCGCTGCCGCGTTTCTTCAAATCGGGGAACCGTTGTTGCGCCAAGTCAACGTTACGATTTTTCTCATAGACACTGTTTGCATCCAGCGCACGGCTGGCGAAGATGCCGACGACGGCGCTGAAGACGTTGGCCTGCTCGAAGTACAGGTCAACCAACTCACCGCATTCGCGTTCGACGTACTCGACGGCTTTACGAATCGCTGTGATGGTCAGACCGGGTGGAAGCGAGACGTCCGCTTGGAAATCAGTGCTTTGAACCATTGTGCGGTGTCTCTTTCGGTGTCACCGCGGCTAAAGCGGGAATCGCCTTTCCGGCCATGCGGAAGTATTCAGCATTCAACTCCAAGCCGATGCTGATCAATCCAGACGCTGACGCAGCGGCAACGGTCGAACCGGAACCCATGAACGGGTCGAGGATCACGCCTTTGCCAAGCGGCAAGGCCGCCCGCACAATCTGACGGAGAAAGTGTTGTGGCTTGAGGGATGGATGAGGCGCGATTTCGCGTTCCTTGTCGCGTGCCGGAGACGAGTAAATCAAGTCTTTGAAGGGTTCCTCGTCGGAGATGCGCCGCAGCCCGCCTGTGCCCCACTTGCGGAGATTGTCTTGCACGCGGCCTTCGCATGGTTTGCGGAACAATCCCCACGGTTCCCAACAGGATTTCGGCATGACCGAGATATCCGGGAATTCTTCGTGAGCGTTCTTTGGCCGGTCGCCGCCACGCAGCGTGTACACAACGCGAATAATCTCGCCGCGCTTCTCGAACCCCGCTTTGATGAATGGCTCATAAACGAGATAAGAGATTAACGGATTCGTTGCAATGAATACGTGCGCCCCGGGCACTAACACAGGCATCAACGCTGCGGCAAAACGTGCAAAGAATGAGCGAAGTTCTTCCTTGTCACTATCTGTCAGCACTGTGAATCTAGGCAACGGACTGCGCTGACAGCCATCGAACGAAGGCGGGATGCGCCACACCCCACCACGTCCATTCTTCATCTTTTCCAATTGGTCGGGCTTGTATTCGATCAAACCATATGGCGGGTCGGTCACTACTGCGTGGATTGAAAGGGGCTTCGCTTCTGCTAGCCACTTAAAAGCGTCAACGCTATGAATCCGGTAAGCGCCCATCTCCCTCATGGTGGTAGCGGGTGCTTCAATCAACGTTGCTGTCGAGAATGCCATTGCGTTAATCCTTAGCCTAGCCGTGATGGAAAAACAAGCGTAAGCACGCCACAACAAATGACGCGCGTATCCACCAGCGCAGAAGGTTCGCAATAGCGGCAGTCACTTTCTTCGCCATGTCGCGGAGTGTAGTCAGTCAGTGCCCCTTCGACAAGCACGGCCTGACATGCCGGGAAAGCGCGAGCCGATACGTCTACACCGCGCTCGGCTGACGGTCACTCGCGTTAACTACATACCGCCTACAACAGTCTGCGCGGCCTGACTGGAGTTCCGTACGTGACGCCCGCGATGGGTTCCGCCAGGATGGCCTGCTGCAAGGCGCTCAGCGTGGCCTGACACGCCAGCATCACCTTGCGCTTTTGATTCAGGGAAATGGACAGCGAGCGGACATTGGTGTTCTCGCGGGAGAGCGCGAGGATTTGCGTCTTGATCTTGCTGAACTCGGCGTAGCGCGCCGTGGCGGTTGCAAGTTCGGGATCGTTGCTGAATTTCGGGAGCGCGGCGAGGCCATCCAGACTCTTGCGGACCTGCGCGTCTTCCGAGGCCATCAACGCCTCCAACTCGTCCATCTTCTTGTCGTTTTCCTCCGCGATGTGCGGCGGCAACAGGGTTTGAATGCGCAGGGCGCTGGTCTGCGCGCCGAAGGCTAGGAGCATCGTCGGCTTGGCCTCGGGTAAGTCGGCATTCGCCGCCACGAGACGAGAGAGTGCAGCGTTCATTTCCTTGAGCGCGGTGGCGGCCGGGCCAAAGGCCAGGCTGTACGCCTTGAGGTTGGTGTTCTTGACCGCCAAAGCCAGCAACTCGTTGTCAATGCGCTGGAACTCGGCGAAGGCCTCGGTGAATTGAGCCAGCAACTCTTTCTCGCCTTGGGTGTCGGCCGCTGTCAGGAGTTCTCCCAGTTCACGGCGTTCCTGCTCCACTTTCGCCGAGGCGGCGCGGGCCTGGTCGGCAAAGGTCTGCGAGTCTTGATCGGTGATGGCAAGGACCGCGCTCTTCTCCGCCTCCGAGGCCGAGGCCAGGTCCAATTGCATCAGTCCCACCAGATCAACCCGCCGGGCTTTGAAGGCGAGTTGCGCAGCGGTGTCCTGGTCTTTGTGGAAATGCAACACCACCAGGATGGATACAAGCAGCACAGCCGCCCCGGTGGCCATCCACAGAACATCATTAATGCCGGGCTTGACCTTCATGACGCCCTCCTATTTACGCTGGTCGAGCGCTAGATTCAGCAACAAAACGTTGACTCACGGTTTTCGCCGAAAACGCCCCACTGCGGCGGCTCGACGAATTTGTCCACCAACTTTGTTGGGGTTACTGGTTTGGCTTTCGTTAGAACAGATATGCCACGCCAACTTCGGCGGTGACTTGATCTTGCTTGCCATTGAACGCCGTGTTGGCCGACGCGCGGTCATACCGGATTTCCGGGCGAACTTGCAGGCTGGTGAATGGCTTGAGATTCAGCGTCAGCGTCTCGCTGATGAGTTCCTTGGGCGCCAGGGTGAATGTGACCGGCCCAGTGACGGGCACGGTGCCACTCGACGGCGTGCGGACACCGTCCTTGTCGCGCAAGTAGTCGCTGCGGAACGCCAACCCCACCTTGTCGGTCAAGTCATACGTCAGCCACAGGCCAGCCGCGTACCATTCGCCGTTCTTGGTGGTGATGCCAGAGCCATCGGCCAAAGGCGCGTTGTCTTCGTGACCGTAGTCAAGCTGCACCCAAGCGTTGAGCTTGTCGGTGAACAACTTGTTGCGATTGAACACGACTTCGGCGCCGGTGCGATAGTCGTGATTATCTCCCGGCTGTTCGCAGCCGCCGTAGCCGAGCAGTGACAAGCTGGTGTTCGCGTCAAAGGTGACGCCGACGCGGGCCATGAACGTCTTGGAGGCATTCACGTCCGTGACCTGATCCCAGCCGTTGATCACGCACAACTCGGTGTCGATCTTGTCATTCCACTTGTAGGCCAGTTGAATGCCGGTCTGGGTGGTGTTCTCCACGAACATAAACTGATTGCCAATCGACCAGTTCGGGTTGTTGACTTCTTCGACCACTTCCACGCCGAGCATGGTGACGTGTTTGCCGAAAAGAACCGTCAGGCCGTTGCCGACCGGGACGTTGAACTTCACGTAGGCTTGCTCCAGATCAAAGCTCTGTCCGCCAAACAGACCCGTGGAGTGAATCACCTCCGCGTCTTTGCCAGCGATCAGGTCCACGCGAAAACCGGCGTTCCAATTCGTGGGGCTGAAGTCGACCGGCTTTTCCAGTACAAGCTTGAACTTGTCTGGTGTGAACTGGTTGTTGTTCGAGTCGTACAAGCGGCCCGCGATGGTCGACGGGACGCCACCCCGCGTGCCCCGGCTGAAGTCGTAGGTATACGAGCCGGACACATATCCGCTCAAATGAACCTGATTGAGAAAGTCGAGCGTCGCGGATGATATGCTGGCCTGGGTCACCACCTGCGTGCTCTTGCCCTCAAGCTCCGAGACGCGCTGCTCGAGCTGCTTGATTTTGTCCAGCAACTGCTGGTCGTCGGCCCAAACATGTGGTGCGCTGGCCAGCAACGCGGCAGCCACGCACACACCCGCCGTCAACATCGTGTTCAGTCTCATATTCACTGGTTCTCCGGATCACTCTTTGGGGTTTGTGCAGAACGATGCTTCGTCAGGATGGCGGTGCTCCGTATCGGTTGCGAAGCAGGAGATTGATTTCGAGTACGTTGATGAACGGCTCGCCTGCAAGCCCGCCGAATGGTGCCGACGCATGCGCCTTCAGGAGGCTGTCGATTTCCCGGCGCACCTCCGTCGGGTCGCGCTTGAGATCAGCGGCCCACTTTGCTGCGACCCGGTCCAACTGAACCTCGGCATTCTGCAGCGTGATGTGCGGGTCAAGCCCGGAGGCGGAAGTCGTCACCAGGTCGCCGGGGACATCCTGAAGTGCAACCTCCGGATGGTCTTGCCGCCACATGTCAAAGAAGGTCGATTGAATGTCCGAGCCTTCTTTGACCGGCTGAATGATTGTTTGAGGTTTGCCATCAGCCCCGTTGGTTGTAACTGCCGAGGGAAATGCGCCGGGATGCTCCTTGGAGAAATTCTCAAAGAAGACCACCGCCAAATCCGCGGGCTGCGGCTGGGGCGTGCTGGGATTGTCTTTGACGAATTGCGCGACCACCTGCGGACTCGCGTTCGCCCAATTGCTCACGTACAGACTGTGGCTGGGGTCAGCATTGACCCAGGCTTGTGCCAGACTGTTGTGAGCGTCGGCCCATTGCGCCACAATGTTGGAACCGCCTTGATACTGGTTCTGTTGGAACCAGGTCTCGATGTCAGGAGCAACCAGTTGGCCGTCTTTGGGGCCACCCTGATATTTGACGATCGGGCCGAGCGTCGTAGCGACCCGGTTGCGGAGGGCGTAGTTCGAGGGCGCCAGTGCCGACGAGGACGACGCCGATCCATCGTAGGAGCAAGCCGACGGGCGCGGTTGGAAGTATTCATCCTTCGTGAACGGCTGAGCAATGAGTCGCGATCCGACCAGTGTGCCGTCGGAACCTTTGATCATGCTGCCATTCGCCTGGAATGGAAACAGGGTCTGGCCGACCACCCAGAGCAGCGCCGGGTAAATCCCGCAACAGATGACCACCGAGAACAACAACAACCAGAGGCTTTTTGAAATGATTCGCAACATATTGATGATTCCTTTCCTCATGAAACATTCAGTTGACCAGATGCAGGGCGACCATGATCACGTCGATGAGCTTGATGCCGATGAACGGAATGATCACGCCGCCAAACCCCCAGATGAACAGGTTCTTCCGCAGAAGTGCGTCGGCGCCGAGCGGCCGGTAGCGAACGCCTCTGAGAGCCACGGGAATCAAGGCGGGGATAATGAGCGCGTTGAATATGATAGCCGATAAAATCGCGGAGGTCGGCGAATGCAGATGCATGATGTCGATGGCCTTCAACCACGGCAATGTCCCGGCAAACAGCGCGGGGATGATGGCAAAGTATTTCGCCACATCGTTGGCAATCGAGAACGTCGTCAGCGCGCCACGCGTCATCAATAGTTGCTTGCCGATCTCCACCACTTCGATCAACTTGGTGGGGTCGCTATCCAGATCAACCATGTTGGCCGCTTCTTTGGCCGCCTGGGTGCCGGCGTTCATGGCCAGAGCAACGTCCCCTTGCGCGAGAGCGGGCGCGTCGTTGGTGCCATCACCCATCATGGCGACCAGTTTTCCTTCGGCCTGCTCCTTTCGGATGAACGCCAGCTTCTGTTCCGGCGTGGCTTCCGCCAGAAAATCATTGACTCCTGCTTCTGCTGCAATTGCCGCCGCCGTCAGGGGGTTGTCGCCCGTGATCATCACGCTGCTGACGCCCATTTTCCGAAGCTGTTCGAACCGTTCCTTGATCCCGCCTTTGACGATGTCTTTCAGATGAACCACGCCGAGCACGACGCTCTGGGTGGCCACCACCAGCGGCGTCCCGCCTGCTCGAGAGATGGTTTCGACCGACTGCCTGACGTCTGCCGGCATCGATCCGCCTTGTTGCTTCACGTAGGCCTCAATGGCATCCGTCGCCCCTTTGCGAATGCGGCGGCCGTCTGGCAGGTCGATGCCGCTCATTCGAGTTTGAGCGCTGAACGGGAGGAATGTCCCGTGCAGCTCGTCCGCTTTCCAGGCACGGATGTTGTATTTTTCTTTGGCAAGAACAACAATGCTGCGGCCCTCCGGTGTCTCATCGGAAAGAGATGCCAGCTGGGCGCTCGAAGCCAACAGTTCAGGCTGCACCCCTTTGGCCGGGATGAATTCCACGGCTCGCCGGTTGCCCAGAGTGATCGTGCCGGTCTTGTCTAGCAGCACAATGTCAATATCTCCGGCGGTCTCCACGGCCTTGCCGCTCTTGGCGATAATGTTGGCCTGTAGAGCGCGGTCCATTCCCGCGATCCCAATGGCAGCCAGCAAGGCCCCGATGGTGGTCGGAATCAGACAAACCAGGAGCGCGATCAACGTCGGCACATCCGTGCCGAGGCTGCGCAGGGGTTCTTGAATGCCCAGATAGCCCATCATGGATTGCTCGGCGTTCCACGCCATGGGGAAGAGCGGCACCACAACGATCAAGAAGATCAGCGTGAATGCGGAGAGGACAAGCGTCAGAGCGATTTCATTGGGGGTTCTCTGGCGTTTGGCGCCCTCGACGAGTGCGATCATCCGATCGAGAAATGATTCGCCAGGTTGCGCCGTGATGCGAACCACGATTCGATCGGACAGGACGCTGGTCCCGCCGGTCACGCCGGAGCGGTCGCCTCCAGACTCGCGAATCACGGGCGCCGATTCGCCGGTAATCGCCGACTCATCGACGGAAGCTATTCCTTCGATCACCTCGCCATCACCAGGAATGATTTGTCCTGCGGTCACGACGACCAGATCTCCCGGCCGCAGGATTGCAGAGGAGACCTCCTCGACCTGGCCCTTGCCGCGCAAGCGATACGCCACCGTTTCTACACGAGTCCGACGCAGCGATTCGGCGTGCGCCTTGCCGCGCGCCTCTGCCAAGGCCGTGGCAAAATTCGCAAAAAGAACGGTTAGAAACAGCCAAGTATCCAGCGCAATGAAGTAACTCAACGGCACCAAGCTGGCGGCCTTGCCAAAAATCGCTTGCACGATGTAGAGCAACGTCAGGAAGGCGCCAACCTCGACCACGAACATTACCGGGTTATTCCACTGCAAATCGGGCCGTAGCATCACAAAGGCTTGTTTCAATGCCACCAGACCTGTGTCCCGCGTCACCAAAGGTTGTCGCTTAACCCGGCGTGGTGGGCGCTGGAGCGGTGACGGGTCGAAGTCGGGTGCGGTTGCGATGGCTGTCTTGGCATCAAGTAGTACGTTATTGGTTGTCATTATGAGCACTCCTTACCAATCATGGACGATTTTGTGTCAGAGGGTATCAACCACCAAAGGGAATTGGCCCCAAGTGTTCCGCCAACGGTCCGAGCGTCGCCACCGGCAGGAAAAGCAAGGCTCCGACGATGACAACCGTCCCGAACACCAGAAAACCGAACGTGGCGGTGTCATCACGCAAGGTTCCCGGACCGAACTTAGCGGGCTTCTTTGCGCCGAGATAAGCGGCCATGGCGATCGGCGCGATGATTGGAAGATAACGGCTGAACAACATCACCAAGCCCGTCGCGATGTCCCATGGAATGGCTTCCGGCGCATGATTGGGATTGTTGTAGAACCCGTAGGTCACACCCAGTCCGTCGAAGGCCGACCCGTTGTTGGCTGATGCGGAGGAGAACTGGTACAACATTTGTGAGAAACCGTGTGGGCCGGGATTGCTGGTGGCTTTGAGCCCCCAATCCGTTGCGGCGAACAGCCCGGTTGGGAACAAGATCATCAGCGGATGGATCAGCAAAGCGATGACAGCGAGCTTGACCTCGCGGGCCCCGATCTTTCTGCCCAAGTACTCGGGCGTTCGCCCGACCATCATCCCGGCGATAAATATGCCAATGATCACGTAAATCAGCATGTTGATCATGCCGACTCCTTTGCCCCCAAAAATGCAGTTCAACCACATTCCGGTCATGGGGGACAACGCGGCGATCGGATTCAGGCTGTCGCTTTCGGCGTTCACGGCCCCACAGGTCACATCGACCGTTACTGCGGCGAATGTCGCGCCCGCGGAGGTGCCGAAACGCATTTCTTTGCCTTCGAGATTGCCCAGATGCTGATCTACGGGCAGGCCCGCAACCGCCGGTGAGGCCACCACCCGTTTCCCGCCCGGCGCTGTGGCGCTGGGGATCTCGTATGTTTTGGCAGCGGGATGTGCCGTCAATCCCGGGTTCGGTTTCAGCGTGTCGAAGTAGATCGACCATGCGATCGTGCCGACCATCATGAGCATCATCACCGAGAAGATCACGCCTGCGTGCCGCAGCCGACCGAGCATTCGGCCGTACATCAGCACCAACGAGAATGGGAACAACATCATGGCAAACGTCGTCACGAAGTTGGTCAGATCCGTGGGATTCTCGAACGGGTGGGCGGAGTTCATGCCGTAGAATCCGCCGCCATTGGTGCCGAGCATTTTGATGGGGATGACAGCCGCTACCGGACCGACCACCAGCGTTTGCTGTTTCGCCTGGCCCTTGTCGTCCGTACCCATCGCCGTGGGTTCCAGCGTCGAGACCTGATACGCACTCTGGTGCGTCATCGGCATGCCCTGCTGCACAAAGATGATGCCGATGATGAAGGCTATCGGCACGAACGTGTAAACCACCACGCGCCACATATCGACGAAGTAATTGCCGACGGTCTTTTCGCCGCGAAAAGCACGGATGATCGCCGTCAGCGCACAAAACCCTACCGCTGCTGAAGTGAACTGATTGAAGATGACGAAGAACACCTGACTGAAGTTGGATAAATGTTGGTCGCCCGAATAGTGCTGGAGGTTGGTATTCGTGATGAAGGAGGCGACCGAATTGAAAATGGTCGTCGGCGACAACAGACCTCGTCCAAGCGCGTTCAACGGCATGATCGGTTGGAGCGCCAGGACCAGATACCCGAAGACGAACATCACGACGTTGAATATGAGCAACGCAGCCGTGTACTGCTTCCAATCCTGTGGGCCGGTGTCCAATCGTTCTTCAAACCAGCGCAGCACCTTCGGGGCGCGGTATTTTCCGTCCATGATCCATGCCAAATAGCAACTCAACGGGACCGCGCAGATTGTTGTGACGACAAGCAACGCAATGGGTAGAAACCAGATTGTCATAGGATATGTTCCTTCCTTTTCGGGGCCTGGGATCGACCTTGTTTAGAACCATTCCGGCCGAATCATGGCCACGATCAGATAAATAATCAGCAATGTGGCAATTACAGCAGTCAGATAGATCATGATCATTTCCTCAGATTTTCTCGCAAGCTTTCAGAAACAGATAACAGAGTCCCATCGCCACAACGCCCAGCACAAACATCGCCGGCAACCAAAACGCAAGATTCATAAAGACGCTCCTCTTTTTAGTTTTCTGTGGCACACTCATCTGAGCGCGCCGGTTCACCTTCCGTCGAATAAACCACTGTGATCATCGCCGCAATCGCTTCAAAGCGGTAATTAAAAGCAGAGTCGTAGGCGTTAAAAAGGTGCTAACGCAGCCTGGATCGAAACCAAAGAATTGCCGTCCGCTCGGCCAAATGCTAACCTTTGCATCGTGGAATCCGTCGCCATCTTCATTGGCCTGCTCACGCTCGTTGCGGTCGCCGGGCTCATCGTCGTGGTCTTGCGCGAACGGAACAAACCGCCGCAGCCTGACCAGTCGCTAATGATGCTCCAGCAGCAACTCAACGCGATGCAACAACGGCTCGACGCATTCGGCGAGACCGTCGCGAAGAATCTTCAGGATTCGACTGCACAGATGAACACCCGGCTCGACAACGCCGCCAAAGTCGTCGGCGACCTCCGCGAGAAGGTCGGTCAGATTCATGAGGTCGGCAAAGCCGCTGCCGAGTTGGTCAACATCCTCCGCGCGCCGAAACTGCGCGGCGGCATGGGCGAACTGTTTCTTAGCGATCTGCTCGCCCAGATTCTGCCGCCCGAACACTTCAACCTGCAGCACCGGTTCAAGAGCGGCGAAGCCGTGGACGCTGTGATTCAGATCGGACAGAAATTCGTCCCCGTCGATGCCAAGTTCCCACTCGAAAACTTCAAGCGCGTGATCGAAGCGCCGACCGAAAGCGAGCGAGTCGCTGCGCGCAAGCAGTTCCTGCGCGACGTGAAGAAACACGTGGATGCGATCGCGTCGAAATACATCTTGCCCGACGAAGGCACCTACGATTTCGCGCTGATGTACGTGCCCGCTGAGAACGTGTACTACGAGACGATCATCAAAGACGAAGCCAGCGGTGATGAGCGTCAGCTCTTCAGCTACGCGCTCGAAAAACGCGTCATTCCCGTGTCGCCGAACAGTTTCTATGCGTACTTGCAGACGGTCCTGCTCGGCCTGCGCGGGATGAAAGTCGAGGAACGCGCGCTGGAGATACTCAACACGCTGGCGCGGTTACGCGGTGATTTTGAACGTCTCCAGGAAAACTTCCGCGTGCTCGGCAAACATCTCACCAATGCCTCCAGTAGTTACACCGACACCGAGAAGACGATGGTGAAACTCGACGCCAAGCTCAGCCAGATCGAACAGCCGCGATTGGAGTCATCCGGGCAGCAGAACCACACGATACTGTCCTCGTAACTACCGCACCCGGTAATTCCATCCGTCAGTGGAGTACTTCTCTCTCGTCAGCTTTTCGGCCAACTGCTGTTCCGCATCCGTCAATTCGTAACGCGCGAACGCAACGGATAGCTCCCTGCAAAAACCTTCACTGAGTTGGTCGGCTGACAACCTGGCGGCTATGGAGCCTTGGTGGAGCATGCCCCATTTGGTGCGGCGCTGGGCACCGCCAGCGAGTTTGCAACCGCCGGCCACCACGTCGCCGTGAACGGGATTTTGGAAGCACTCGTAGGAACCGCGCAGAGATGACGGTGGCGTTGTTTGGAGGGTCGGCCTTCCGCCCGACCGCTTGCCGGCCAATCGTTCACACGCCGCCGCCACGGCCTTGTGCAGCGCGCAGTAAGCGTCGGCGGTCCTCATCGCGCATAGCGGATGATCCGGCGGGACAACCACCGTGTACGTCGTGTCTTCACCATGATAGACCACGCCGCCGCCGGTTGGCCGCCGCACGATCTCGTAGCGGTCGGCCAGGTGCGCGGGAAACTTCTGGAAGTAGCCGAACGAGACGGAAGGTTTCTCCCACGAGTACACGCGCAATAGCGGGCGGACCCGTTGCGCGGCAGTGCGCAGAAGCGCCTCGTCCAGTGCCATGTTTGTCGCGGCATCCGCAGCGCGTGATTCCAGCAAGTGCCATAATTCGGACATACTGGCATTGTAGCCACGAGTGCGCTCGACGTCATTAGCAGAACGGCCGTCCCGGCCGTTCATCTGAACCGGACAAACGGGCGAGACTTGCCGCGTTCCACGCGGCCCCCGTTCTACTGTGGTTGCGTCCCCCGGGTTGTTTGTGTATTGTCCATCGTCTCGGAGTTTCTCTATGACACTGACAGAAAAGATCATGGCCCGCGCGGCGGGCAAGAAATCGGCGCAGCCCGGCGACAACGTCTGGGTGAATGTGGACATCTTGATGACGCACGATGTGTGCGGACCGGGCACGATCGGCGTGTTCAAACGCGAGTTTGGCGCGCAGGCCAAGGTCTGGAATCGCGAGAAGATCGTCATTATCCCCGACCACTACATTTTCACGGCCGACTCCAAGTCGAACCGCAACGTCGACATCCTCCGCGATTTCGCGCGCGAGCAAGGGATTAAATACTTCTACGATGTGATCGATGATCCGAACGGGCATTGGGTGTTCAACGCCAGCAAGGGCCAACTCAAGCGCCAGCACGGCAGTAACTACGCGGGCGTTTGTCACACCGCCCTGCCCGCGAAGGGCCACATGCGGCCCGGCGAAATCCTGCTCGGCACGGATTCGCACACCTGCACGGCCGGTGCGTTCGGCGAATTCGCCACAGGCATTGGCAATACCGACGCGGGTTTTGTGTTCGGCACGGGCAAGTTGCTCTTGAAGGTTCCCGAGACGATGCGGTTCTGGCTGGAAGGGAAGTTGGAGAAGGGCGTGATGGCGAAGGATGTCATCCTCCACTGCATCGGCGACATCGGGTCCGACGGCGCGACCTATCGCGCGATGCAGTTCCAAGGGCCCGGCGCAAAGACGCTCACCATGGACGACCGCATGACGATTGCCAACATGGCCATCGAAGCCGGCGGCAAGAACGGAATTTTCGAACCCGATGAGAAGACTTTCGCCTACGTGGACGAGAGAACGAAACGGAACGGGACGAAGGCGAAGTACGAGCCGCTTTTTTGCGACGGCGACGACGGACAGAAGTTCGTTTACGACAAGAAATTCGATCTCTCGAAGCTCGAGCCAACTGTGGCCTGTCACCCGAATCCCGGCAACCGGAAGCTCGCCAAGGAGCTTGGCAGCGCCATGCTCGACCGCGCCTACATCGGTTCGTGCACGGGCGGCAAGACGAGCGATTTTCTGGCGTTTGCCGAGGTTATCAAAGGCCACAAGGTCAAAACTGAGACGTTCGGCGTGCCCGCGACTCCTGACATTGTGCACGACTTGCAGCAAACAAAGATGAACGGCAAGACGGTTTGGCAGGTGCTCGAAGAATCGGGCGTGCAGATGACCGAGAACGCCGGTTGCGCCGCCTGCCTTGGCGGACCGACCGACACGTTCGGGCGTCTCAACAAACCGATGAAGTGCATCAGCGCCACGAACCGGAATTTCCCCGGGCGCATGGGCCACCCCGAGTCGCAGGTGTTTCTCGCGTCGCCCTACACCGTTGCCGCCAGCGCCATCACGGGGCACATCACCGATCCGAGGGAGTTTTTGTAGCCGCGAAACATTTTTGCGGTAACGACGAGCCGCGAATAGGATTCGCGGCTACAATGTCACCATGAAACTCTATTTCCTCCGCCACGCGTCGGCGTCGGATATTGCGCCGAACGACGCCGAGCGCAAGCTGACGAAGGAAGGAGAGAAAGAGGCGCGAGTAGCCGGCGCGGCGTTGGCCGAGCTCGGCGTGAAACCCGCGCAGGTTTTGTCCAGTCCGCTCATGCGCGCCCGCCAGACCGCTGAGATCGCCGCAAGAGAGCTGAAACACACCGACGACATCGAGGTCTTCGACGAACTTTTGAACGACACCTCCACGCCCGCCTTACTCAAGGCGCTGAAATCTTACGGCGACGCCAACGAGCTTCTGTTGGTCGGCCACATGCCCAGCCTATCCGAACACATCGCCGCATGTATCGGTGTCAAGAGCGCCGAGGCTGTGCCGCTGGGCAAAGCTGGAATGGCGTGTATTGAGTTGGAGCAATTGCGCGCAGGAGCCGGCTCACTGCGCTGGTTGATGCGCCAGGAGCAGCTCGCAAAGATTTCGGGCTGAGACGGATTGCTCCAACCGCTACTACAAGACTCCATCACTCCAAGGCGGTGACAAGTCACCGCACTCCAAATTCTGTCACCGCCGCGTCTGGCCTGGCCAGCTTCCACCCTCCACTCGCTCAGTCGTGAATGAGCGGCGCTTCGGCCCATTTCAACGCGTTCATCTCGCGCACTGGCGACGACGCGCAGCGTAACGGCTCTCTCGGTGTCTTGCTTCGCGCGCATCGCGGGCATAAGATGGGCGCGCATGAGAGATTTCTTCATCGGGCTCATCGTGGGCGCGGCCCTGACTGCAGCAACGGGTTGGTACTTCATGGTGGCGCGTAAAAGCCAGTCCGTGCAACACGCGCAGGACGTGACCGCGGCGACCTTGCAACGCGGGGCGGACGCCATTGAAGCTAAACTCGTCGCTTGGCATTTAACGACCACTGATATTCAGGAAGAGCTGGCCAAAACCGGCAAGGTGGTGCGCCGCCAGATGGGCGATTTCGGCGCGGCGGTCGCCGATGCCAGCGCGGACGCGGCGATCACGGCGAAGATCAAAGCCAAGTTCGCTCTCGACCGCGACCTGTCCGCACTGAGCATTTCGGTGAACACAACGGCTGGCCACGTGACACTGGCGGGAACCGTGCCGTCGCACAAGCTCATTGGCAAAGCCGTGATGCTGGCGCTGGAGACCGATGGCGTGCGCGAAGTGTCAAGCATGCTGCAAGTGAAAGGACGTCAGAAAGGCTAAAACCGTTAAAGGGGTTAAAAAAAGTTAAAGAGTCAAAAGGTGAAGACAGAGATCGGTGAGCATCAACGCGCCCGTGAGCCCCTTTAACCCTTTTAACTTCTTTAACGAGAGTCGTAGGAATGGATAAGAAGGAAATCGCGGAGATCCTTGAGGAAATCGGCGCGCTGCTCGACCTGAAGGGCGAGAACCCGTTCCGCGTTCGCGCCTACTACAATGCCGCGCGCACGATCGACGGGTTGCAGGAAGACCTCAGCAAACTCGTCGAGGAAAACCGTCTTACGCAGATCAAAGGCATCGGCAAGGATTTGGCCGCCAAGATCACCGAGATGGTGACGACGAACAAACTCCAGTTCTACGAGGAACTAACAGCCTCCATGCCTGCGGGGCTGATGGAGATGCTGAAGATTCCCGGCTTAGGCCCGAAGCGCGCCAAACTGCTTTACGAGAAGCTGGGGATCGACACGGTCGAGAAGCTGGAGGCGGCGTGCAACGCGGGCAAGGTCGCCGCGCTCGACGGTTTCGGTGAAAAATCGCAGCAAAAAATCCTCGAAGGCATCGCGCTGGTGCGACAGTTCAGTGGCCGCCATCACTACCACAAGGCGTTGGCGGCGGCGCAGCCAATTATTGAAGCACTCCGGGCTCACGATGGGGTGATCCGCTGCAGCATCGCCGGCAGTCTGCGCCGTTGCCGCGAAACGATCGGCGACATCGATTTTTTGGTCAGCACAAAACCGAAAGACGCGCCCGGCGTCATCGAGGACTTTGCGCGCTTGCCCGGCATTCTCAGCGTGACGGCGAAAGGCAAGACGAAAGCCAGCGTTGTGCTCAAAGGCGGCATCCAGGCCGATTTGCGCGTTGTCAGCGACGCGCAGTATCCGTTTGCACTGAACTATTTCACTGGCAGCAAGGAGCACAACATCGCGCTCCGCGCCCGTGCGCTGCGGCTGAAGAATTTTTCGCTGAACGAGTACGGCTTTTCCCCCGCCGCCGAAAAGGAGAAAAGCGCCAAGGAACTGGGCAGCTCGATCAAATGCTGGGACGAGGAGGATTTGTACAAGGCGCTCGAACTCGATTATGTCCCGCCCGAGCTGCGCGAGGACATGGGTGAGATCGAGGCCGCTGAGAAAGGCGACCTGCCGAAGCTCGTCGAGTTGTCAAACCTGCGCGGTACGTTTCACTGTCACTCGATCTGGAGTGATGGAATCGAGTCAGTCGAATCGATAGCGCAGGCAGCGATGGACCTCGGACTTGAGTATCTCGGCATCGCCGACCACAGCAAATCGGAGCGGCAAGCCAACGGCCTCGATGAAAAGCGCGTCCGCCAGCAAGCCGAGGAAATCAAGAAGCTCAACGCCAGGTTCGCCGAGCAAGGTTTCCGCATCTTTTTCGGCACGGAATGCGACATCCTGTCCGATGGCTCGTTGGATTTCGACGACAAGACGCTGGCGCTGTTTGATTACGTCGTTGCCGCCGTTCATCAAGGTTTCAACATGGACGCCGATAAGATGACGAAGCGCATCTGCAAAGCGCTGGCGCATCCGAAGGTGACAATGCTGGCGCATCCGACGGGCCGCCTGTTGCTGGAGCGTGAAGGCTACGCCGTCAACATGCCTGCCGTCATCGAAGCCGCCGCCAAGCACCACAAGATCATCGAGATCAACGCGCACCCGTATCGTCTCGACATGGATTGGCGCTTGTGGAAACACGCCAAGGAGCTCGGCGTCAAATGCGCCATCAACCCCGACGCCCACAACATTGACGACCTGCAGTTCCTCGCCATCGGCGTCGGCATCGCCCGCAAGGGTTGGCTCACCAAAGCTGACGTCATCAATTGCCTGCCGCTGCGGGAAGTCGAGAAGATCGTAATCGGCCGCGGCACGAATGCCAACGACCGCCGAACTGACTGATAGGTTCATGCCAATTCTCTGCCTGTGAGTGGCGATCTCCTGTTGGTGAGGGAGCGGGGGGACTCGATGTCCGGTCGGTGGTTCTCTGAAGACTCAGAAAAACAGGCGCGATAGCGGAGCACTGAGGACGGAGGCATGAACGACCATGGGTCAAGGTTCAGTTGGGGCGAAAGCAAAAGCAGATGGATTATGCCGGTGCAACGATGATTCCGATGCCTAGAGTCAGGAGGGACGATGCGGAGGTGGCTTGAGAAATGACTTTGCCATGCAATTTGATGAGGTAACGTTTGCTCAAACTGACGGCCGCATCTTGATACCACCACCGCAAGAACCTGATTCTGGTGTAGCGGCGCTTCTGTGAAGCGCCGAGTCGTTGATTTCTTGGGGATTTCGGCGGCTCATTCACCCCGACATTCGATGTCGGGGCAGGGAGCCGCCGCTACAACGGGCAGTCGAGACAACGGTGGCAGTATCAAGATGGGCCCCAAACTGACCCATTACACCGTTTCGTCTTGCAATGGGAAGCCAATTGCGCTAATTGAATGCTCTCAGCCCCGTTTGGTGAAGCGGACGGGAAAAGCAGTTGGCGGGAGTTAAGTTGCTCTTGGGGCAGTAAGAGCATCTGGAGACACTTGGTGTAGGATGAACAACAGACGCACCAGTCTTCCAAATAGGAATGTCAGCGTTCAAGCAATGCCCGCGCTTGGTTGTGTTGACACGCTCGTCCACACAGTCCTTTCCCTTTCATCGTCCCGTACTGTGCAAAACATCAACCGTGAAACCACCGCCCGGCCTTCCCGCTCGAAAGATGCGATGAGCAAGACGCCGAAAAGCCCGGTCAGATACCCGAAAACGATCCGGCCCGAGTTGGTCAAAGGGCGCGGGGGCAGTCCATTTCCCGTGGTCGGCATCGGCGCGTCGGCCGGAGGCCTTGAGGCATCCACGCAATTGCTCAAGCATCTGCCACCCGACACCGGCATGGCGTTTGTGCTGGTGCAGCACCTCGACCCCACGCATGCCAGCGCGTTGACGGAGATTCTCTCGCGGGCGACCACGCTGCCAGTCACCGAAGTAACGGACGGAATGCGGGTCGAGCCGAAACATGTCTACGTGATTCCGCCCAACACGAACATGGCCATCCTGCATGGCGTGCTCAGCCTGATGCCGCGCCCTGAGACGCACGGGCAACACCTGCCGATCGATTATTTCCTGCGCTCGCTGGCGGAAGACCAACGGACCAGGGCGGTCGGGGTGATCTTGTCGGGGACAGCCTCCGACGGCACGCTGGGGCTGAAGGCGATCAAGGATGAAGGCGGGATCACGTTTGCCCAGGATGAAAAGTCGGCCAAGTACAGTGGAATGCCGAGCAGCGCGATCGCGGCCGGCTGTGTGGACCGCGTTCTGCCTCCCGAGGGCATTGCGCGGGAATTGGCGCGGATCAGCCAGCACCCGTATGTGATGCATTCCCCTGAGGTACAAGCGGAGCCGTGGCAGCCCGGAGAGACGGACGCGCTGCACAAGATTTTTATCCTGCTGCGCACGCAGACAGGAGTGGATTTCACGGATTACAAACACACCACCATCCGGCGGCGCATCCAGCGGCGCATGCTCCTGCACACGATTGATCGGATGGACCAGTACGTGCGATTTCTCCAGGACCACGCCGACGAGGTGGACGCCCTATACCAGGATTTCCTTATCAATGTGACCAGCTTTTTCCGCGACCCGGAGTCATTCCGGACGTTGAAGAAAAAAGTGTTTCCCAGTCTGGTTAAGAATCGGGCACCGGGCCAGCCCCTGCGCGTATGGGTGCCGGGGTGTTCCACGGGCGAGGAAGCCTACTCGATTGCCATCAGCCTGCAGGAATTTCTGGGAAACAAGAAAGCCGACACCCAGATCCAGATCTTCGCGACGGACATCAGCGAGGCGGCCATCGAGAAGGCCCGCGCGGGCTTTTATCCGAAAAACATTGAAGAGGAAGTTTCGCCCGAGCGGTTGCGGCGCTTCTTCGCGAAAGCGGAGCATGGCTATCGGATCAACGAAGCGACCCGCGGCATGTGCGTGTTTGCCCGCCAGAACGCGGTGAAGGACCCGCCGTTTTCCAAGCTGGCCCTGATCAGTTGCCGCAACCTGCTGATTTACCTGGGATCCGTTTTGCAGAAGAAGCTGATCCCGATTCTCCATTACGCGCTCCTGCCGGGCGGCTTCCTCATGCTCGGCTCCTCGGAAACCATCGGCAGCTTCGCTGACCTGTTTACCCTCACGGACAAAAGGCAGAAGATCTACTCGAAGAAGCAGACCCGCGCCGGGCCGATGCTTGAGTTGGCCGCCAGCGAACGACTGCCGTTGAGCAACAAGCCGGAGCGGGCCACGGAAGAGTTGCCCGGCGTCATCAGCTTGGACAAGCAGGTTGACAGTCTCCTGTTGTCCCAATACGCGCCGCCCGGCGTACTGATCAACAACGACATGCAAATTCTTCAGTTTCGAGGCAACACACGTCCGTTCCTCGCGCCGACACCGGGCGAAGCGAGCCTGAATCTCCTGGACATGGTCACGGAGGGATTGCGGCTGGATTTGTGGAGCGCCATCCGGAAGGCCCGCAAGACCAACGGTCACGTCCGCAAGAAAGGCTTGGGGATCGGGGAAAACGACCGCTCCCGGCGGATTGATCTCGAGGTCATCCCGCTGAAGGCCCCTTCGTCGAAGGAATACTTTTTTCTGGTCCTCTTTCAGGAAGTGACGGTCCACCCCGTCTCTAAAACCACCCGGGACAGGCGGGCCGGGCGCGACAAGGGCGAGAGAACCGAACCTTCCCTCGTGGCCCGGTTGCGTCACGAACTGGCAGCCACGAAGGAATACCTGCGCACCAGCGTCGAGGAACAGGAGGCCGCCGGCGAGGAACTCCGCTCGGCAAATGAAGAGATCCAGTCCAGCAACGAAGAGTTGCAGAGCACCAACGAGGAATTGGAGACGGCCAAGGAGGAGTTGCAGTCCACCAATGAGGAGTTGACCACCCTCAACGAGGAACTGCAGACGCGCAACTACGAATTGAGCCAGCTCAATAACGACCTCGTCAATCTCCTGGGCAGCACGCATATCCCCATTGTGATCGTGGAAAACGACCTGCGCATCCGACGTTTCACTCCCGCCGCGCAAGCGGTGTTCAACCTGATCCCCGCCGACGTCGGACGACCGCTGGGCGATATCCAGCCGAAGGTCAACGTCCCCGATCTGACGCAACTCATCCTGGAGGTGATCGACACCCTCGACACCCGTGAGCGCGAAGTGCAGGATCGCGAGGGACATTGGTATTCCTTGCGCATCCGCCCCTACAAGACACTGGACAACAAAATCCAAGGCGCCGTGGTCGCACTGGTGGATATTGACGCCGCCAGGCGCAGCGCTACGTTGACCGAGGAAGCCCGCGACTTTGCCGACGCCATCGTGGAGACGGTGCGCGATCCGATCATCATCCTTGAATCCGACTTGCGGGTGAAAAGGGCCAGCCGATCATTCTACGCAATGTTTCAGGCCACGCCGCAGGAAACGGAGGGCCGCTTCATTTACGACCTTGGCAACGGCCAGTGGAACATTCCCGGGTTGCGGGTGTTACTGGAAGAGATTCTCCCCCGCGATTCCATTTTTGACGACTTCGAGGTGGAGCACGAGTTCCCCCGCATCGGACGCAAGAGGATGTTGCTGAATGCGCGACGCATCGTTCGTAAAGACAACAATCTTGAGGCGATCCTGCTGGCCATCCAGGACCTGACCGAACGCACTACGCCGCCATGAAAAAACTGGGTGAAATCTCCCGTTCCAAAGCGAAGCGATCGGTGAGGCCGCCCGGTTCGCCGACGCGGGCCGACGCGGCTCCATCCGCCGAGACGACGGTTCAGAGCGAAGCGGAGCGTCAGAGCGTCTTGCACGAACTCCAGGTGCACCAGGAGGAACTGGAAGCGCAAAACGAGGAACTGCGGGAAACCCAGGGAGAACTGGAAGCCTCCCGCGACCGTTACGCCGACCTCTATGACTTCGCGCCGATTGGTTATGTCACGCTCGATGAGAAGGGACACATTCGCGAGATCAACCTGACTGGCGCGGCGATGTTGGGGCGGGAGCGTTCGCGACTGTTGGGCACGTTGTTCAGCGTGTCGGTCGCCCAAAATGATTCGAAGACGTTCCACGATCATTTGCGACAATGCCTGCCGGGTGGCGGGCCGGCGACCACCGAATTGTCCCTGGTGGCGCGCGACCGCGACCCGATCCGGGTCCAGTTGCTCAGCGTTCCTGTCCGCGGCACCACAAGCCAGGCCACGTTCTATCGAACGGCCATCACCGATATCACGGCACGCCAGCGGGCCGAGGATGCGTTGCGCCAAGCGCGCGACGAATTGGAAGACCAGGTTAAAAAGCGGACGGCAGTGTTGGTCGAGGCGGTCGCAGCGCTGCGGGACGAAATCGCCGAGCGCAAGGCGGCGGAGAAAGCCCTCCGGGAAGAGCGCGCATTGCTGGAGGCGGTTATCGAAGGGACGACCGATGCCATCTTTGCGAAGGATTCTCAGGGCCGCTTTCTGTTGATCAACTCCGCGGGGGCACGTCACATCGGTAAATCCGTGGAGGAAGTCATCGGCAAAACCCAGGACGAAGTCCTGTCACCCGAGATTGCCCGTCTGTTTGATGAGGACGACCCCATCATCCTTCGTGAACAGACGACCAAAACGTACGAACCAACGGTGACCTTTCCCGGTGGAAGGCGGACGTTTCTCGTCACAAAAGGGGTGCTCCGCGACCTGCAAGGCAACGTCACCGGTATTCTCGGTATCGCTCGCGACGTGACCCAGCGCAGGTTGGCGGAGGAAAGGTTGAAGCGGTCCGAGAAGGGATTGCGCGCCTTTGCCGCCCGTCTGCGGTGCGCTCGCGAAGAAGAAGACGTGCGAATCGCCCGCGAGGTCCATGACAATTTGGGACAGATGCTGACGGGTTTGACGCTGGATTTGCGGTGGATGGAAGACCAAGTGTCCGCACAGAGAGATGACACGCCTCGCGCGTCGCTGCTGCAAAAAATCGGGATGATGATGAAGCAGGTGAGTGAGGCAATCGAATGCGTGCAGCGCATTGCGGCAGAATTGCGGCCTGCCGTGCTGGATAAGCTGGGTATTGCCGAGGCCATCGAAACCGAGGCGCGGCAGTTTGAGAAACGGACGGGGATCCGCTGCGAATTGTCGCTACCTGAGCAACCGACCGCGCTGAATGAGAACAGCCGCCTGGCTTTGTTTCGCATTTTTCAGGAAGCATTGAATAATATCGCGCGCCACGCGCAAGCAACCAGAGTCGAGGTGCACCTGAAACAGGAAAATGGTCGCCAGGCATTGATCGTCAAGGACAATGGCAGAGGAATTTCCGACAACGACATCGATGATCCGAAGGCGCTGGGACTTCTGGGAATGCGGGAACGGGCGGTGGAATTGGGCGGGGAAACGACATTCGGCGGTGTACCCGGCGGCGGTACGACGGTGATGGTCTCCATTCCGCTCGGCAAGCGCAGCCAATGCGGTGATCACCCATGAAAATCCTCGTCGTCGATGATCACATGGTGGTGCGGCAGGGGCTCAAGCTGATTCTCGCCCGCGAGTTTACGCAGGCCGTCTTTGTCGAGGCAGAAAACGCACAGGAAGCACTCGAACAAGTCAGGCAGACACCCTTCGATTTGCTGGTTCTCGATATCAACATGCCCGGCCGCAGCGGTCTGGATGTAGTGAGTGATTTGAAAAAGGTGGCGCCGAAGTTGCGGATCCTTGTCCTCAGCATGTATGCGGAGGAACAGTTTGCGCTGCGGGCGCTGAGGGCCGGGGTGAACGGGTATATCACCAAGGACACTGCCGCCAAGGAATTGGTCGACGCCGTCCGCAAAGTGCTGGCGGGCGGTACCTACGTGAGTACAACCCTCGCGGAAAAATGGGCTTCTGCGCTGCAGACCGATGGCGCTCCGGCGTTCCACGAAACGCTTTCCAAGATACAGCCGGAAATCCCGACATTGAGAAGTTCGCTTGGCCGGCGGGGATGGCCCGCTGATTCACAGCGCAAAGCGGAGGAATGAATATGGCACGTATTTTGGTTGCAGACGACCACGAATTGGTGAGGACTGGACTACGAGCCGTTCTGGAAGGACAGCCAGGATGGCAGGTCTGCGGTGAGGCTGCCAACGGTCAGGAGGCCGTCGAGAAGGCAAAACAACTGAAGCCGGACGTGGTCGTTCTTGACCTCTCGATGCCAGGAGTCAACGGGGTGGAAGCAACGTCACAGATTATCAATGCAGTCCCCGAAACTGAGGTTCTCATCCTCTCAATCCATGAGTCCGAACCGGTGGTGCGTGCCGCCCTGAAAGCGGGCGCTCGCGGCTATGTGCTGAAATCTGACGTAGGGCGCGTCTTGGTGGACGCCGTGCAGACGTTACTCGATCACAAGGCGTTTTTCTCGACCGCCGTGTGCGAGAGGATGGGAAGACAGTTGCTCGCGGACGACAGCGTCGGGACAGAGCTGCCGAGACCGTCCAACGAGTTGACCTCCCGCGAGCGCGAAATTATGCGCTTGTTAGCGGACGCCAAGAGCAATAAAGAGATCGCCGCTGCCTTGCACATCAGCGTCAAGACCGTGGAGACGCACCGGAGCAACATGCTGCACAAGCTCGCGCTGCACTCGACGGCCGGCCTCGTTCGCTACGCCGTTCAGAATAAGATCGTCGACTCGTAAGCGGGTTCCAGCCGCGCGCGTACGCCACCGTCTCATCACCGACAATTCTGCCTGGTTGCGCCAAAGGTTCCCCCCAACCCTAGGTTGGCGCCACTAGGGTATTCACCTGAGGAGGCGGCCTGCACCATACCGTCTTGCCCCTATTTGCACCGTTCCGCTTTTTGCCGGTTCACTGCCTGCTCCACACACTACGCATCGAACATGAATTGCGAAGCTATGACTGGTGCCAGCTCGGTTCCTGCGAACCCAAAAGAGTCCTGCACCTGTCATTCAGATGGAAAATGGATGGAAGATTTTCCGGGAAGCGGTGGAAACCAGTTCCGCCGCCTGTGAAAGCCAATTCAATGAACGCAGAACCTGAGAGTCAGACCGCCAGCTCTCTGAGGAAATCCTCATTGGCTGCGAGTCTGGCTGTCGTTGCCGTGGGCGTTCTCGTGATGGCGGGCTGGTCATTGAAGATTCCTGCCCTGATGAGTGATCTCCCCGGCATCAAACCCATGAAGTTCAACACTGCGGTTGCGCTTGCCCTGGCAGGTGTGTCGCTGGCGTTGCTGAATGCCAAACCATCCCATCCGAAAGTGCGACTTATCGCGCAAGCGTGCGCGCTTGGTGCGGCCTTCGCGGGGCTGACGATGCTTTCCGAGTATCTGTTTGGCTGGACCCTTGGAGTTGATGAGTTGTTCTGGAACAACCGGCACCAGGCGGGAACGTTCCATCCGGGGCGAATGGTGCCCGCGTCGGCGTTCGATTTCTTGCTGTTGGGCGTCGCGTTGATGACATTGGACACGCGGCGGGGTCGGGCGCTGGCACAATGGCTAGCCTTGATTGCCGGCATCACGGCGGCATTCCCGGTGGCAGGATATGCTTACGATTTCAAGTCTCTCTACACCATCGGCTTTTACGAGAGCATGACGATTCACACGGCGGTGGCGTTTGTGTTGTTGTCGGCGGGGATTCTTGCGGCCCGGGCCGACAGCGGAATCGTGGCCGTGGCGATGCGCAATTCTGTGGCTGTTGGGTTTGGTTTGGCCTTGATTATCCTCCTCGTCGTTGCCGCGGGCGCTTATCACGTCACCGGCCAATTCATCAAGGCGAACGAATGGGTGGCGCACACCCTCAAGGTCAATGAAGCCATCACCGAAGCATTCTCCAACGTGCAGGACATGCAGTCGGCCGAGCGCGGCTATGTCATCACGGCGGACGAAACGTTATTGGAGCCGTATCACGCTGCGGTGGCAACAACCAATGAACAATTGAAGAAGCTGCGGAGTTTGGCGGCCGACGACCCGAGCCAGCGGGACACAGTGGCGAAACTGGAAACGCTGGTCGCGAAAGAGATCGCCTGGACGAAGGAGGTCATCGTGATGCGCCGGGATCGAGACCGTGAGGCCGCGACCGAAAAGGTGGTTTCAGGGATGGGCACACGAATTGTGGACGAAATCCGATCCGTCGTCACGACGATGCGCACCGAAGAAGACGCGCTATTGCGAGCACGAACTGCCGCTGCGAGAAAAAGAGAGGTGCAGACCGTCTTGGGGCTGGGCGTCGGTTTCGCGGTGAGCGCGCTCATTTTACTAATCACATTTCATTTTTTGCGTTGTGAAAACATCGAGCGCAGGCAGGCAAGCATGGAACGCGACCACATCTTCACGCTGTCGCCGGACATGCTTTGCACGGTTGGCTTCGACGGTTACTTCAAACGCGTCAATCCCTCGTTTGAACGAACGCTGGGCTACGCGAAGCAAGAACTGCTCGCCGAGCCATCCCTGAATTTTGTCCATCCCGACGACCGCGCCGTGACAGTCGCCGAAGCGGCAACACTCGCTCGCGGAGCGGTCACCCGGCAGTTTGAAAATCGTTACCGCTGCAAGGACGGCTCCTACAAATTGCTCCAGTGGAACACCACCTCCGTCCCGCCCAACCAGTTGCTATATGCCGCCATCCGCGACATCACCGAACGCAAGCGGGCCGAAGAAGAGATCCGCAAGCTCAACGCCGAGCTGCATCAGCGCACCCGCCAGCACACCGCAGAACTGGAGGCGACCAACAAGGAACTGGAAGCCTTCTGTTATTCCGTCTCGCACGATTTGCGCGCGCCGTTGCGCACCATCGACGGTTTCAGCATGGCCCTGCTGGAGGACTACGCGGGGAAACTGGATGAGACGGGCAGGGATCACCTCCAGCGTGTGCGCGCCGCGGCGCAGCACATGGGAGAATTGATTGATGACCTGCTGAACCTGTCACGCCTATCGCGCGGTGATATCCACCGCGAGTCCGTCGATCTCACCCAGATGGCCAAAACTGTTGTCGCCGAGTTGCGAGAACGCGACCCGCAGCGTCAGGTGGAGGTCGCCATCGCCGACGGACTTGTGGCCCAGGGCGACTCGCACTTGCTGCGCGTGGTGCTGGACAACCTGCTGGGCAACGCCTGGAAGTTCACCACCAAGCAGCCGCATGCCAGGATCGAGTTTGGCTCCGGGGGGGGCAACGGCGACCGCGAGTTCTTCGTGCGCGATAATGGCGCGGGCTTTGACATGACATACGCCGACAAACTCTTCGGCGCCTTCCAGCGGCTGCACAGCGCGACGGAGTTCAGCGGCACGGGCGTGGGGTTGGCCACCGTCCAGCGCATCGTCCACCGCCACGGCGGCCAGGTGCGCGCGCGAGCTGAAATCAACAAAGGGGCAACATTCTATTTCACGCTGTCCTAAAGAGAGGAAACCATGAACATGTATCATCAGTCGTTGTTCTCGCTGCTGACGCAGTTCAAATGCAGGGCGCAGTCGTGCGCCGATTAACGGAGGTCCCTTATGAACGAGAAGATCATCTTACTGATAGAAGACAACCCGGATGACGAGGCGCTGACGATACGCGCGCTCAAGAAAAACAAAATCTGTAACGAAGTTGTCGTGGCCCGCGACGGAAGCGAGGCACTGGAGTATCTGCTGGACAATGACCATCCGCTACCCGCGGTGGTGCTGCTGGATTTGAAACTGCCCAAGATCGATGGGCTGGAAGTGCTGCGCCGCCTGCGGATGGAACCGCGCACCAAGCTTCTTCCCGTGGTCATTCTGACCTCGTCGAAGGAACAGCAAGACCTGATCGGCGGCTACAGCAACGGCGCCAACAGCTATATCCTCAAGCCGGTCGATTTTGCCCAGTTCGCCGAGTCGGCGCGGCTATTGGGGATGTACTGGCTGATGCTGAACCAGCCGCCGCCGCACTGCGAGGCAGTGAGATGAAAAGGCCGCTGCATGTCTTGATAATCGAAGATTCCGCAAGCGACGCGGCGTTGGTGGAGCAAGAACTGCGTCGTGGCGGTTACGAGGTCAGCGCGGAACGCGTCGATACGGCCACGACCATGGGCGCCGCGTTGGACAAAGCCGGCTGGGACTTGATCATCTCCGACCACCGCATGCCCCAGTTCAGTTCCCTGGCCGCGCTGCAATTATACACGGAACGAGGCTGCGACATGCCGTTCATCGTGGTCTCGGGCAGCATCGGTGAAGAACTTGCGGCATCGGCGATGAGAGCGGGCGCACATGACTACATCATGAAAGACAATCTGACGCGTCTGGTGCCCGCCGTGGAGCGCGAACTACGGGAGACGGAAATGCGGCGCCAGCGTCGGCAGACGGAACAAGCGCTGACGGAATCTCGTCGTCGCACGGAATTGATTTTGGAAGCGGCCGGTGAAGGGATCTGCGGTCTGGATACGGAAGGGATCATCACCTTCATCAATCCGCCGGGGGCAAAGCTGATCGGGTGGAAGGCCGAAGAGGTGATCGGCAAGTCGCTGCACGAGGTGGTGCATTACGCCAAGCCGGACGGGACAAAGTTTCCGAAGCAGGAGTGTTCCCTGTGCGCTACGCTTCGGGACGGACTGGTGCACTGGATGGATGATGAAGTGTTTTGCCGGAAGGACAAATCACGGTTTCCCGTCGCGTACATTTGCACACCGATGCGAGAGCACGACAAAGTGGTCGGGGTTGTTCTCACGTTTCAGGATATTAGCAAGCGCCGGACAGCGGAGATGGCCTTGCAGGAGAGTAACCGCCGGCTGAAACAGGCTTTGACCGAACTGCAGCAGTCGCAGCAGCAAATCATCCAACAAGAGCGCCTCCGCGCCCTGGGGCAAATGGCGGGCGGCGTGGCCCACGATTTCAACGATGCGTTGGCAAAGATTTTGGGATTCACCGACCTGTTGCTCACTTCGCCCGAAAAGCTCAACAACACCGGCACAGTGCAGGAGTACCTGCAGACGATCCGCACCGCGGCGCGAGACGCGGAGCACGTCGTCCGCCGCCTGCACGAGTTTTACCGACCGCGCCGGGAAATGGAAATCTTCCGCCCCGTCGATCTCAATGGCGTCATTCGGCAGGCCGTCGCGCTTACCGAGCCTCGGTGGAAACAGCAGGCACGGGCCGATGGGCGCCAGATTGAGATTCAGACCGACCTCGAATCCACCGCCCTTATCGACGGCAACGAGGCGGATTTAAGAGAAGTCTTCACGAATCTCGTCTTCAATGCGGTAGACGCGATGCCTCAAGGCGGGACAATCACGATTCGCACGCGAGCCGATGGCGACCACATCGTTCTGGAGGTCGGCGACACCGGCACGGGCATGACCGCCGAGGTGCGTCAACACTGCCTCGAGCCGTTTTTCTCCACCAAGGGCGAAAGTGGCACGGGTCTGGGTCTGGCGATCGTGTTCGGCATCGTCCAGCGGCACAGTGGCACCATTGATATTCGGAGCGAACCCAGAAATGGAACGACGTTCATCATCCGTCTGCCTGTGTACACGGGCCAACGGGAACAACCTGCCCAGCCAAAGCCCGATCAGCCGTCACGTCCGTTGCACGTCCTGGTGGTGGAAGACGAGCCGTTGATCCGCGACATCGAATCCGAATATCTGACGTGCGATGGATATAGCGTGGAAACCGCGGCCAACGGACGCACGGGATTGGAGAAATTTCGCGCGGGGCGATTCGACCTCGTGCTGTCGGACCTGGCGATGCCCGAAATGAACGGCGACCAACTGGCGACAGCAATCAGGGAAATCGCGCCTGACACACCCATCATCATGGTGACCGGATTTGGCGACGCGCTGGAAGCCAACGGCGTGAAACCAACCAACCGAGACAAGTTTCTGGCAAAACCTTTCACACACGAAGACCTGCGACAAGCCGTCGCGGAGGCAACGACCCAAACGTACGAACAAGGAGAGGCCATGACGGTTGCCACATGTGTCGATCTCCATGAAATCCGACAAACCGAAAGGAATCATTCATGATACGGAAGCGAATCCTCGTTGTTGACGATGACATCTACGCAACGCGGCTGTTGAAAGTGAGCCTCGAAAAACACGGCGTCTTCGAGGTTTGTGAAGTCAACCAAGGCTCCGAGGCCCTTGCCGCAGCGCGGGAGTTCCAGCCCGATGCGATTCTGCTCGACGTGTGGATACCGGATGTCGAGGGCAGCGTCGTCGCGTCCCAGATCAAAGACGATCCGGACCTTCGAGCCACACCGATTGTGTTTCTGACCAGCATCGTGTCGGAACGCGAGCTTACCGAAAAGGGAAACATCATCGGCGGCCAACGCTACCTGGCGAAGCCGATGCGGGTGGAGAAGGTTGTCGCCTGTCTCGAGAACATCCTGAGGATGCGTCCGCAACACGGTGGCGCTACGGCGGGTCCGCGCCCGCAGTTCGTGCCCTCGAAATCCTGACAAAAGCGAATCGATCGTGGCCAGTAAGGATCACGGAATAAAATGGGCAACTGAGAAAACGACACAGGTGGGCTTTGCGCTGGCGCTGCTGACCGCCACGGTCATCTGCCCGGTGTACTATCTGGCCATGTACCGGGTCACCGAATCCGCTCAGCGGATCAACCACGCCCGCCAGGTATTTACGAAACTCAGTGAGGTGCCTTCCGTGATGCAGAATGTGGAGGCATACGCGCGGGGGTTTGCTCTCGCGGGCGATCAACACTTTCTGGATTCGTATGAACCCGCTAATGCGCGCGTCCGCCGAGACATGGTGGAATTGCAGGCGCTGATCGTCCGCGACCCTGATCAACAGCGAAAACTGAGCATGCTCGCGTCGTTGATTGACAGAGAACTCTCGTTGACCAGCGAACTCGTTGCCATACGCCAACACAAGGGCCCGGCGGCCGCAGCGAAAGAGCTCGCTTCGGGCCACGGCAAAGAGTTGACGGACCAGATTCGCGTCATGATCGCAGACATGCAGGCTGAGGAGAGCCTGCGGTTGGGTGAACAGGAAGTCTTCGCGAAGACAAGCGTTTATCATGCGACCCTCCTGCTGTCCGTGTTGACCTGCCTGATCATCGCGCTGTTCGGTTTCCTCTTCTACATCATACGCGACCGTGCCAAGCGGCAACGGACGGAGCAAGCGTTGCATGAGAGCGACTTGCGATTTCGCATCGTCACCCGCGCCACCAACGAGGCCGTTTGGGACTGGAATCTGGCCAACAATGCGGTGTGGTGGAACCGAAGCGTCCAGACGTTGTTCGGTTACACCGACGGCCAGGTGGGCCTCGACCACAAGTGGTGGGAAGAGAATCTGCACCCGGAGGATCGCAACCGTGTTATCGCCGGCGTGAAGAGCGTTCTCGACGGCTGCGATGAACTCTGGTCGTCCGAATATCGCTTTCGTCGCGCCGATGGTTCCTATGCGGACATCTTCGACCGCGGCTACGTTCTGCGCGACGGCAACCGACGGGCCGAACGCATGATTGGCGCGATGCAGGATGTCACCGAGAGCAAGCGCGAGTTGGAAACGGTCCGGGCGCGCGATGCGGCCCTGGAGTCCGTGCGACTCAAATCGCAGTTCCTCGCCAACATGAGCCACGAGATCCGCACCCCGATGAACAGCATCATCGGCATGACGGGGCTGCTGCTGGACACGGATTTGACAAATGTGCAGCGGGAGTACGCTGAGATCGTCCGCCTGAGCGGCGAGTCGCTGCTGACCATCATCAATGACATCCTCGATTTCTCCAAGATCGAAGCCGGCAAGCTCACATTTGAAGAGGTGAACTTTGATCTACGCGAAGCCGTGGGTGACGTGATGCAATTGCTCCTCGGGCAAGCGCAGGCCAAGAAACTCGAACTGGAATCGAGCATTGCCCGAGACGTTCCCGCAACGGTGCGCGGCGACCCGGGCAGATTGCGCCAGGTGCTGACCAATCTGGTGGGCAACGCTATCAAGTTCACGCATCAGGGCGGAGTTGCTGTGCGAGTCCTGAAAGAGAGCGAGAATGACGCACACACGGTTCTACGTTTCGAGGTGGAGGACACCGGCATCGGCATTCCCGAGAAAGCGCACGAGCATCTTTTCCAACCGTTCTCGCAGGGGGACGCTTCCAGCTCGCGCCGTTACCGCGGCACGGGACTGGGCCTGGCCATCTCCAAGCAACTCGTTCACCTGATGGGCGGACACATCGGCGTGGACAGCGTACCCGGGCAAGGCTCCACCTTTTGGTTTACGGCGCGCTTCGAGAAGGCCTCGGCTGAAAGCGCCGGTCCTCAACCGGCCCGCGCGGGCAACACGGCCAAAGTACCGCTCGAGGAAACCCTTTCCAGGGAACGCCGCAGGCTCTGCCGTCTGCTGGTGGCCGAGGACAATGTCTTCAATCAGAAGGTCGTGTTGCGACAACTCCACGAAATGGGCTTCAAGGTCGACGCGGTGGCCAATGGCATGGAGGTGATCGAGGCCCTCAACCGAATTCACTACGACCTCATCCTGATGGATTGCCAAATGCCCGAAATGGACGGCTTTGAGGCCACGGCGGAAATTCGCCGCCGCGAAGGTCAAACGAAGCATACCCCGATCATCGCCATGACCGCGCACGTGATGAAAGAGGACCGGGACATATGCCTGGCGGCAGGGATGGACGATTTCCTGAGCAAACCCGTCAGAGTCGCGGATCTGGAAAAACTTCTCACCCAGTGGCTAACCCGGCCCGCTGAAAGCCGAAGCGGGCTCACTGCCGAAACCGATCGCGAGGCTGAGACCCCTCCGACATTGGTCCACCAATCTGGCGCAAACGAACCGTCTGCCCCGGTGGACATGGAGGTTTTCACGGTAGTGGCGGGAAACGATGCACAGCGGCAGCGCGAACTCGCAAACCGCTATCTGCAGCAAACGACCGACCAACTCGCCAAGCTCGACGCCGCCATCCAAGCAGGGGCAGCAAGCGATGTGAAACGCATCGCTCACAGTGCCGCAGGTTCGAGCGCCATGTGCGGCATGGCCGGCCTCGTCCCGTTGCTGTGCGAGCTGGAGCGCATGGGGCACGAGAACGAGCTGGCTGACGCCGCAGCCGCGTTCGTGAATGTCGAGAAGGAATTTGGGCGCATCAAACTGTTCCTGCAATCCTGCATCAACCGGAGCTAACAACATGAAACGCATTCTCATCATCGAAGACGATCCGCTGATTGCGGACGTGTACCGCAACAAACTCTGCGCGAACGGCTTCGCCGTGGACGTGGCCGACGACGGCGCATCCGGTTTGGACTTCTTTCGCAACCGCAAAGCTGATCTCGTGCTCCTGGATTTAATGCTGCCGCAGATCAATGGGCTGGAAGTGCTCAAAGCGATCCGCGCGCAGTTTGGTCCTCAGGATCTTCCCGTTCTTGTGTTCACGAACGCATTCCTCGGCGGCATGGTGCAGCAGGCGTGGGAGGCGGGCGCAAATCAAGTTCTCACGAAAGCCACCATGACACCCAAGATGATCATCGACATGATCAAGAACGCTTTGAATAACCCGCCCCCGGCAGCCGTATCCCGCCCCACCTCCGCCCGGACCGGGGGACGCAACGTCGAATTCGACCTGCAAACGCGACAGAACTTTCTGGACGCAGAGTCGAAAACCCTGGCCGCTTTGTGGCGACCCCTCAAAGCGTTCGTCGCAGGGCCTGGGAACTTGGCGCACTTGCAGGAGATCTCGGGAAAAGTTCGCTCCTTGACCGCAACCGCCACCATCGCGGGCTTGCAGCCGATTGCCCAGATGTCGGCGGCCCTCGAAGCGCTACTCAGCGACCTCTTGGGCAAACCCGAACACGTGACTCCTTCTGTGCTGCTAACCATTGCCCAAGCCATCGATACGCTGAGCTTTCTTTTCCAATACCCGGACGCTCTCGTGTCCAAGCCTCCAGCCGCGGCTCGCATCCTGGTGATTGACGACGATGAATTCACTCGTCGGGCTGTGAGCAGTGCCCTCGAACGGGTCAACTTGAGAGTAACATGCGTGGACAATCCGGTGAGTGCCCTGAAACGGCGGGTCGGGACTCGGGTTGACCTGATCTTCCTCGATATCGAACTGCCCGGCGCAAACGGATTGGATCTGTGCTCGCAACTCCGCGCCATGCCCGCATACAAACAGACCCCCATCGTCTTTCTCAGTGTCCATGCCGACGCCGCCCACCGCATCGAATCGGTTTTATGCGGGGGTGACGACTTCATCAGCAAACCATTTCTGTTCATGGAACTCGCCCTCAAAGCGCTCAGCTACGTGATCAGGGGACGGGTCAAACGCGCCAAGACCGTCAGCGGTTCAAACGGCAGCGACTCGGCATCTGTCTTTTCGCGGCGAGACTTGAACGCGCTAAAACAGGCCGTCCTAAGCTCTCTCGGTTAATCGCGGGCTTGTTCGCCGAACGAGAGCTTGCCCTACCGGCTCGCTTTGGCATACTCGCTGCCAATGTCGCCAAGGACCAACATCCGGCTCCACGAAGTTAGCTTCTGCGCAGATGTGAAGTCGTGGGCGGATGCGCTGTTCGCCGCCCATCCCGAATGGCCGTTTAGTAGGGCGACGATTGAGGAATACGGCACCGGCAACTACAAGCGGCAGGACATTCGCATTTACAGAGAAGGCAGTAATACGCCGGTCCTGACGGGCGAGGTGAAGATGCCGGGCACACCTGAGGGTCGTACTCCTTACGATCCATCGTTGATGCAAGACGCATTCAACAAGGCTGACAACGTCCAAGCGCCGTACTTCTTCACATGGAACGTCAACACGTTCGTGCTCTTTGATCGCAGCCGCTACAACCGCCCAATGATCGAACGTCGCCTTGACGACTGGCAGCTTGGGCTTGGTCTCACGACACCGGGCGATTGCAAGCGGCAAGAAGTGCAGGCTCACATACGGGACAAGTTTCTCCCAACGTTCTTTGCGCGATTTGCCGCCATTGTGCTTGGTCAAGCTGGCGAGTGGGGCAAATCGCCAGACGAGATTTTCATTCGCTCGCTGGAAAGCCATCTGGATTGGCCGGTCGTTGGGACGCGGGATTTCCTCTCCGCAGCATGTCAGAAAGATTCGGAGTTCGCCCAAAAATTGCAGTTGTGGATGTCTGAGGAGATGAACTGGACGTTCGACCCAGGCAATCCGGACAATTGGCGCAAGACTCTGGACAATGCCGCCCGAACGCTCTGCTATGTGTTCTCCAACCGCGCCATCTTTTACGAAGCCATCCACGCCCGGTATCCCGACAATCTGCCGGTGTTAAAAATGCCCAAACGCGGCCCAAATAGTCAGCGGGGCATATACGACTACTTCCGCGCCCGCTTCCAGCAAGCCGTGCTCGAAACCGGCGACTACGAACCGATATTCTACCCGCAAGTCGGCGATTGGGCGGGCGCGTTGGTGTTTGCTTCCGACATCGCTTGCCAAGGTTGGAAAGGCGTTCTTGCGCATCTGGCCGACTACAACTTCCGCAACATTTCCTACGACATCATCGGCCACATCTTTCAACGGCTGATTTCGCAAGACGAGCGCCAGAAATTCGGCCAGTTCTTTACGAAGGAAGACATTGTGGACATCATCAACGCCTTCTGTATCCGGCGCGCTAGTGACAACGTGCTCGATCCCGCCTGCGGCTCCGGCAGTTTCCTGGTGCGGGCGTATCACCGCAAGGCGTGGCTCTCTGAGCAGTCCGGTGGCGGCCGAAGAACGCTAGACGCGGGCAAACCGCACCAAGAACTTCTGCGCGAAATTTTCGGCTGCGACATCGCGGTGTTCGCCGCGCATCTCGCGACCCTGAACCTCGCCGCCCGGCATATTGAAGACGAAGAGAATTACCCTTGCATCGCTCGCAGCAACTTCTTTGTCATCCCGGAGCGCCGAGAAGAATTCTGCGTGATTCCCGGTCTGAGACAGCGCGGTGGCCAGAAGGAGAAGTTGCCAGTCGTGTTGCCGGAACTCGATGGCGTTATTGGCAATCCACCCTATGTTCGCCAGGAGCACATTGCGAGGCGCAATGAACTCAAACGCCTTCCCGGTGAAACAAAAGAGGCTTACGACGCGCGGCTCAAGACGACGAAGGACTTCTTGCAGGGCTTGTGCAAAGAGCTTTGGCCCGGGCTGAAACTGTCCGGTCGCAGCGATTTGCACTGCTATTTCTGGCCGGTCGCCGCCAGCTTTTTGAAAGAGGATGGCTACTTCGGATTTCTCACCTCCTCAAGCTGGCTGGACGTCGAGTACGGTTTTGCGCTGCAAGGCTGGGCGCTGAAGAATTTTAAGATACTCGCCGTGATCGAGAGCCTGGACGAACCGTGGTTTCAGGACGCACGCATTAAGACGGCGATCACCATTTTGCAGCGGTGTGAGCCTGAGAAGGCACGCATGGCCAACGTCGTGAAGTTTGTGCGCTTGTTGAAGCCGGTGGCGGAAATCCTTGGCGACCGACCCGCCGGCGACGAGGCCGCGCGCCAGAAAGCCGTGGAATCGCTACGTCACCTGATTCTTCAGACCGGCGAGCCGTTTTCCGACGATAAGTTGCGCGTCATTCCGGTCTCACAGCGCCAGCTTTGGGAAGAAGGTGTGCGCGCCGGTCAATTGCTAAAGGAAGAACAAGTTGCGGAGGCCGAAGAAGACGAGAATGGCGAAGTCGAACTGAACCAGGTCAAAGAGGCCGCTGCCATGTACCGGATTGGTCAGGACTATGCCGCCGGCAAGTGGGGACGTTTCCTGCGTGCGCCTGACTTCTACTTCCAACTCATGCGCGACTATGGCAAACGCTTCGTCAAACTCGGAGAGATCGCTGAAGTCCGATTTGGAATCAAGAGCGGTTGCGATGCGTTCTTCATGCCGCGCAATGTGACCAAAGACGTGATGAAGGAACTGGACGAAGGCTTGCCATGGAACGATGTCGGCCTGATGACAACCTGCAAACGCAGCGAAGTCGAAAGCGGTAAGGTGCGCATAGTGCAAGCGGGCGACAACACGTTGCACCCCATCGAGGCCGAGCATCTGCAACCAGAAGTCCACAGCCTCATGGAGGTTGACCGTCCTATTATCCGCGCGAAAGACGTTGATCGAGTGGTGCTGTGGGTGGATCAGCCACTCAGCAAACTCGCGCACACCTACGCCGGCAAGTATATCCGTTGGGGCGCAAAGCAGACCTTCGAGTCGAAGAAGTCGAAGGCTGTGACGGTGCCGGAACGCTCGACGTGTGCGGCGCGGCCTGTCTGGTACGATCTGACGAACGAAATCAACGGGGTCGCGTTCTGGCCGATGACTCAGAAGTATCGCCATATCGTAGCCGCCAACCCAGACGGATTGCTGTGCAATCATCGTCTCTTCTACGTCGCCCCACGCAGACTGAGCAAGCACGCAGCCGCAGCTATTCCAGCCATCCTCAACTCCACGATCGTTGCTTTGATCAAGCATTTCTATGGGCGGTACGCAGGGTCGGAAGGAACTTTGGATACCGAGATCATTGATTGCCTTCTGTTGGAAGTTCCTGACCCCAGAAACATCTCTGAATCGCTTTTCAAGCGATTACAGGAAGCCTTTGGATGCATTTGCAAGCGCGAGGTCACGCATTTGGTCGACCAAGCGATGCTCGACTGCCACTCGGAAGAAATGATGCGGGAGATTCTCGCCAAGCCGCCCCAACTCCCGAACGAGCTACAGCAATCCGACCGCCGGGAACTTGATGACTGCGTTCTGGAACTGATCGGTGTCACCGACCCAAAGAAACGCCAGAAGCTGCTGGATGAACTCTACTTGGAGACGACGAAGTACTACCGTTACCAGCGCACGCAGGACATTCAAGCGATGGAAGACCGCGCCGGCAACCACGGTCGGCATTTGGGCGCACAGGACTTGGCCGAAAGCATATGGCATTCACTGGCCGAAGAAGAACGCGGGCCAGCACTGCCGGAATGGATCAAATCTACGTTCCGCAACACCGAGCCGGTCGAGATTCCCGAAGGTACGCCGCATGCGCACGGTGCAAGCGACATGTTCCATCCCAACGCCGTTGCTTTCAGAGCGGATAAAGACATTCGCCAAGTCGATTACGCGAGTCCTGAGCAAGCGGCGTTAGTGGCCGAACTCGGTCGCCTCGGCATCCACGGGCAAGTGAATGTGCCTAGAACAACCGGCGACTGCAAGAACTGCCTCGTCCAGCTTGAGTCTCGTCTTGCCAAAGCGCAGGCGTTCTTCACCGAACTTGCTGCCTCTCGCACCGGTACCCAGTCGCTTCAGGAGAAGACCGTTGCATTGCTTCTCCACTGGCATATACACGGTAAGAGCAACGCCTAAGAAGCCAAAATCTCCATAAGTGCCTGATAATCAGCCTATCAGTTCCTAGCGGACGCCGCTCGGCTTACTGTCAGTTGCGTTAACTACACACTTCCGTTCCGATTTTACCGTGAACTGGACTCGGTCAGCACACTTGTCATCTGCAATAATGCCGCCGCCACCCGTGGCAACGAGTTCTTGACCCTTGGCCCGGCGATTGGCATCTTTGCCGCCACAGCAATGCAACCCAAAGGAGATTCCATGAAGCGAGCATTGTTCACCGCAACCCTGGCCCTGGCATTCGTGATCGGCACCAGGGCGGCCGAAACAAACACCGCGGTCATTCCCGCCCCGCGAGATGCGAAATGGGTGGCGCGGCACGAAGGCTTCGTTGAGATTGCCAAGAAAGGCGGCGTCGATCTGCTGTTCGTCGGCGACTCGATCACCGACGGCTGGCGCAGTGGTGGCAAGGCGATCTGGGAGAAAGATTTTGCGCCGCTCAAGGCCGCCAACTTCGGCATCAGCGGCGACCAGACGCAACACGTCTTGTGGCGCCTCCAAAACGGGGAACTGGATGGCATCAGACCGAGGCTGGCCGTGCTCATGATCGGCACCAACAATCTCCGCGGCAATTCGGACGAGGATATCGTGGAAGGCATCAAGGCCATCATTAAGGAACTGCACAAGAAGACGCCCGCCGCCAAAATCCTGTTGCTGGGCATTTTTCCCCGTGCCGAGAAAGCGGACGCACCGCAACGGGCCAGAATCAAACACATCAACTCGATCATCGCCAAGCTCGACGACGGCAAGATTCTCAGGTACATGGACATCGGTGACAAGTTTCTGGAGCCGGACGGCACGCTGCCGAAAGCCATCATGCCCGACTTTCTGCATCCGAATGCCAAGGGCTATCAGATCTGGGCCGACGCCATCATGCCGACCGTTCAAGAGATGATGAAGTAAGGAAGTCGTCCGTGCGCGCATTCTGCAACCTCGCCCTGGCCACCCTGCTGTCGTCAGGGCTAGTGTTTGCGTCGCCCGCCGCGACGGACACCGACACCGACCGGAAGGTGGCGGCGTTGCTGGCGAAGATGACTTTGGAGGAGAAGGCAGGCCAGCTTACCCAGTACGCCAGTCCCAAGGAGCAATTGGCACGGGAAGGCAGGGTCGGTTCGTTCCTGAACGTCGTTGGCGCCGACAAAGTCAACGCACTCCAAAAGGTGGCCGTCGAACAGTCGCGGCTCGGCGTTCCGCTGATCTTCGCCTACGACGTCATTCACGGCTACCGGACCATCTTCCCCATTCCGCTGGCGGAAGCGTGCAGTTGGGATCCTGACTTGGCGGAGCAGACGGCAGCAGTCGCGGCGAAAGAAGCTACCGCTGCCGGGATCCGGTGGACGTTTGCGCCGATGGTGGACATCGCCCGCGACTCCCGCTGGGGGCGTATCGCGGAAGGCAGCGGGGAGGACCCGTTTTTAGGCGCTGCCTTCGCCCGTGCCCGCGTGCGGGGATTCCAGGGCGCGTCGCTGAAGGAGCCAACGAGCGTCGTCGCTTGCGCCAAGCACTACGCCGCCTACGGCGCAGCGGAAGCGGGCCGGGATTACAACACCGTCGATATTTCGGTGAAAACGCTGCGCGAGGTGTATCTGCCTCCGTTCAAGGCCGCGGTGGACGCCGGGGTGGGCACACTGATGAGCGCGTTCAACGATCTCAACGGGACTCCGGCCTCGGCCAACCGGTTCACGCTCACGGAGGTTCTGCGGAACGAATGGGGGTTTCGAGGATTCGTGGTCAGCGATTGGCGGGCGATTGCCGAGCTGATGGTTCACGGAATTGCCGCGACCCCAGCGCAGGCTGCTGAACGGGCGCTCCACGCCGGCGTGGACATGGATATGGAAGGGAGCATCTACCTTCAGAACCTGCCGCAGTTGGTGCGCGAGGGGAAAATCCCGGAGTCGGCACTCGACGAGGCGGTGCGACGGATTCTGCGAATCAAATTCGCGCTCGGTTTGTTTGAGCATCCCTATGCGGATCCCGACCGGGAGAAGTCGGCCTTGTTGGCGAATGAGCACCGGCAACTGGCCCGTGAAGCCGCGCGCAAATCCATCGTCCTGCTGAAGAACGATCAGAACCTTCTGCCGTTGAGCAAGGCGGTGAACTCCGTGGCAGTGATCGGGCCATTGGCGGACAGTCGATCCGACCTCCTTGGCTGCTGGCCCGGCCAAGGCCACGCCGAGGATGTGGTGAGCATGTTGGAGGGCCTGAAAGGAAAAATCGGCCCCGAAAAGATCCACTTTGCCAAAGGCTGCAACATCCAGGGCAACGATGACAGCGGTTTCGCCGACGCCGTCAAACTCGCTCAAGAATCCGACGTCGCCATCGTGGTGTTGGGAGAAAGCGCCGGGATGAGCGGCGAAGCCGCCAGCCGGGTTTTCCTGGGCCTGCCCGGCGTGCAAGAAGACCTGTTGAAAGCGGTTCACGCCACCGGCAAACCGATCATCCTCGTGCTGATGAATGGCCGCCCCCTGACGATCCCTTGGGCGGCACAACACGTGCCCGCCATTCTGGAGACATGGCAACTCGGTGTGGAGGCCGGCAATGCGATTGCCGACACGTTGTTCGGCGACTGCAATCCCGGCGGCAAACTGACGACATCCTTCCCGCGCTCCGTTGGTCAGGTGCCGATCTACTACGGCCATAAGAACACCGGTCGTCCGCCGTCTGACACCGACAAGTACACGTCACGGTACCTCGATTCTTCTCACACGCCGCTCTTCCCATTTGGCTTTGGACTGAGCTACAGCCAGTTTGAGTATCGCAATCTCAAGCTCAGTGCCGACAAAATGAGGTGTGACGGTTCCATCAAAGTGAGCGCCGATGTGACGAACGTCAGCCTCCGCGAGGGTGACGAGATTGTCCAACTCTACATCCGCGGTCTGGTGGCCAGCACCACGCGGCCGGTCAAGGAATTGAAAGGCTTCCAGCGAATCTCGCTCAGGCCCGGCCAAACCCGGACGGTGGAATTCACGCTCGCTGCCCAGGACCTTGGCTGCTACGACGAGAACCTGAAATACGTGGTGGAACCCGGCCCGTTCAAGGTTTGGGTGGCGCCGAATTCCGTCAGCGGATTGGAAGCCGGCTTCGAGTTGGTGGACAAGTAGCCGCGCCGCCGTGATACTCCTGAATCGTGCGGACGCTGAGACCCTTTGCCCTCAGAGCCGCAATCCCCAGCGCAGCCGCCTTCGCGCCGGCCAGCGTCGTCATGATGGAAACTCTGTGAGCGACAGCAGCGGTGCGGATGCGCACTTCATC
>JBEKZD010000019.1:0-60748 GCA_049510215.1 Verrucomicrobiia bacterium
TCGGAACGCGACGATAACAAACAACAGCAGCGCGTAAAGCAATCCCGACACCGAGGACAAAACAAACGACGTCATCTCGGCTTCGGAAAGAGAGTACCTGCGGCTTCCCAACAAGTAGATGTTCGCGTCAAAGAAACTCAAATTCCCAAAGGTCACTATCCAGGTTATCACCAACAGCGCAAAAGCCAGTATGCCTTTATCGGACGGACCGAGTGCCCGTGCGATGAGCACGGAGATGGCGAATTTCAGGATGTAATCCGCTACTTTCGTTGTGAAAACCTGAGTCACCAGTCTCATAGGCCGAGGCAGATTACGAAAGAGGCCCGTGGCATGCGAGCAAAAGTTCGCTGTCGCATCAAATTGGTACTCGTGGCATCACCGGCTGACCCGACGGTTCCGTTCGCAGACCAGTTCGTATACCCTGAGGGTGAGACGACACGTGGCGCCTGCCCAGCCAACGCCTGAGCGCGGCCCGCGGCGCCTAGTTGCCAGCGCAGTTCGGCGTCGGACAGCAGCTTGCACAGCGCGTCGTCCAGTTACTCGCTGCGGCCGGGCGTGACGAGCAACCCTGTTTTCTCATGCTCGACCGGCTCCGGTGTGCCGCCCGCCGCGGAGGCCCCAGCCTACGCTCAGTATCAGATCTCGGAGCATCAACCGGGCAAATTCGCCTGCCGACTCACTCCGCCCGCGGGACATGGCGGGGTGTGGCGGCATTTGGCAACGGGCCGGCCGATCTCCTACAATGGCGAATGGATTGAGGGAGCCGTCAGAAGTTCCGGTCTGCGTTTTGCCGATGGCTACATCTGGCTGTTGCGGACGCGGTCCCGGATGCGCCAGCAGTTCGGAGCCCTGCGGCGCCACTGAATCACCTATCCCGCCAGCCGCTTCACGATGGCGGGCGGAATTGCCAACCACGAGAGAATCCGTCGGGATGTCTTTCAGTGTGACTTGAACCATTGAATTTGCCAGAACCAACCCGCCTTACGGCGGATCGGGCATGGCGGCGACATCGATTGGTTCTGTTCTGAAACTTTCCTGATCCAGCGATCAGGCGGTTTGGCTCGGGGGTTCGGATGTGCGCTGGTAGATTCCATCCACCTGAAGCAGTTGTCCACTCCTACAGTCAACAAAACCAAACTCTAACGAGACCAGCATCAAACCTTTGTCCTTCAGGAAAGCGTGCATTTCATCAAAGAGCGATTCATTTCGGTACAAAGGCGTCAGAGACATTTCGAGTTGAACCATCTGGATGTGCCGCAGAGATCTGTTTGCTCCGTCCAAGACGTTTTTTCATAACCTTGGGTGTCGATTTTGAGCAGGATTCTGTCATTCGCCGAACAGATTTCCGAGAACAACGAGTCGAGTCGCCGTGCCGTGACTCGCTCTTTGCCGACGTATTTTGAAGTTGGTGCCGCGTGCAGGTGCGCCGGTAGCATGTCGAAGAACGAACTGCTTTCGGAGATGCCCGCGATGTTGATCTCACTGGTGGTGTCCGTCGCGCCGAGAGCCAGATTCAATGCTTTCCAAGAAAGGCGATCAGCACGAGCCCGACGGGCCAACTCCTGATAACGGTCGAGAGCGGCTCAAAGGATACGATCCGGCCACGGTAGCCAATTTCCCGCAGTCCGTGGCCGTACTGCCCGGTATTCGCCCCCACATCAAGCACAAGGTTGATTCCGTTCGTCGCGAGGAGCTGTGCCCGGCGTGCGAGTGGGTGCGCGAATTGAAGCGGACAATATCGACGCCAAACTTTCGAAGAATTCTGCGTGCGAGTCGCTTCACTGCGACCTTCTAGCATAGCAAATAACGAAGTTCGACCACCAAACAACCGTCCGTCAGATCCTTGCTGGAGAACCGGATGAATTCAAGATTTCACGGTAGGCTTTGAGTGTTTCCGCCGCCACTTGTTCCGGCGCGTGCCAATCACGAGCCACCCGCCGAGCGTTCTCGCCTAGGCGTCGGCGTTCCTCTGGGTGCGTGAGCAGCCAGACAATCTTCTCGGCCAACGCCTGCGAGTTTCGAGGCTGAACCAGCAGACCTGTTTCGCCATCGGTCACCATCGAAGGAATCCCGCCGACATTGGTGGCGATGACGGGCATCCCCGATACCATCGCCTCCGCCAACGCGTTTGGGCTGTTCTCGTTCTCGCTTGGCAACACGAAAAGCTGTGTCTGGAGATGCTGCTGTGCTATCTCCTCGGCAGAGCGCTGTCCCAGGAAAGTCACGCATTGCTCAATCCCCAGCCGCTCGCAAATCGCTCGCAATCCCTTGCTGTAGCCGGCGTCACTGCTGCCGATCACATCCAAGCAAACACCGGGCAGTTGCGCCCTGACCAAGGCCAAGGCCTCCAACAGAGTAGCCAGTCCCTTTCTCTTAGCCAGCAATCCCACAAACAAGATTCGGCGTGAGTCGGCCACCGACCACTGATTGGCAAAGAAAACAGGGCTCATGGCCTCGTGGATCATGAAGATCCGCGCGCTGGGATTAAAGGCACGCACAAAACCAGTGTCGAAGTGGGTCCGGCAGGTAAAGAACTTCGCCTTACGCACCACCTCTTGCTCCCAGTGCCTTATCACTCGGGAACCGAAGGTGGGGTTGGTCTTGTAGTACTCCGTGATGATACCTTGGATGGAAACGAGGCAGGGAAACCCCGAGGCCACTCCGGCCAGCCCGTAAGCTCTTTCTGTTCCATGGGTGTGCACCAAATCAGGACGGATCCTGCCAACCTCCTTCACCAAACGCCGGACAGTCCATTTGAACCCCGTCAGCACATCCAGTGGCAACCACGGCGGGAAGCCTCGATTCGTGAACGTGATACTGCTTTTCAGGACGTGAAACGTGATGTTGTCCACCTTGATCACTTGGTCTTCCGGCACCAGACGGCTTTCCGTCACCAGGTGCAGCTCGATACCGTCTCTGCGTGCAAGAGCACGGGAGAGGTTTACAATCCAGCTACACGGATGAAATGCAGCCACCTTTCTCGCGACCTTAAGGTGAGGCTCAAGGAAAGGCTCAGGATACGGAGCGAGCCACGCGATCCTCATTCGGCGCCCTCATCAACCAAATTGGCTTGTTTCGTCTGTAGGAATAGAGTGCCCGCGAAGTTCTTGTTCCTCAAGCGAGGCAAAGACGTCCTTTTGTGTTCAACCGCACTGATCTGGGCTAGCGCTTGGTTGATAAGGACACAGATCGATAGGTTCATGCGGTAACTGAACTCGTCAGGGGCCGAGCAGCAGGAGCGGCCGATAGTGACGGCTTGGAATCGAGGGCCACACGTTCCTTTTCTTCCATACGAATCACCAAACGCAGCAGTGCCGCTAGGAAAACCTGCTGAGGCATATCCATATTGTAAGACCCGTAAATGAGCGTGAAGTGAATCGGGTACCAGACCAGTTGCGCGGCCAAAAAGATGGCAACGGGAGAAAGGATCGTGCCACGGCAGCGCCTGACACACGCCACGGCGCAAGCTGCCGAGCCGATCATCAGAACGTAGAAGGCTGCCAGTCCGATGACGCCCACATACCGGATCGCGGACAACGGGCCGCTATGGTAGCCACCGGTCAGATATACAGACTCCTCTCCCCCCTGACGGAAGCTGCCGAGTACGGCAAGGTCCTGCATGCTCACTCCAAAACCGTCGCCGATCCACCAGTTCTTAATTTTACCTTCCTCAATTATTCTCTTCCACCATAGAAAGCGCCCTTCGGTCGCCAGGGAACCTGCCTGTTCCGCTTCGGCGGACCACTTGCCCGGCAGGAAAGCGAGGGCGCGCTGGGCCGCCAGAGGCAGTTGGTAGAGTCGGCCCTGCCCAAAGATCAGGGCGCTGCCGAAAAGACCGGTGGCTACGCCGATGACCACTGCTTCCCGCCAACCTTGGTGCAGCCAGGCACTCAAGCCAAATTGCATGACCGCCGCCCCGAGGGTATTGCGAAAGCCGGAAGCGAGGATGCACATCCACCCACAAAGAAAGACATAGGTACGCGGGCGCAACGGGTTGAACAGCGTCCAAGGCAGATAATAGGCGCACAACAGCAGGATCAATGTATTCCCGAAAGCTCCGAGACCCTTTAAACGCACCAAGGCCGTTCCTGTGATCTCCCCAATATACACATCCAGATCGACGTTGGAGTAAAGCCCGTAAAGGAAAGGGGTCTGGCTCGGCGCCAAATAGGCCACGATGTTGAACGCCGCCATAATGGCCGTTCCGGCCAGGACAAAGTACGGAATGCGCCCAACCGCCTTGACCGAGTCGGGCAGCCGCACAATCACCGCGTACGCGATCAGGGCCATGAAGATGTCGAAGAAAGGGCGTCCCCCGATGGTCTGCGCGCCAAGCGCGCGAATACCCACCGGATGGAAAAAAAACGTCACCCCGATCCAAAGAACATTCAGCAGGATCAACGAATTCAGGACGTGCCACTTCACCTCGAAGCGGTGCCTAAGTAACACGCGGTAGCCGATGTAAACCATCAAGCCAAGAATGATGCAAGGCTCACGAAGTGAAAATGGCAACCCCAGCAAAGGCGTCGTGCCGTAAAACGACCAGCCGATCAGGATGATCACCCAGATGCGACGCTGCAACCCCAAGGTGGTTAGTATGAGGATGCCCAGTGCCACGCACATAAACAGCCACACCCTTTGCCCCGTGGCGATGCCGTAGCCCAGCAAGACCGCGAGGGCCAAACCGAGAACCACAGCCGTCAATCGCGCGACAAACTCTTTGTCTGCCACGCGGCGCTCCAGTTCACTAAGCAATGTTCCAGCAGGTTTCACGATCCTGCCGTCTATTCTACGGCTGGACGCTTCATCGCGCAAGCCAGACTTGAGCCGATCCGGAACGAATTTGAGTCACGCTGAGAAAGAGGCGGACACAGAGCTGATTGGTCGGTAATCCGATCCAAGCTCGGGATTTTGGAAAAGACGCAAGTTTTTAAAATGATCGGCACAAACAGACCACCTAGCAAAAGCAGGGGGGCGAACAAAGCGAACCGCAGGCCGGCCCATGCGTCCATTTTTATGAGCAGTCCCTTTCCGAGACCGGTCACCATGGTGTTCATGAGGCAGATGACAAAGGTGTACTCGCCAAAGAGTAGCAGCAGACGCGACGGCCGCCAGCGAGGACGACGGCACAGCGCCCGTGCAAGGCCGGAATGGATAGCAGTCCGACCGGGAAACTCGGCACGTCCCAGAAGAAAGATACGCCCAACACAATGATGAACGTGCCAAGTGTGAGGTTGAAGAACTTGTCCACCAGCGCTGTCCAATCGTGGAGACGTGAGGCACAGTACCCACCAAGAAGAAAAATGAAAGCGTGCTCGCAGATTCGGTCCAAGCCGAGCAATGGACTGGCAGACACGAAACGCACGAGCAGACCCACCACCAGCAAGGGCCCCAGTCTATTTCCGCTCAACCACAAGCAGACAGGTAGAAGCATATAGAATTCGAGTAGAACGTACACGTACCACAAAGAGACGGCATGACTGTGAACCGGTCGCATCAGGATTTCCACTAAACCCAGCCAAAAGCTCTGAGGTGCTGCGTCCACGTACAGGAAACGTTGACCGATGACCTTGCCCGTGGCACGACCTTGGTGTGGAGTCTCTTGGGGCCATCAGGAGCTTCGATGACGATAGCCGTTTGGGTTGGACTTATGCCAATTCCACGCGTGTTCAATGATGGTTGCCAACTGCGCATACCGGGGTACCCAGCCGAGTTCTGCTTTGATGCGCACAGAACCGGCCACAAGTTGCGCTGGGTCGCCAGGCCGACGAGGAGCCGATTCCACTGGCACTTTTTTTCCCGTCACTTTCTCTACTGTCCGGATCACTTCCTTCACGGAAAAGCCGTAACCGTTACCCAAGTTGTAGGCGGTTGTACCGGCTCCTTTGCGCAGCGCCTGAAGCGCCAGCAAATGGGCCTCCGCCAGATCGCAAACATGAACAAAATCACGAATGCAAGTTCCATCCGGGGTTGCCCAATCCGTACCGAAAACTCGGAGTTTGTCTCGTTTGCCAAGCACTGCCAGGAGGGCCAAGGGAATCAGATGTTCTTCGGGCTTGTGATCCTCCCCGATCTGACCCTCAGGATCGGCGCCTGCAGCATTGAAATAGCGCAGGGAAATGGATCTAATTCCGTAGGCTTCGCCATACCATTGCAGCATGCGTTCCATGACCCACTTGGTTTCGCCGTAGGGATTGGTGGGGGTTTTCGGATGGTTCTCGGGAATGGGAATGGTGACTGGTTCACCGTACACCGCCGCCGACGAAGAGAAGATTAATCTGTCAATCTTGTGCGTCCGCATTGTCTCAAGCAACACATAGCAGCCTATCACATTGTTCTCATAGTACATCGCCGGGTTTTGCACGGAGTGGCCCACCGATGCGTACGCGGCAAAATGCATCACGCACTCCACCTCGTACTGCTGGAAAATCCGCTCGAGGTCATCGCGGCGGCGCAAATCAGCATTCACCAGCCGGCCTCCCACCAGAGCCTCCGAATGCCCTTTCTCCAAATTGTCCATCACGAGCACGTCTTCGCCCTGCTGGCACAGCCGCTTCACCATATGTGAGCCGATGTAGCCAGCCCCGCCGATTACCAGAATCATGCCACTATCCTCCCCGATTTGTCGGTTTCAATGTGCATTTGTGCTGTTGCGCCCGCCCGCCCGCAGATCACTCCGCACTCCCGGTCGGCTCGATGAACGGCGCATGAAATCGGGGGAGAAACTACCGCGGATTTAAGGCCCAGTTCAAGCGCTTTCGCCGGGATCCGGCGGTGCCCCTCACCAACTCCCAGCCACCAAGAGGTGCAACGTTCTCTGGGCGCGCGAGCCGATCCATCGATCCAGCAGCCGGGTGGTAACCCGTTCGCGGGGGATCGGTGGGACTTGAGATTTCTGGGCGCACAGGACCAAGTGAAAACTGCCCGGGGCGCCATACTTCGGACCGCGGACAAACTGGGTGCTGAAAAAGCGGACATATTCTTCCAGATGTTCCATACCCTGCTCCTTGAATTTGGCCACCCACCACGGTTTGGGCTGCACGGTTTGATGCAGGTTCATCCCGTCGCAAATATCGTCGTACGGCGCGATGCTCATAATCCACAAGCCGCCGCGCGCCAGGTGCTTTTTCACATTGGCAATCAGCTTGGCGAGATCGCGTTCGGCAATGTGTTCCAGCAGTTCCCAACTCGTGACGATGTCACACTGCAGGCGCGTTGCGGCGGCGGGTTCCTGCAGCAAAATGTCGAACTCACCCGTGACATCGCAGGTGAACAGGAATTCCGGAATGGTGCCCCACTCCGCCCGCGAGGTGGCCGGCATCGATGCAGTCTTTGACAAACCCGCCGCCCGCGCAACCGATGTCGAGGATTTTCAGTGACCGGGTCCGGGGATACAGGCGAGCAAGTCTTTCATTGAACCGCGGGTTGCGGCTGTTATTGCGACTCGTTCCCCAGGGAACGAGGTGGTCGGGCGAGGTATAAGCCACGGTTCGCTCCGCCCGTACAATGATGCGAATGGATTCAGTGTCGCCAGCACTCACGGCTGGATCGTTGGTCATTCAATCGGCTGCCGACTCGCAGGATTGTATCTTTTGATACTACATGGGGCGAATGATCGCAAGCTCAACCGGGTTCAGGAAGCGGATCCGGGAGCCGCTCCGGCGCGTACTCCGTGCGGGCCACAAAGATCGTCTCGCCGCGTTGGTGGCGAAAGGCAAACGCTTGCGCCGCCTTGTCAAAGGTTTGACTGCAACCAGCCTTTAGAGCGTCGTGCAACTCGATCATCACCACTCCCACCCGATCGATCCACGGCGCCACGTTTTCAAAAACCTCCTTCTCACTCCCCTCGATATCGACCTTGAGGATGTCGATGTACGCGATTCCATAATTCTGCATGATCGCCTCAACCGTCATCCCTGGCACCTTCTCAAGGGTTGGGTATGGCGCCGGGGCGCTGCCGTGGAACGTTCGGAAGCCCCACGGCCCGTCGCCGGGGTCAACCAGGTCAATCGCGGCGTTCCCGTTCCAGAGGGCGGCGCGGATCGGCACCACGGCCGGGTAGGGCGCCACATTCCGCTGGAGCAAGGCGAAATTCGCGGCTTCCGGCTCGATCGCCAACACTTTCGCCTGCGGATACGTGGTGGCAAAAAACACCGAGGCAAACCCGACGTTCGCGCCGGCATCGACGATCACGGCGGGGTCTTTGCGCAAGGCCAAGGCGTATTCATGATCAAAAAAAATCTGTTTGTAAACGCCGACATCTGAACTCTTCAGCCGCAGGTGAACGGGATGCCGGATGCCCGGTGGCGTGATTGCAACTTCGGTTGGCTGCTTCCGGAATCGCGTCAGCACGACGAACGGAACGGCGCGATAGCCGAACAACCGATAATAGAACTTAAATTTTTCGATGATGCCTTCTGGCATGTCAGCCCCTTCGATTGTTGTTCCACGTCTCACCCGGGCGTCGCCGAACTGGGCACACCCAAATCCGCGGACGCCCTGGCCGATGCCGGCAATCCTATAAAATCCGCAGCGACTGCAGCAACTCGCGCAACCGCGCCAGATCCACCAGCGCATTCAGCTTGTGATCCGACGGACAGATCACGGCGTGGTGCCCGGCCTTGACGCAGTGGCAAATCCACTCATGGCACCCCGCCAGGTACGCGTCGGCGAACAACTCGACGACCTGGCAGCCTGCGGGGCACCACACGGCATTGGCCAATCCCGATCCGTGGATTGCACAAATCGCCTCGGCGCCGGCAAACAACTGGATCTGCTCGACCAACCCCAAGGTCGCCGTGTCGATGATGCTCCAGCCAGCGGCGCGGAAAAAGTCGAGGAGTTCCGGTTCATTGGCGACATTTCTGGCGGAGCCGGTCCGCCGCAAGTAAAACCGCGCCGGCGTCGCCGGCGCACCGTTGGCAAACGGCAGGAAACTCGCACGCAGAAAGTCAACGCCGTACGGATTGTAGCACGCGACCATCGTCGTGGGCGAACTGAAATAGTAGTCTTCAACCAGCAAATGCTTTTCCGGCGTCCAGCGACAACGGTCCAACACCCCGAGCAGGCGCAGGCTTTCCACCCGGTACCGGAGTTGATGGGCGGGCACTATAATTCGCACATCGGAGGGAAATTCGTGCAGCAGCGCCAACCGGGGCAACGCATCCAGCAGCCAGTCTCCGTATGGCTTCGGCTCATTGTTCGGCACCCAGTGCGACACAATGCTGGTCCATGCCCCCGACAAATGCACAGGCGGACGCATCACCAGATAATTGTAAGCCGGGTCTTGTTTCACCCGCAAATGACGGTACGCCGACTCAACGCAAAGTTGTTTCCGTTCATTGAGGTGACCGAGGCTGGAGCCCACCAATCGCGCATTCTTGCTCCGCGTCCAAAAAACCGGCCATGGCTGCTCCTGATCCTCCCGTCGCACAGCCAATAGCGACCTGGCATGCTCCGGCAAGGACGGCGTCCCTTGATCCTCCAGAATCACTCGTCCCTCCAGCAATGGCGGCCGCCGGCAAAGAAGTTCATATGACGAGTACCAACCTCGCGGTAAGCCGATCCAACCAGACCGTGGCGACAACGGTCGCACCGCATTGCGCAACCAACCCATCATGGACTGGCAAGCCTTCCGCCTTAGCCACCACAGTGCTTTGTGGACGAGCGGAAACTGTTTGATCGCATACCGCATCTCCGCAATCCAATTGCGTACGGCACCGATCCGCGACTGCCTCACCGTTCCGACTCCTTTGTCTTGCCTACGGACATCCGGACCGTGCTCTCGACGCCTGAACGCAACCGTTCTCGCCACACAAACGTCGGATGCGCAACAGCAAACTCCGACCGCCGGTTCGCTTGGTCGAGGGTGTAGATTGCGTAGCGCAATGGTCGCTGGCAGTAGTTGCCGTGGGCAAGGCGGCGCAGCCAGTGCAGACCATGTAGCCCTAGCGCCAGCCGTTGCGCCCACCGGGGCGCCGCCCGAAACATCCTTTCCTTCTCACGCTCAGCGTTCGGTTTCATGTTCATGTTCTCGCCCGTGTCGGTAAACACGGAGGTGCAACGCGGCAGGACGCCCATGCGCACGCGCCGCTCCAGCAGCCGGATCACCCAGTCGGCATCGCCCAGATCGCGCCATTGGCTGTCGAAGTAGAGATCATACTGGTCAATCACGCGCCGGCGAAAAAATGTCGCACAGGTGAGCACCGGCAAATGGCAGACCATCACATGATGCTTGTGCGGCAAGACGACTTTGCGATAACAAACGAACCCGCCACGGGCATCCACGACAACGGCATGGGCAAACACCACCTCGATCTCGGGATGCTCCATGAAAAAATCATGCACCGCCTTCAGCGCGCCGGGCAGGTACTGCTCGTCGCAATTCAGGTAAGCAAGGATTTCGCCGCCGGACTTTCGCAAGCCGCGGTTGATGGCGTCGTACATGCCGGCGTCTTTCTCGACATAGGCTCTCACGCGGCGGTCGTGCGGCAGCCAATCCAGCGTGCCATCGTCAGAACCGGCATCTTGCACGATGTGTTCCACCTGAACGCCTTCTTGATCGGCAACCGAGGCAATGCATAACTTCAGCCACTGCGAACTGCGGAAGCTGGGCGTGATAACGGAGATCAACATCGTCGCTTGCCGTGGGTTGTCAGCGGGTCAGTCGCGGAGTTACAGGTGCGCTTCCGGATCACTTCTTGACCATCTGGTCGTAAATCCAACCGTAAGTTTTCTCCATCCCATCCTCCAGCCTTGTGCTGGGCTCCCAGCCTAACAGTTTTTTGATCAGCGTATTGTCGCTATTGCGTCCCATGACGCCTCGCGGCGCTTTCAGGTTATGAGTGCGGTGGAGTTTAACCCCTGCGATCCGTTCCACAATGTCCACAAGTTGATTGATCGTAACGAGTTGACTGCTGCCGATGTTAATGGGGTCGACGATGTCGCTGTGCATGAGCATCTGCGTGCCTTGCACGCAATCGCCGATCCACGTGAAGCTGCGCGTTCGCGTACCGTCCCCCCAGATTTCGATTTCGTGCGCGCCTGATAATTTTGCTTCGATCACTTTTCTGCAGATGGCAGCGGGAGCTTTCTCGCGGCCACCTTCATACGTGCCATAAGGCCCGTACACGTTGTGATACCGCACCACTCTCGTCTGCAGTCCGAAATCCTCACGGAAATGACGGCACATCCGTTCACTGAACAGCTTCTCCCAACCGTAGCCGTCTTCGGGCATTGCGGGATACGCATCCTCCTCTTTCAGGGGAATCACGTCCGCCGATTTCTGCTTGTCGGCAGCGTAAACGCAGGCCGAGGAAGAAAAGAAAAAACGCTGCACACCTCCCTCCCGAGAGGCCATCAACAGATGGGTGTTGATCAGGACACTGAGCATACACAGGGCTTTGTTATTCTCAATGAACCCCATCCCTCCCATGTCTGCAGCAAGGTTGTAAACGAGTTGAATCCCCGCAACCGCCTGCTGGCAGGCTGGCTTGTCTCGCAAGTCGAGACGGAGGTTTTCGACGTCGGGGAATTGCTGGTACCATTCATCGAACGGTTTGATGTCAACAGCCCGAATATGCCGGCAGCCTTGCCGGCGAAGGTCCGCGACCAAATAGCCGCCGATAAACCCTCCGGCGCCACACACAAGTACCTTTTCGTTTTTCATAACAACCCTATTCTGGCACATGATCCGCGCCTGTTGCAAACAAATATCACGGAAATTCCCTGGCCTTCCTCGCTTTTTTTCTTGGAACGATCGGCCTCTTGGACAAAACTGTCACACGTTCAATGGAGCGAGGTTTGCTCGCGTCGCATGCACCAGAACGAAGGCTGCCGATGCACACGGGCAAACTTCGCGCGGCAACTTTTTGTGACAAGATCACTGTGCACGAGAGACAACGATGCCGGCGCGCCCGCCCCCCGGGAAGACAACCCGCGCGGACGGAAACGGCGCATTCTGATGTTAGGCTATTTCCCGCCTCCGTATTTCGGGCCGAGTGTCGCCTACCAGGCGCTGCTGCGCTCGGAGTTCGCGCAACGCTTCGACGTGACGTTCATCAACCTCAGTGTCGTGCAAAGCATCCGTGAGTTGGAATCGTTTCGGCTCGGTAAACTGTTCAAGCTCGCGAAGTTCTTTCTCGTGGAGTTGTGGTATCTGCTTACGCGGCGGTTCGACGCTTGCTGCTATCCGATTTCTTTCAGTCGGAGCGCATTCCTCAAGGACGCGGTGCTGGTGGGGCTCGTGCGGGCCTTCGGGGTGCCGACAGTCTTGTTTGCTCACGGCACGGGCGTTCAAAGATTTCGGGGGTCCCTCGCGCCTCGCCTACAGCGTTTGTTCGACACCACACTCGGCAACGCCACAGCGGTGCTGGTGATCGCCGAAAGTCTCCGCTCCGAGTTCGACGGTCTCGTCGCGCCCGAACGGGTGTTCGTGGTCACCATCGGCATCGAGCCGCAACCGTCGTTGCCCGAGCCGCAACAGCGGGCCGGCGGCCTGACGATTCTGTATCTCGGCGCGCTGGTGAAAGCCAAAGGCATATTCGATCTGCTCGAAGCGATGCCGCTGGTTCTCGCGCGCCGCCCCGACTCAAGGCTGGTGGCCGCCGGCGAGTGGTTCCGTCCAAACGAGGAATTGACCGCACAAGAGTTCGTGCGCGAACATCACCTCGACGGCGCCGTGAACTTTGTCGGCCCCGTTCACGGCGAATCGAAATGGCGGCTGCTTCGGTCGGCCGATGTGTTTGCGTTTCCGCCGTACTCCAGCACGGAGGCGTTCGGCATCGTGTTGCTGGAGGCGATGCAGGCTGGCACGCCGATCGTGGCCACTCGTGGCGGGGCGCGCAGGGAAGTCATCGATGATGGCATCAATGGGCTGCTGGTCAACGAGCAGGATCCTGCCGACCTGGCTGCGAAGATTCTCCAACTTGCCGACGACCCCGGTCTCCGAGAGCGCATGGGAAAGGCCAACCTTGAACGGTTTGCCAGCTACTACACGCACGAGCACTACGGTCAGCGGATGATCGAGGTGTTCGATCAGCTATCGGCACGACACCGTTGATGAAGTGTCAAGTTGCCGCAGCCATCCTGAATACGCAACACCGGCGTAGGCCGTCAAAATGAGGTCCACAGGTAGCCGATACCGCAGGTACCACTCCACGAAGACCAGCATATCGAAACTCAAGATTGCGACGATCACCAACAGAGCCAAGCGCGAAATCGCCAGCCGGCGCAGACGCCACCAGCCGTACCAACCTGCCGGGAAAATTAGAAACCAGTAAAACGTGGAGATCAATCGGTTGCGAGGCGACATCTGGCCTGTGTAAGGCCCAAGTTCCGTGCGCAGTCGGATCCAGCAAAGCTTGGCGTACTGCCGCGGGTTGTCACGGATCCACAGGCAGGCAGCCTGCGGTTCTTCACGACCGGCGCGCTCCAAGTAGGCGGTGTATCGTTGCTGTTCCGCCTCGGACATTCGCCAGCGGGTCCACGGATTGCCCGGCCGCCGCTCCCACAGGCTCGTCCATCGCATACTCTCGTAATACGGATTGTTGTCTTCCCAAAGAATCCCCCCGCGATCCGTGGCGCGCCAGCCGTCAGTGGGGTCGCCGCCGAGATCCAACCGCGACAGCGCGATACGCACTCCGACGAAGCCCAGAAGCACCGCCGCGCCCAGCAACAGCACGGGGCGTCTGTCGCGGATGAATTCGATCCCCATCCACGCCGCGGCGGCGACCGCGACGATGAAGAACGCGGCTTGTGTGAAGGCAGCTAGTACCAGTGCGCCGACAAAACAAGCCAGCGCCCCCGGAGTTCTCAATCCCGAAACTGCGGCGCACATGGCCCCGGCGAAAAGAAACAGCAGCAGCACCGTCGGCATCATATTGCCCACATAGATGGCGAACCGCAGATTAATCAATACCATCAACGCGGCGAGACAACTCGCCGCCCGTGCCCACCGGCTCGCCAAGCGGAAAGCAATCAGCCCGACTAGCAGAGAAGTCAACCCTGACAGCACGGCTTGTGGAATGGCTACGGCCAGCAACCGAACCCCCCCGACCCAATAGCAAGCGGCCAGAAAGTAGTCGTAGACCAACGCATGAGCGGAAACTCCACCGGAACGGTTGCGCGGGATTCCCGTGTGCAGCACGCCGAGCGCCGCGCGATTGTACGCCGCCGCATCGTTCTCCCCCGGCTGCTCCCAACCCGGAAAGGATTTCAGATATTCCTCGTTGGTCATCTGCAACGTCGGCTTGGATTGGAGATTTTCGGCATGCGTCGCGTAGTGAACTCCAAACGCCAAATGCGCGACAAGCGTACCAACCGCGATCAACAACAGGGCAGCCCACGGCGACCGGCCAGCTTGTTCGAGTTGATAGCTCACGAGGTCGTCTCTCCGATGGGCAGAGTACCTGCTTGTCCGCCACTCTGTCAACTCCGAGGCCAGCGGCGCGTTGCAGTAGGGCACATCTCGACGCTACCACCATAGCCATCCTCGGGCGTTTTGCAGGGCTGTAGGTAGGGGTAGACCGCTGGGCTGCCCGTCCCCGAAAAACGCGGCGCGCCCGGCGGCCTGCTCGCGTGCCGTTTACGGAGTCGTGCCCTACCTCGCACAACACCAGTACATTCGGTGTTCGGTGGGTTACGGTGGTGGTGCTCGGATGCGCCCATGGTCAACCCGCGATTGCATCCTGCTGGACAAACGGTGAAGGTTTTGATAGCTGTTCCCGATATAGTCTTTCCACTATGAACGAAGGCTGTAAACCGCGAGCGTGCAACTGGAGAACACAGGGAATTCGTCGGCAGGTTTTGACGGTTGTCCACAGCGGGGGTTTTCCGGCTTGTGCTCGTAGGGTATAGCCAATCGACCGCGGTTCGAGAATTTCCATACCCACGAACATGGCGGCCAGCGGATGATTCGAGTTTTTGGGGCAAGCCGGGGCCTCGAACCCTTTCAAGAAGGAACAAGAACGATGCGTGAGCGGCTCACTTCGGGATGGTGGCTGGCGCTGCTGGTAGCGGTGATTGTGTGGTTCTTCCACGAGTCCATCTTTTTCGGGTTCTCGCTTGTGCCCAGTGACATCCTGCATCAATTGTTTCTGCCGTACAGCGCTTCTGTCACCCACATCGACGTGCAGTATCACTACGCAGTGGACGTGGTCACTGACCACTATCCTGATGCGGTTTTCTGGCAACAATCCGTGCGCTCAGGTGAGCTTCCCTTGTGGAACCCGTATCTGTTTGGTGGCCACCCATATCTGGGTGCCAGCATGCAAACGGCCCTCAGCCCGTTCAAATTATTGTACTTGGTGCTGCCGGCTGAGCGGGCTTTCAGCTTGGGGATAGTCTTGGAGTTTGTACTGGCCGGGCTGTTCATGTTCCTGTTTTTGCGCAGTTTGGACCGGTCGCACTGCGCGGCGTTCATTGGCAGTCTGGCATATTCCTTGAACAGCGCGTTTGTATTGGGCTATTGGTTTGCACCACCCTCGTTTGTTTGGGTACCCTTGACACTGCTGCTCTTTGAGCGCTCGGTGCAAAGGGATTCTTGGTACGCGGCCATTGGGAGCGGGTTGGTTCTGGGGCTTGCCTACCTCAGCGGCAACGTTCAGTCGGCATTCTATGCTGGGTTTGTCTGTGTAAGCTATTTTGCGGCTAGCGTTTTTGGGGTTGAACCAGCCCAGAGGAAACGTGCGATTATACGGGCGAGCTTGGTCGGACTGATAGGGGCGATGGTGGCACTGCCGCAGTGGTTGCCGACATGGGAGTTGATAATGCGCCAAGGCGGCGGCCAGGAAGGCATCACCCACAGGCAGCATCTCCAACCCAGCTTGCGGCACACAGTATTCGGTCCGCTGTTTTTGCTGGAGTTTGTGTTCCCGGCGCTCGCGGGCTCGCCCGAGACATATGACCTGACGAAGCTGGTTGGCAGCGGTATGAGCGAATTCACCGGGTACATCGGGGTGGTGCCTTTCGTTTTGTTCTTGTGCGGCGCGAGTGGCTCGCGCGACTGGCGCGTCCGCGCGTTGCTGCTAGTCTCTGCAGGGGTCTTTGTGCTTGTGTTTTTCACCCCAATGTCACGATATGTCTATCACCGTTTCTTTGTGGTGTATGTATTCGCCAGTGCCACAATTGCCGGCTACGGGACCGACCTGCTGCTGAACCCCTCCACGACTGTCCAGAGGAATGTTCGTCGCGCCTTTGCGTGGATGGCAGCCGTTTGCGCGGCGGTGGTTATCGGGTTACTCCTGGTTCAACTGCTGGTGCATGCGCGGCGGGATGTCTTGCTGACGAAAGCGAACCAGTATGTATTGGCGCACTTAGAAAGCTCGGCGTTACGGGGCAACCAGAACTGGGCCTTGGCGCGTGTGCCGCTGTTCGTCGATCGTTTCCGCATCACCAGTGCGTGTTTCTGGATCCCGATCATGTCCTTCGCCGCGGCAGGGGCGTGCTGGTTGGCGTATGCGCGAATGAAGATAGGTCGCGCGTTCCTAGCCGCAGTCCTGGTGGCAGCGACAGCCACAGATCTCGTAGCGATGGGACGAAGCTGGTTGCCCCAGATTGATCTACAGAAATACCCTCTTTACCCTCCGGTGAAGGTTCTAGCCCCTGTGCTGGCGGATCACGATTTGTTTCGAGTGGATCACTGGGTGAAGTCGAGGCGGCTGATATTACCTGACAGCTCTTTAATGATGTACGGGATTGCCTGCTTGCAGGGAAACGAGTCCATTTGGCCTGAAAGCATTGACTCATTGCCGCACGAAGTGAACGGCAAGTTCAACCGCCTCCTTGACCTTCAGAATGTCAAGTACCTCGTCACGGACGGCTCGACTGATCTGCCCGCCGAACGCTTTCAGCTCGTTGCCGAAGCGGCCGGCACGCGCATCTACCGGAACAAGGATTGTCTGCCGCGTGCGATGTTTGTGCCACGGTGGCAGGTGGAACGCGATCGAACGAAGATTCTGGCCATGATGACCGCGGAGAGTTTCGATCCGCGAGAAATTGTGTTTCTGGAACACGAGCCGTCGGAGAAATTTGCGGCTATGCAACCCGCCATGTTGATGGCACCGACAAATGGCGCTGCGCATGTGCAAGTAAAACGGTACGCCCCACGGCGGATGGAGGTGCAGGTGCACTCTCCGACTGACGGTGTCGTACTCGTGGCGGACACTTATTATCCGGGTTGGAAAGCACGAGTCGATGGTCAGGAGGCGCACGTGTATCGGGCCGATTACATATTGCGAGGTGTGTTTGTGCCGGCGGGGCGACACGATATTCAGTTTTACTACGACGCCCCGCAGTCGTTCCGCTTCGGTGCTGCGATGGCTATCACCGCCTTTGCTGTCTGGCTGGCCTTTGGGGTTCAGCGATTGGGGCGCTGTATTCTGGTGGGAAGAAGAAAATAGCTCGGAACGGTTTCAGCAAGGCTTTCGCGATTGAACTTCCGTTTTTGTTCCAGTATCATCGCGTCAGTAGTCTCGTGTGTAATATGCTACTTTTTCGTACCCCAACCCTTTTGGCCCAGTCAGCCTCCGCCGCAGCCCCTCATCCAACGGGGTTTCGGTAGGGCACTCGAAGAGGGAGCGCACTTTGATGTGCGTAGCGTGCGCATGAAGCACCTCTTTGCGCACGGGCAAGAACTGGATTTCCGGTCTCATTTCCATCGCCTGTCGCACACGCTCTGCCAGTTCCCGGACCGGATAGGGCTTGTCCGCCCCTACATTGAAGACGTCGCCACAGGCTCGTGGATTCAACGGCGCTTGGGCAATCACGGATGCAATGTCGCGCACATAGGTGAACGTGCGAGTCTGACTGCCATCGCCAAAGACGGTGAGCGGCTTTCCTTGCGTCAGTTGGTTCATGAAAATCCCAATGATGTTGCGGTAAGGATCTCCAAGGTTCTGCCGTTCCCCGTAAACATTGTGAGGCCGAAAGACAATGTGGTTCAGCCCAAATATCTCACGACTGATTTTGAGTTCCTGCTAGACAGCCAGTTTGGCGATTCCGTATGAATCTTCCGGTAGTAGGACCATGTCTTCACGCATCGGGAGTTGATTGGCTCCATACACGGCGATCGAAGAGGTGAACACAAAGCACTCCACGTCATGGTTCACGCTGGCGTTGATCAGATTCACGCTCCCAACAAGGCTGTTCAGGTAATTGTAGCGTTTGATGAAGTGACTCAAACCTTCCGCGGCGTAGGCCGCCAAGTGGTAGACAAAACGAAACTGATTCTCACGAAAGAGTCTGTTAACCAACTCGCGGTCCAAAAATGCTGCCCTGCACAAACCGGGCGCAGGCCGGGATGTTGTCAGGAAAGCCGCCACTCAAATCATCAAACACAAGCACATTGTAGTGTTCTGCCAAGCTCTCCACCACATGCGAGCCGAGAAAACCCGCGCCCCGCGTCACCAAAACGGCCTATTTTCCTGCACTCATTTCGGTATTCTCCCGTTTATCATCGTCTCGTTCCCTCTCTCAATGCACAATTGGTGAACTGTGACAGGGGTGGATAGGCTCGCGAGGAACACTCTGCACGTCCATCACCAAAGCTTGCAGCAGGAGCTGCAGGCCCAAAATAATTGGTAGCACGGCGATCATCACCGTGCCCGTCGAGGCCGTTACGCCCGCCCGTGCCGCCGCATACCAGTGATACGATCCCCAAGCCGTTCCGAAACACGTGGCGACCGCTCCCGCCACCAGGAACAGCGACACAGCATTGAAATCCCGCACGAAATATTGCACCACGATGCGCCGCACCAGTCCTCGCAGCAGCAGCGGCGGGAACTCCACCAACGTGCGGGATTCGGACAGATGGCTGGTCCCATCGTTGTAACGTGCCGGCATGTACACGTCCCGCACCACCGCGCGGTTCAAGCCCAGTTCCAGCAGCATGCTGTTCTCGAAGAAAAACCGCTTGTGAATCCGCGTTTGGTCCAGTAGCGGCAGCACGGCGGCGTGAAGCGCCACATAACCGTTGTTGGGATCAAAAATGTTCCAGTACCCGGAAGCCAGCTTGGCCATGAACGACAACCCGATGTTGCCCAGGCGCCGGATCCAAGGCATCCGCATCAATTCGCGAGAGTGCAGAAAACGGTTTCCCTTCACGTAGTCGGCTTCTCCGCGCAGGATCGGTTCGATCAACGCGGGCAGGCCGGCCGGATTCATCTGGCCGTCGCCGTCCATTTTCACCAGTACATCCGCACCCAGTTCCACCGCCTTCGTGAATCCCGTCAGCGTTGCCCCGCCGACGCCCTGATTGTGATCGTGGCTCAGCACCACCAACCGCTGATCGCCGAAAGAGCGCGCTCGTTCCGGCGTGCCGTCGGGCGACGCATCGTCCACCACCACGATGTGGTCCACCCACGAAGGCAGTCCGCGAATCACGTCCTCAATCCGCTCTTCTTCCTGGTAAGCAGGAATGATGACTGCAACTCGGAGGCTTTGATACATAATCGTTTGAAGATATAACAAGGGCAAACGTGGGATGAAAGAGCAAAGTCTTCAGCCACACCTTTCAGCCACCAGCAGCATGAGTGTGACAGCCGCCACCCACCAGCGCTGCCAAAGTCCCAAGTGAAGGCCGCGTCTGTCTCACAACATGACACTCTGCGCCAAGTCTGGGTCTCTGATAACGACTTTCTGACCATTTGACAATGTGCCGCGCTCACACTGTTAACCGTCGCGGTCTCGGCACTGTTTGCATTCGGACGGCTTTGCGTTGCTCATCCGAGCAAGGCGGAGATGAAGTGCCCGTCGTCAACGACGTGACGCAGAACCTGTCTGGCAAGGCCAAACTCAAGGACGGCGAAAAAGATTGTGTTGGTCAACTCCCGCGATCCGTCGTCGCCGCCGTAAACGCTCTATGGACAACTCATCCATGAAAAGGGTAGAAACGTCTGAACGGAAAGAACCAGCAGCATGAATGTCCCCTATTTCGATTTGAAAACCCAGTATGGCGAACTGCGCGAGGAGATTCTCGCCGCGCTGGACCGGGTCTGCCGCAGCGCCTCGTTCATCCTCGGCGAGGAAGTCGCCCAGTTTGAGAAAGAATTTGCGGCGTACTGTGAAGCGAAATACTGCGTGGGGCTGAATAGCGGCACGAGCGCCTTGCATCTCGGGTTGCTGGCGGCCGGTGTGCAAAGCGGCGATGAAGTGATCACCACACCCAACACGTTCATCGCCACTGCCGAGGCGATCTCTTACACGGGCGCGAAACCGGTCTTTGTCGATATCGATCCATCCACCGCCAACATCAACCCCGTGCAAATCGATAAGGCCATCACGCCGCGCACCAAAGTCATTCTGCCGGTGCACCTGTATGGCCGGCCCGCCGACCTTGACGCGATCATCGATATTGCCAAGCGGCGCAATTTGACCGTCATCGAAGATGCCTGCCAGGCCCACGGCGCACGTTGTCGCGGCAAACGCGTCGGCGGCTTCGGGCAGTCGGCGGCGTTCAGTTTCTATCCCGGCAAAAACCTCGGTGCTTACGGCGAGGGCGGTGCGCTGACCACCAACGACGAACACGTGGCGCAGTTTGCACGCGAGATGCGTGACCACGGCCAGGCGCGGCGCTATTTCCACGACCATGTCGGCTACAACTATCGGATGGACGGTTTCCAAGGCGCGGTGTTGCGGGTGAAACTGAAACACCTCAACGAGTGGACCGCCAAGCGGCAGGAGTTTTCGCAGCTCTACCGGAAACTGCTGGCTAACGCCCGCGTCGAGTACCTGCAAGACGATCCGCGGGACGAAAGCGTGTATCACCTGTTCGTGGTGTACGTGGACAAGCGCGATGCCGTCCGCGCCGCGCTGGAGGCGCGCGGCGTGCAAACCGCGATCCACTATCCAGTGCCGGTGCATCTGCAGGAAGCCTACGTGGCGCTCGGCTACCGGCGCGGCGCTTTCCAGCACACCGAACGCGCCTGCGACCGGGTGTTCAGCATGCCCTTGTTTCCAGAAATGAACCGCGAGCAGGTGAAATACGCCGCCCAAGCGCTGGCCGATCTCGTGGGAGCCGGGCACGCACACGGTTCTCTCCCGTTATGAGCCGGCGAGCTTGGTGCACCGCGAACGCCCGAGATATGTTACAGTGATACGGTGAATATTCAGAACCGTGTAGGGGTAGTTCATCAACCGCCGCATTACGACGAAGCGTTGGCGCGCGCGTCTGTGCGGAAAGCCTTGGAATCGATTGGCGTGACCTGGGACACATTCGTGCGGCCGGGCGAGCGAGTGGTGTTGAAGCCCAATTTCATCCGCGAGTCGCATACCCAACGCCCCAAGGAATGGGAGCAGATCATTACGCACGGCGCGTTGATCGCCGCCGTGGCGATGGAAGCGGCGGCGGCGATGGACGGGCGCGGGACAATCACCGTTGCCGACGCTCCGCAGACGGACAGCGATTTTGACAAGATTTGCGAGCGCGCGCAGATTCCGCAGCTTCGCGACAAACTCGCTCGTGAGTTTCCCGATTTGAGATTTGAGGTTCTGGATTTGCGCCGCGAGGCGTGGCGCACCGAGCGCGGCGTGATCGTCGAGCGCCGCAAATTGCCCGAAGACCCGCACGGCTACACGCTGGTGAATCTCGCCGACAAAAGCTGCTTCCACGGCAAGAGCGGGCGGTTCTACGGAGCCGACTACGACACGGCGTTCACGGCAGCGCACCATTCCGACGGCACACACGAGTATTTGCTGTCGCGCGGCGTGATGGACGCCGACGTCTTCATCAATCTGCCGAAGCTGAAAACGCACAAGAAAGTCGGCGCCACGCTCAGCCTGAAGAACCTAGTCGGCATCAACGGCGACAAGAATTACCTGCCTCACTTCTGTATCGGCACGCCCGACGAAGGCGGCGACGAGTTTCCGCGCAGCGACGCGGCCACGAAAATCCAAAGCCGCGCAATCAGCGCGTTCAAGGCCGCAGCCAAGCGCACGGGCGCAGCCACGAAGCTCTGGGCGCCGGTTGCCAAGCGCGTCGGCTCGAGAATCTTCGGCGACACCAATACCGTTGTCCGCAGCGGCAACTGGTACGGCAACGACACGACTTGGCGGATGGTGCTCGATCTCAATAAAGCGTTGTTGCACTTCGATGGCGAAGGCAAATTGCGCAAACAGCCACTGCGATATTTGTCGATCATCGACGGCATCATCGCGGGCGATGGCAACGGCCCGATGGAAGCTGACGCCAAGCCGTGCGGCGTGCTCATCGCGGGCACGAATCCTGTTGCAGTTGATTTCGTGGGAGCAAGAATCATGGGATTCGACTGGCAGAAGATTCCGATGCTGCGCGAGGCCTTTGAGATTACCGACCTCAAATTGGCTGACTTCTCTCCTAATGAAATCGAAGTGCTGCCTGAACTCGGCGAAGTGTTTCACTTCAAGCCGCATTTCGGCTGGAAGGATCATATCGAAGCGTCAACGCGATGATTCGCGGCAAAAAACTCTACGATTCACTGCCCGTTTGGGTGCAAACACTGGCGGCCAACGCCGTCAGCTCCCGCAACTTTCGCCAGAAGTACGGTCCGGTATTCCATGAAATGCTGGAGAGACTGGCGCAGAACGAGAAAAAATCGCGCGACGAACTGATGCACGATCAACAGCAGGCAGTCAGTCGGCTGCTGGACTATGTCCTGCGGCATGTGCCCTATTACCGCGAGCGGAAGTTCTCCCGCGACAACCTTGGCGACTGGCCGATTCTGGACAAGAAGACAATCGCCGCCGCACCGGAAAGATTTTTGTCGGACGAATTCTCCCTCCACGACTTGATGGAACTGCACACGAGCGGCACGACGGGCACGCCATTGGTCGTGAGATTCAGCCAGGAATATCATCAGACGGAGATGGCGTTTCGCTGGCGGCACAAAGCTTGGGCGGATGTGCCGTTTCTCAGCAGCAGCGCGTACGTGTCTGGTCATCCGGTTGTGCCCGCTGATCAGCAACGTCCCCCGTTCTGGCGCGTCGATCGCGTTGAAAAACGTTTGCTCTGCTCGTCCTATCACCTTGCGCCACAGAATCTGCCGTACTACATCGAAGCGCTGGCAAAATTCGCACCCGATTTCGTGCACGGTTATCCCTCATCGCTTTACGTGCTGGCGCAGTACATGATCGGGAAGGACGCGAAGCGTGTTCGACCGCGCGCGGTGTTCACGGCCAGCGAGATGCTGCTGGAGTTTCAACGTGCGGCCATCGAGCAGGCGTTCGGCACAAAGGTCTTTAACTGGTACGGCAACAGCGAGATGACCTGCAACATCGTCCAGTGCGCCGCGGGCGGCTTGCATTACCGCACCGACTACGGCGTGCTGGAGTTGCTCGACGACGGCACGATGATTTGCACGGGACTGAACAATCGGGCGATGCCATTGATTCGCTATCGCGTCGGCGATGTAGCTGCACCGCGGGCCGGCGTCTGCGCTTGCGGCTGTGCGTTTCCTTTGATCGAACGCATCGAAGGCCGGATCGAAGATTACGTGCGCACGCCGGACGGACGCCTGATCGGCAGGCTTGATCACCTGTTTAAAGACGTTCAGCACGTGCGAGAGGCGCAGATCGTGCAGAGCCAACTCGATGAGATTGTGTTGCGCATCGTGCGCGCCGACGGCTACTCGCCGCTGGATGAACAAATCGTTCTCACGGAAGCTCGTCAACGGCTCGGCAACACGATGCGGGTGCGGTTCGAGTACGTTGACGCCATCGAGCGGACGGCGGGCGGCAAGTTTCGTTTTATTGTTTCGCAATTGACCCGCGAGCAACTAGAATTCGCGAAGCCATGAAACAGCTCGTGCAGGACTTCAAAACAGGGGAGATCAAGGTGGTGGACGTTCCCGCGCCAGTGGTCGGGCCGGGCTGCCTGCTGGTGAGCAACGCTTTTTCGCTGGTCAGCGCTGGCACCGAGCGGCAAACGGTAAACCTTGCCCAGCAATCGCTGGTCGGCAAGGCCCGCTCCCGGCCCGATCTGGTCAGGCAGGTCTTCGACACCGTGAAACGCGAAGGCGTCGCGGCGACAATCCGCAAAGTCCAATCTCGTCTCGATCAATGGAAGATGCTCGGCTACTCCACCGCTGGCACAGTGCTGGAGGTCGGCGAAGGTGTCGCTGGATTTTCTGTCGGCGACCGGGTGGCCTGCGCGGGACAGGATTACGCGAGCCACGCAGAAATCGTGTGCATCCCCCAAAACCTGTGCGCGAGAATCCCCGACGGCGTCGAGTTCAATGAGGCCGCGTTCACGACGCTCGGCTCAATCGCCATGCATGGCGTTCGCCAGGCGGAGGCGCGCCTCGGCGAAGCTATCGCGGTCATCGGTTTGGGATTGGTCGGGCAGTTGACGATGCAGATTGCGAAAGCGGCTGGCTGCCGCGTGCTTGGCATCGACGTGAGTGAGGCGGCGTGCGAACTGGCCAAGCGTCGCGGCTGCGACGAAGTCGCCGTTGTCCCGCGCGATGAGGTGGAGCGAATCGCGGCGGGGCTGACGAACGGTTTCGGCGTGGATGCGGTCATCATCACTGCTTCGACGGAAACGAACGAACCGATCGTGCTGGCTGCAAAAATTTGCCGCGACCGCGGGCGCGTTGTCATGGTTGGCGTGACAGGCATGGAAGTGCCGCGCGATCTGTTTTATCACAAGGAACTCGATTTCCGATTCTCCCGCAGTTGCGGGCCGGGCCGCTACGATCCGCTTTACGAGGAAAAGGGGCTGGATTATCCCATCGGCTACGTGCGCTGGACGGAGCAACGCAACATGGAAGCGTTCCTGCAGTTGCTGGCGTCGCAGCGCATCGATGTTGCGCCGCTGATCACCCACACGTTTCCCATCGATGATGCGCCGAAAGCTTATGAGTTGATCACGGGCAAAACCGGCGAGCGGTTTGTCGGCGTGCTTATCAAATACAGGGCGGAGGGCGGAGGGCGGAAGGCGGGAGGACGCTCTGCGCTTCACGCTCCGACGCTCCCACGCTCCTCGGTTGTCCTCGGTGTGATCGGCGCGGGGAATTATGCGCAGGGAGTTTTGCTCCCGCAGTTCAAGGCGAATTCCGACGTGACGCTGCGCGTCGTCTGCACGGCCACAGGCGTCAAGGCGCAGAAGGCTGCGGAGAAATTCAGGTTTGAGACGTGCACTACCGACTGGCGCGAAGTGATTGCGGACAAATCGGTCAACACTGTGTTGATTGCCACGCGCCACGATTTGCACGCGGCGATTGTTTGCGAAGCGTTGAAGGTGGGAAAAACGGTGTTCTGCGAAAAGCCGCTGTGCTTGCGCGAGGAGCAGTTGGACGAGATTCTGGCGGTCATCCAGCAGGCCGGCAACGCGCGGCTGATGGTCGGATTCAATCGGCGGTTTGCGCCGTTTGCGCCGAAGGCGCAGGGATTACCTCCACCGGTGGTGATGCGGTACCGGGTCAGCGTGCAGCCGTTGCCGCGCGGGCACTGGCTGAATGATCCCGAAACCGGAGGCGGCCGGATCCTCGGCGAAGTGTGCCATTTTGTTGATTTCCTCCAGTTCGCTGCGCGGGCGAAACCCGCGCGGGTGTTCGCGCAAGGGTTCGGCGGCGACAACGTGCAAGTCTCGCTACGCTTTACGGACGGGTCGGTAGGCGCGATTGATTATTTCGACGCCGCTGACCCATCGCTGGGCAAAGAGTACTTTGAGGCGTTTGGCGGCGGAAAGAATCTGATCGTGGAGGATTTCCGCGACAAAGGCCAAGCCGAGGAGGTGCGGCGATTCGTTGAGGCGGCGAAGAGCGGCGGCCCGATGCCGATCCCGCTGGAGGAGATCATCGCCAGTACGCAGGCCACGTTTGCTATCGTGCGTTCGCTCCGGACGGGGCAAGCCGTCGAGTTGTAAGCGCGCATGGACACGACCCGGTTGCGCGAAGTCTGGCAGCGGTTGCACGAATTTTGCTCGGCGCGCGATTGGAGAGGCTACGACCCCTACGACGGACTGAATTCCCCCTTGTTTCAGGCAACGCCCCTCGCAGACAGTAAGTTTTTTCGGCAGGCGTGGACACAGTTTCATCGGCGGAGCCCCATCAACTTTCGTCCGCTATGCGGCATTGAACCGACGCTGAACCCGAAGGCAGTGGCGTTGTTCGCAATCGGCAGCGGCGACTTGAAACTGCTGGATTTGCTGGAGCAGTTGCGCACGAAGGACGGTGGCTGGGGATATCCGTTTGACTGGCAGTCGCGGGCGTTCTTTGCGCCGCGCGGCACGCCGAATCTGATTTGCACGGCGTTCGCCGCGCGAGCGTTTCGGGAACTTGGTCGAGCGTGCGACGTCAGCTTTATCGAAAAGCATTTGCTGCTGGAGCGCGATGGGGAGTGCTGGATCGCCTACATCGGTGGTTCGGACATACAGGTGCACAACGTCAATATGATCGGCGCGGCGCTGCTTGGCCGACGCGATTGCATGGAGTTTTCGGTGCGGCGGCAGCGGCCAGACGGTTCGTGGTGGTACGGCGAAGCGGAGAACCAGCGTTGGATCGACAATTTCCACACGGGCTACTGTCTGGTGGCGCTGAAGGAGTACGAGCAGGTAACGAGAGATCGTCGCTTTGCAGAAAGCGCAGGGCGTGGGTTCGAGTATTGGGACAAGATGTTCTGGCACGACGACGGAGCACCACGGTATTATCACGATGAGACGTATCCGTTGGACTGCCATTGCAGCGCGCAGGGAATTCTGACGTACTTGGCCTTCGGGAATTTGACCAGGGCCAATTTCGTGGCACGATGGGCGCTTCAGAACATGTGGGATGAACGTGGATTCTTCTGGTATCAACGCGGGCGTCGGTCTGCCAATCGCACTTGTTATATGCGCTGGACACAGGCGTGGATGTATTGTGCGCTGGCCAAATTGATCAAAGCGAATGAAACTGCGCATCGTTAACGTCGCCGGAGCACGGCCGAACTTCATGAAGATCGCGCCGTTGATGGTGGAGTATCAAAAGCATCCGGATCACTTCGAGCCCGTGCTGGTGCATACGGGCCAGCACTACGACGACAACATGTCGAAGTTGTTCTTCGAGGAGTTGCAGTTGCCGCAGCCAGACGTCTATTTCGGGGTTGGTTCCGGTTCGCATGCTGAACAGACGGCGAAAATCATGGTGGAGATGGAAAAGCTTCTGGTTGCCGATCCTGCCGACTTGGTTGTGGTCGTCGGGGACGTCAACTCGACCATGGCTGCCGCAGTCGTCGCCGCCAAGTTGTGCATCCCCGTGGCTCACGTGGAAGCGGGGTTGAGGAGTTTTGACCGGACGATGCCCGAGGAAATCAACCGGTTGGTGACCGACGCGCTCAGCGATTACTGCTTCATCACGAGCGAGGATGCGGAAGAGAATCTGCGGCGGGAGGGCGTTGCGTCGGAGAAAATCTTTTTTGTGGGCAACGTGATGATCGACACGTTGCTGCGGCTGAAGCAGGAAAGCTTGAAATCGAATATCCGGCAGAGCTTGGGGTTGGATGGAAAATACGGCTTTGTCACACTGCACCGCCCAAGCAACGTGGATTCGAAAGAAGTCCTGGCGGAAATTCTGTCCGCACTGGAAGTGATCCATAAGGACTGCGCGTTGGTATTTCCCGTCCATCCCCGCACCGCCAATCGGATGAAGGAGTTTGAGTTTTGGAATGAGTTGCGTGGCTGGAAGAATCTGAAGCTGGTCGAGCCTCTCGGCTATCTGGATTCGCTCTGCCTGATGGCGGGCGCGACCTTGGTGCTCACGGATTCTGGCGGCGTGCAGGAGGAGACCACGGTCCTGGGCGTTCCCTGTCTGACAATCCGCAACAACACCGAGCGGCCCGTCACGATCACCGAGGGGACGAACACGTTGGTCGGGACGAGCCATGCAAAAATCGTAGCGGAGGCGCGGAAGATTCTCGACGGTCATGGAAAGCGCGGTCGCGTGCCGAAACTTTGGGACGGAAAGGCTGCGGAACGAATCGTCCAATGTCTGATCGAACATCCACCGAAGAAATAAAGCTGGATCAGCCGAAGCGGGTTGTTCTGTTCGGAGTCCCGATCGACAATCTGACTCTGGAAGAAACGCTCGACCGCATCGAAGAAATGATCCGCAGCGGCACCACGCATCAGCACGTGGTTGTCAATGTCGACAAAATTATCAAACTACAGTCCGACCCTGAACTCCGTGCGGTGATCCTCGATTGCGACCTGATCAATGCCGACGGGCAGCCTATCGTCTGGGCATCCAGGCTCTTACAAGAGCCGTTAAAGGAAAGAGTTACAGGAATAGATTTGTTCGAGGCTTTAGTTTGCCGCTGTGCGGTGCGCGGATTTCGTCCGTACTTGTTGGGCGCCAAACAAGAGGTAGTGGAAAGGGTAGCGGAAATCTTGACGGCGAAGCATCCGAATCTACACCTGGCAGGCTTGCGGAGCGGGTACTGGAGCGAGAACGAAGAGCCGGAGGTTGTTGCGGCAATCAAGGCGGCGCGTCCTGATGTGTTATTTGTGGCGATGAGTTCACCGAAGAAGGAGATCTTTCTCCGCAAATGGAAGGATGAGTTGCGCGTGCCGTTTGTCATGGGAGTCGGCGGCACCTTCGACGTCGTGGCAGGCTTGGTCAAGCGTGCGCCTGTGTGGATGCAGCGCTGCGGATTGGAATGGTTTTACCGTCTGGGACAAGAGCCGCGCAGGCTCTGGCGCCGCTATCTGGTAGAGGATGTAGCTTTCTTTCGATTGTTTTTCCGTGAGTGGTGGGCGCTGCACCGAAGGAAGTGAGAGGATGATCGTTTATAGGCTTGCCTTTTTGGAGATTTCATTGAAAATGTCCCCTCTTTTTAAGGGATAATCCGTGACAAACATTACGAAATCGGGCGTTGGTTTTTTTGAGCAGTTTGAGCCTGACGTCTTCTGGGAGAAACATGGGCGGAAGGTTATATCAATCACCGTAGTGGTCTTGGGGCTTGGCGTTGCCGCGTTTCTTTGGCAGAAGCGCGCGGCTCAGGAAGAAGAAAATGCGGCGGCAAGACTTGCGGAGGCGAGAGACGCTGTCTCGTTACAGAGAATCATCCAGGACTACCCAGGCAAAGAAGTGGCCGCCGCCGCCATGATACGCCTTGGAGACATTTATTTCCGCGACGGAAAATACAATGAAGCGGTGGCCGTTGATCAGAAGTTTCTGACCGAATATCCCCGTCATCCTCTCGTACAGGCCGCACGGCTCGGGCTGGCAGCCGTGCAGGAAGCGCAGGGGAATCTTCAGGCGGCGAAAGAGCAGTATCTTCAGTTGGCGTCATCCGATTCCAATGGATACGTCTCCCTAGCTGCTCGAATGGGCGCAGCGCGGTGTGCGGAGGCTTCGGGGCAGACGAAAGAGGCCCGCCAGATGTACGAGGAACTGCTCGCCGCGGCACAGGGATCGCCGTGGCAATCGGAGGCTTTCAGAAGGTGGACGGTTTTATCGAGAGAACAACAGCGGGAGACTTTGTCAACGACTCAACAAGAGTTGAACTTGCCTTTCAACCCCACCAGTACACCTGCCCCAGTTACGGGACGCCAGCCGTAAGGGTTTGGCCTTTAGGCGGTTGTGAGGCAAAAAAAAGCGGGTTTTTCGTGCTTGACAGTTCTTGTCTCGGGTTTGATACTCGCCGCAATTCGGAGGAAGTCTGCCGCCAAGGGGGTGGGAAAAACGGTTTTTCCCAGTATGGCAGAGCAGTGGCTGTGACGGACAATGAAAGGGGGTGGCCCTAAGCATATTCAGATTGTCCAGTTAGCTGACGTTTCGTATCAGCAGGCAAGCGAAATACGAATTGCCCACACGCCAGGGCAACAGAAGTCAGGTCAATTTTGGAGCGCGTGAGGAGTTGCTCCAAGAAAGCAGTGCTAAATCAGCAAACGCAAACAAAGGAGGACACAAGTGAAGAAACTATGGCTAGTAGTTGCGCTGGTGGCCCTGGGGGGGTTAGCCAGTAGAACTTACGCCGACGTACAGAATATCCGCCTGAGCGGTGACATCCGCATCCGCGGGTATTTCTTGGACAATGCAGGTGCAGACCTCACTACTCCCGGTGCCGACCAAGCAAAAGCGGACACATCGTTCATTAGCCAGCGGACTCGCGTGTCCGTGGAAGCGGATCTCGAGGATCACGTGCTGGTGGTGGTCACGCTCAAAGCCGAAGGCACATGGGGCAGTAACGACCAAACGCTGGACAATTCAGGCGCTGGCATCAACGGCGGCAGTTTTAACATCAACCGCGGATTCGGCGTCGGCATTGACGAGGCTTACGTTCAACTCAACGAGGTGTTCTACACACCCGCCACGTTGAAGATTGGCCGTCAGTATTTGAACTATGGTCATGGGTTGATCCTCAGCAGTGCGGAGCAGGAGTACAACTTCGATGCGGGTCGGCTGGTGTTGGATTACTATCCGCTGACGATCGACTTGGTGGCTGCTGAGGTGGTAAACAACCAATGCTTTGCTGCCGCGCCAAACAAGATTAGCGGTCTTGGTGGCGGCACTGGTGGAAGCGCTGACCTGTTGTTCCTCAACGCGCGGTACGAGTTGACGGATTCGATCATCAAGAACGTTGAAGCTTACTTTGGCTGGCTCGCGCAGGGTGCGAGCGGCGCGGCCGGATTCATGTCCTCACGGGTCCCGCCGTCAGTCAACGGTGCTTCGCCGTGGATCATCGGAGCGCGCAGCGATTTGCAACCTGCTGACGGCTTTCAAGTTTGGCTCGAAGGCGCCTATGAAGGCGGAGCTAATGGCGTTAATGATCCTGTGAATATCAGTGCATTCTTGGCAAACGTTGGCGGTCGTTTTACGATGAAGAACGCACAGTGGACGCCGGCCATTAATGCGAATTACATCTACGCGTCCGGCAACTTCGTCCCGTGGTTTGATTACGCGGAGGGCTACAATGGCTACCTGTTTGCTCCTGCGCTGTCGAACATCCACATCTTCAATCTGGGCGCTTCAGTCAAGCCTTATGAGAACACAACTCTGTCTCTGCAGGCTTACTATTACATGAGGGCTGACGGCGACACCGGGGTGGGCGTGAGCCCGAGCGGTGCCAATGTGGACTTCGGCGGTTTGGCCTTTGCGGCCAATGGCGACGGCGATTCACTGGGTTGGGAAATCGACTCGATTCTTGGCTACGACTACAGCAAGGATGTTCGGGTCCAGTTGGTGTACGGCGTGTTCATTCCTGGCGGCGCCTTCAACAAGGGCAACGCGGACGCGACCGCGCAAGAAGTTCGTGGCGAACTCAACGTCAAGTTCTAATCATGCATTAGAACGGACTTACCGAAGAGCCCCCCGAGAATTCGGGGGGCTTTTCTTTTTGCCAGTGTAAGTTGCGGACTCTTGTGCTTTCATTACAACATGCATCAGGACGATGTGCGCGAAGAGATCTTTGACGTTGTCAATGATCATGACCAGGTAATCGGGAGTGCTTCACGCGAGGAAGTCCATGCCCGCGGGCTCAAACACCGTGCGGTTCACGTTTTTGTCTTCAACCCGGCGGGTGAGCTTTTTGTTCAAAAGCGCAGTGCGACGAAAGACACGTTCCCCGGTTGTTACGATTCCAGCGCCTCTGGCCATCTGGGCAGCGGCGAGGAATACGACGCCTGCGCCGTCCGCGAGTTGCAGGAAGAACTGCGACTGGAAGTATCCCCACAGCTTCTGCGCAAGCATTTCAAAATTGCGGCCTGTCCGGAAACGGGCCGGGAGTTCGCCTGGGTTTACAGCATTCAGGGTGATTTTACGCCGACCGTCAACCCAGCGGAGATCGACGCAGGCCGCTTCTTCCCCGTGAGTTCTGTGAGAGCATTGATCGCTCAGCATCGCGAGTGTTGCGCTCCCTCATTTCGTCGCGTCTTCCACGAGTTTCTGGAGCGAGGGCTGTTTCCATCTGTCCGCTGATCACCTAGTGCAAACCATTGCAGTGATTTTGAGTTTTTCGTATACAGGTTGTGAAACCGTGACAGAGAAGGAGAGTTATGCCAACGGTTGAATTCTTAAACGCGGGTAAAAAAGTCGGTTGTGGCCAGTACGCCAACCTGCGCAAGGTGGCGCTGCTCAATGACGTTGAGGTGTACAAAGGTATCAACCAGATTGCCAATTGTCGCGGGAACGGCCTGTGCGGCACCTGCGTCATGGAAATGGTCGAGGGCCTTGAGAATCTATCTCCCAAGACTTTGCGGGAACATTTCAAACTGAAAGGCAAACCTGCCAGCCATCGGTTGAGCTGTCAGTGCCAGATATTGGGTGACATTGTCTGTATCACGGCGCCAGCCAGCGTGCAGCGCAATAAACGTCCGACTTGCCATTGAACCCTCTCTGGAGTTAGACTCGGCACGGTTTCAGCAAACCATCGCGGATATTTTCAGCCATGACGCCGGCGACGAACCTAAAGGAAATCACCAAGACCTTGTACGGTTGGTCCAGCTTCCACGCCCAGTGGAAAATCGATTTCGACAGTTACGCGCTGAAGACGCCTGCTGGCGTCGTGTTCATCGATCCCATGAAACCCGCTCCCGAGGTGATCGAGAAACTGGAAGCCTTGGGCGAGCCCCTCGCTGTTTTCCTGACCAGCGCGGACCACGACCGCGACGCCGATTGGTTTCGCAAGCGATACGAGATACAAGTTTACGCGCACGAAAAAGCGAAGGCGGGTTGTGATACGAAGATCAACGTGCTGGTGCTCGATGGCGAGAAACTGCCTGGCGGCGTAAGAGTGATCCCATTGCCGGGAACGGCAGCAGGCAGTGTTGCATTCTACACTAGGCAAAGCGGTGGCATCGTTCTGATCGGCGACTCGCTGCTGAACATACCGGGGAAGGGTCTTGCGCTCTTGCCCGCGCAGTACCTGGAAGACAAACAGCAGGCCCTCCAGTCGCTGCGCCAACTGCTCGACCTGAATTTTAAGGTCGCCACGTTTGCCCACGGCGATCCGCTCATCAAGGACGCAAAGAAGGAAATTACAAGATTCCTGAAGAAGGCGAGCCACTACCGGATCATCAAGTCGACGCCGTCCGCGGCTTGATCGAGGCGCCCCATCCGAAGTTCGTCCGGCACAATTCATCAATCCGCGCCATTTCTTCGTGCGTCAAGTCGGGTGTCTGCGGAGCGGCGGCGAACTCAACCAGTTGTCGATCATTGTAGGCGCTCGGTAACACCGACGCAATCGATGGCTCGGCGAGAATGAACTCGATTGCGGCCTGCCCCAGACTTCGCCCGGTGTTCTGCGTCAGAAACGAAAGCTTTTCCGCTTTCTTCAATCTATCCAGCAGCCAAGCCCTGCGCTTTTCACCGTCGGCGACGCGGAAACTACGGTGGTCATCCTGACTGAAGAAGGTTTTGCTCGGTGTACTCGCCTTCCAACAACCCGGAACTGTGCGGCACGCGCGTGAAGACGGAGATGTTGTGTCGTCGCGCGACGGCGAAAATAGGCCCGCCGAGCATTTGCTCGAGCATGTTGTAAATGATCTGGACGTGTGCCCCTCGTTCCTCGATCGCCGCGACCCCTTCGTTAATCTGCGGCTCATCGATCGCCGGCCCGAGCGCCACGCCGAACGTCAGGATCTTGCCGTCGCCGCGCAGCTTGTGCAGGGTTTCAAACAGTTCGTCATTACGGATCGCGTCAATTCGCAGGTTGTGAAACTGATAAAAGTCAATACGCTCCGTTTTGAGCCGCTGGAGGTTGCGCTCGCAAGCCATGCGAACAAATTCAGGCGACCAATTCTGCGGATGCTCACGCTGGCGCGGTTGCACGCCGGGATGATTATAGAAATCGTGGCCGGACTTGGTGGCGACGACAATTTGGTCGCGACGTCCTTAGAAAGCCTGCGCCAGCAGGACTTCTCTTTTGCCGTCGCCATAAACATCCGCTGTGTCGAAAGAATTGATGCCGAAGTCGAACGCCCGCCGTAACAGCCTGACGCCCGTGTCGTAGTCCTCGTCGGGTACGCCCCACATTTTGGTGCTGACTGTCCAGATACCAAAACCGGCTTCGGAAATTTTCAGGCCGGTGTTCTTAAGGCTGCGATACTTCATGGAGAAACAGTTCTCTCATAGCCCAGACGGAGCGTGTGCTCAAGCCGACTGGACTGCATCAAGAAATCGCGTGCGGCGAATCGGACTGGACCCGAGCAGGTTTAACGGTTTGTCACCGACGGTGCAGGCGCGTTGGTTATTCTGCTGGGCGTGCTGCTCGGCGGAGTTGGTTGCTGTGCCATCTGAGAAAACGCCCGTTGCCAGAAGTCGCCCCCGTAAGTCACCCGTGGAATGTCGCTCCAAAAACCGTTCACCGCAGGGCCTTGCGGCGGACGATAAATCCATGTGGCACCCTCCTTGGTATCCACCAAAAACAGCACCGATCCACGTTCACCTTCCGCCGTCACGACGATTTGGAAGCGCCCGACTTCAGGAGAAGCAGGCAGTGGCGGCGTTACCACTGGCGCCGGTTGAGAGCAGGAAACTGCCAGCGCCATGCCCGTTGCGAGAGTCGCTAAGATGCCCCACCTGAATGCAGATAAACTATTCTTCATCGTGTAGTCCTTTGGTTCGTTGCGATTGTAGTTACCGAGTCGCCGCGCATTGGTGTTTTGTAACAGCCGACGACCGTGCTGTCAAGCAGTGCGATTTGATTGTGGACAGGGCCAAGCAAATGCGCTAAATAGCTTTGGCATCATGCAGGTGAGTTGCGAAATCGCGTTTAGGGAATGCGCCCCAGTCGTTGACGCGCTGGGGCGAGGCGAGCAAATCATCATTTTGCGCAAAGGCGGCATCCGGGAAAACCGCGGCGAGTTCCTCGTCGATCACCGCGAGTTTTGGCTTTTCCCAACCCAGTTTCACGAGGCGGAACGCTCCATTACCGCCGACGTCACACCCGTGCTGACGGATGCCGAATTCGCAGCGCAACGCGAAGAGATTTGCGAACTTATTTCAGGTCATGCCCTCGCTCATCCATAAACGACCGGACGGGACGGAGAAGATTCTCGAATTCGGGAGCAAGCCGCTCATTGTCGGCCGCTTGCCGGGATCCGATATCCAAGTGTTCGATGCATTCATTTCGCGCGTTCATTGTGGGATCGGTTACGCCAACAATCAATTCACCCTGAAGGACTTGGGCTCTACCAACGGCACGTACCGAAACGGAGCACGGGTGTTCGAAGGTAATCTGTCCTCGGGCGACAAGATTCAGGTCGGCAACACCACCCTGATTTTCGAAATTGATTCCGCCAGTCGCAATGGCATCCTCCAGCAGATTCCCCAAATGGCCGCGCCGCCGCGGGCGGTCGTCGTGCCTGTGCTTCCACAGCCGAGTCAGACAGACCATACTGCTGAAGTCAAACTTCCAGGCAAAACTCTGCCGTCGTAGTCGGGCGTTGCGGCGCGCTGGAGAAATTGGAGGTTCCTTTGATCAAACCGGCATCTAGAATTGCGTTTGTCGTCGTCATTGCTTTGGGCGTTGGCTACGTCACGCCGCCCTTGCGATCACAGCAGACGAACCTTCCGCCTCCTTCCGAGCAGTATCCGTTTGCCAGCGGAACGATCGAAAGGCTGGATCTGGGCAGCAAGCGGCTCGACATCAAGACTCCAAAGGGAGCACGGAGTTTTGATGTGACGATTCGCACGTACATCTTTCGGGGAAAAGAAAAGATCGCCTTGGACAAACTCAAGATTGGCGATAGCATTAAACTCAGCTACTACACGAACGAACTTGGACAGGCGCTCGTGAAGCGCATTAAAGTCGATCAGCCCGAGCCGATGACCGACTCCGCTCGTCAGCCCGAAGCGCCCAAGTGAACTTGCCGCGTCCGGGTTTTCAGCTTTCAATTCACTCGCGGCAGGGTAGGATGAACTTGGGAGCCCTATGAAGGCTGACAACTCAGGGTGCGTGGCGTTGACCGTGGCCGGTTCGGACAGCGGCGGCGGAGCGGGCATCCAAGCCGACTTGAACACGTTTCGTGCGTTTGGCGTGTTTGGCACGTGCGCCATCACCTGCATCACTGCGCAGAATCCTGATCGAATCACCGCTGTGCAGGCGGTCGACGCGGGCATCGTTGGCGAGCAGATGGACTGCGTGTTTGCCGCGTTCCGGGTCGGGGGCGCAAAGACCGGCATGCTTTACGATGCAGAGATCATCGAGACAGTCGCTTCCGTGTTTCGCAAGCACGCATTCAAATCCCTCGTCGTCGATCCTGTGATGCTGGCAAGCAGTGGCGCTCTGCTGCTGAAAAAAGACGCCCTTTCTGCGCTGAAAACCAAACTGCTGCCTCGGGCGGCTGTTGTGACACCGAACCTTGCGGAGGCGGAAGTTCTCTGGCAGCAGAAGATTCGTACGGTGGATGAGTTGCGCGAATCAGCACGCGCCTTAGCAGAGAAATTTGAAGCCCCTTTCCTCACGAAGGGCGGGCATTTGCCGCAGACAAAGCGCGCTGTGGACGTGTTGTTTGACGGGAAGGATTTCCACGAGTTCAGCGCCCCAGTCGTGCCGAACACCAAACCTCACGGCACGGGATGCACGCTGTCCGCTGCCATTGCCGCCAACCTGGCTCTCGGACACGGCTTGGTGGACTCGATCAACCGGGCCAAAAGATTCGTTACCAAAGCCATTCGTGGCGCCATTCAAATAGGACGCTACCGTGCACTGAGAATATGAAACGCCCGCTCACGGGGCTGGTGGTCGTCTACGCCTCGGGAATTTGGATTGGTTCACTGCTGCCGGCACCGCCGCGGGCGCTGTGTTACTGCGTTCTCGGATTGCTCGTCGCGTTTGTTCTTTTGCGACGGAGCCGCTGTGCCTTCGCTGTTCTGATCGCCCTTGTCTTTTCGGGCGGAGCGCTCGCCTATCGCCACGCCGCGACGGTTTCCTCGCCCAATCACATCAGCCGGATTCTCGGACTGCATGACCAAAACACGGTGTTTCGCGGCACGATTGTGAGCGATCCCGTCTACCGTACCAATGAAACTGCCGGCGACAACCTGACGGCCACCAATCGCCACAGTTTCAAGTTACAGTTGGAAGCGCTGGAACAGTCCGGCGAATGGCGGCCAGCCGAGGGAAAGCTGCTGGTGTTTGTCAGCGGCGAGCTTGATCAAAAACCGTTGCGCTACGGCGACGTGATCGAGTGTTCGGCGATCTTGCGCGTGCCACAACCAGCGAGAAACCCCGGGACGTTCGACTGGCGCGACTGGCTGACGCGCCAGAACATTCCCTTCACGGCGACGATTCGCGGCACGAATTCCTGCAGCATCGTCGCACGCGACCGTGGCAATCGCCTGATCGCGTTGTCGCTGCGGCTGCGGGAACGATTCGAGCGGGCGCTACGGCTCGGCTTGGAGAAAGAACCGAGACTGGCAGGTGTGCTGGCGGGGATGGTGATCGGACAACGCTCGGAGATTCCGGCCGATACGTACGAGGATTTCCAGCGAACGGGCGTTTTCCACGTGTTCGCCATCAACGGACTGCATGTGGGTCTCGTGACAGCTATTGTATTGGTTTTCCTGTGCACGATGCGGATTCCGCGACGCTGGTGCGGGCTGGCGGGGATTCCGCTTTTGGTGCTGTACGTCTTCGCGACTGGTGCCCATCCCGGGGCGGTGCGCGCGCTGGTAATGGCGGGCGTGTGGCTGATCGGCTGGATGTTGGTCCGCCCAACTGATTCGTTGAATAATTTGGCAGTAGCGGCGCTAATCATCTTGGTGTGGGATCCGACGCAGTTGTTCGACGGCAGTTTTATTCTCTCATTCACTGTGGTCACGGCCATCGTCGTGTTGTCGCCGCGGATTGAATCGAAGTTGAAACCGCTGGTTGCACCCGATCCGTTGTTGGCACGCCAGTTTGTGCCGAAGTGGAGGGTCGCTTTGGGTTCTCTGGCGCGCTGGGGAGTCAAGCTCTTCAGTTGCTCGTTGGCGGCGTGGGTCGGGTTGGTGCCGTTGCTGGCGCTGTACTTTCATCTGTTTACGCCGATCAGCATTGTGGCGAATCTGCTGGTGATTCCCATGCTGGGCGGCATCATTGCGCTCGGTTTACTGGCGGTGATGGCGCATCCGTTGTGGCCGTGGCTGACGTTGACGCTAAACAACGCAAACTTCTGTTTGTTGGGTGTGATGATGCGCGGCGTGGACTGGCTGGGGCGCGTGCCGTGGGGGCATTTGTTTGTGCAAGAGCCGCCACGGTGGTTGGTGTGCGCGTACTATGGTGTCGGAATTGTGTTGCTTAGCCGGCGCATCCCATGGCCGCGACCGCGACTGATGGTCGCGATTGCGACGACCGCCATTTGCGCGGTGGCAGTTTTTATAGCGCGGCCGAAAGAGGCAGCGGAAATTACAGTGCTGGATTTGAACGATGGCGTGTCGATGTTTGTGAATTTGCCGGGGGAACGCGACGACTGGTTGATCGACGGCGGAAGCGAGTGGAGCGGGCGGCACGTTGTAGTGCCCTTTCTGCGGGCGCAAGGAGTGGATCGGTTGGGAGCGCTGGTGTTGACGCGCGGCGACGAGGCGCACGCTGCCGGGCTGAGCGCCGTCGCGCAGGAAATTCCGGTCACTCAGGCAATCGAGAGCAGGGTGCCGTCGCGGTCGAGATTCTGCGAGCAGTGGCGGCAGACGGCGCAGCAAGAGCGGATCGCCACCCGGAGCGTTCGCGCGGGGGACGAGATGCTCGTGGCGAACAGACTTATGGTGCGCGTCTTGAATCCATTGCCCGTCATCCGCTCGGACCGCAGCGATGACAACGCTCTGGTGTTGATACTGGAATTCGGCCCGACGCGTGTACTCTTGATGTCGGATGCCGGCCAGACGGTTGAACAGCGTCTGCTCCAGAACACTGAGGATTTGCGAGCGCAGATCATTATCAAAGGTCGCCACGGTAGAGAGCCATCGTGCACGGACGATTTTCTGGACGCCGTGCGGCCGGAAATGGTCGTGCAAACAGTGAGCGCGCGCCCCAGTTCTCGGTACATGGAACCCGAGTTGCGCGAACGCTTGCAGCGTCGCGGCGTGAAATTGTATCGCACCGACGAAACGGGCCCGGTGATGATCCATCTGACGCGCCAGGGCTACACGGTCCGCACTTGGCTGGAATGATTCGGACTTGTGTCGCTTCTCACCGACGGCCATACTCTGAGCATGTTGGTGATCATCAACGGACGTGTCATCGGATCGCGTGCCATCCTCGAACAGCATTGCGTGGTAATCCACGGCAGCACGATCCAGCAGGTCGCGCCGACCGCGCAGGTGCTCTGGTCAGACGATGCCACGGTGATCGACGCGCACGAGGATTTCGTTGCGCCCGGATTTGTCGATCTGCATGTGCACGGCGCGCTGGGACACGACACAATGGAAGCGAGCGTGGAGGCGCTGGCGCAGATTGCAAAATTCCATGCCAGCGGCGGCACGACAGCGATGACTCCCACCACTGTGACCGATTCAACAGAAAAAATCGGCGCGGCGCTGGATTCGATCGCGCAGGCGATGGGACACGACTTTGGCGGGGCTCAGATTTTAGGGGCGCACCTGGAAGGACCGTACATTTCCCGGGACAAATGCGGCGCTCAACCCGCGCGTTTTATCCGCAATCCCGAGCCGAGCGAGTACAGCGCTTGGTTGAATCGCGAGGGGTTGGTCACGCAGATGACGTTGGCGCCCGAGTTGCCGGGGGCGCTGGAACTGATTGACGCGTTGCTGGAACACGAGATTATTCCCAGCGGCGGCCACACGGCGGCCGATTACGAACAAGCGCGCGCAGCGATTGAGAGAGGGCTGTGCCAAGCGACGCACCTCTTCAACTGCATGTCGGCGACGACAAAGACAGGCGTGTTTCGAGCGCCAGGCGCGTTGGAAACGTTTCTGGCCGACGATCGCGTGCTGGTCGAATTGATCGCCGACGGGAAACACGTTCATCCTGAACTGATGAAACTCGCTGTGCATGCCAAAGGAGTCGATAAGGTTTGTCTGGTGACCGACGCGACGGCGGGGGCAGGACTCGCGGAAGGCACGGAATTTCGAATCGGCGAGACGCGGGCGGTTGTGCGCGACGGTGTTGGCCTGTTGGCTGATGGTTCAGCAATCGCAGGCAGCGTGTCGACGATGATGATGACGGTCAAAAGCATGGTCGAGATGGCCGGCGTGCCGTTGGTCGATGCGGTGCGAATGGCGAGCCTGAGCCCGGCGCGCGCACTCAGTCTGAGCGGACGCAAGGGAAGCTTGGAGCCGGGCAAGGACGCGGATGTTGTGATATTTTCATCGGCCTTTGAAGTGAAGAAGACGTTGGTGGGCGGGCGGATAGAATTTGAACGTTGAGAAGGGCCGTGGGGAATCGATGATTGCCATTACTGGAGCGACTGGGTTTGTCGGACAGGAGGTCGTCAGGCAAGCGCGCGCCGGGGGCCATGCGGCGCGCGCGATTGTGCGTGACCCGAAGCGGGCGCAATGGCTCGCGGACAAATATGGCGTGGAATTGTTCCACGGCAATGTCCTGTTTGCGCCGTCGCTGGACGGCGCGATGCAGGGCGTAAAGTGCGTCATCCACCTGTTGGGAATTATCAATGAATGGAGGGAGAATACCTTTCAGCGGGTTCACGCTGAGGCCACCATGAACGTGGCGGACGAGGCCAAGAAAGGCGGCGTGAAACGATTCCTTCACATGAGCGCCTTGGGCACGCGCCCGGATGCCCGGAGTCGGTATCACCAGACCAAATGGGCTGCTGAGGAGTGTGTCCGCAAGAGCGGCCTCGCTTGGACGGTTTTTCGCCCTTCGGTGATTTACGGCCCACAGGACAAGTCGATTAACGTGCTGGCAAAGGTGATCCGCCTGTTGCCTTTCGTGCCCGTGTTGGGCGACGGCAATTCGAAGATTCAGCCCATCTCGGTGCAAAACGTGGCGAAATGTTTTGTGGCAGCGATTAAAAGCGATGAGACGATCGGCAAGACGTACGACCTGTGTGGCCCCGAGGCGTTCACTTGGAATGAACTGTACGACAAGCTGATGAAGTTGTATTGCATCCGCAAACTGAAAGTGCATCTGCCTCTGCCCATCGCGCGTCTGCAGGCAGCCGTCTTTGAAAAACTGTTGGCCAACCCTCCGTTCACCCGCGATCAGCTCATCATGACCGAAGAGGACAATGTCGGCGATCCGAAGCCGGCGGAACGCGATTTTCTACTGGAGCAGGAAAGTTTCGAGGCGGGGATCGCCCGTTATCTACAGCGTCCAGCCTGAACAAAAAGGGCAGGGAATCCGTTTACAGATTCCCTGCCCCAGCGATCTATCAGCAGAATCGTTGCTGGTGACTACTGTTTCTTCTACTTGGTTTTCTTCTCTGCGGGCGGCGCTATCTTCTGCGCGATCAAGGCTCCGCTTTCCTCGGTGTAGCTGACCGTTACCTTGTCGCCGACTTTGAGGTCGCTGAGTGCCGCTGTCTTCTTCTCGGCGGTGCTGTACTTGGTTTGGTCGCTAACCTTGAAAGTCTTGCTTTCTTCCTTCTGCTTCACCTTGACGGTGTTCGCCTTGACATCGATGGATTCGACGGCACCGGTGAAATGATGCGGCTTGGGCTTGGCCGGTGCTGTGCTCTCCTGAGCTTGCACGGGAAGCGTGAACGCGAGAGCCACAGCAATGAGACTGGATGCCGCCACAGCGCGCATCAGATACTTGCTCATAATAGTCCTCCTTGAACTAGGTTCGAGTTTTGCGTTTGGCTGGGGTGTACGATAATTCGTTCAATCCGTCAAACAGAAAAAAGATGCACCTTGGGAACGGATAGGTACATCGTGACCACCCCTATGGGTGAAGATCAGAGAAGGGAGGTCAGTTCTTTAAAGGCTGTTGCTCTTGGCTCAATGACGCGAGTGCGCACACAGTTGCGACGCGAGATTCATCGCCCCAAACCAAGGTTTGTTCAGCGGCTTCAGAAGATGTAACTCCGATGCACCCCTTTCGCACTTCTCGGTTGCTCTTAATTGGAGTTGATTCGTTCTTCGCCAAAGGTCGCGTTCAAGTTCGCCCGGCGGGAAGGTGTACGAATCTTCTTGTACCATATGGGGCATGGCGTCCGCCGTGAACCAAAGGCCCACGCAGACCTTATCATTTAGCGTCCTAGCAACAATCCATTAGCACACGACCCGGCGCTTGCGGACTTGCGCGCCGCGCCGCGCCGTGCTAGCATCTGCACCAATCGGAGTCATGGGCGATGTATAAAGAATTCTACGGGCTGCGCGAATATCCTTTCAACATGACGCCCGACCCGCAGTTCCTGTTTCTCAGCCGCAATCATCGCGTCGCGCTGGACGTGTTGCTGTACGGAATCCAGGAGCGAAAAGGCTTCATTGCAATCACCGGAGAGGTCGGTGCGGGCAAGACGACGCTGTGTCGCGCGCTGCTGGGTTCGCTGGATGCCACCACCAAGACGGCCTTGATTTTGAATCCATGTTTGTCCGACTCCCAGATTTTGCGGGCCATCTGCGACGAGTTTCGTCTGCAACCCGCGAAGACCACCAAGAAGGATCTGTACGACACGATCAACTCGTTCCTGCTGCGCGAACTGGCCGCCAATCACAACGTTGCGCTGATCATCGATGAAGCGCAGAATCTTCGGCCGAGCGTTCTCGAACAAATTCGCCTTCTCTCGAATCTCGAGACAGAAAAAGAAAAACTTCTGCAGATTGTGCTGGTCGGCCAGCCGGAGCTGGGTGAATTGTTGGCGCAAGACAACTTGCGGCAACTCAAGCAGCGCATCGCGTTGCGGCATCACGTTGCGCCGCTGGCGGCGGAAGAGGTCGGCGAATACATCCAACATCGGTTGCGCGTTGCCGGCGACGACGGGCGTATCCAGTGGAGTCCCGAAGCGCTGGCGTTGATTTACGAATACTCGCACGGCGTGCCGCGCATCATCAATGTGCTTTGCGACAAAGCGTTGCTGGCAGGCTACGTGGCCGAGGCGTTTGTGATCGGCGGCCTGATGATCCAGCGCGCGATCGACGATACGGAATGCCGGCAGACAGTGGAGGCGGTGGTCGGATGAGCCTGGTTCATGAGGCATTGCAGAAAGCCGGGCGGGAGAAACTGCGCAAGACGGGCATTCAGCCTGCACCCGCGCAGAAACCTGCACCAAGGCCCGCGGCACCGTTTGGCCCGGCGGAGTCCAGGCCTGTGGAAACGGTCGCCACCATGTCTGTCGCCAGCCACCCTGTGAGCGTGGCCAGCACGTTCGCGTCGGGTCAATCGGCCGATCAAGCGGCGGCTGTTTACCCGCGGAAGAAGCAGTCGGCGTTGTTGCCCGTGCTGATCGTGTGCGTCAGCCTCGCGGCCATCGTTGCCATTGTGTTTTTGGTCAGCTTGGCCGCCTCGACGATCCGCGAATCGAGACAAACCGTCCACGCAGGCGGCGGAGCCCAGCCCCCGACGGCGGCCACCGAGCCGAAGCCGAATGAACCCGCGCCGCAGCCGGTTGTCGCGAGCGCTCCCGTGGGAGTGGCAGCGCAACAACCTCCCGCTCCACCCGCTGGATCCGCTGAAGCGGGCTTCCGTCTCACCGGCGTCATGATCGTTCCCAACGTCGCTCCGTCGGCAGTGATCAACGGCCGGATCGTGAACGAATCGGGTTACGTGGACGGCGCCACGGTGAAAAAGATCGAGCGCGACAGCGTCACGCTGGTGGACGCGCAAGGCAAAGAAATCGTCCTGCGGTTGAACTAGCCGGGTTGTTAAAAAGGTTTGCTTCCCGTTGTGAGCCGACTCTGTGAGTCGGCGAGTTTCTGAGAAATTCCGCCGCTTCGCAGAAGCGGCCTACAACGACCAAACAATTCTTTCCGCAGCCTGCCGGCTACTCCGCCATGGTTTTGGGTTTGTCGTTTTGCAGAGAACCAACTGATATGACAAAGTGAGTTTGCGCTAATAGCACTGTTAGGTGACAGCGTATGAAGACGAATTTATACTCGCCCTGCTCGCTACCGCAGTCGTACATGATTTTCGGCGAGCGCATCGGAGGCCGACTGATGCGAACAGCTAGTCAGTGGAGCGAGCGCATGCCCGGCGGATTACCGCTGCCGACACTCACCCTCGCTTGCGCGCGTCCCGCAGGGCGCGGTTGATCTCGCGCTCGGCGGTCTTGCGTTTGAGAGCCTCGCGTTTGTCGTATTGCGCCTTGCCTTTGCCGAGGCCGAGTTCGACTTTGGCAAAACTCTTTGTGAAGTAAATCTTCAGCGGCACCAGAGCCATGCCTTTGGCGTTGAGTTGGCCCTCCAGCCGATGAATTTCCTTCTTGTGAAGCAGCAGCCGACGCGGACGCAGCGGATCGACGTTGTAGCGGTTGCCGAATTCGTAGGGAGCGATGTGCGCGTTGCAGAGCCAGACCTGGCCGCGCTCGACGCGGGCGAAGGCGTCGTCGATGGAAGCGCGCGCGTTCCGCAGCGACTTGACCTCGGTGCCTTTCAACTCGATGCCCGCCTCGCACGTCTCGGTAATGAAGTAATCGCGGCGGGCCTTGTGGTTGTGGATTGTCGGCACCATCGCCACTACTATATCGGCCGGCGCGGCGCGTTCCTAGGAGAAACTCGGCCGGAGCGCGTCAGGCCCGTCACAAAACACGTCAGACAACCGTAACGCTCGCCCTACTTGTCGCGAGACGCCTGTCCTACCATCAGATTTCTTTGCTCTCGCTATCGGCGACGTCCGGGCCGGAGTGAATTTCGTAGGCGATCTTGCCTTCGCTGATTTCCTTCAAGGCTATGTCGGCAAAATCCATTTTCGCATCGGTCTGAGTGAGGGGCCGGTGTCCCTGCGTCAATTGGCGGACTCGTCTGGAAACAAGATTGATTAATAGCTCGGGGTTAGGGACTTGTTGCATGGCAGGATCAAGGTATTTGCTTTTCATTTGGTAAAGAGCAGATAATTTTGACCAAATGGGCTGCGATTACAAGCCCTATTTTGCACGACCCGGTAGGGGCAGCTTATCCAGCCGCCCCTACCGACGACGAACTTCTGGTACGACTTAGTAGTCCATGCCGCCGCCGTAGCCGCCGGGGCCGGGACCTTTTTCCTTTTCCTTCTCCGGCACTTCGGTGACGCAGCATTCGGTCGTCAACAACAAGCCTGCGATGCTGGACGCGTTCTGCAATGCGAACCGTGTGACCTTGGTCGGGTCAATGATGCCCGCTTTGCCCATGTCGGTGTACTCCAACTTCTCGACGTCGAAGCCGTCCCAGCCTTTGCGGGATTTGACTTCCTGGACGACCAACGAGCCTTCCCAACCGGCGTTGTTGGCCAATTGCCGCAGCGGCTCTTCCAGAGAGCGCAGCACGATTTGCGCGCCGATCGCTTCATCGCCCTTGAGCTTCAGATCCTCAAGCACGGGCAGGCAACGGATCAACGCCACACCGCCGCCGGGCACAATGCCTTCCTCGACGGCCGCGCGGGTCGCATGCAACGCGTCTTCTACGCGCGCCTTCTTTTCCTTCATCTCGGTCTCGGTCGCCGCGCCGACATGAATCACGGCCACGCCACCCGCGAGCTTCGCGAGCCGCTCCTCCAACTTCTCGCGGTCGTAGTCGCTGGTTGTTTCCTCGATGGCTTTGCGGATCTGGTTGATGCGGCCCTGAACATCGCTCTGCTTGCCGGCGCCCTCGACGATCGTGGTGTTATCCTTGTCTATGACAACCTTCTTGGTGCGGCCAAGGTCGTCCAGTTCCACCTTCTCGAGCTTGATGCCGAGGTCTTCGCTAAGGAACTTGCCGCCGGTTAGGACGGCGATGTCTTCCATCATCGCTTTGCGGCGATCGCCGAAGCCAGGGGCTTTGACGGCGCAGGCTTGAATCGTGCCGCGCAGTTTGTTGACGACGAGGGTGGCGAGCGCTTCGCCTTCGACTTCCTCGGCGATGATCAACAACGGCTTACCGAGCTTGGCAACCTTTTCCAGCAACGGGAGCAGATCCTTCAGGCTGCTGATCTTCTTCTCATGGATCAAGACATACGCGTCTTCGAGCACGGCTTCCATCGTCTCGGCGCTGGTGACGAAGTAGGGCGAGAGATAGCCCTTGTCAAACTGCATGCCTTCGACAACGTCGAGTGTGGTCTCGATGCTCTTCGCTTCCTCGACGGTGATCGTGCCGTCCTTGCCCACCTTGTCCATCGCGTCGGCGATGATGTTGCCGATCGTCTTGTCGCCGTTGGCGGAAATGGTCGCAACCTGCATGATCTCGCTGCGGTCTTTGACCTTCTTGCTGATCCTGTTCAGTTCCTCAATAGCGCGCTCCACAGCCTTGCTAATGCCGCGTTGCAGCGCCATCGGGTTGGCGCCCGCTGTCACGTTGCGCAGGCCTTCGCGATAGATCGCTTCGGCCAATACCGTCGCCGTGGTCGTGCCGTCGCCCGCGACATCGCTGGTCTTGCTGGCGACTTCGCGCACCATTTGCGCCCCCATGTTTTCCCACGGATCTTCCAGTTCAATTTCTTTCGCCACCGTCACACCGTCCTTGGTGATCGTGGGCGAACCAAATTTCTTGTCGAGCACCACGTTGCGGCCCTTCGGGCCGAGCGTGACCTTGACGGCCCGGCTCAGTTTCTCGACGCCGCGCAGCAACGACTTGCGCGCATCCTCATCAAACCTCAGTTGTTTTGCAGCCATGTTGAATCACTCCTTTTGGTTAATCGTTACTGAATTATCGCCTTGATGTCGCTTTGCGAGTACAATCGGTACTCTTCGCCATCAATTTCGATGGCGTCGCCACCGTATTTACTCACATACACCTTGTCACCCTTTTTGACATCAAACGTCGGAATGACCTGGCCCTTATCATCACGTTTGCCTGTACCAAGGGCTATGACTTTGCCCACTTGAGGCTTTTCCTGAGCGCTATCAGGGATGATGATTCCGCCCTTCTTCGCTTCTTCCTTCTCGATCAGTTGCACCAGCACCTGATCGCCCAACGGTTTCACGTTCATGGTTCCTTCTGACTCCTTATTTTTGAGTTATTGTACCGGCGGTTTATGACCGTCGCTTCTCTCCGTTCCCGACAATCGGCGCTCGTTCACCCCGAAAGCCTTCGGGGCAGGGCGCGCTGCTACAAACTTCACTTCTTCTTGTCTTCGTCCACCATCTCGAAGTCAGCGTCCACGACCTCGCCTTCCTTGCCGGACTTCTTGGTCGGCTCTTCCGTCTTGCCCTCGCCGCCCGACGGCGTCGCGCCGGCCTTGTCGCGGACCTTCGAGTAAATCTCCGACGACACGCCGTGCCATACTTCGGTCAGCTTCTCCTCAGCGTCCTTCATCGCGTCGAAATCTTCGCGCTTCAAGGCATCCTTGACCTTCTCAATCGCCGCATCCAGTTTCGACTTTTGATCACCGCTGATGATGTCCTTGTGTTCCTTCATCAGTTTTTCCGTCTCGTACACCCGCGCATCGCACCGATTGCGCAACTCCACCTTCTCGCGCAGCTTCTTGTCCTCCTCGGCATGCGATTCTGCTTCATGGCGCATCTTCTCGACTTCGTCCTTGTTCAGGCCGCTCGACGCGGTGATGGTGATCTTCTGCGACTTGCCCGTGCCGAGGTCTTTGGCGCTGACGTGCAGGATGCCATTGGCGTCGATGTCGAACATCACCTCGATCTGCGGCACGCCGCGCGGTGCGGGCGGAATATCGGTCAGGTGGAAACGCCCGATCGTCTTGTTATCGCGCGCCATCGGGCGTTCGCCCTGCAACACGTGCACTTCGACGCTTGTCTGGCTGTCTGCGGCCGTCGAAAAGATCTCGCTCTTGCGCGTCGGAATCGTGGTGTTGCGCGGGATGAGCACGGTGAACACGTTGCCCAGCGTCTCGATGCCCAGCGACAACGGCGTGACGTCGAGCAGCACGATGTCTTGTTTGACCTGGCCCGTGAGCACGCCGCCTTGGATGCCCGCGCCGACCGCAACAACTTCGTCGGGATTGACGCCCTGATGCGGCGCTTTGCCGATGAGCTTGCGCGCGGTCTCGATCACCCGTGGCATGCGGGTCATGCCGCCGACGAGCACCAGTTCATTCACCTTGGAAATGTCCAGTTTGCCGTCACGCAGACAGGCTTGAACTGGTCCGATCGTCCGCTCGATCAGTTCGTCGCAAAGCTGTTCGAGTTTGGCGCGCGTGAGTTTCTTGACGATGTGCTTCGGCCCCGTCGCGTCGGCAGTAATGAACGGCAGATTGATTTCGTACTCCATCGCGCTGGACAACGCGATCTTCGCCTTTTCAGATTCCTCCTTGATGCGCTGCAAAGCGTCGGGCTGTTTCTTCAGATCAACACCGTTCTCCTTCTTGAAATCGTCAATGATCCAGTTCATCACCCGCTCGTCGAAATCATCACCACCGAGATGCGTGTCGCCGTTGGTGGCCAGCACTTCAAACACGCCGTCGCCGATGCTCAACAGCGAAATATCAAACGTGCCGCCACCCAAGTCGTACACGGCGATGTGCTCGTCCTTCTTCTTATCCAACCCGTAGGCCAGCGAGGACGCGGTGGGTTCGTTGATAATGCGCAAAACATCGAGGCCCGCGACGCGTCCTGCGTCCTTGGTGGCTTGCCGCTGCGAGTCGTTGAAGTAAGCGGGGACGGTGACGACGGCCTTCTCAATCTTCTCGCCGAGGTAGGCTTCGGCGTCGGCCTTCATCTTGGCGAGGATCATCGCGGAAATTTCCGGCGGAGAGAAAATCTTTTCCTCGTTGCCGACGATCACCTTCACGGCGGCGTCGCCGTTGTCGGCACGCACCACTTCATACGGTACGCGGTTGCGCTCCTGCTCAACCTCGTCGTACTTGCGGCCCATGAACCGCTTGATGGAGTAAACGGTGTTCTTCGGGTTCACGACGGCCTGGCGTTTCGCCGCCTGGCCGACAAGTCTTTCGCCGGACTTTGTGAACGCGACGATTGATGGAGTAGTTCGTCCGCCTTCCGCGTTGGGAATGACGACGGGCTCGCCGCCTTCCATCACCGCCATGCATGAGTTGGTTGTGCCTAAATCGATACCGAGGACTTTAGCCATTTGAATCAAAGCTCCTTTTGAGCGCAGAACGCCGCCTGTTGTTTAGCTATGCCCGTGCCACGTGTTGGACACATTCTGCAACATTCGCGGCAACAGAGTGTTAAAGTTTTCGCACCGATTCCGGTCAGTGTGCCATGTCTCAGTCCAACGTCTCATTAGAACCCACTGACTGTGCCACGCGCGTCATCATGTCCCACCTGCCCACAAAGGAAAAACAGACGATCTCGGCGCACAAAAACCGCGCGTCTGCACTTTGGCGACGACCTCAAGTGGCTGCGCGATCTAACGGAGGACAGACCAGAAAGCAGAGATCTATCTCACACAGTTGCGGAAAGAATGTGAAGGTCTTAAGCAGGCGACGTAACTACACCCAAGGCGAGATCCACACACGCCAGTCAAAAAGGGAACGCTTCCTCGCGCCAGCGCAAGATGTCGAATTGAAGCTCGTCCAGCGGGCAGACGAAGTCAGGATATGGAGGGGGAACGACGGCGTGCGCGCCTCACCACGACAGCATCCGTGGCATCCGTGTAATCCGGGGATAAAACCTTCGTGCCCTTTGCGCCTGTGCGTCTTGGCGTGAGAGGTCGGGCCATCGTTCCGGACGTGATTCCCTCGAAACGCAGTTGCTTCATTTCGGCGGCTACACGGTCAGCAGCAACGGCGCAGTATTTCTTGGACAGATCGAGGTGGACGAAATGTCGGCCAGTACGGTGCGCTACTGCCGCCACCGTGCCGATACCGCCGAACGGGTCGAGCACCACGTTGCCACGGTAGCTGTAGAATTTGATCAGCCGATAAATCAATTCTTCGGGGAACGGAGCGGGATGACCGGCTGCCTTCGCTTCCGGCGCCTTGCGTCCGCGGCGCGGCGGGTACAGGCTCTTCAAGAACGGTTGACGACCGCGCGTTTCGGGCGGGATTTGCCAGAAAGCGTCGGAGAACTTGATGAACTCCGCGCCGGTAATGTCGGCATCGGCCTTGTTGCCTTCCAGCGTCCAAGAGCCTTTGGAGAAGACGAGGACGTATTCCCAACTCGGCACCATGTGCGGATTGTGCGGGCTTTTCCACGAGCCCCACGCGGTGCGGCGGCGCATGGTCTGTTTGTACCAGAGAACCTCGGTGCGCATAATGAACCCGAGCGAGATCAATCGCCGCGCCATATCGTAGTGGATGGGGCGGAAGTTCTTGATGCTGGTGGGGGCAACGTTGAGAGCGAATCGGCCACCGGGAACAAGGACGCGGTAAAGCTCAGCCCAGAAAGGCATCAACCACGCCAGGTACTGCCTGTGTGTCATATTGTCGTTGTGTGAGTCGTACTCGAGGCCGACGTTGTAGGGCGGCGACGTGATCGCCAGATGGATGCATTTGTTTGGCAATGCGTGCAAGATCGCTCGCGAGTCGCCGCAGATGATCTGATCCTTCCACCATTCTCCTTCGGTGGAGGCCGGCGGGAAATTGAGGACGTGCGGTAGCTGCTTCATCGAAAAACCTGCAAATGATTCCCTAACGCTTTTACCAGAATCAAAACTGCATACCAGCAAGAAAGTTCGACGCAAGGCGCATTCGTCAGCGACGGGCGGCGTTTCTACCGGAGAACATTGATTGCACTCGCCCCGCGGGTCACTTTCTGAGCTTTCTGTGTCTCTGTGGTGAAGTTCCAGTCGTCGTGGCTACAACCGAAACCCCAAAGCCGCAAACTTCTGCCGTAGCGACTCGCCTGCGCCGCGCAGCGTCAGCTTCGTATTGAAGAACTCGCGGCGGACGGGATACCCGGCACGCAGTTTGTCGAAGCTTGCCCCGATTCCATCGGGGGCGCCGACGATCCTCCGCAACGCGGCGTCATCGGCGGTGATGTCGTAAACGTGCTTGATGACGCGGCGCAGTACGTCCTCGTCGTTCTCGCCCGGAGCCGCCGCGACCTCCATCTGGGGCACTGGCGGCGGGGGCAACTGCGGCTGCCATGCCGCGTTGAGCTTGAAGAACTCGCACGCCGCCCAGTAAATCATGCGCGTGCCGTTGAGCTTGCCATCGAAGCTGTAACCGGCGATGTGCGGCGTGCCGAGGTCAACGGCGGCCAGCAAGTCGGCCTTAATGTTCGGCTCGCCTTCCCAAACGTCCAGCACGACGCCGCTCAGCTTCTTCGTCACGATGACTTCCAGTAGCGCCTTGTTGTCCACGATTGCGCCGCGCGCGGAGTTGATGAGGATCGGCCGCCGCGCCTCGTGCTGGGTGCCCTCGGCATGAAGCGCCAACGCCGCGAGGCGCTTCGTGTCGAACAGGTGAAACGTGGCATCCTCGGGAAGGAAGTTGGGCAAGCTGGAGGCTTGCCCCACGCGCGTCAGCGGAACATGGAGCGTAATGATGTCTGCTTCGGCGAGGAGACGTTCCAAAGAAACGAATTGTGGCAGGGACAGACCGCCGGGCTGTCCGTCCCCCTCGCGGCGCGCCCGGCGGCCCGCTCGCGTGTCGTGTACGGAGTCGCGCCCTACCTCGGCACGTTCACGCGGCGGATCGTTTTGCAGAACGCGCATCCCGAGCGCTTCGGCGTGGCGAACAACGCGCCGGCCGACGTTGCCGACGCCGACGACGCCGAGCGCTTTGTCGCGCAGGCGAAATTGGTTTCGATGCGCGATTTCCAGCATCGCGGTGACGACGTACTCGGCAACCGAATTGGCGTTGCTGCCGTCGGCGCTGGCGAAGCCGATGCCGCGTTCGCAAAGGTATGCCTGGTCAACGTGATCCGTCCCGATGGTGGCGGTGGCGACGAATCTCACTTTGCTGTTGTCCAGCAACGCCGCGTTCACAGACGCGACCGAGCGCACCAGCAGCATGTCGGCATCGCGAACTGCGGACGCGTTGATCTGGCGGCCGGCCACAAACTGGATTTCACCCAGCGCGGAAAACGCTTCGCGAACGAACGGGATGTTCGGATCAGCTACAATTTTCATACTTTTGGCAACGATCCTACCAGCGATTTTGGCATTTGACGATACTGCGTGTGGCGGGTATCCTCCCAAGGTTTTACAGGGAACTACACAATGTTTATTGCTCACGGTGAATGGTTTCGAAGGAATACGCGCTGGATTTTGGCCATCTTGATGCTCATCCTGATTCCGAGCTTCATCGCGTTGTTCACGACGACGAGCGGCACGTCGGCGCGTCAGGAGGCGGATTTGCCGATGGTGCAGGGCAAGCCGGTGAATAGCGCGGAGTACGATCAGGCTCACAATGCGGTGGTGGCCTGGTACATCGTCAACACCATCAACACCGGCCGCGAGTTGCCGCACACGGCGGAGTTCGAGGACGCCGTGAAACAGCAGGCCGTCGTACGAATGCTGGAGTTCCGCAAGGCACGGGAGTTGGGCGTTCGTGTGCCCGACAACGATGTGATCCAGATGATTCGCAGCCAGCCGTTTTTCCTGAACGAAGCCAGGCAATTTGATCCCGATCGGTACCGGCGGTTCATTATCTACCTGAATACCCGCGGTATCAGCGAGGCGCAATTTGAGCAGATCACGCGCGAACAACTGATGCTGGCACAGCTTGAGATGCTGATCACCGCCGCAGTGAAGGTCACACCTCAGGAAGTGATCCTGGCGTACGCGCCCCTGCATGAGAAGCTCTGGATTGAACTGGTGGCATTCAATGCGGCCAGCAATGCCGTGCCCGTCACCGTGACGGACGACGAAGCCAGGGCGTTCTTCGAGAAGAACAAAGAGGCGTACCGCGTTCCGAAGCAAGTCAAAGTGCGCTACGCCTATTTCGCGATCGCGGAAGAAAAGAAGTCCGTGAAGATCGCCGACTCGGACATCGCGGAGTTCTACGAGCGCAACAAGACAGGGTACGCGGACACCAACAACGTCGCGAAGCCGCTCGACGCCGTCAAAGACAAAGTCAGGGAAGATCTGCTCAAGCTGCGCGCCGATCGGCTGGCGCAGGACCACGCCACCGAGTTGACCGTCAAGCTTGTTCAAGAGCCCGGCGCTGCGAAGCCGGATTTTGCGAACCTGTGCTCCGCGTCCGGCATCACGCCGCAGGAGACGGAGTTTTTCAGCCTGCGCGGCAAAGTGCCGGGAATTCAGGCAGGGCCGCAGTTCAACCAGGCGGCCTTCGCGTTGACGCCTGAAATCCTGTTCAGCGATCCCGTGCCGGGCGAAGACGGCTATTACGTTCTGGAGTATTTGTCGGCAAAACCGAGCGAGATCCCGCCGTTCGAGCAGGTCAAGGGAGAGGTGATCGACCAGCTTAAGCGGCAGAAAACTTACGAGGCCACAGTCAAGCAGGGTGAAGACGCACTTGCGCAGGTGAAGAAACTGATTGCGGAAGGCAAGACCTTCGACCAGGCGTGCGCGGAACTGAAACTGAAAATCGAATCGCCCGGGCCGTTCACCCTCTCCGACGAAAAACTCGATTCTACAGCCGCAAGTCGAATCCAGCAAACCACACTCGGCATGGCGACCAACACCGTCAGCGAATTCATTGCCACTGAGAACGGCGGATTGTTCTTCCATCTCAAGGATCGCCAACCCCCCGAGCCTGCGGAGTTTGAGAAGGATAAGGCGGATTTCGCGCAGCAGGTTCTCCAGCGCGATCGCCAAGCGATGTATCAAAGCTGGGTTTCTGCGCTGATCCGCAGCGAGCGGGTCAACTTTGGCCGCCTCCGCAGTCGCGAGCAACAGCCTGAGCCTGTGGAAGCACCAGAAGCTGAGCCCACGCCGGCGCCGGTTCCCGCGCCTGCGCCCGCCAAAAGTTAGCGGCGTCGCGCCTCGTTCACGAGCGCCTCAAAAAGCCGCAGGAATTGCGGCGCGACCTGCAGCAGTCGCTCGGGATGAAACTGCACGCCCCACATCAATCGCACTTGAGAATTTTCGACGGCCTCGACAATCCCGTCGCTCGTCCGCGCCGCCACTTTGAACGCGGAAGCCACGACATCCAGTGCCTGATGATGGGTGGAGTTGACGCGCCGGCAGTCACCCAACAACCGCGGCAACCGACCATCGCACGTCCACTCTACCTGGTGCATCAGCGCCGTGGACTTCGCATGCCGGTGGTTCGGGATGTCGGCGAGCAACGTTCCGCCAAGCGCCACGTTCATCACCTGAATGCCCCGACAAATCCCCAGGACCGGTATGTCTTCCTCCATGAGCCGGCGCACCAGACACAACTCCAACTCATCGCGCTCCTCGTCCACACTCGACAGCGTCTGGCGTTCGCGCGCCGTCAACTTCCGACCGTACGCGCCCGACGCCTCCGCCATGTCGCCTCCGCCCGTCAACAGGAAGCCGTCGCACAATGTCAAAAAGCGTTCGATCGCTTTCGTTTCGCGCGTCAGCGGCAAGACGAGCGGGACACCGCCGGCTTTCTCAATCGCTTGCGAGTACGAAACGCCGCAGAACGCGCCGCGCCCGTCTACACGAGAAAGCTTGATTGCTTCCGGTGTGATGGCAATGACCGGTTTCATCGGATCGTTATAACCGTTAAAACCGGAAAAATCGTTAAGAGAAAAGTCAGCACATGTTCCCTTTTAACGGTTTTAACGATTTTGTCGGTTTCATCGACTCTAACCTCTGCCCACGACGAGCACCCCGGCCCCACGAATCTGGCTGTGCTTCAGCGCGGCCAGTGCGCGATTGGCGTCTACCAGCGGGAATGTTTCGACTTCCGTCCGCAACGGAATCTCGCCCGCGAGTCGCATCAGTTGACGCGCGTCCTCACGTGTCGCGTTCGCGACGGAGCGCACGATGCGCTCGTGGTAAAGCAACTCGTGCTTCATCTCGGGAATCGGCGTCATGTAGATGCCCGCAAGGACCAGCGTGCCGCCTTTCCGCAGCGCACGCAGCGCCTCGGGCACGAGTGCCCCGGTCGGCGCGAACATGACCGCGGAGTCAAGAGCGGCATCGGGAACTTCTTCCGCACGCCCCACCCAGGCCGCGCACAACTTTTTCGCGAGTTGCTGATGTCCATCGCCGCGCGTGGCCACAAACACTTCGCAATTCCAGTGGAGCGCAATTTGGATCACAATGTGCGCCGACGCGCCGAACCCGTACAAGCCCAGCCGCTGCCGCGGGCGCACGTTGCTGAAACGTAAGGCGCGATAGCCGACAATGCCCGCGCACAGCAGCGGCGCGATTTGAGCGTCAGCAGGATGATCGGGCAATCTCACCGCGAACGCAGCCGGCGCAACAGCGAACTCTGCGTAGCCGCCGTTCACATGGAATCCTGTGAACTGCGCTCGCTCGCAAAGATTCTCGCGGTCGCTCTGACAAAACTCGCATTCACCACAGGCGCGATACAGCCACGGCACGCCAACGCGTTCGCCGATCGCGAAGTCGCGCACGTCGGCACCGAGCTTCTCCACGACACCGACGATTTGGTGCCCAGGCACAATGGGCAATTTGGCGGCGATCTCACCTTCGACGGTGTGCAAATCGGTATGGCAGATGCCGCAGGCCCGCACGCGGAGCAGAACTTGATCAGCCGCAGGTTCGGGTGGGCGAAGTTCGACCAGCTCCAGTGGCGACTCTTCTGCCGGCAGCGGTTTCTGCAACAGCATTGCCTTCATCGGACATTCTAACCGCGTACCAACAAGACCGGAACGCCTGACTTACGGATGACATGCGAGGTGGTCGATCCCAGAACAAGCTCACGGATGCGGGTGTGACCGTACGCACCCATCACAATCAGGTTTGCGCCGATCTTCTTGCAGAGCTTTAAGATTTCAGTTTCGGCGTTTCCGTGCCCGAGTTGGGCATGAGCGGCAAGCTTGCTGTCGAGGGCCTGCTGGTGAGCCTGTTGCAGGATTTTGGAGGCGGCCTCTTCGTTGTCGCGCTGGCAGACCGTGACAATGGTCACTTCCACACCGAGATTGGCGGCAAGCTTGATACCGGCGCGGAGAGCTTTGTTGGATTCGGCGCTGCCATCGTGGGCGAGCAGGATGTGTTTGATCGGGCGAAAACGGTCGGAGGTCACCAGGCAGGGCTTGACTGAAGCGCGCACCATGCGTTCGACGCTCGAGCCAAGCATGTCTCCGGACCATCGTGCGTGTTCGCCGCGTTGGCCGAGCACGACCAGATCGGCATGGCGTTCGTAATCGAGCATCGTGTGCAGGAGACTGCCGGTTTCGTGAGCGACTTTGTGTTCCACGCCCCGATCGGCGCAGCGCCTGGAGATCGCTTGAAGAATGGCGTCGGCTTTGTCGCGTTGGATTTGTTCGAGCTGCGGCAATAGCGCCGAATATGGTTGGGCGCCCAGCGCGCCCGAAATGTCCGCCAGCAGCGGCCCTTCGAGGATGCGAACATCGGTCACGTAGAGCGCAACGATGCGCCCCCCGAGTTTTTTCGCAAGCCCAATGGCGCAATCGGCGGCGACATCGGCGGCGGGTGAGCCGTCAGTGCAAAGCAGGATGTTTTTGTACATTGTTGCCTCCCGTGGTCAATCGACTTTGACAAGCCATCATACGCCGGGTCGTTTGGGAAACAAAGCGTGATGGATGGAAAAGAAACGATCGTGGCAACCGAGCCGAAGAATCCACGTGGCACGGTCACACCGAACCGCACCGCCACTTCGCGCTCCGCCGCCGTCAACATGAATCGCCCGCACATGCGGGCAAAATTACACCGCCAAACTTGCATCGGGAAGCCGCGACTATCAGGTGATGCGCCAGGCGGGGCCAAGCTTGCGGCGCATCGGTAAATGCTTCATAATCCGCTTGTGAAACGGTTGGACCGCCGCGAGGAGTGCGCAGACGGAGGGAAAACCATGATGGATCATAAGATTTCGCGCCGTGGTTTCCTGAGGGCTGTTCTGGCCGCGACCGCGCTCCCCAGCGGCTTGAACCGTGTGCTGGCCGATGCCGCAGTAGCGGCCGATGACATTCCGATCATCGACACCCATATCCATCTCTTTGACCCGACGCGTCCGCAGGGCGTGCCGTGGCCGGCCAAGAACAATGGCATACTGTACAAACCCGCCTTGCCGGACCGGTACCGTCAGGTTGCCGTGCCTCTGGGCGTTCGAGGCGCCATCGAGGTGGAATGCAGTACGTGGCTGGAGGACAACCAGTGGGTGCTGGACGTTGCCGCCGGGGATATGATCGTCGTGGGGACTGTGGGCAACCTGGAGCCGGGCCAGCCGGAGTTCCGTGGGCAACTGGAACGCTTTCACCGGAACCCGCTGTTCCGCGGCGTCCGGTACGGAAATCTGTGGGGACGGAATCTGGGCGCCGAGCTGGCGAAGCCGGACTTTGTTGCCGATCTGAAGGCGCTGGCGGAAACCGGACTGGAACTGGATACGGCGAACCCCAACCCGGCGCTGATTGAGGCGGTGGTCCGGCTCACCGACAAAGTGCCCGGTCTGCGAGTGGTCATCGATCATCTGCCGCAGTTGAATCCTCCGGAGCAACCCGCGGCTCGCGACGCATACCAAGCCCACTTGCGCGAGCTGGGGAAGCGGCCCCAGGTATACGTCAAGGTTTCCGAGGTGTTGCGCCGTGTGGCTGGCCGTGTGCCGGAGGATCTGGACTTCTACCGTTCGCGACTGGATGAGATCTGGAGCATTTTCGGTGAGGACCGGCTGCTTTACGGCAGCGATTGGCCGAACAGCGACCAGTGGGCGGCATACCCGAAGGCGCTGAGCGTGGTGCGCGAGTTCTTCATGGGCAAGGGACGGGCGGCGACGGAAAAGTATTTCTGGAAGAATTCCGTGGCGGCGTACGGATGGGTGAGGCGCGAGGCCGGTCAGCCCGCGCTTGGCAAAGGGTGAGAAAGATTATTGGGCCACGAATTACGCGCGCAGCGTCAAAAAAACAAATTCCTATCAGTATCCGCTCGGCCATCAAAGCGGCGCCATTCTTTTTGGCCCGTCTCACTGATGGATTTTCAAAGTAGCCCACTACCTCATTCTGCGCTCGCCACGGTTGACGACGCCCGGACGCTGACCAGCTCGATGCCGATGCCGGTGCCGAGGTTGCGGCTGTACTTCTTGTCGGTGGCATTGTTCCAGTGTTCGTGGACGCCCTGGCTGGCCAACGGTTTGCCGTCTTTGTTCGGATCGTACACGGTCTTGGAGGGCGGCTTGTTCGCCTGGGCCGCTTCGTGCAGGTAATTGTCCACCGCGCCGGTGACGATCGTGCTCAGCGTGGGTTCACTGCGCAGGAAGTCCAGCGCCACGGAGTCGATCGCAATGCCGTCCTGCGACGCGAACAAGCTCGAAGTCCAATGACCGTTGAACGGCGCGCTCTCCCATTTGCACGTCGGGTCGAGCCGATATTCGTTGTGCTTGGATGCGTACAGGCCATCGATCAGGTACAGCACCGTTTTGCCGCCAAGTTCCTTGTGACCGTTCAGGTCCACGAGGCTGTTGTAGGTCCCCATTTGTTGGGGCGCCTCTCCTCCCCCGCGACCCATTTTGACGGCGAGCGTGCTGTGCAGGGTGCGGGCGGCCGCCGCGCCGTCCGCCGTGAAGATCGATCCCAGATGATTCTTCGCGCAGACCGTCATCCCGGCCATGGTGTGACCTTTCAGACCGGCCACATTGATCAGGTAGGTGGCTTCGGTGACGCACGTCGGGAAATAAATCGGGTTGCCGCCCGTGACGAGAGTGAGGGCGTCGGTGGTGGCCCGGACTGCTTTCTCACGGCGGTCGCCGCCGACGGAGTCAACGAAATGCACGCCGGGGAAGTTCTTCGTGCATCGGTCGAAGATGGTGGAGGGAACATTCCGGATGGCGTCGTAGAAGGTGATGTCGGACGGCGCGGCACCCACCTCGGTCACCAACTGTTTCAGGAGCGCCTCAACGAGCTGCGGCGCAATGTAAGAGGCGTTCGCCCCGTCGCCGTGGTTGCGGCATTGATTCAGGTTCAGTTTGATGGCGATCTTCTCGCCCTTTTTGTAACTGACCGCCCCTTTGCCGGCGCGCTTGTTAAAGTCGGCAAAGATCCGGGTCCAGGCTTCCTTGTCGGTGGTGGCGTCGCCGACCGAGCGGATGACACCCGACAGCATCGCCGAGACGGCTTGCGGATGGGTATTGCTGTCGTCCCACCAGCCGGGCGTGTTGCTGGTGCCGTCCCACGAGGTGGCTTTGGGGTCGTGCACCCAGGCCACGCGGCCCGGTTTGACACCGACGGCAACGCCCATCGGTGAATTCACCGGCTCGGTCGGACTGAAGACGGGTTGGGTCGGCGGCGCGTTCTGACCGAAGAGCGACGGCGTCGGCTGATCGAGAAAGAAAGCCGTCCCCGCAACAGTTGCCACCAAGATGCAGAGTGCCGCCATCATCCAGCGCGCCGGATGCACATGCAGACGGGCCTTGCGGAAAGCGAACAGGGAACTCCAACCACTCAGAAGCCACACGATGAAGCCCGTCGCAATCGGGAAGGCCGCTCGTTGGCAAGGATATGTCGCCCGACTCGGCTTCGGGATCACCCGTACCAGAAACCAGGCCAGCGCCAAGGCGCCGCCGATTGGCAAATACCAACGTGACGATCGCCACGTAGCGGGTTTGCGGGTCGATTGTTCATTAACCCGTGTCGGGGCATCTCCGTACTGCTGAGAGTTCATGGTCCGCTCTCCTCAAAACACGGGGTAAATTCTGAAACCAACGGGCCTTTTGGTCAAGCATATCTCCACCTGATCGGCACTTCGACTCTCCACGGCATCGTTTCGACCCCTCGAAAGGCGTAATACCACTGCAACCGATTCCAATCGACGTTGGCTTGTGCTGTCTCGACGGCATTGCTGAGCGACAGGCATACGGCTTCCCTCCGCCGCACGTCTTCACGCAATCTCATCATGCGCTGTTTTGATGAAAATGCTGGACGGAGAACAAGAATCCCAATCAACACGATCCCAATCAGCATCAATAGCAGCCATTTCTTACGCACCGCCATGCTGAGTCAATTGTGAAACTCCATCGTCGCCATGTCAAATTGAAGTCCCGCCCAGATCCGCTCCCGCCCTCTCGCCCCGAACCGCCCCCATTCCCGCCCCAAAAAACTATCACCCCGGCACTCACCCGATAGGGGCAAAAAGCCCCCTTTCGGGTGATAGTCACGATTAGATCCGGGGCGATACTGGGGGCGAAACAAAAGAGCACAAGCCACCGAGATTCAGCCGCTTGTGCTCCTCCGAAATTGGCGGGAGTGACGGGGCTCGAACCCGCAACCTCTGCCGTGACAGGGCAGCGCTCTAAACCAATTGAGCTACACCCCCAACCGCCTGCGGCGGAAATCCGAATCTTCAAACCCGAATGTCGAAACAAGCTTGTCTCGGATTTCGGATTTCGAAATTCGTGCTTGCGCGCGCTCCGCGCGCTGGTGGGCGCTAAAGGACTCGAACCTTTGACCCCCTCGGTGTAAACGAGGTGCTCTGGCCAACTGAGCTAAGCGCCCGCCTGCGTGGCCGAAGCCACTCCGTCGTGGCAAAGGCCCGCAACCGCAAAGCATTACAGGCAAACGGCGCGCTTGTCAACGCTCCGGCTTGGGTTGAGTCATCGAAGTTTTCAAGCTAAGCGCTCTCCAGTGAACTTGGGTTGAGCACGTTTCCTACTTCCGCCCTCATCCCTCATCCTTCATCCCTCATCCTTTCGACTACCGCTCCCCACTTCATCCCTCATCCCTCATCCTTCATCCTTTCCACCACCGCCCCGCGCATTCCGCCCATGCCGACCAACTAATACTAATGGGCGTTCAATTTAACATTAATTATCCAGTCGAAATGAGTGAGGGACTGGATGCGAGCGGGTGAGGATTCCAGTTCACGTAGACGCTCCAGCAGAGCCAATTCCACACGGTTCA
>JBEKZD010000002.1:0-185490 GCA_049510215.1 Verrucomicrobiia bacterium
AAATACTGGTATTCCAATGTCGGCTACATTCTCGCGGGGGCAGTGCTGGAACACCTCACCGGTCGTGCGTGGGAAGACCTGATGCGCGAACGACTGTTTCAGCCACTGGGCATCAGCACGGGTGGATTCGGACCGCCGGACACCGCTGGTAAAACCGATCAAGCCTGGGGCCACTCCTCGTTCGTTGGCAAGCCGCTTGACCCGGGCAGCCCTGTCGCGGAATTCCCGTTGTTCTACGCCCCCGCCGGCCTGGCACACATGACGATTACCGATTGGGCAAAATTTATCGGGCTCCATTTGCGCGGAGATTCGGCCAATCCGCATCGCCAGGCCGCGCTGCTCAAGCTGGATACATTTGCGGAATTGCACGCGGTCACACCCGCCACAACTTCTAAGGGGTGGTTCATGCGCGGGATACCCTTCCTGGCAACTGGTGATGCCGCACCCGCCATGACTTACTGTGCCGGATGGTTTATCAGCCCAGACGGTTGGGCAAAAGGCACCCGGCCTGGAGGCACCGGCCGCCGTCTCTGGACCGGCGGAAGCAACGGAAGGTGGAACTGCGTCGCGTACATCGCACCCGAACTTGACTTTGCCGTGCTCGTCGCGTGCAACCGCGGCCCGGACATCGCTGTCTGGAAGACCTGCCAAGCGGCCAGGGCATTGATTCGGGCATTTGCGCCCAAACGGACCTCATGATACTGGTCCGGCTCAGAAGTTGAAAACTGAAGCCCAAGTTTGAGCGGATGCTGATTTGTTCAAGCTGCTTGAGCGATTACATTCTCCTTTGCGTTGGCCTTGGTGAAAGCGTGCCAGCAATCCTTGCCGCTGCTTACGAGTCCAATGCCGTCGTCCTGTTCCAGTTTTTGACGTATCCATCCCGCCAGGATCTCACGGTCTGTCGCCGAAAACTAGACGTGGACCGTCAGCCGCATACGATACGTCGACCGCGACAACCTCAGGACACGGCACGCCGCGCGCCCCGAGCATACCCCAAGTGGGCCAGCTTTCAGGCGCGCGCTTTGCGATCCCTGAGGGCGGCCTGATAATCGGGCGCGACCCGAACCACGCCGATATCGTCGTTGAGCACTCTCTCGTCTCACGTCGGCATGCACAGATACTGGACGATGATCCCATCGGAATGCAGCCACTCTTTATGAGCGGCCCAAACAAGAATAACATCGGGTTGTTTTATTGTTTGACAAAAGGCCGATGATAGGTGACTGTGGTCATATATGACCACGGTCGTCATGTCCCGGCGACAACGGAAGAAGGCTGCGGTGCGCGAGCAAATCATCGCTGCGGCCATCAAGTTGTTTTCCCGAGATGGGCTTGACGCGGTGACCGTGGATCAGATTGCGGCAGCAGCCGATATTGGGAAGGGGACGATTTACAACTATTTTGCGGCGAAGGAAGACATAGTGGTTGCCTTCATGGCGGACCTGGAGGGGAAAGTGCAAGCCAAAGTCGGGCGCTTGGCCGCGTCGGATGAACCATTGGCCTCGATTTTGGCCGCGTTTATTCGTTTTCAGTTTCAGTTGAAGCGGCCCTATTACCGTTTTGTGCGGGTATTTTTTGGCCAGATGTTCAGCCGGACCGAACAGTTCCTTCCGTACATGATTGAGATGCAGAAGGTGATTGATCCGCCGTTGGAGACACTGTTCCGCAGTTTGCAAGACCGTGGCGTGATGCGTGAAGACGCTCCGCTGGAGGAATTGATCCTTGTTTTTAAGACGGTCCAGATGGGCTTGTCGGCGCTTTGGGCAATAGAAGGGCCGCCCTTCCGTGCAACGGAGAAAGTCCTGCAACTGGAAATGAAACTGTTCTGCGAAGGGTTGGAGGTTAAAAAACCATGAAGACATTTGTAATACTATTCAGACGTTGCGGCAGCCTTGTCCTGTTTGCCGCTATTCAGTTCGGGTGCCCACTACCTCCGGCGGTCGCTGCTGACCAAGCTGCGCAAACCGACTCGCCGCCGTGGGCGCGCCATTACAAGGAGGGAGAAAAGATAGTTTACCACATGAAGGCCACCAACCGGGGTCCTGCTGGGACTCGGATTTATGAGTTTGAGGCGAACGGAGTGGTAAGAAAAGGCCCCGAGGGCAAATTCTACGAAGAGTTCGCCTGGACCAATCTGGTCTCGGACAACACGACCAACAAAATTGACCTGTTCTCGCTCCCCGGCCCGTCCGCCTGGAGCAACCTGATCGTGAACAAGAAGGCACTCGTTCTTCCGCCCGCCAGCGTGAACTTTCGCCAGCAGTTGGTGCTGCCGTCGGTGGCGCAGGCGTCGGATTTCGTGAAGGTGTTCTCATCGATGCCTGATTTCGGCAAACTCCATCCGGCGATGATTGGTCCGGTCGCGGATTTGATGACTTTCTATGCGGATCTGATAACCGTCTCGCGTTTTGGCGGGCGGGCGAAAGCCGGGGACCATTGTTACGTTAATTCCGGCGGCCGGGGGGGCTCGTGGGCCGATGGAACCCATGTGGTGCTAGGCGAGGACTCTTTTGATTTTGACTGCACCGTCAGGGAGATTGACCGCACCAATCAGACCGCTACCTTGTTGATCAAGCATGTGCCGTCGGAAAAACCCCAGTTCAAGCTGCCCGCCGAGTGGATGCGCGTGCCGGTGGCGGATACCACGAACAATTGGGTGCAAGTGGAAAAAAATAAGAACGGAACGTATGCGGCTGGGGTTGGCAAAGAAACTTTTGAAGTCCAAATCAAGGTGAGTTTGGTTGATGGAAGGATATTGTCGGCCCGGATGGATAACCCCGTGGAGGTGCTTGAACGCGAATGCACAGACGCGACCCTTACCACCTGCGGCAATCCGATCCGCTACCAAATAAGGCGACAAATCGAAGTTTATTAATACGCCTATGAGACTAGATTGTCATCATTGCAGCCGTGAGTCAGCCTCCGGTGGCTGTGGCTCAGCTTTGGATCGGCGGCATTACACACATCACAAATCACGAAGCAGATTATGACATCCACCAGAAGAAGTTTCTTCCGAGTTTTGGTTGGGTTTACGTTTCGCAGCACCTTGCTACACGTCATTACGTATATGGTGATTGGCGCGCTGGCATTCCACTTCATGACGCACCGCTACGATGAAACAGCAGCGGGAATGCAGGACCTTCATGGCCAGCACGTCATGCACTGGTTTTGTCTGGCGCAGATTGTTCGAGGTCTCCTTCTTGGTCTCGTATTGTTTCCACTGAGACGAGCGCTGCTCGATCTGAAATGTTGGGGCGGCTTGGTTGTTGCCGGTATCCTTTTTATGATCGGCTCGGTCATTGGCATCAATGGCGCAATCGAGGCATGGGTTTATACGACCCTCTTTAATCTTGACCTTTTTCTCGTCCACCTACCGGAGGTTGTGATTCAGACGATTTTATACGGCTACCTGCTGCTCGCTTGGGAACGCCGCGTTGAAAAGAAGCATGGATACAACTGACAACAATTCAAGGCGCGAATTGTGAGTCGGGGGATTACTGGCCGGCTTTGCCGGCGAGTACGGCTTTCGGGAAAGCGTTGGACACGTCCTTGGCGACGAGCGTGCGTGTGCCCGTAGGCCGTTTCATGGCCACCATTTGCCCAATTCCGTCACGCTCAGTTCGTCCAGTCGCTGCACGACTCGGTCGGCGTCCTGCAACGTTTCCGCCGGATGCGTGGTCGCCACGCCGATGACTTTCATTCCCGCCGCGCGAGCCGCTTCGATGCCGACGTGCGCGTCTTCAAAAACAACGCAGCGGTCGGGCGGCATGCCGATCTTGCGCGCCGCCAGCAGGAACACTTCTGGATCCGGTTTGCCATGCGTGACGTCCTCCGCCGACACAATCGCTGTAAAAAACTTCTCCAGTCCAAGCACGCCCAGCGTACAGGTGATGTTCTCGCGGTGCGTGGAGGAGGCGATGGCGCACGGCACCGACGCGGCCCGCAAGCTGTCCAGCCAGTTGACGACGCCGGGCAATGGCGCGATCCCGCCGGCGCGGACGATCTCGCGGTACAACGCTTCCTTCCGCAGCGAGAGCCGCCTGATTTCCAGCGGATCATTCGTCCACTGCAAAAGCTCCGGGATGATCTTCTCATTCTTCATCCCGAAACTGCGCTTGAAATGGTTCGGCGGCAATGCCCGCTTCTCCTCAGCCGCCAACATCTCCCAGCTTTCCTCGTGCTGGCGCGAAGAATCGATGATCACGCCGTCCCAATCAAAAATGGCTGCCCACTGTGAAGTGAATGATCTTCCCATGATGGCCGCGTATTGTACGGGCAGATTTCAAGCGCGGCAATTCTTCGCTTCGGAACGCGGCGGGTTTCATCGCCAACTTGAACCGCAATCTGAGCCGTTATCGGGCGTAACTTGACACTGCCACCACGACAAGTCCTGACACGGTAGCGCGGGCGTCCCGCCCGTTGCTTTTTGGGGATGCCGCACGACACGGGCGAGACGCCCGCGCTACTATGGGGCAGTGCCCAAATGCGCCCGCCAATATCGCCGGCGGATACAAACGCTTGCCTCGGCATCGAAGCGCCTGATACGATGGCTACAACCCGATCTTTATGCTGCACTGCTACCAGTAAGGAGGCTGCCAAATGAAACACTTCCCATGGAAACTCATGTTGATCATCCTTGCGCTGGGCGTCGCGGCCGGCTACGGCCAGACGGCCAGTACCAACCTGCCGAGCAACCGGCTGTTCTCGAAGGTCTACGGCTGCGAAGCCGCCGCTTCCATCGGCAACTCGATGGGCGCACCCGTGGAAGGATCGACTTGGCAGAAAACCGAGAGGACCCACGGGTTCGTGGACAAATTCCTGTCGGACGATCGGGTGGCGACCGACCAGGTGATCCCACAACGTTTCGGTCAGGACTGGGTGTACAGGGCGCATCACCGCGAGCCTGGCTGGACCGAAGATGGCGCGGAGCGCTATAAACTGGTCACCTCGGCCATCATTAAGAAGGGCGGCAGGATTACGATCGAAGATCTTGCCCGCGAATGGGTCGAGGACATCGACCCGAACAAGTTCGGTTACAGCCTTGGTCCGCAGGACCTCATCATCTACAACTTGATGAAGGCCGGGCTTCCTCCCTGGGAGGTCGGCCGCTACGCCAAGTGGCCGGGCTTCATGGGCACCGCGAAGATGATCGTGCCGATTGGGATAGTGAACGCCTGCCGCCCGGACAACGCCGCCCGCGACGCGCTCGACCTGTCGCGCATCAAGGACGTGCAGGGCAGACCGATCTGGCGCCGCGACAGATTCAGCGCGGACGGCGAGGTCCAGAGCACTTTGATCTGGGACTGCGGCAACGAGGTCGCCGCCGCCATCGCTGCCGCAACCGCCGAGGCGCTGCGGCCGAACGCCACGGTCGATTCGATTGTCAAGACGGCGCTGGATCAAATCCCGACCGATCCGCGCAAGGATGTCGAGGTTGTGGTCGGTTGGGCGCGCAGCGGGAAAAACTGGAAGGAAGTCCGCAGCCTGTACACGGATTACTTCGAGGGCACGCCGATCTCGAACGCCATTGAAATCTTCGCCGGCGGCCTCGCCTGCTTCGTGTTGGCGGACGGCCAGCCGCGCGAAGCGATCCTATACGGTGTGAATTTCGGTCGCGACACGGACTGCAAAGCGTACGTGGCGGGCAGTCTCGCCGGTGCCCTGCGCGGGATTGAAGCAATTCCACCCGACTGGGTGAAGATGGTCGAAACCGCGGTCCTCACCGATCCGTATACCGTCTCGAAGCGCACCGCGCGTCAGTCAGCCGAAGGTCTCTACCAAGCCTGCCTGAACGAGATGCGCAAGTCCAGGACCGCCGACAACGAACTCGATTCCCTGCTCGCGAGGTGAGGCTGCTTTCTGGCGATCACGCCGCTTGCGGGCAGTTGCTGTCGAGTTGTTACATATTCTTCCGACTGCATCAGCGACGCCGGCGAAGGAACACTCGGGCGACTGCCGCCCCAGTTTTCCTCTCGGCACCTTTTCCCCCATCCGTGATGCTTGGCGCAGATGGATCGTCCTGGTCTCCACGCGCCGGGATTATGCTCAGCCCTCGCCTTCTTCACTTCACCCCGCGCAATTCCGCCCATGCCGACCAACTGCGCTTAACGCCGTTTCTCCCACCCCTCAAACCCACCACCCCGCACACTGCACTTGACCTCCCAACCTGCTCGTCCTAATCTGCCGTCATGTTCGAGCGGATTTCCATCGCCAGCCGTTTCAACCCTCAAGAGCGGGCCGTCGTGTTCCTCGGCGATTGCATGAACCTGCTCCGCCAAATTCCAGACCAGTCCATTCAATTGGTCGTCACGTCTCCCCCATACAACATCGGGAAGGAGTACGAGAAGAAGCTCAATCTCGATCAATACATCGACCAACAAGCACATGTGATCAAGGAATGCGTGCGCGTGTTGCACGATTCCGGCAGCATCTGTTGGCAGGTCGGTAATCATGTCGACAACGGATCCATCATTCCGCTCGATACCATCCTCTATCCCATTTTTCGAGAATTGGGCCTCCAAATGCGCAACCGCATCGTTTGGCATTTCGAGCACGGTCTACATTGCTCGAACCGCTTTTCGGGCCGCTACGAGACCATCAACTGGTACACCAAGTCGGACCGTTTCGTGTTCAACCTAGACCCCGTCCGTGTGCCACAGAAGTACCCGGGCAAGAAATACTTCAAGGGCCCAAAAATTGGTCAGTACTCCTGTAATCCGCTTGGAAAGAATCCTGGCGATCTTTGGACAATCCCCAATGTGAAGAACAATCACGTTGAGAAAACCATCCATCCCTGCCAATTCCCGGTTGAACTTATCGAGCGGCTTGTCCTGGCGATGACCGAGGAGGACGACTGGATCCTCGATCCCTTTCTCGGAGTCGGCACCACCATAGTTGCTGCAATCCGCCAGAACCGTCGCGGCGCCGGTGCCGAGGTCCTCAAGAAGTATCTGGACGTTGCTCGTGAGCGCATTCACATGGCATCGAGCGGAACACTCCAGGTCCGGCCTCTTGGACGTCCAGTCTTCGACCCGAAGAACGCCGGTTACGCGATCACCAGAGCTCCCTGGTTGACGAACGGCGCTCAACCCAAACAGCAGCGTCTTCTCGAGAAGAAGACCAACCGCTACCGTGTATCCTGATGAAGATTCACTCGACGTACAGCTATCGTCACGCCGAAGCCATCGTTGCTAGTGAGTTCAAGCAGGAGAAGAAGGATATCCAGACCGCCATTGCCGCTGTCCATTGGCAGCCGAAGAACCCGCCCGTTACGAGAACGCGAGGCAAGCAGGTCTTTCACCTCACTACCGATCAGATTGCAACCAACACTCGTTTCGAGGAGGAATTTAAAGCCCTCTCATGGGAGATCCATCCTCGCATCGTTTCTCATTCAGATTCCAAGCTCGTAGCAGATTTCAAGAAAGGCAAGGTCCAAGTTGAAGTCCAGTTCGGCAACATGGCTCGTTGGTACACCGACGTCTTCAAATTCCTCTTGTCCTACGCCGCCGACGATATTGAAGTTGGCGTTCTTATAGTCCCCATGCAGGCCAAGGCCGCCACCATCGATGAAAACGTGGTCTATTTTGAGCGTGTGCACCGCGAGCTTCCTCACGCCAAGATGGCCGTAACGATCCCGGTCTGGTTAATCGGCGTCGGCTAGACCGAACATCATCAAACACACAGTAGCTGCTTACCGTTTATCCCTGGCCTCCCTTGCGCCTCCGGTCGTGCCTACGCAAGTGGATTTTCTTGGGCTTCGCCCGCCGGGATTGCGATCAGCCCTCGTCCCCTTCTATTAACTCCGCACATTCCACCCCCACGAAGCCGCCAGTATTCTTCCCCAAGCCAGCTTCGCACTTGGATGTCTTTCACCCGGCACCAGGTTGTTCCCGAAGCCAACCCACAGCCGCTTTCCCTTGAGGCAGCCTGCACCCCTTGACACGAACCTTGACCGGCGCGAGGCGTTCGCTTATAAGATTGTAGCGCGTGGTTGTTTTGAAGCCCCGAACGAGTTCGGGGTAGAGCAGTTCCGAACGCGCGGGGCATGTTCGGAGCAGGTCGTCGGTGGAGTGGAGGAACGAAGGGACCGGGCAAAGGATTTTGACAAGCCAACGTAGCTCAGCTGGTAGAGCAGCGGTTTCGTAAACCGCAGGTCGTCGGTTCGATTCCGACCGTTGGCTCCAGTTTTTGATGGTAGAGCAACTCCGAACCCGCTGGGGCGAGTTCGGAGTTTCTCGGAGTTGGCTCCATGTTCTTTAGGGTGAACCGATGTAGCTGCGCTTCTGTGAAGCGCAGAGAGAATCATCAGGGCGCTTCGCAGAAGCGCCTCTACACCGGCAAAGAGTTTGGTCGTGCTAGGCGGGGAGTTAGCGGTTCCCCTTTCCGGCAACCCGCTACAGCCGGGCGGAATTCCTCGTGGAGGCGGCGACGTGGGGGAGCGAACTGCGGGGCGGCGTTGAAAGCCGGGTCCGATGCAATGGATGCTTGCGAACCCCGCCAGGGTCGGAAGACAGCAACGGTAAGCTTGATGTTCCATGTGCCGTCGGGTCGCCTGGCCGGAGCCTTAACCGCGGCGAGCGAGCCGGCGTCGCCCGTCGAGACGAGGTGCACGACCACTTTTGGAAAGGATGAGGGCGGAAGGCGGAGGGATGAAGACTTCTTCGCGTGCACTTGTATGACAGCAAAGTTCAACATGTTGATTCTGGATCCTGGGAAGGAGACGATGTTCTCCTTCATCCCTCATCCCTCATCCCTCATCCTTCCGGTCTAGCATGGCTACCCAGTACCAGGTCCTGGCCCGAAAGTGGCGGCCGCAGCAATTCGATGACGTGGTGGGACAGGAGCACGTCACCACCACGCTGAAGAACGCCATCGAGCAAAACCGTCTTGCCCACGCCTACCTCTTCGTCGGCCCGCGCGGGATCGGCAAAACGTCCACCGCCCGCATTTTCGCCAAGGCGCTGAACTGCGTCAAAGGACCGACCACGACGCCGTGCGACAAGTGCGACAACTGCAAGGAGATCATGGCGGGCAATTCGCTCGATGTGCTCGAGATCGACGGCGCGAGCAACCGCGGCATTGACGAGGTGCGCGAGCTGCGCGAGACCTGTCGTTACGCGCCGGCTCGCGGCAGGTTCAAGATTTACATCATCGATGAAGTGCACATGCTGACGAAGGAAGCGTTCAACGCGCTTCTGAAAACGCTCGAAGAACCGCCGCCCCATGTGAAGTTCTTTTTTGCCACCACCGAACCGCAAAAGGTGCTGCCGACGATTCTCTCGCGATGCCAGCGATTCGACCTGAGCCGCATTCCCGCCAGCCTGTTGATCAAGCGGCTGAAGGAAATCGCCAAGGCGGAAAAGGTGATGATCGAGGACGAAGCGCTGGCGGCCATTGCCCGCGGCGCCGAGGGCGGTTTGCGCGACGCCGAGAGCACGCTCGATCAGCTCATCGCGTTTTGCGGCAACAAGATCACGGAGAAGGATGTGCTCTCCGTGTTTGGTCTCGTCGCCCACGACAAGATCGCGGTGCTGACCGATGCGCTCATTGACGGCGAAACAAATACGGCGCTGACGATCATCAAGGAACTCGACGAGGTTGGCAAAGACTTGCAGCGGCTGCTCGCCGATTTGCTGGATCATTTTCGCAATCTGCTGGTGCTAACGCTGGGCGGCGATACCGCCGGGGCGGGACTGCTGGAACTGGCGGACACGGAGTTGCAGTTGCTGAAAGCGCAAGCGCAACGAATCGATTCGGACGCGGTGTTGCGGATGATTGATGCCTTGGCGGCAGCGGAAGGACGATTGCGGTACGCGTTGTCCAAGCGCATCTTCTTAGAGATTGCACTGGTCAAGGCGATCAAGACGCGCCAGTTGACGGGAATCGAAGCCGTGTTGAAGAAACTCAATGAGTTGAAGGCAGCGCTTCCCGTAGTTTCCCGTGGGAACGACATTCCTGTCGTGATGGGCACTCCCTTAACCCAGGAGAACCGCGGCAAATACACTGCACCCCACCACTCCACCACTCCACCACCCCACCACTCCACGACCTCGTCAGTCTCGCTGAACGAGGCGTGGGAGTACGCGGTGGAGCACCTCGGCAAAGTGACACCCTTGGCGAAGACCTACCTGGTCGGAGCGCAGCCGTTGGGTCTCGAAGGCAACGTGCTCACGATCGGGTTCGATCCCGAGTTTGCGGAGCGCCGTGAGTTTGTGGACACGACTCGGAATCGGGAATTGCTGCAGGCCAGGCTCAAAGAGAAGCTGCGGATGGACGTGTCCATCAAGTTCGAGGTGGCAGAAGCCGCCGCGTCGAAACCAAACAAACAGTCGGCAGCGAAGTCCGCTGCGGCAGCAAACGGAGTTGCCTCGGCAAAAAACAATCCCGAAGACTTCAAAGATGATCCGTTAATCAAGAAGGCACTGGAGATTTTCAAAGGAACAGTCGTCGAAGTCAGAAAATAGTAGCGCGGGCCTACGCCGCGACGAAGCGGCTTCGGCCACGCAGGCGGGCGTCTCGCCCGTTCATAGTGGGACAGGCGTCCCGCCTGTCCATTTGTGGAGGATCACATGGCAGGACTAGGCAAATTTCTGAAGCAAGCCCAGAAGATGCAGGCCGAAATGCAGCGCGTGCAGGAGGAACTGGCCCAGCGCGAAGTCGAAGGCACCGCCGGCGGCGGCGCGGTGAAAGCCGTCGCCAAGTGCGATGGCTCCGTCGTATCGATCAAGATCGACCCGAAGGTCGTTGATCCGAAAGACGTGGAGATGTTGGAGGACCTCGTGCTCGGCGCCGTCACCAACGCCCTCGAAATCGCCAAGAAAACGCAAGCTGACGAGATGGGCAAAGTCACCGCCGGCATGAATATCCCCGGCCTCGGAATGTAGGCCGACTCTGCGAGTCGGCGCAAACTGTCATGGACTATCCGAAGCCAGTCCAGAATCTTATCGCGCAACTGTCGCGGTTGCCGGGGATCGGCAAACGCGGGGCGGAGCGCATCGCGTTGCATCTGCTGAAGGCGAACGGCGACACCAGCAAACAGTTGGCTCAGGCGATTCTGGAGACGAAATCGAAGATCCGCAATTGCTCGCGGTGCGGCAATTACACCGAACAGGACCCTTGCGAAACCTGCCAAAGCGCTCGCCGCGATCAATCCGTGATTTGCGTCGTGGAAGGCCCGAACGACATTCTCACGCTGGAACGAACCGCTGCGTTTCAAGGAGTTTACCACGCGTTGATGGGCAGGATTTCTCCGCTGAACGACATCGGACCGGAGAAGCTGCGAATCGGCGCATTGCTGGAACGTGTCCGAAACGAGAAGCCGAGCGAGGTGATTCTCGCGCTCGGCGCCGACGTGGAGAGCGAAGCCACGGCGCATTACCTGGCTGAGCAATTGAAGCCGCTGGGCGTGGTTGTCAGCCGCATCGCGCTGGGGTTGCCCGTTGGCAGCGCGATCGAGTCCGCCGACGAAGTCACGCTTTCCCGGGCGCTCGAAGGCCGACGACGAGTGTTGTAGCCGCGAAACCTTTTCGCGGTCTGATCCCTGCCGCGAATGAGATTCGCGGCTACAATTCCTCGCGCTTACTCAGGCCGCGCATCCTGCAGCGACTTGAGCTGGCGAATCTCCGGCCAGATGCGGGCGGTGAACAGCACGACGATGATCGTGCCGATCCCGCCGCTGACGACCGAGAACACCGTTCCGAAGAGCGCCGCCACCAAGCCGGACTCAAAAGCGCCGAGTTCATTCGAGCTGCTGATGAACACGTTGTTCACGGCGGACACGCGGCCGCGCATCGCGTCCGGCGTGCGCAATTGGACAAGACTGTGGCGGACGACGACGCTGATGTTGTCGAACACACCGGTCAGCATCAGCATCAGCAGCGACAGCCAGAACAAGTGCGAGATTCCGAAAACGATCGTGGCCACACCGAAACCTGCCACGGCCCAGAGCAACATCTTGCCGATGTTGCGCGACGGCGGAAGATGGGTAAAGGCGAGCGCCGTAGCGAACGCGCCGATGGCCGGTGCGGCGCGCAGCCACCCCAATCCCGTCGGGCCAACATTCAAAATGTCTTTCGCGTAAATCGGCAGCAGGGCCGTCGCTCCGCCGAACAGGACGGCGAACAGATCAAGCGTGATGGTGGCGAGGATGATTTTCGTTTGCCAAACGAAACGGAACCCCGCGACCAGAGAGCGCAGCGTGACCTCCCCGGTGGAGCGGTCTGCTTGTTTTCTGGCGATCATCGTGACGAACGCGGCGAAGAGAAGACCCAGCAACGCATCGGTGACGTACACCAGGGCGGTGCCATGCAACGCGGCGATCATCAAACCGCTCAGTGCCGGGCCGACGACGGACGCCACCTGGTATCCGCTGGTCCGCCACGTCACGGCGTTGCTGAAAAACTCCAGCGGCACGGTCTGCGGAAGCAACGCAGCAGTGGCGGACCAGTTGAACGCCAGCGCGGTGGCACCCAGCAGCAGGCAGCCGTACATCAGCGTCACCGGACCCTGAAAGTGGGACAGCGCGGCGAGACCGAGCGAGGCGAGCGCCATCACCAACTGGGTGACGACGACAACCCACTTGCGGTCGAACCTGTCCGCCACGTGCCCGGCCGGCACCGCCAGAAGAATGATCGGCAGCGCCTGCACCAGTCCGACCCAGCCAAGCGCCATGGCAGAGCCGGTCCGCTCGTACAGTTCCCAGCCGACGGCCACAGATTGCATGAGGCGGCCCGTGTTGGCGAGCACGCCGCCGGCAAGCAACAAGCGGCAGTCGCGGAACCGCAACCCGGCATACGGGTCATGCCGCGGAGTGCCCGGCGCCGCTTGCTGCCGCTCTTCGGAGTCGTTGGTCTTCATACAGCCGAGCCGCATTCTTCCATGAAATAGCGGCGATGGCAACCGGCAGTTCGGCACGGTGATTGGCCAATTGCAGTTTGTAGCGGCGGTCTATGACCGCCGACGCACATTATTTCGGCGCTCGCAGAGCGCCGCTACAGCAAACTCATTACCTTCGAAACGGAAAGCTTGTGAGCGGAAAGCCCGGCGGATAGATTCGAGCCGATGAAAGTGCGCGGAAAAAACTACCGAGCGGTGTGGATGGATGGCGCTCCGAGCGCCATGGAGTGCCGCGATGTGGTGGTCGTCAACCAACCGCTCCTGCCGCATAGGTTCGAGCTGCTGCGATTGCGAAATCATCGGGAGACGGCCAATGCCATCAAGACCATGATCGTTCGCGGGGCCGGAACGATCGGCGCGACGGCGGGCTACGGTCTGGCACAGGCTTGCCTCGAAGTTCACGCCGAAGGCCTTCGGAGCAAGCGCGAGGCGCGCATCGAGGCAGCAGGACAATCAAGATGGAAGAAATTCCACGGTTACGTCCGCAAAGCGTATTCAACCTTGCTGAAGACACGGCCGACAGCGGCAGACTTGAAACACGCTCTGGATCGCGTCGCCGCTCGCGTCGAAGACGCTGACGATGTGGAAATGGCCTGCGCCTCGGCCATCGCCGAAGCGGAAAACATTGCCGACGAATACGTGGAGCGCGGCCGGAAAATCGCGGAAGTGGGTTTGCCGTTGATCCGGAGTGGCTCGCGGGTGCTGACGCACTGCAATGCGGGTTGGTTGGCGCTGGTGGACTGGGGCAGCGCGCCCGCGCCGATTTATCTCGCGCACCGGAAAGGTCGGAAAGTATTCGTGTGGGTGGACGAAACGCGTCCGCGCAACCAGGGCGCAAACCTGACGAGCTGGGAATTCCTGCAGGAAGGCGTGCCGCACAAAATCATCGCCGACAACGCCGGCGGATTTCTCATGCGACGGGGCGAGGTCGACCTGTGCATCGTCGGCGCCGATCGCATTGCCGCCAACGGCGACGTGGCCAACAAGATTGGCACGTACGAGAAGGCGGTGCTCGCGCACGAGAACGGCGTGCCCTTTTACGTGGCCGCGCCGACTTCAACGATTGATCTGACCTGTGAGAGCGGCGATGACATCCCGATCGAGGAGCGAGACGAAGCGGAGCTTCATTATGTTTGGGGGAAGAACGCCAGAAACAAGCTTGAGCGCGTCCGTGTCTCGCCTGAAAAGGCCGTGGCGGCCAATCCCGCCTTTGACGTAACCCCCGCCCGTTACATCACGGGCATCATCACGGAGAAGGGGATCGTCAAACCTGGCCAGGTGAAGAAACTGTTCGCAAAGTGATCCAATCATGCCAGAGGGTTACGTCGGCACAAAGTTTCGGACCGTGTTTGCGGGCCACGAGCCGCCTCGTGACGCGCGGCTCGACGAATTGGTGAACTGGTGTCGGCGGTTCGCGCGTCTCGGAATCGTCGGCAAGGCGATGGGCAACCTGAGCTTCCGTACGGCAACCGGGTTTGTTATCAGTCCCACGGGAACTGATCCGGCCACGATCGCGCGCGAGCAGTTTGTGGAAGTGGTCGAAGCCAACGCCGCCAGGCGCGAATTGACCGTGCGCGGCGTTGGCGAACCATCCAGCGAAAGCATGATGCACGCAGCCATCTACGCCGCACGCGCCGAGGTCAATGCGGTGTTTCACGCCCACAGCGACGAACTGTTGGCCGCAGCGACACGGCTTGAGTTGGTGGTGACGGAGCGAGAACAGCCGTACGGGACGTCCGAATTGGCAGCGGAGATCATGAAGGTTCTGAACGGTCATGACTTCTTCATTATTCGCAACCACGGGTTTGTCGCGCTGGGCAAGACGATCGCCGAGGCGGGACGGCGCGTGGAAAACATGTTGGCACAGGTATGAGCGGTATCGAGGCCATCATCTTCGATCTGGGCAACGTGCTTCTGTTCTTCGACTGGGAGATTGCGGCGAATCGGTTGTGTGCGCGCACGGGACGGTCGCGGCACGAACTCGATCATTTCGTAATGACCACGCCGTTTGTGGATCAGCTTTCACGTGGTGAGATGTCGTCGCAACGGTTCTTTGAAATCGTGGTGCGCTATACCGGATTCGACGGCGACTTTGCCGAGTTTGCGCGCATCTGGTCGGGCATTTTCACTCCGAACGAGCCGATGATTGCGCTGGCACGGCGGCTCAAGGGTCGGGTGACCCGCCTGATTCTGTCGAACACCAACGCGATTCACATGGATTACGTCTTTGGCAAGTTCCCCATCGTGCGTGAACTCGAAGGGCTGGTGCTTTCCCATGAAGTTGGACTGCTGAAACCCGAACCGCGCATCTACGAACTGGCGCTGCAGCGGTTCGGGCTGCGGGCCGGGCGCACGGTGTTCATCGACGACATCCCCACCAATGTCGAGGGCGCGCAGGCAGCGGGCCTGCACGGAATCCACTATCAGAACCCCGATCAAGTGCGGCTGGAGTTGACGAAACTCGGCATTGCCGGTATATAGGCGTGCGACAATTCTCGGTTCCCCGGTAGCTCAATGGTGGAGCGAGTGACTGTTAATCACTAGGTTGTAGGTTCGAGCCCTACCCGGGGAGCCAATTTTGTTAAGCGTCAGCCCCCGCAGCACAACAGGGACGGGCGGCCCACCCCAGTTTTCCTTGCACCTTTCCCCCACCCGAGAAGCTTGGCGCAGATGGTTCGTCCTGGCCTCCACGCGCCGGGACTCCACTCAACCCCGTCGCCCCACCGCTATGCCCCGCGCATTCCGTCCATGCCGATCAACTGCGCTTCACGTCGCGTGACCAAGAGCTACTACACCGTTCAGACCGCCTCCCCGCATTGAACGATTGGCGAACCTTGTGGTTTGAGCTGCCGAGGTTAACCGCTCACTGGCCAGCTTGCAGTCGCGCGAGCGCGTTTCGCGCTTGGGTGAAATCGGGCTTGATCCGTAGCGCTTGCTCGTAGTGCGCGATGGCTTCGGCGATCTTACCCGTTTGCGCCAAAGCCAGCCCCAGATTGCAGTGCGCCTCGGCATAATCCGGTTTGATACGCACCGCCGCGGCGTACTCGGCGATCGCCTCCGAAACCCTGCCCTGACTGGCCAGGGCAACTCCCAGGTTGTTGTGTGCCTCCACATTGTCGGGTTTGATCCGTAACGCCGCCGCAAACTCGGCGATCGCCTCCGCAACGTTGCCCTGACGGGCCAGGGCAACTCCCAGGTTGTTGTGTGCCTCCACATTGTCGGGTTTGATCCGCAACGACGCCCTGTACTCGGTGATCGCCTCCGCAACCCGCCCCTGACCGGCCAGAACAGTCCCCAAATTGTGGTGCGCCTCGGCATAATCCGGTTTGATACGCACCGCCGCGGCGTACTCGGTGATCGCCTCCGCAACCCGCCCCTGACCGGCCAGAACAATCGCCAAATTGTGGTGCGCCTCGGCATAATCCGGTTTGATACGCAACGCCGCCGCGTACTCGGCGATCGCCTCCGCGACCTTGCCTTGACTGGCCAGGGCAACTCCCAGGTTGTGGTGCGCCTCGGCGTAATCAGGCATGATCCGCAGCACCTTCTCGTAGTGCCCAATCGCCTCCCGTACTTTGCCCGCTTGCCACAAGGCGACCCCGAGGTCGTTGTATGCCGTGGGGTAATCGGGCATGATCCGCAGCGCCTGCTCATAATGTGCGATCGCCTCCTGGACTCTGCCCGCGCGCAACAGGGCGTTCCCCATATTGCATTGGGTCTCGGCGTAATTCTCAACGCCAGAGAGCAGGTTGAACGCCACCGAGAAGGCGAGCAGCAGGCCCCAGCCAGAACGCACCGCACGCCGCCAGACCGGCCGCTCAGCCAGCCCCGCTCCGAGCGGGGCCAGCGCCTGCTCCAATCCCAGAATGCCAACCACGGCCAGCAGCACCAGTGCAGGCAGGAAGTCCACCTCATAACGCATGTCCGCGGCGAAGAAGATGCAAAGGGTCACTGCGCAAATCCCCACAAGCAGGGTCACCGCCGCCAAGAACCCGTGCAGGATGGAGCGCGCCTCCGCCGACCGGCTGCGCCAAGCCAGCGGCACCGTCAGCGTCAGCCACACCAGCGGAATGTTGGTCAGCACGCCGAAAGCCTTTCCCCCCACGCCGTGGTGGCCTAGCGGCAAGGGCGGCAGGGCGATTTCACCCACGAAGGGAAAACGACCGCTCCAACGCACCGGCTCCAGAAAATAGGCCCGGAAATTGAACCAGAGATAATGCAGACTGAACTGTTGCCCCGTATCCTGCCTTCTTGGGCCCAACATATAGTGCCAGCCGAATTCAAACGGGCTGTCAAATCGCAGGCCGTTGTACAGCATCAGCCCCAACCCGATGACCGTGATCGGGCCGGTCGCCGCCATCAGCAAAGCCCCAATTGGCCTCCGCTCGCGCCACGCTTGGACCACCGGCACCAGCAGGATTACCGCGCCAAACAGCAGGTTGGGCCGCGCCCCCAAGGCCAGCCCGTAAGCCACACTCGCCGCCGACAGCCACCGACACCGCCGCTCCGGCTCATGCAACGCGCACCAGAGCGCCCCCAGCGCCAGCATCGTCAGCATATACCCGCAACTGATCGCCACTTCGTAAACATCGGATCGCGGCAACAACACTGGCACACCCGTAGCCAAGCCCAGCCCGAGCACGCAGGCCGCCACCACCCCCACGTTCACTTCTGCAAAGTACCGCCGCCACAGCGCGCGCAGCAAGCCAACGCTAACCAGAAAGCCCAAGGCGCAAAAGATCGCCACGGCTTGTCGGTGGAAAAGGTAGTGGCCGGTCAGCGCGGCGAACGGCCAGAATAAGATCAAGGCGGGCGTAACCCCGAAGTAGAGGTAGAGCCGGCCTTTGTAGTAGCTCATGTCTAACATCCTGTACGACGCAGATAGATAGAGAGCGTTGGCGGTCGGATCATAGGGGTCGGCGAGCTGCGCCAACCCGGGCGGCGCCTCTTTTTTCAGGCTGAGCTGGCCGGCGCGAAAACCTTGCACCAACAAATTGTAGTACGTGTCAGCCGCATTCAGGCTCATCAATTCTAACCAGCCCGAGTGGGCCGTGTATGCGTAAAGCCCGATGACCAGCGCGCACACTGCCCCGAAGACTCCGCACTGCATCCACCGGCACTTTCCTCCGGGCACCTCCGCCTCCCTGCAATCTGGCCTGCTGTCGGTCATATTCGGCTTGCGGCCCCACACGCCTGCAGTTTCACGAACATCTTTGTTCTCAACTCCCTTTGAGATTCTTGCAACCTCTTCAGTTTCCCTCAAGACTAATCCGCCACCGTCCATCTATTACGATCCCTCACGTGCCGCCGGTGGAACGCACTGCTTGAAAGTTCTTAGGTTATTCCCTTGCAACATATCGGCCTCCGCCTTTAATAACGGGCCTCGACGGCCCCACCCCCTCAGCAGAGGTTCCCCAATTTGCTCGGCAGCCCGCTGGCCAACCTGAGCGCACCCGTTGGCCGATTCTGGAGCCTTACGATGACCGTCGAGGTAACCGTAGAGCGCCGAGGAGCGCGCCGATGCCCAGGATGCCGGTGATCGTGCCGCGCGAGAAGGAAAACGTGTGGCTTGATCCAGATGCCGAGCTAACGCACCTGTTGGCGTTACTCAAGCCCTACCGTAGCGAGGAGATGGAGTATTACCCCGTGAGCCGCACTGTGAACTCGCCGCAGCATGATGCACCCGATTGCATCGTGCCGATCTAGGAATGCCTCTACAGAGGGCATTTTACTTGCAAGGATTGTACGTGCGGCGTTAGCGTTCTTGCTGGCCTATGTGGGAAGATATCGCCAAGCACCTCGGCAGACCACTTGATACAGCCTGCACGCTGATTGAAAACATGCTGGGCGTGCCCAGCAAGAGAATCGGCGACCTGATGGGCGACCAGATTTCTTACTGGTGGTGGTCGAATCGCTTGCGCATCGCAGAGAGATGCGCTGCCAAGTTGAAAGAGAGAGGCATTGCGATTCGTGCGCTTCCCCTCGATTTTGCTGTACCATTTCTCAGGGAGTGCGGGAACACGGAAAACCCCGATCTTCAAGAATGGTGGGCGGAATTGCTCACTAGCGCGATCGGTGACGAGTCGTATTCGCACGTTGCCTTCGTTCACACCCTCCAGTCCATGTCGCCTGCGGACGTGCGATTCCTGGATGTAATGCTTTCAAGCGAACCTGTACAGAGAGATGAACGGTTTGAGGTTGTCGCTAAAGCAAGTGGTTTGTCGATTCAACAAGCAAAGGTCAGTTTCTTCAACCTTGAAAGGTTGGGGTTTTTTTCGGTGGGTGGTTCAAAACTGAAGGGCTTCGCGTTCGTGTTCCTAGCAGCTTGCTATCCTCACCCGGATCGTATTGCCACATATAAAACGAAGCAGTCTAAACTTGGCGGACACCTCTTAGTAGAGTGAACTCGGCTGGCAAGCACGCGCCTTTGTGCCATGTCACCTATTGAAACTCTGAAATCAGACCCATCACCAAGAATCGCCTCACACAAGGTCCTTCTGAGGACTCAGAACAAGCAGGTCAGAAAATGATGTGGGTTGAAGCTTGGTGTACTCAGTTTGCCGCACCTTGATATAGGCCCACGGTTTGCCGGTGAGCGCGCTGGCATTCTCGCACCATAACTGCGCGGCGCGGTCTTTGTTGAGGACGTTCACATCTTCCAAGCCCTTCGTTTCCGCAAGGTAATGCAGGCCATCACCAGTGACCGCAACGAAGTCGGGTTCGTAGTACCGCAAATTGCCCATGTTGTCGGTGTACTCAATCGCAAACCCGAATTGCGGCGGCAACTTGGCAAACCGATCCACGTCCGCCGCGTTTTGCAGGAATTTGGCGAACTCCTTTTCAAACTCGTTGTCGCATGGCACGAGGTTGTAAACGCATTTCGTTGCGGCCAACGTTGGGCGCGACCACGGGAACGGCGGCGTTTCCGACAAACGACGCCCCGCATTGAGTAGTTGCGGCTGCAACTGTTCCACGACCACCTTTCGCAGGGCATCCACGAACGTCTTGACGGTGACGTAAGCCGCAACGTTGCTGCCGATGGGCTTTAACATGCCAGGGTCTTGCAGGTTGACGGTTTCGCCAAAGGCTTTCTTCTCCAAGAACTCCCGCACTTTCGGTACGAGCGCCGCAAACTGCCCCGGCAGCTTCACGTCTTGTGCGATTCGTCGGGCATAGTAGCCAATGACTTCCTCAGCCGTTTGCGGTTCGGGAATCGTGTAAGTGCGATCAATTTCCTTTTGTAGCGTGATGATGTCGTAGCCTTCGTACCGGAATTGTTGTGCGGCTTTGTCACCCTCTTTGCGCGGCAACACCGGACACTTGAACTGCATCACGTCCAGCGCCGCGATTTCTTCCGCCAGTGACTTCTTGCGCGTCAGAATCGGACTCAGCACGGGCAACGATATGTCCTTGTCCAGTTTGTTCGGGTCGGGCGCGATGTTTACGATGACAACCTTGTCTTCGCCGACATTGAACGTTCCGAACTGCATGTCTTCTTCGCGCTCCAAATCCTCCACGAACTCGATGAACTTCTTGTTGCCGATCACGTCCACATGCTCGACATAGCCCGAACCCGTCCCGCGAAACATCAGCCGCAATCCGCGCCCGACAGTTTGTTCCGGCAGGATATTAGCCTTGGCCGTGTACGGGCGCAGCCCAACGATCACGGTGACGGCCTGCACGTCCCAGCCTTCGCGGAGCATCAGCACGCTGACGATGCAGTTGACCGGGCTTTTTTCGTCGTCCACCTCGCGGGAAACCGTTCGCGCCTTGTCCAAATCCTTCGGGGACACTTCCCCCTTTTTGTCTGTGTGAATAATCAATAGCTTCTCCCCGCCGAACTCTGACGGGTATTTCCTTTGCAACCAGTCGGCCACGTCGTCAGCATCATCGGTGTCATTCATCATTACAAACAGCACCGGCTTCTTGCCATACCGCTGCAACTGGTCGCGGTATTCCTTCCAGCGTTCCACCCCTGCCGTCAGATAGGCTTGATACCGTGTGCTGGCAATGTCGGAGTGCTGCTCCGTGATTCCCGTGGCGATACCCTTCAGCGGGCGCTTCACGACGTTGTCGATGATTGCTTGCTTCAGCGGGTAGTCGAACACCGTCCACGAAAACAACTCGCCCTTGGTGTGGCGTGGCGTGGCGGTGAAATCCAGTTGCGCAGCCAAGCCCTTGGAGATCCCGGCGTGGAGGGCGCGGATAGTCTTGTTCCACTCGCTGTCTTCGTCGTGTGTATGGTGTGCTTCGTCGTTGACTACGACAGCCGGCCCGCCGCGCTCTGCCATGCGCTTGTCGAAATCTTCGATCATCAATTTTTCAGCCGGGGGTTTCGGGCCGAGCACTGCCGTCATTTCGTCGGGCTCATCATCGTCTCTTTCGGGCCGCTCATAAAACTGCTGGACGTTTGTGAGGTACAGCGCCCCGACCGAACTGGCCCGCTCGCCTTCGCCGCGCATGTAGCACTGGAAATCCCAGAAGATTCGCAGTTCATCGGGAATCAACGGGTCAGTGTTGAAGATGCGCCCGCCCTCGAAATCCGTCCGCAACCGCTCAAACACGATGACGTTGGGCGCAATCACCAGAAACGTCTTGGCGAAATCGTCGCGGCCTTCGTTCACGGCGTTGAAGAACTGCCACGCCACCGCAAGCGACATGACTTTCGTTTTGCCGCTGCCCGTGGCCATCTTCACGCAGTACCGGGCAAACTGGTCGTGCTGCAACAGCCGCAAATCCGACCGCGTGGCGAAGCCTTCCACCAGCGCCTTGTGCGACCGCACCTTGGCGACTTCGTACAGGTACACCAGCGTTTCCACGGCTTCCCGCTGGAAGTAGTGGTACTCGAACTTGCGGCCATTCGGCAGCCGGTGATCGGTGTGAAACCAGTAATTCAACAGCAGCCGCGTCGTGTCGGTCACGCCGCTGTACTTTCCGCCCGCGCTCCATTCCTTGACCTTCTCCCGCAAGGCGGGCACACACGGCGCAGTAGCTACTTTGGCTTCCAACAGTGCAAGCTGCGCCTTGCCGGGTTTTGATTTGCGACGCATGGCTACTTTATCTGTTTTTTTGCGCTCATTTTCCAGGATCGGGGCAATCCCTCAACTCCGAAGTCCTTGAGTGCCTGATATAATCTTGACCGAAGGTAGTCATCAAATACTGTGTGGCACGTCTTACAGAGTGGAAGTCCATTGACCTCAGCATCATCCCCCTTTTTTTGTTTCCACTCCTTCTCCTCGATTATGTGTGCGGCATCCGGTGGCGGAAACGTTCTGCCACACATGACGCAGGGCAGATACTTACCGTCTTTCTTCACGATTCTGAACTTCACTTTTCGGACGAAAGGCATGGCTACTTCACCTTCACTTTCACCGTCTTCGTGGTGTCGTTGCCCAAGATGTCGATCACCTTCACCACGACGCTGTATTCGCCCTTCTCCGCGTAGGTGTGCGTCGTTTCCAGTTCCAGCTTCGGGTCTTTGCGGGTGCGATACGTCTGCCACTCGTTGTGGAACGGGTCGCCCTTGTGATCCCAGTCCACCGCCCAGTAATCAATCCACTGCGACCAGTGCTTCACCGACTTGCGCACGTCTTCCGGCACGTCGTCGGGCGGAATCACGAAATCCGTCAGCCGCAACTTCACTTCCTGCTTCTTGACTTCGGTTTCCACCGCCAGCGCCGCCAGCTCGAAAAACTTCACGTCGCCTTGCTCGACGGCCCGCTTGTCCATCACATCGCGGGGAATCTTGATGAACCGCAACTGAATGTTGGCCGCCGCCGCCTGCTGCTTGGACACCTCGTTCAACTCAAACGCGAAATCCCAGCCGAGCACGTCAATCCCGTTCGTCTTCGGCGCGTCCGCGCCCTTGCCGATGGCCTTCTTGAACTCCACCGCCATTTGCCGCACGTCGCCGTCGCTCACCGGCGAGTCCACCGCGCCGACATGCACCATGCGCCCGCCGTGCAGACCGTGCAGCCAGGTGTAACCGTGAATCGGCTTGGCATTGTACAGCTTCAGGATGAACTCCACGTAAGCCCGCTGCCGTGCCGCCGCTTGCTTGCCGTTGCCCTCGCCAAACTCCGCGCCCGCCCACAACTGCCGCTCGTACTTGCCGAGGTTCTGCACCACAAAAGGGCGCACGCCGGGAATCGCCAGCAACCGCTTTCGCGTCGTGTGAATCGCAAACCGTCCTAAGTCACAGGTGATCCAGCGCCGCCCCTGTTTCTCCGCCACCGTTGCCGTCGTGCCGCTGCCGCCGAAAATATCCAACACCAAGTCGCCGGGATTCGAGGAGGCTTTAAGAATCCGGTCAAGTAGTGCCTCTGGTTTTTGTGTTGGGTAATCGAGACGTTCAGCGGCCACGGGGTTGATCTGGTAAATGTCCGTCCACAAATTCTGAACAGGATAACCTTCCCATTCATCGAGGTACTGTCGTCTTTGAATCCGACCGCCTTTGGTCTTGGGAAATTCCAATTTTCCTTCTGCATCGAATTGTTTCATGCGCTCCAAAGAGATTGCCCATCCGTTAGAAGGTGGCGCGCACCCTTTGTATTCGTAGCGAAGCGTTGGTCGATAGCCGGGATTCACAAGGTTGCTGAGACGATAGCGTCGGCCTTTTTCGTCAGTGTACTTGAACCTCTCAGCCACATACTCCTCCGATCCAATCTCAGTAAACTGCCGGTGGTAAACGTAGTCCTCGGTCTTTGAGAACATGAGGATAGCGTCCGTGCAAGCCCCGAACGTCTTCGTCTGTTTAACGATCCCTGATCGACGCTTCCAGATGATTTCGGCAACGAATCTTTCCGTTCCAAATACCTCATCCAATACAAGCTTTGCATAATGGGCCACCCGGTAATCCAAATGCACATAGAGGCTGCCGGTTTCGTGGAGCAGTTCATGGGACACGACGGCGGTTTCGTAAAACCATTGCAAGTAGGAATCGAGGCCGCGCCCCCACGTGTCCCGGTAGGCTTTTTGTTCGATAATGCTCGGCTCTTTCGTGAACTCGACTGAGTCGTCTTCCGGTGTGTCGGGGTGATCAGGCACGGAAGCGGTGAAGCTGAAGTCTGCGTCCGTATTGAAGGGCGGGTCGTAGTACATGAGGTTGACCTTGCCCGCGAACTCCGGCAACAGCGACGGCAGCACGTATTTCTTGTCGCCCCAAATCAGCCGGTTGCGCCATTCCTTCGCCGCATACGCGCCGCTTGACTCCCGCAGCAAACTCAACTGCCGTTCCTGCACAGATTCGTTGACGGTTTCGATAGTCTGAAACGGCAACGCCACGCGCAACGGTGCAACGCGCTTCCCGTCCGCGTCATACTTCCCATCCCAAACCAGTTCGGTGCGTTGAACGGTTTGCCACTTGTCCGGTGCCTGCTTTTCCATGATCCGTGGACGCCCTCCGTGAGAACCGTCCAGCCTTGTACCGCACCGGCAACGGCAGGGCAATGCCATTTGTCGGCTAAAGGGTTTCTCCGACTGTGGCCATCATTCGATGAACCCTCGCCCAGCGACGGTGAGAGCGCGACTTTCTATTGACGGGGGAGACCCGTTTGCCCTAATCTGCAACAAGACCGAGTTGAGGAGTGTCGGGCTTGAACCAAACTGGATCAATCGCTGCTGCCATGCTCACGACCACAAATGCTCCTGTCGTTGCTAATCCTGCGTTTTTGGCCTCTCTTAAACCGCTGTTGGTCATCGCTGGATTGGGCGCTGTACTGTCGGCCCCCTACTTAGTGTTCCTATTTAAGCGACCAAGGCGAGCCATTTTCGCTTGGCTTGGGATTCGGCCTTTCGTGCGAGCCATTATTTTCCCAGTCGGGACAGTGCTCTACGGATGTGTGTACGAGTATGTTCTGGCAAACGGTCCCAAAGTAGCCACGGTCGCCCTGATAATTTCGTATGTCGTGTTTGTGCTCTGTGCGACGTACTCCGACTACACTGTCACAGAGAACCTGAACCGGGTGATCAAGGAGAAGGAAGTGTTGCTGGATCAGGAATTGCGAAAGAACGAAATCTTGCGACACATTAATCACGTTGAAAAACATGTCCAGCAAGTCATCGACTTGAAATCAAAACGCTATCTGGCAATAGTGCAGCAGTTAAGAGATGGACAGAAGGTGGCGCTTAACACTGAAGCCGTTATCGCATCGGCGGCCCGGCCAGATATTCAATTAGGCGCGATCTACCGCATGATCAAAGATGTCGTGGAGGCCGTATTCTGTGAGCGCGGGGATGAGATCGAGTATTCCATCATGCAACCCGAGGACGACCACTTGGTTTTTGTGGCGTACAGCAAGAAACCCCGCACGATGGAATCAACTGAATATAAGACCGGGCGTGCATTTAGAAAAGGTAGCTCATATGCTGCGGCGTGTGCGTGGGGGCATGAACAGATGATAATCGTCCCTGAAATTAGCGAGGAACTGAAGAAGCCCAAAGAGAGCAGAATGTACGAAATCACCGATCAGCACGACCACGCTACAGAGAAGGGGTCTGTTATATCCTATCCAATCTTTGACAAAGACCTCACACACGTGTTCCCCGATGGTTTGGTTAGTGTCGTAAATGTCACATGGAGGCGAAAAGATCCGCTTTCCGCAAACCAGGGTTCCCAAGCGGATAAAAAATGCGGCTTTACATGCGAAGCACGAGAACTGTATGAGTATCTGTTCAACAGCTTTGCGTGCCGAATTGTTTTAGAAACTAGGATCGAACTGGTAAAGAAAATGCTCAGCAGGAGGGCATGAAGATGCCAGCTACGCAGGACACAGTCGAAGCCAAAGAAGACCGGCCACCAGTCAATTTTGGATGGTTGACGAAGGATGAGAACGAGGAGGTCAACCGTGCAGCGGATGCTTCCTGCCGAAAAGCGGAGCAGGATTATTCGCTGTTTATCCAACAACTTGAAAGATTCCTGAAACTAGTCAAGGGCAGTTTCAAGTGACGGGTTAGCGGCTTTCTCCGACTTGTGCTTAACGGCAGGAACTTTTATCCCGTAGAAGTCCGGAGTTGCCATCCTCGCATGTTAATCCTCAACGTCGGTTTCTTGTAGCACTTGACTTGCGGAAAGCTTTTCCGCTCGCGGGTCTTTCCGCAGTGTCGCGTCGCGGGTAACTCCATCGGCACATATCCATTCGGGCTTCGTTGCGTGCTTTCTTGTCGGCTTCGTTGCCGTTTCGATCTTCACCGGCCCGCATGAAGCCGTGGCCGGTGCCGAGGGAGAGGCGCTGCAACGAGAGCAGGGCGAAACGTCCGGCGCGCGTGCGTTGGCCCCAGACTTTGTCTGATCCTCCGATCATTAGCCTGCATATTGCACCAGTGCCAATGCGCTGCTGCAATATGCACCTCAAGGCCAATAGAGTGGGAACTCTATTTTGGTCAGAGGCCGACAATGCAGAATGCATTGTCGGGGTACGCCCCGACAATTGGCTGCAAAGCGCAATTGTCGGCCCTGCGGGCGCATGTTGCACGAGGGATCGTGCGATATGCGGGTTACATTCTTCCCGTCTTCGGATTCCACCCATCCGAACCACCCAGTACTTTCTCCAACGTGATGGCTTTGGCTTCGGCCACGGTCAGCAGCCGCGCCCACGACACGCGCGCCCGAGGATTGGCGCCCGGGCCGGTGCTGTTGAACTCGGCGTAGCGCGCCGTCTTCTCGCGCGCAGGATCCCTCCAGTTTTCCCAGCCGACGGGACGCACTACGCCTGACATCTCCGTGTTCAGAAAAATCACGCTGGCAAACGCGCGCCATGGCCGGCCCAGGTAGGTTTTCACGTCGGGTGATTCCCCGGTGATTTTGCAGTTCGAGAAGACGAAACCAAACGGCTGATCTTCCGGTGTCGAAGCGGCGGTGATGTAACCGTTCTTCAAGCAGTGAATGTGGCATTTCTCGAAGAATGCCGTCCCGCCGCCGAAGATGAAGTCCACGTGCCCCGCGATGTAGCAGCCTTCAAAGTAATGGCGGCCACGGTTCGCCAGGATCGTGTCCTGCCAGCCGATGAACCGGCAGTTGCGAAAGACAACCCGGTCGCCGTCAATGCGGATGGCCAGCGCCTGGCCGACGGGGCCGGCGGAGTTCTCGAACGTAACGTTCTCCGCAGTGAAATCGTCCGCATCAATCACCGTCGAGGCAGTGTGGAACGTGCCGATCGGCTTGCCGTCAGGGCCCGGCAGGTTCGCATTCAGATTGCAGGTGAGCACTGTCTTCTCCGCGTCCTCGCCCACGAGGTGAACGAAGCGTTTCTCGCGCTGCGCGTAAAGCAGTTCCTTGTAGATGCCCGGCTTGATGTGAATGATGCAGGGGTTGGTGGAACTGGTGGTCTGCGGCGCGGCGTTAATCGCTTCCTGTACCGTCTTGAACCGGGCGCTACCGTCGGAGGCAACAGTCAGATTCGTTGCGGCAAGCGCATTGCCGGCGGCCAAACTGGTAACAAGCAGCAGAACGAGCAGCACAAAGCTGTTGTGAGTAGCGCGGGCCTTCGCCGCGTCGAAGCGGCTTCGTCCGCGCAGGCGGGCGTCCCGCCCGTTCCTTTTGGGAGATGTTGCACGACACGGGCGAGACGCCCGCGCTACTGTGTTGTGCGAGGGTCTCCTGACCCCGCACCCCGTTGGACCGAATGCGGCGCGGTCAAGAGACCGTCGCCGAACGCTGTTCGCTGTATTCATTTCCGTCGCCCCTGCATTACGGGCTGGTGGAGGCGGCGGCGCGTGAGTCGAGGCTGCGTCCTTTCTTCGCTGGCTCGATCGTAACCTTGTCGAACAAGACGGAACCGGCGTGCGACAGCATTTCCGCAGTCTCCACGCCACGGAAAACGCAGTTGCGGAAACGCACACCGTCGATCACCGCGCCGGGATAACCGACGATCCACATGACACGAGGACTGGACTGACTTCTCACGTTCTCCAACTCGACGTTGCGCACGACCGCCTGGTGCACGCCGTTCGATCCCTCTTCGTAGAGCAGGTCGATGGTGAGGATCGCTTCGGACACGCGTCCGACCTCGACGTTGCGCATGAAAACGTTCTCGATGATGCCGCCACGGCGCGCGTTGTCCTTGAAGCGCAAAGCCCGACCGAGGTTCGGGCTGTCCATTTTGCAGTTCTCGACGAACACGTTGCTGCAGCCGCCGGAAATCTCACTGCCCAGGACCACGCCGCCGTGGCCGTCCTTCATCGTGCAGTTGCGCACGATGATGTTCTCCGACGGAACGGCCACGCGGCGCCCGTCGTTGTTGCGGCCGGACTTGATGGCGATGCAGTCGTCGCCGGTGTCGAAAATGCAGTCCTCGATCAACACGTCGCGGCACGATTCGGGATCGCAGCCGTCGTTGTTCGGGCCGTGGCTGGAAATCGTCACGCCGCGCACGGTGACGTTGGAACAGAGCACCGGATTAAGCTCCCACATCGGCGAGTTGCGAATCGTGACGCCTTCGATGAGCACGTTGCGGCAGCGATACGGCTGGACGAAATTGGGCCGCAGGAAGTGGCCCTGGCCGAACACGCGCTGCTCGACGGGCACGCCGCGTTCGCCCATGTCGTTCAGCATGTCGCGGCTGCGACGGGCGGGCGCCGGCTCTCCGTTCGGATCACGCCTCGTCCACGCCCACCAGTTTTCGCTCGAAGCCGAACCATCCAGGACGCCCTTGCCGGTGATGGCGATGTTTTTCTGCTCGAAAGCGTAGATGAGCGCCGAGTAGTTCATTCCCTCGACGCCTTCCCAGCGGGTGAAAACAACCGGCAGGTATTGCGCCGGGTCGGCGCTGAATTTCAGCGTGGCGCCATCGGCGAGGTGAAGATTCACATTGCTCTTCAGATGGATGGCGCCGGTGAGAAACACCCCGTCGGGCACAACGACGCGACCGCCACCTGCGGCATGGCAGGCGTCGATGGCTTTGGCGATGGTTGCCGTGCAGTCGTTGCTGCCACCCGCGACCGCGCCGTAGTCGGTAATGACAAAGTCGCGCGTGGGAAACTCCGGGGCCTTGATCCGTGAAAGAATCTCAGGCAACGACTTCCAACCCGTCACATGGGAAACGGGAGCGCAACCTCCGAGCGTGACCACCAGCACGACTACGACCCTGAATCGATTCTTGTGTGTGTTCATGTTCTACCAGACCTTGAAATGTTAATGCGGTTCAGCAAGCCGGTCGCGACAGGAATGTCGCTCCTACAAATTGCAGACCATCGTTCCGTGGTTATGTTAGGCGTTCTTAACCACGGATGATGACCGGCCCGTCGTCCGTTGTGAAGTCTTTTTCCGGTGAGTTGTTGATCCATGTGCGGGGAGCGTCGGCTGAGTTGGTTGATTCGCCTCGGTAACTGCGCCTTGCTGAGATGCCAATTCACCGGCGTTCATATCTTTCGCTGATGGACGGCGGGTTGTCAGGATTGAAAACTCACGCGTTGGGAACACGGGCGCGTTGATCCGCGCGAGGAATTCGGGAACTTGCGCCTACTCGGCAGCGGCAGAACTCTTCGTTAATGCCGGCACTGCGGCTTCCGGGCTTCTTGCATTTTTCGGCGCGGTCGAAGGAAGGCCCAGCAGATCCTGTAGTTCGATGCCAGCGAGGATGAAAGGCCCGACGCCCTTGAGGTCGTTGTCCACAACGGGTTCTTTGATGTAATACTCGTACGAACCATCGCGGCCATAACCGAGGCCTGCCACGGAGCAGCATCGCGTCAGCGAGACGTTGCCCTTGGCGTCGGTCTTGATGAGTTTCTCGACGATGCCGTTGTAGCCCTTGAGAATGGCGGGCACGTAATCGCGCGAGAGGTAACCGTGGTTGACGCCCTTGGCCATCGCATAAACGAACATGCTCGACGCGGTGGCTTCGAGGTAGTTGCCCTGCCGACCGCCCTGGTCAACGACCTGCCACCAAAGTCCGCTCGCCGGGTCTTGCTGCTTCGCGACGCCATCGCAAAGTTTCTTGAGCGTGGCGATGATCTCAGGCCGCGCGGGGTGATCCTTCGGGAAAAAATCGAGCACGTCCACCAACGCCATGGCATACCAGCCAATGGCGCGTCCCCAGAAGTTCGGCGAAGTGCCCGTGGTTTTGTTGGCCCAGTCCTGCTGCTTGCTCTCGTCCCAGCCATGATAGAAGAGACCGCTCGCGGGGGCGTAAGTATGCGCGCCAACCAGACGGATTTGCTTCGCAACGTCGTCGAACGAAGCCGCAGGCTCTTTGAAGAGTTTCGCGTATTCGGCGTAGAACGGCGCCGCCATGTAAAGCCCGTCGAGCCACATCTGGTGCGGGTAACGTTGCTTGTGCCAGAAGCCGCCCTCGCGGGTGCGCGGCTGGGTGTCGAGTTGCTTGCGCAAGAGGTCGGCGGCCTTCCGATAGCGCTCCTCCTTCGTCAATTGGCAAAGCGCCAGCACGGTCTTGCCCGGATTGATGTTGTCGAGGCTGTAATCCTCGGCCTTGTAGCCCCGGACCCTGCCGTCCGGAGTGATGAACGAACCGATGGCGGTCTTGGCGAACTCGACGTAGCGCGGATTGTTCACGCGCTCGTTGAGTTTGAGGAGTGAGAGAGTGAACAGGCCGGAGGTGTAATCCCATTTGGCGCGACCGCCTTCCTTCCAGGCCAGGCTGTCACCACGGCGGGCCATCTCGGAATCGGCCATGCGAACCGACCACTGTAACGGGGTGGCGCCTCCGAACCTGGCGGACGGCGCCGCCACGTTGGTTTGCGCCGGGCAATGCAACTGGAGCACGCCCAACAGGAGAACTGAGGCGACTGTGAAACGCGGAAACATGCGCAGTGGTTTCATTGTGGTTGACTCGAAAAGCTAACGTTGCTGTTTGGTGACCGATACGGCGCAATCGTCATCAGATTGTCGCAAAACCGATTCCGCATCAATTCCATTCTAAAGCGCGAGTGGGTGACCCCCTGCTCAGGCGGCGGCGGTGAACGTGGCGGACTGCCCCGGTAAAACCGTCTGGCTCTACGGCTGCTTGCGAATCGAGGGAGGCGTTGAAGCCGGTGCCACCTCAACCTTCACCTCGTTGAGGGTGATCTTCGATGCCGAAGAGCCGGCGCCCGACGGACGGAGGGCGATCCCATCAAAGTTGAAATTGGTTGCCACATTGTCCGTCACGGATGTCGCAAGGGCCGCGCCGCTCGCAATATTCGACCAAGTCGCGCTGATTACGAGCGCATTCGTTCCCGTCCGCTGAAGCGCCAACTGCAGGATGTATCGAGCGCCGTTTGCAAACCCGGCAAATGCGTTGAAGTTGCCAGGGCCGGTGCCCAGTGATGTCCAATCCCCGCTCGTTCCCAGAAGCGAAGCGCCCATAGTCGTGCGCTTACGAATGTCCATCGGCGCGGACTTGGCGAACGTTGCTCCCATGTTCTGGAACAGCGCGTATCCTTGAACCCCGTTCCCCTGCGAGCTGCTGCCAAACCGGTCCGCGCTCAATCGCTTGGGTGGAAGGTTTGAATCGGCAAAATCGAACAGCCCCAACCTGAACCCCTGCGACCCGTTCGCCGCTGCCACGCCGTTCAAGGTTAGTCGGAACGTGGCTCTGAGCGTATCCCCGATGCTCAACTGCACGGGACTCGCGGCATTGGTGGTAAAGTAAGTGATCGCCATGGCCGAGCCGCTGCCGAGCGAAAGGGTCATGGAATGGGCCGCGGCGGTAAGTGATGGGCCACTTGAGGCGTACCAAGCCGACTGCGTGGGCGGGTTCTGGTTGGTGCGCGTGCCATCGGCCCAAGTATCATCGAGCAGCACAGCGGCGTGGCCGGGCAAGACCTGCCCGAACACGACCGTGAAAAGGAGAATGCTCTGGCGCGCCAGCTTTACATGAGTTTTGGTCATGGATACAGTCTCCCATTGGTTTGGTTTTTAGGGTACCACGCGCACGCGGTAGTAACGCGCCGGGGCGTTCGTCGCGCCGCCGCTATCCACATAGTTGGTTGTCGCGTCTCCGCTGCCGGGGATGGCGATCAACCCGCTGAGGTCGGTGAAGTTGGTGGTGTAGCCGCCGCTGCCGTCCCCGGCCGCTGCTTGCACCGCGTTGGTGTGGCCGCCCGCTGTCGTCCAAGTGATTACCACGTCGTTGCTTTGTTGCACTACGGAAATGATCCGCAGCGCCGACAAGCTGTTGGTCGGATTGGTCCCGGCCAGGAACTCGTTCGTGTTGCTCATCCCGTCGCCGTCAGGATCCGCACCCGCTGCCGCCAATGGATTGGTGGTCGAGCCAAAGTAATTGATCTGCCATTGCTCAAATGCAGTCAGCAACGATGTGACCACCAGGTTCACTTGCCCTGCCGTGTTGGTGCTGATCGTGTAGGTGTAGCCTGCTGGCGCGGTGCCGATGCTGACGCTGGTGTAGGTCAGCGCGCCGCCGTAGCTGAACAGCATGTACGTGGTGTTGGTGAAGCCACCGGCATCGGTGACGTTGAGTATGCCGCCCAAGGTCAGATTGCCGCTCACCACCGTCAGATCGCTGTTGGTGCCCAAGGCGTATTGCAGTGCCGCGCCGCCGGTGACCACCACGTTGTTGTTGATCGTCAGCGTGCCGACACCGTTGTTGCCGGGCGAGAGCGTCCCATTCACGGTCACCGGTCCGCCGATGACGCCGCTGCCGCCGAGCGTCGCGCTGCTGACCACTGTGACCGAACCGGTACCCGTGCCGCTGCCCGCGGTGTTGTTGACCAGCAGCATCCCGTTGCTCACGGTCGTCCCACCGCCGTAGCTGTTCGTGCCGGAGAGCGTGAATGTGCCGTTGCCGATCTTGGTCAAGGCCACGGTGTGGGGTGTGCCGCCGCTTGTGCCATTGGTGATCGTCCCGGCAAATGTCGTGTTGGAGTTCAGGGTGCCAATCACGTACGTGTCCACGCCGGGGCCGGCCTGATCGCTGCCGCGCAGTGTCGATGCAGAGCCACCGGACAGCGCGCCTAGGAAGATCGTGATGTTGTTTGTCGAGCGGTTGTTGATAGTTCCCAACGAACCGTCGTCGAACGCAGCATTCGCATCGCCCCAGGTATTTGTACCCTGATTAAACTGCAGCGTGCCGCTGTTGGTAACGGCGAGCGTCCCGGTAAAGCCCGAGGCGTCGCCTTGCAGTGTCAGCAGGCTGTTCGCCGGCAGATTGAGTGTCAGTGGGCCGGAGCCGCTCAGCGCGCCGCTGAACGTGTTGCTGCCGCTGGTAAAGGCGAGCGTGCTGGCCCCGCTCGGAGCGGGGCTGGCCGAGACGACGCTGAGGTTGTTGGAGAAACTGACCGCGCCCTGGTTGAACGTGAGCGTGCTGCCGCCCAGGGTGATGGAACCGGCGCCGAGCATGTTGGTGTCGGTGATGGCAGCCTTCGCGTTGAAGAAGGCCAGCACGATGTTGGTCGGCGGCATGGCCAATCCACCCAGCGTCACCAGATTGGTGTTGACCGCGCTGTTGGTGACGGTGACCTGCGCGTTGTAGAGGTTCAACGTGTTGGTCGTGCCGGGCACGGTGATTTGCGAGTCAGTCAGTTGGATGCCCTGCGCGTTATAGATGTCGAAGGTCGAGGGGGCCGAAATGTTGACGTGACTCAGCACGGCATTGGTGATGGGCACCTCCTTGCGCCCCCAAATAATGCCCGCAATGCCCCCGCTGGCCACCGTCGCGGTCACGTTGCTGATCGTGATGTTCCGCCAGATCGGGAAGAGAATCGAACCAACTGCCTGCGTCGAGGCTCCATACGGAGTGACGGTGGTGGGCGTGCCGTATATGCCGCCGCTGCCGTAGTAGCTGTAAATGACAATCGCTCCATGCACGATGTTGGTCATCGTGATGTTGGAATAGAAGAGATTCTGCGCCACGCTGCTAGTGGTGTTACTGGCCTTCATGCGAATACCGTAGTCGGTGCCGTTGAACGAGCAGCTTGTCACCGTCACGTTCGATACTCCGCCCGAAATATTGCTGCCGATCGATACGCCGTGCCCGACACCAAAAGTGCAATTGGTAATCAGAATGTCGGTAGAAACCCCGCCGCTGCTTCCGATGGCGATGTTGTCGTCTCCGGCATTGATCGTGCAGTTCGACACCAGACAGGTTGTTCCGATCAAATCAATCCCATCGGTATTGGCCGCGTTTGATGCCGTGGTATTGATGGTGATCCCTTGAATGGTTATGTTGTCATCGGCACCCTTGAACACGATGTGCATCTTCGGCGGGTTTTGTAACGTTATGTCCTGAATCAGTACCCGGTGGCAGTTGCCGTTGAAATAAACCATGTATGGCCGCGGGTCGCCGCCCGGCCACCAACCCGAGCCTTGTCCGTCAATCGTGCCCGACCCGCTGATCTCGACATCACTCACACCAGTGGCTAAGATAAAGTGGTCCGTACTTGTGAAGTTCGCCTTCGGAAGCATCTTCAGTGTCGCGCCGCTGTCGATCTGCAAATTGATCTGACTGGCCAGCGTGAGCGGGCCGCTCAGATACGTGCCTGCCGGTATTTCGACCGTGCCGCCGCCCGCGTTACTGGCCGCATTGATGGTAGCCTGAATCGCGGTGGTGTTATCATTCGTCCCGCTCACCGCGCCATAGCTCGTAATATTAAAGTTCGTCGCGGGGATGGTCGGCAACTGCGGCGTGCCGGCGCGTGCCAGTGTGGCCATCCCCAGCAAAGCCAAGCCGAGCATCACCACTCTTTTCATGCGTGACAACCCTGAGAACCCAAGCCCGTCCATGTTCAGTCCTTCTACACGAGAATCATATCCTTTAGCGGGTCCTTTGGCAAGTTCGTGGGGGCCTTTCTTTCATTTCAGTTTCTACTTTCGCTTTCATTTCTTTGTTTCAAACGGTTTACCCCGGCGACTGCGGGGTCTGTGTTGGAAATCTTTCAAGGCAACTGCGCAAGCCATCCAACTCCGTTTGTTTCCATGGTCGTCGGCGCTGGTTTTGCCCTCAGGGCAATTGCAGGCGATAGAACCTCCCGCCCGCGTTCGGGGCAGCGGGATAAGCGAAAATGAAATTGCCGCTGCCGTCAAACGTGTTCGTCATCAGCCGCGTCCGGTTGCTCTGCGGCAGCGCGACATCCGCCGAGGTCAGCACGCAACAGATGCCGTTAGGCCAACCCGCAACGGTCGCACGCCATCGTCTGGCTGGCCCCGAATTGGATTCGGGGCTGGCAGGTCTTTTCTGGATCATCCGCTTTCGGTCGCTGCGCGGATCCGCGCAGCCCCGCGACTGCGGAGTCGAGGACGCTTTGTGACGCTGGGGCGAAGCTGCCACCGTTGCCGCGTCGGCTCAAGCGTCACTAATTCAGTTGGAACCACATGTTTTGGGCAATGGGGATTGCGTCCTGCGCAGCAAGCTTCGAATACGGGACGAACTCCACATGGAAATCTCCAAACAGGCAATTCACCCCGCCGCCATGCCGATCGATGGCCCTCATCCCAGTCGGGTCATTCTTTGGCACCCCTGTCGCGGTCGTTACCAACCCGCCGACGTGCAAGGAGCTTTGGCTACCACCTGAGTCCATGAGCAACAAGTAGTCAGCCGGCTTAGATACCAGGTTCATATTAATAAAAATGTTTCCAGACGCGTCTGGTTGCAATGTTTGCCATGCACTACGGCCGAACGGTTCAGAGGGTAGGGACAATGAGTAGGTGTGGACCGAATTATTCCCAGTTGCCTGACCGATTTGAGCGTCAGTCATCCTCTTCCTGACTGCCGGACAGATCCTCATCGTGGACAGCCTCTGCACTGCGTTCCCTCCACCGAGACCGGGCAGGTACGCGTTGGTCCAACTTCCATTTGCAGTATCATCCCAATTATTCCCTCCCTGCTCATAGAAGAGCTTACCGCCGTAGTCATTGGAGTACATCTGGAAGGCCGCTCCCCATTGCTTCATGTTTGCCACACACTGGACAGTATAAGCCTTCTTGCGGGCCGAGTTCAATGCAGGCAACAACAAAGCCGCCAGAATACCGATGATCGCGACTACCACCAATAGCTCAATCAGTGTGAACGCTTTGCTCTCGGTGTGATTGTTTTTCATTTTATCACCTATGCCTCCGTTTTTCAGGCGATCGGCGCGAGTTTGCCCCCGGTCTTCGCCTCATCTTTGGCCGCTTTTTTGCTGGACGCCGAACGTTGCAGCACACCTCTTATTAAGATGCGTTTTTTTTGCCAGGTTTGCAAGAACTTTCTGACTTTCCAACGACCGCTTTTTGTGATTGACATTGGGGTAGTGCATACGGTAGTATGTGACGGGTTGTCGGAATATTCGGCTTTATTTCATGATGCGAAGAGGCGTTAGGGTGGGGCGAGCGTCCTCGGCGTAGGAGTGAGTGGAACGGTGGTAGCGTACCTTAAACAAAACAAGGGGAGAGTATCGTAAAATGGAGAGGTCATGAATACGATGAATCATTTGCGAGCAGCCATCCACATATTTCATAAACCGATGGGTTCCAGAGCCACCATCTTCTCCCGTACTGCGCTGGCGCTCGTGCTGGGATTGTTCGCGGGCGCTGGCAAAAGCTATGCGCAAACGTCGTTCACTTGGACAAATGGCAACGACGTCTGGGAGAGCTCCACCGCCTGGGTGCAGACCTCCCCCCCCGGCGGCACGGGCAGTTGGCCAGACGAAAGTATCGACGGTCTCGACACCGCGTGGTTCACCAACGCCGCCACCCCCTACTACGTGACGCTCAACTGCGGTAGCGAGTATCCCTATGTTGCTATCGCGAGCAACATCTTCGCCAACGCTTCTAACACTGCTGCCACCGTCACTTTAGACATGGGCGCGTATCAAATGTACCTCCTCGATGATGGTGCAGCCGCGGCTCCACGCTTTACGGTTGGCAGCAACCCAGGCAGCACGGCGACCGTTTACCTCGCCTCCAACTCCTTGACCAACTCATATACTACCTACGTTGGGGGGCTTGTTTGTAACCAAAAGTCTGGAGTCGTCCAGATCGGAAACACTGGTGTCGGGACACTGTTCGTCACCAATGGGACCGTCAATGTGAGCGCAGTATACGTGGGCATCGGTAGCAGTGGACGAGGAACCCTTGTGATCAGCGGCCCCAATACGGTTTTTGAATTTGGCAACGCTTCGGGCGGGTTCTCGGTCGGCAGCGACTCGAACAGCTTCGGGAACTCGGTGATAGTCTCGAATGGAGCAACACTGCGCAATGACGCAGCCGGCACGTTTAGGCTCGGCAGTTCGGCCGGCGGCCTCGGCTCGAGCAACAACACGTTGGTGTTGACCAATAATGCCAGGTTGATCCTTGGCACGGGAACCGCCACCGTCGGCAACTATTCGACCGCTACCTTCCCCGGGTCGTACAATAATACCCTGATAGTTCATAGCAACTGCTGGATCGATATGGCCGGTGCTACGACCCAGGCCCACAGCTTTGTCGTCGGCCAGGTCTACGGGTCGATCCCCGCCACGGGCAATGTGCTCAGGATCATGGCCGGTGGCGGCGCCACCAATATCTCGCGGCTCTGGATCACCGCCTCCAACACGGTGGAACTGCTGGGCGGGGTGATAGGGGGGGCGGAGACCAACCCTCCAGTGATCGACGGTGGAGACACGACCAACAGCGGCGCGTTCCAAGGCTGGGGCACTTATCTGGGCACCCTGGCCATCGCCAGTAACGGCTTGTTGGCCACAAGCAATTCGGTCGGCTCGCTGGTCATTTCCAATGCCTTGACACTGCAAAGCGGTTCATCCTGGAGTTTCCAATTGGGCACAAATACTTTCCCTTTGATCACGAGCAATGTGACTGTCCAGGCCACCACTTGGAACATCAGTGCCGCGCCCGGGTTTAGCACGAATACCCCCGGCGTGTACACCAATCTCATCTGGAGCGGTGGCACTCTGACGTTCGTTGGGCCGGTCACGATCGGGAACGCGCCGACGCTTTCGCCCGGGCTGGCTTACATTATAGATCTGCGAACGCCGGTGGGTCTGGTGGATGTAGTGACGAATTCAGGGGCCGCACCAGTGGCAAGCTTCACCCTCAGTGCGACGAATGGCTATCAATACTTCAGTCCGACTTTCACCAACACCTCGAGCGGGTATTATACCAATCAGACTTGGGCCTGGGGTGACGGCGGCACGAACAGCTTCCCCATGGTACTGGTCAATCCGACGCATATTTTTACCAACACGGGGAGTTACACCGTCTCGCTCACAATGGCCGGCACATCGGGGAGCAGTAGCACGACCATGCCGTTTGTGGTCACGGTCAACCCCGTTGTGGTAAACTTCAGCGCCACCACGCTGTGCGACGTTGGCACTCTGTCCGTGCTCTTCAGCAATATGTCACACAGTAGTAACGGTGCGCTCACGAACCGGCACTGGTACTTCGGGGGTGGGACGCCCGGCACCACCAACATATACGGGACGACCGATGGCGGTACCTTCACGAATACTTACCCGGCCAGCGGTGTATATACGGTGACGCTGGTCCGGTGCGGCATCCCCAGCGTTATAGGTTGCGTCACGAACACGCAGATCATCACGGTGCCGTTACCGTCACCGACGGCCAGCTTCACGGCCAATCCGACGAATGGTACGGCGCCGTTGACAGTGACGTTCACCAATACCTCAAGCGGCACGGTCGGCGGCGCCTCTTGGAGCTTCGGGGATGGCGGCACGACGAACTTCACCGGAACCAACAATGTGTCGCATACGTACACCACGTTTGGCACCTATACGGCGATGCTGGTCGAGACTGGTGGGTGCTTCGGTGTTGCTAGCACGAACACGCAGACGATCACGGCGATGTCGTCGGGGTGCACGCCGCCGTGGGCCAGCTTCTCGGCCAACACGACGAGTGGCTCGCCGAATCTGCAGGTGATCTTTACCGACAACTCGACCGGGACGGCCAACAACGTCTATTGGACGTTCGGTGATGGCAACTCGGCGACCAACGCCGCACCGACAATACCGTACAGCGTGACGAATACGTACACCACGGGCGGCCACTATTCGGTCACTCAGATCGTTGACAGTGGTTCTTGTGGTGTTAGCACGAACGGACAGCCGAATCTGATCTGGGTGTACTCGGCGTGGGAAGCCTGGCAGAAGCAGTACTTCGGCTGCATCGGCTGTTCGCAGGCAGCGGGTAACGCGGATTTCGACGGCGATGGAATTAGCAATACCAACGAGTTCCTGGCAGGCACCGATCCGACCAACCCCCTGTCGGCGCTGCGGATTATCTCCGTGGTTCGCCAGGCTAGTACCAACATCGTGATCACGTGGACCGCTGTCGGGGGCAAGAGTTACGTGGTACAAACCAACGCGCCGGCTGCCAACGGCAGCTACATCAACAACTTCACTGACCTCAGCTCCGTGATCAATGTCACGGGCATCGGCCCTACGACCGCCGTTTACACGAATTGGGCGGGGGCGACCAACGTGCCGGCGCTGTACTATCGTATCCGGCTGGGGCCGTAATGACAGGAGCATAAGATCGATGAGCGCAGCCGTAACGGGAGCAGGCAGACTAACTAAAAACAGTTATCTGTGTCCACAACTAGATGAACTCACCGGCGGCTGCGCTCACGACTTCCCAGTCTGAGCATGAAGCGCACAGTTCGGTTTTTTGTCGATTTTGCGCTTGACAGGACGAGGGGGGTGCTGGTAGGTTAGACGGTGGTAGGTTCATAGGGTATCGTAAACAAGGCGAGGATAAGCTGGAGAGGGAAAAATCATGAATGCGAGAAATCAATTGCGAGTAATTACACACGGAACGAAGCGTCTGGCGTTGATGGGCGTTGCGCTGGTTGCAGGTGCCACCTGCTTGTTCGTCCAGAGCGCTCACGCCACTCTATTGTACTCAGAAGGTTTCAACTACACGCCTGGGACCTATCTAGGCAATGTTGGCAATGGGTGGATGGGCGGGTCAAAGACCAATCTGCAGATTGGCACCTCTGATCTGACTTATCCGGGTCTGTTCGATCAAGGCGGTAACTCCCTCGTTGTGAGCAACGGTACGAGCACCTTAAACTCGAATGTCTTCTCGGGCGGTCCGGTTACCAGCGGGAACCTCTATTACTCCTTCGTGATTAATGGCACCACCGCTGCCACTAACAACTCGTACATAACGGGGTTGGATCCCGTTGGCGGCAGCTTGACCGGCAGCTCTGACGCGCTGGCGGTTTATTACGGGACCAGCACCGCTGGCAATTATAGAATCGGAGTCCGGACTACGTCTGGCGGCACTGGTGCCGCTTATGCCAGCACAACGTTAGCGTTGGGCACCACTTACTTCCTCGTAACAGAATTCACGTTCAACGCCAATAATTTAGATACCATTAACCTTTTTATCGATCCAGCTCCAGGCGGCACCCAACCCGGCACGCCTGATGCGACGCAGACTATGCTAACAGCGGATCCGACCATCAATATAGGCGACGTCGCCTTCAAGGCCCAAGGCGTTGCGTATGGCCAATGGACCGTCAATGATCTCAATATCGGCACGACGTGGGCGGATGTGACCCCTGTTGCTACTGTTGTGCCCGAACCCTCTACGCTCGCGTTGTTTGGCTTGGGTGTGCTCGGTTTGGTTTTCGCGCGTCGGATGCGCCGTTAACCTCGGTTGCCGTTTTCTTCACGACAGGCGCTGGCGGTTTCCCAGCGCCTGTTTGTTTTCCAGCGCTGACTTCGCTGGAGCGTTTGGAATTCCGCCTTGAGGCGGCCAGACCGTGACTTTCTCACCAACCGCCTAAAAAGCGGAACTTCAAACAAATCCGTCGCGAGAACCGAAAAAAGATGGAATCTGCAAGCACACCCGGACAGAATCGCCCGAAAAGCATGGCTGCACGCCAATCAGAGAAACGCTTCGCAGTGTCGGACGGCAAGGGCACGGTTCTGGGTGTGTGCGTCCTGTTGGCAGTGGCTGTATTCTTGGTCTTCGGCCAGACTCTCCGGCACAAGTTTATCAACTACGATGACGACGCTTACGTATGGAACAACCCGAAGGTCGTCAAGGGGTTGACATTCCAAGGAATCACATGGGCGTTCACCCACAGCCATTGCAATAACTGGCATCCCCTGACTTGGATGTCTCACATGCTGGACTGCCAGCTCTACGGACTGAATGCCGGAGGCCATCATTTTGCCAATGTCCTGCTCCATGCCGCAACAGCCATCCTGCTCTTTCTGGTGCTGCGACAGATGACCGGCGCTCTATGGCCCGGCGCCTTCGTGGCGGCGGTGTTTGCGATCCACCCGCTACGGGTGGAATCAGTAGTCTGGGTGTCTGAGCGCAAGGACGTGCTCAGCGGATTGTTTTTCATGCTGACCCTTTTGATGTATGCGCGGCACGCGCGGAGAAAGTCGGTCCTGGACTCTCGATTCTGGCCTCTCGATTACGGCCTGGCGTTGCTTTTTTTTGCGCTGGGTTTGATGAGCAAGCCGATGCTGGTGACGCTGCCGTTCGTGCTGTTGCTGTTGGATTACTGGCCGCTTCAACGATTCACGATTCGCAGTTCACGAAATGTAATTCTTCGTTTGGTCGTGGAGAAGCTGCCGTTCCTTTTGTTGAGCGCCGCCTCGTGTGCGGTGACTGTTCTGGTGCAAGGGGAAGCCGTCAAGTCAATGGTGGCGTTGCCTCTCGCCAGCCGGCTCGGCAACGCGTTGGTTTCCTATGTCACCTACCTCGTGCAGATGGTCTGGCCGGAGAATCTGGCCGTGTTTTATCCGTACCGACCTGACGTGCCGGTCTGGCAGGTGGCATGTTCCGGTGCGCTATTGTTGTCGGTAACCACGGTGGCGCTCCTGGCGGTGCGGCGACTTCCCTGTTTCTTGGTCGGCTGGCTTTGGTATCTGGGGATGCTGGTGCCGGTGATCGGGCTGGTGCAGGTGGGTGACCAATCGCACGCGGATCGCTACACCTATTTGCCACAGATTGGGTTGTATCTCATTATCGCCTGGATTGTGAGGGATTTGACGGTTTCGTGGCGTCATCGCCGTCAGATATTGGGCGCGGCGGCGTTCACTGTGATTGCGGCTTTGATGGTCTGCGCCCGGAAACAGACTTCGTATTGGCGGAACAGTGAATCGCTGTGGAACCACACCATCGCCTGCACCGCCGGAAATTACGTCGCCTATACTAACCTGGGCGCTACCATCGCTAATCGAGGCCGATTCCCCGAGGCCATCGAGTATTTTCAGAAGGCTCTTGAAATCAACCCTGATTCCGCCGAGACCCATAACGATTGGGGCAAAGTGCTTCTCGAGCAAGGCCGAACTGCTGAAGCTATCGAGCATTTTCAAAAGGCCGTTGAGATCGATCCTGACTGCGCAGAAGCGCATAACAACTTGGGCATCCTGCTTGCCGCACAAGGTCAAACCGCCCAGGCCATCAAGCATTACCAGATAGCAATTAAGCTCAACCCTGACCGCGCAGAGGTGTACAATAACTTGGGCAACGTGCTTGCCACGCAAGGCCGAACCGCCGAGGCCATCGAGCATTTTCAGAAAGCCCTTGAGATTGAGCCTTATTATGCCAAGGCCCATCACAACTTGGCCAATGTACTCGCCGCGCAAGGCCGGCTGGATGAGGCCATCGCGCATTTTCAAAATGCTGTTGAACTCAGGCCCGATTACTCAGAGGCGCAGAATGATTGGGGCACAATACTTCTTGAGCAGGGCAGGTTCGCAGAGGCCATGGAGCATTTCCAAAAGGCGGTTCAACTCAACCCCGACTTCGCTGGGGCGCACGATAATTTGGCGGCCACGCTTGCCTTGCAGGGACGGCCCGCCGAGGCCATCGAGCATTACCAGAGATCCCTTCAAATCAAACCCGACAATGCCAAGGCCCGCTACAATCTGGCCAATATACTTGCCGCCCAAGGACGGTTGGACGAAGCCACCGAGCACTACCAGCGGGCGCTGGAATTGATGCCGAACTTCACTCACGCTCTCTATCAACTCGGCCTTGTGCTGCAAAGCCAGGGAAAGTTTGCGGCAGCGATCGCGCAGTTTCAGAAAATCCTTGAACTTGATCCCCGTCACGTGTCGGCTCAAAACAATCTGGCCTGGCTGCTGGCGACCTGTCCGGAAGCGTCGCTGCGGAATGGCAACAGGGCGACTGCACTGGCGCGGCAAGCGGAGCAACTTTCCGGGGGTGGGTCACCGCAAATTCTGGATACGTTGGCCGCGGCCTATGCCGAGGCCGGGCATTACCCGGAAGCGATTGAAACAGCCGACCGAGCCCTACAATTGGCGGGCGCCCAGCACAATGCCGTTCTGGCCGCCGCCATCCGGATGCGGCTCAAGCTTTATGCAACGCATTCTCCATACCGCGAAAAACCGTAGCGTTCTGTGCATCGCTCACTTGGTTGGTCGGCCTGCAAAGATGCACGTCACCCATCGGCTACCGATAGAGCAAGCGCGGCGAGGCGCGGTCATCTTCGTTGCCTCTCAACAGCGGAGATAAAATCTTTCCAAGCCGACAGAAAATCGCTACAAAACTCCGGCATGACAGCGCAAGCACTGCTGTTCGGTAACAAACCTGTGGACAGATTTCTTCGCTGGTTTGCGGTCAGGCCGGGACTGACGCTGACCTTGGCGGTGTTGGCCGCTCTAGGCCCGTTCATCACCAAGCCGTTCAACATTGACGACCCGATGTCTATCTGGGTAGCTCGGCAAATACAAGCCCACCCAGCCAACCCCTATGGGTATGAGGTGAACTGGTTTGGGTTTGTATCGCCGATGTCAGAGGTCTCTACGAACCCGCCGCTGTCCTGTTATTACCTGGCGATGGCGGCGGCGATCCTTGGTTGGAGTGAACCCGCGCTGCACTTCGCGTTCCTGCTGCCTGCGGTGGCGGCGATTCTGGGCACGTACCGGTTGGCGCGTCACTTCTGCGGCCGACCCCTGCTCGCCGCGTGCGCAACCCTTTTCACACCTGCCTTTCTGGTCTGCGGCACCACGCTGATGTGCGACACGTTGACGTCGGCGTTTTGGGTGTGGGCGATCGTGCTATGGGTCGAAGGGATGGAGCGCGACGACTTTTGGCGGCTGGCGGGTTCAGGGTTATTAATGGCGCTGGCCGCGCTCACAAAATACTTTGGTGCCTGTCTCATTCCGTTGCTGGCCACTTACAGCCTTACCGGCCAACGCCGAATAGGGCGCTGCGCGGGATGTCTCCTCATTCCGATCGCTGCGCTGGCCGCCTATCAATGGGCCACATACGCCCTCTATGGAAAAGGCCTGTTGTCCTCCGCCGTGGATTGGACCATGACCACCAAGGCGGCTAGCGGGGTCTCGGTCGCGGCCAGCGGCCTGACCGCGCTGGCCTTCACGGGCGGTTGCTTGGCGGTGGCGACGTTTCTCGCGCCCCTACTGTGGCGGACGCGGGTCTTGGTTGGATTCGCCACTGGTGTGGTTTTGTTTGCCGCCGTGCTCTTCATCGAAAACACGATGTTGAAAAAATACGATTCGTTGTCAGGCATTTCCCGGACGGACCTAGAAGTTCAAATCGTTTTCTGGGCCGTCGGCGGAGTGAGTGTGCTGGGACTGGCGGTTGCGGATGTGTGGCATTGGCGCGACCCCCGGTCGTGCTTGTTGGCGTTGTGGGTGTTCGGCGCATTCCTGTTTACCGCGTTTGTCAACTGGGCTGTAAATGGCCGTTCGATACTGCCGATGGCACCGGCGGTGGGAATTCTGCTTGCACGGCGGTTGGAACAAGGTGCGCTGACGGGCAAAAACCCCCGACAGTGGGACGTATTGATTTGCCTTGTGGTGGGCGCCGCGCTCGCCCTATTGGTGGCCCGCGCGGATTTCCTTTTTGCCACCGCTGTCCGCCAGAGCGCGGAACGAACCCACGCCAAATATGGGCGAGGACGGGAGACACTATGGTTTGAGGGCCACTGGGGGTTTCAGTACTATATGGAAAAACTCGGTTCGAAGGCGGTGGCAACAAGGCAATCTGTGGCCAAACAAGGCGATTTTCTGGCCATTCCTTTGAACAACACCAACGTATATCCGCCCGATCGCAAATACGCACTCTTGCTAGAGGTTTTGTCGATCCACGGGCCGCGCTGGCTTACGACGACCAGCGACCAAGTTGGAGCCGGCTTTCATTCTTCAGTTTGGGGACCGTTGCCTTTTGTCTTTGGCCGTGTCCCGCCGGAAAGAGTGTTTATGTACGTCATCGGGCCAACGCCTCCGATATCCCAAGCTGTGGGTCTCCGAGACACGAACGTCAACGCGTCACAATGACCGACGCCGTTCGTAGCCGCCATGTAGCTCTTGGTTGGGTTTCGCTTGCACGACAGCGAGGATTCGTTGCGGAAGTAAGTAAGAAACAATGGAACCTGGTCGTCACCGTGATCCCATCGAGCGTTGTGCTAACGACGGGACCTCTGGTTTGCTACCGGGTCGTATAGCGTGTCAGGCACGGGAAGCAAAGAACAGCCACACCCGTGCTGCTCGCCGACGGTGACCGGCTGCATTTTACACACGTCTCGGACGATTGACCCCGGTCCCGCGAAGGGCGATCGGGTGATGAGCGATCAGAGGGAAGTGACGGTTAGGACGTTGTCTGTCGCGGCACAGGATCGGCAGTCCTGCTCCAGAGTCTCCCCTAGATGCCCATCCGCGGCATCCCCTGCGAAATGTCTCGATCACCGCTCGGAGCGGCACGGCTTGGGTCAGCGTGATATTGAATGGGCTGGTTCGAGGCATGAGCGCGTCCTGCCACGATCCGGCCAAAAAGACAAGTCATATTACGTTGGTGTATTTATGAAAATGGGCACTAAGGATCGCTGGTTTACCGAGGGGCTGCGCAGTCGTTGCTGTAAGTCGCCGGGCGGGGTTGTCGAGCAAGGCGACCATCTACGGGCAAGCGATGGTGCTCAGGTCAGTAATAGCCGTCGCAAGCGACAGCCAGACGATGAAACCGCCTTGCTCTCGCCTGCTTCCGATGTATGATGAGTGGCGTCTCGATCATTGGTCATGCACGAAACCCAACTGCCGCAGAACCCACTGCGTGAGGGGCTCATCAGCCGACGGACACCAGAGCCGTGCGTGCTGGTGATTTTCGGCGCGACGGGCGACCTCACACATCGCAAGCTCGTCCCGGCGTTGTACAATCTCGCCCACGAAGGACAGCTTCCGTCGTCGCTCGGCATTGTCGGATTTGCCCGCCGCCCGAAGACCAACGAAGAGTTCCGCGTGGAACTCCAGCAAGGCGTTCAACAATTCTCGCGCTTCAGCCCGATCAATCCCGCTGGAAGCGGGATCAATCCGGCCGTGTGGGAGGCGTTCGCGCAAGGCATCTACTATCATCGTTCCGAGTTTGCCGACGATAAGGGCTACGACTCGTTGGGCAAGGTTCTGGAGCAAATCGATCGCACGCACGGCACGGCGGGCAATCGCCTGTTCTATCTGGCGACCGCGCCGACGGATTTTGCACAGATCATCCGGCAACTCGGCGCTCACAGGCTCGTCGAACGAGGTCACCGCCATCATGCAGCCCAACGCATCATCGTCGAGAAACCTTTTGGCAGCAGCCTCGACACAGCGCGCGAACTCAATCACGTGTTGGCGGGCGCGTTCGACGAGCAGCAAATCTTCCGCATCGACCATTACCTCGGCAAGGAGACCGTCCAGAACATCCTGGCGATGCGGTTCGCCAACGAGATCTTCGAGCCGCTGTGGAATCAGAAATACATCGACCACGTTCAGATCACCGTGGCCGAATCCATCGGCGTCGAGGGGCGCGGCGCGTATTACGACAACTCGGGCGCGCTGCGCGACATGGTGCAGAACCACATGATGCAGTTGCTCTCGCTGGTGGCGATGGAGCCGCCCATCGCGCTGGAAGCAGAGGATATCCGCGACGAGAAGGTGAAAGTGCTGCGCTCGATTCGTCCGATTGCGCCCGCGCAGGTCCAGCAATCCACCTTGCGCGGCCAGTACGACCGCGGCTCGATCGCGGGGAAACAGGTTGTCGCCTACCACGACGAACCGAAAGTCGCTCCCGACTCGCGCACCGAGACGTTCGTCGCGCTGAAACTGTTTCTCGACAACTGGCGCTGGGCGGGCGTGCCCTTTTACCTGCGCCACGGCAAACGCCTGCCCAAACAGGTCGCGGAGATCGCGATCCAGTTCAAAGCGCCACCGGCGGTGCTCTTTGCGGCCGAACAAGCCGCGCCGTTGCAGCCCAACGTGCTCGTGCTCCGCATTCAGCCCGACGAAGGCATCGCCATCCGCATGAACGCGAAAGTCCCCGGCACGGCACTGAACATTCAGCCGGTGAAAATGGATTTTCGTTACGGCGGCAGCTTCGGCGCGCTGTCGCCAGACGCGTACGAACGGCTGTTGCATGACGCGATCGTCGGCGACTCCACGTTGTTCACACGCCGCGATGAGGTGGAGTGCTCGTGGTCGATCATGGACGCGATCCTCGAAGGCTGGTCCCGCAGTCGCGGGACGCCACCACCCGTCGCGTACGAAGCGGGCACTTGGGGGCCAGCCGAAGCGGACAAGTTCATCGAACGCGATGGGCGTCAGTGGAGAAGACCGTGAGACCAGATTCAACTCTCAACGCACAACGCACAACGCACAACGTTCAACGAACTCTCCGGTCAGATGTTGGATGTTGGACGTTGGATGTTGGATGTTCACGCCGTTAGGCGGTTGCAACCATGCCCAATCCTGCCCAACTCGAAACTTTCACCGCTGGCGCCGAGACAGCCGTCGACGTCGCGCACATTGAGCGGCAGCTCCACGAGTTGTGGCAGTTCGCCGCCGAATCTGAGACAGATCCGGCGCGGCGCGCCATCACGCGCGCCAGTCTGTTCAATCTCGTGGCGTTATGCGAAACGGATGCCGACCGCGATCATGCCACCGAGACGATCAGCGCGTTGACCAGCCGCCATCCGTGCCGCGCGATTGTTGTACTCGCCAACCCGAACGAACCGCGCGCTGAACTGTCGGCGTCGATCACCGCGCATTGTCATCTCGCGGGCGGCGGTCAGAAACAGGTCTGCTGCGAACAGATCTCGATCTATGCGTCGGGAGAAAGCACGGGGCAGCTTGCCTCGGCCGTGCTGCCGCTGCTGGAGTCCGATCTGCCGACCGTGATCTGGTGGCAGGGAATTTTCATGGCGAGACCCGGATTATTCCGTCGCCTGATCGCCGTCACTGACAAGTTGATTTACGACACGTCAACGTGGGAGGCATCCGAACTGTTTCTTGGCGCCTTGTCGCAAGTCTCAGTCGATCAACCGCGCTGGAGCCCCGCTCTGAGCGGGACAAGCTTTGCGGACCTGAGTTGGACGCGGCTGGGGTTCTGGCGCAAACTCACGGCCGAATGTTTTGATGATCCGCAATGTCGCGCGGCGCTGGATCGGATTCGGTCAGTCGAAATCGCGCACGGCAGCAGGCCCGGGGCGCGGTTGCGCGCGTTGCTGTACGGCAGTTGGTTGGCAGCGCAACTCCGCTGGACGCCACGCGATGCCGCTGCGAAGGTACGCCTCAGCAGCCGAAAAGATGCGGACGCGACGGCCGCCGGGTTGCTGTCCGTCGAACTGAAGACCGACGACGCCACGATTTGCATCCGCAAGAATTACGGCGAACTTACCGCCAGCGCGCAGGTCACGATGTCCAATGTCTGCGGTCTGCCGCGCAAACGGGCATTCTGGCCGACGGACGATGCTTCGCTGTTATCGCAGGAACTCGATCGCTTCGCGCCCGATTCCGTGTACAAGGACGTGCTGGCGATGGCCGCCGCGCTGGTTCCGCTCCTGCCCGAAAGGTAGCGGGAGTTTTTCGATCGGTGGCACAGGCGTCTCTGCCTGTGCCAAGATGTCCGCCTGCCGCAGGCAGGGACGCCTGCGCCACCAAGACAAGAGTCATAGTGGATGCGCGGATTGCCTTGTTGATTTTCTGGCTGAAATGCGCTTGAGTTGACGGCGGGCGGCGGACGGTGCCCCGTCGAAGCCCGCCTTGCGCCCAGGCACGGGGGAGGTCAATGACCGAAAATCGCGTTCATTGCGAGCGGTTGGTGGCCCTGATAAAACCGAACACTTCCAGAGCGTTTCGCGCCGTGATCATCATCGCGCTGATGGTCACCGCCCAAGCGGTCTGTGCCGGGCCACCGTTCACCACGGACGACCCCGAGCCGGTCGAATATAAACACTGGGAAGTCTATCTGGCGTCGCAACTCGCTCACGACGCGAGCGGCTGGTCGGGCACGTCGCCGCAAGTGGAAGTCAACTACGGAGTGATTACAAATCTCCAACTGCACCTCATCGCCCCCATCGCGTTCGTGGCGCCGGCGCATGGCAGCACCCGGTTTGGCTACGGCGACACGGAGTTGGGGGCGAAGTATCGCTTCATCGAGGAAACGCCGCGCTGCCCGCAGATTGGAACGTTCCCCCTCGTCGAGGTGCCGAGCGGTGACCGCGAGCGCAGGCTGGGCAGCGGGCATGTCCAGGCATTTCTTCCGTTATGGCTCCAGAAGACTGCGGGTTCGTGGACGACTTACGGCGGTGGCGGGTATTGGATTAATCCCGGCGCGGAAAACCGCAATTGGTGGTTCGTCGGCTGGCTGCTGCAGCGCCAAGTGACCGCCAAACTGGCGCTGGGCGCGGAGGTCTTTCACGAGACTGCCCAAGAAAAGGGCGGCGAGTCCGATACGCAGTTCAATCTCGGTGGCGTTTTCGATTTCAGCGAGACGTATCATCTGCTGGCTTCCGCGGGGCACACCATCCAAGGATCGAGCGGCTACCAAGGTTACATCGCGTTGCAGTTCACCTTCGGTCCGGGCAAGTGATCTGATGAATTGGCATGAGTGACACCTAGGAATCTGCCGGGAAACGGCTGCAGGAGATGGCGCTGGTGTTTCTGCGGCTCGGCAGCGCATGTCGCGATGATTGCGTCGTTGATGTGCTTGCTGATGAGCATAGTGCCCACAACTTGAAACGCTTTCCGCCATAATTCAGATCAAATCACCGACCCGAATCGCCGGTCCTGATACGATCCATCACTCACCACGAAGCACACGAAGCTCACCAAGGCGTCCCGTAGGAGCGGCATTCTTGCCGCGATCGACCTTACCCCGCCATCAAAGCGTTTGTGCTTGCGAGACCCGATGCCGTGCATTAACGTGCCCTCCGTGAAAGGAGTGCAGGCAACGCGGACTCCTAAGGTTAGCGGAAATAGACGCCGATGTGGCGTCTTTTTTTACGCCATTATGGTGTCTACTTCATGTTAGACTGATGAAGATCTATTTCGGTAAAGACATTCCGGAGTTTGAGGGGTTGTCCGTGGAAGTACGGCGCGAGGTTTGGTCAGCATGCTTGCCGTTTGCCTTCAAACACTGGCAGACTTGGATTGCTCTTTCGGTGCTGACGATTTCTGTGATTCTCACCGGATTTGTTTGGCTGTCGCTATCATCTTCGTCACTCCTTCCTCACTTATTTGCTATGTTTATAGTCGTCCCCTGTGCTGTTGTCTTTCATTCTGTGGAGATCGAGATACTTCGTCCTTACTTTCGGGAGTATTTACGAAGACGAAAAGTCTAACCATCCGCTTCAGCCAACCGCGACCCGCTGCGCGGCTCGCGGTGGCTGAGCTTTATCGTTAGGCATCTATGACACACCAACCAAATAGAGACCGTTTCGCTCGGTGGCTTGGCTTGATGTATGCCACCGGCGCTCTGTTGATTGTGTGCGGGATACCGGCGACCGTTTTGCTCGTTTTGATGTTCATGCACGTGCATGACAAGTCGGAGCGTTTGGATGGGTCGGAAGCATTGCTTTTCGGCGGTAGCATGGTTGCGGCGGAAGCTATTATTGCAGGCATTTTGCTATATGTTGCCGAGAGGATTACCAAGCGCAGACATACTAAAAATGACGATGCTGATGCCTAACAAGTCGCCGGAGCCAACGCCGGTTGGCGCGTGCCGTTCCGCTTCGCGGTTCACGGTTTTTGGTCCGGCGTGGCTCAGCTTTTTTCGTTAGGGTGCGAAAGTGGAAGAGCGTACAACACAAGAGCTCATTGAAAAATTGGGGGACGACGTTGATCGATGCCATGCTGGTCTAGTCCAATGCATTGATGACGGCGAAGCGGCTGGTGACGGCAGCGTCACGGTTGACTACGAGTACCACGCGCGACAGTTGATTCGATCGATTCTTGCCTACGTGGAAGGGGTCACGTTTTCTGTCAAGGTTTCAGCTGTGGCGCGGTGCCTCGATTCAGGCATTGAGGTATCAGACCACGAGCGTTATCTGGCGGTGGAGATAGATGGCCAACTCAACGACAAAGGCGAGGTAATCGAGCGCCCCGCGAAGTTGCGTCTTGCTGAGAATGTTCGATTCGCATTCCGCCTCTTAGAGAAAGCAACACAGGGTGCGTTTCGCTTTGATCCCTCTGTCGAGTGGTGGGCTTCGCTTCGCGGGACCATTGCTGTCAGAGATCGTCTCACACATCCTCGATATCCGCAGGATATTGATGTTTCGGGTGAAGAAATCGTAAATGCTTTAAAAGCAAAGGTGGGCTTTGAAACGGCCCTAACTAGCTATAAGCAGCGAAAGCCTAAGCTAAGGAATCCCTAACCATGCGCTTCAGCCAACGCCGCTGGCGCGGCATGGCTGAGCTTGGACGATAGTTCACAAATGATACTGGCCAACGTAATCTTCCCTGCTCCGTCGGCTGCATACTTCGTAAACTTCTTTTTCCCGCTTTCAGCGGTGTTGGCATTGGCTACCGAGTTCGCGGTGTTCGCCTACTTCCAGCATGGCGTTATTTCCAAGTCGCGTCTTCTTGGCGTGGTTGTTGGCGTCAATCTGTTCTCTTGGTTTGTGGGTATCGTGTTGTCATCCTTCCTGCCGAGTGGTCTTGTTCCAAAGTTGGTTGGTGAGGGTGAGCATCAGGCTCATATCATCACGCAAGGCCCCCACTGGGGCACTATCGCCATTCTCAGCTTCTTCTGGGCGTGCTTGCTGAGTTTCGGACTTGAGTACGGGGCATTGCGGTTGTTTCGCAGACGACTGCCGTTTCAGAGGCTCGCTCTTTGCGTTGGTACTGCGAACGTCGCGAGCTACTGCGTCATTGCTGTGGTTGTGGCCGTGCACCTTCATTTCAACCTTTTCTGATGAAGAGCGATGAGCTATCAATCGGGTCTGAGGCAGTCCGCAAAAACGAACTGGGGCAATCCGAGCGGTTCAGTCCAGCGCCTTCCCAGCAAGCCATTTCACCGTGCGCTCCATCGTTGGGGCCGACATCAGGGCGCTGATGTGGCCTTGCCGCGTCCGCCAGATCGTCGGCTTGTTCCACGCGAGCCAAAGTTCCTCGATCGTTTCCACCGGCGCGAACAGATCGTGTTCAGAAGCGACCAGCAAAATGTTTTCCGGCGGCAGCTTCGGGCGATGCGAGATGAGGTTCAGCCGATCCAGCCGGACCTCGACGCCTTCCAGTCGTTTCCGAATCGGACGACAGAAATCCAGTTCGTCGATGACGCGGTCGATTCTCGACACGGGAGTGGTCAGCACCGCGCTGCCGATCCGCGGTTCGGTGCAGGCTAACAATCCGCTCAGCCATGCGCCGAGCGAGAAACCCCACAGCCCAACAAACGGCGAGCCTTGTTCTCTCAGCCAGGCGACGAGGGCGCGCGTGTCGGCCAGCGCCTGTCGCGTTGCGCCGGCGACTTGGAGCAGATCGTCGGAAAGAAAGTTCTTCACCGCGCCGCGACCACGCGGTTTCCGGTGCGAGTGATAGGGCAGTTCGATCATCGCGGCGTTAAGACCAGCGCGGTTGAGCCGCCACGCGAGGTAGGGGAACAACACGCGATAACCCGACTCGGCGTTCCAACCGTGCAACAGGATGACTGTCGGATGCCGCCGCCAGTTTTCCGCACACGCAAACAATTTGCCGTGCACGATGTTGTTCTCAGCCCACGGCGTCTGAATCGGCGAGGTGAACCGAAACTTCTTGTCGTTGGTGAACGTCAGGTCGCCCGGAACCTGGACGAAGTCGCAGAAGAAATCAGGATCATCCAGCAACTTCTCGGCGGCGGTGGCCTGACTGCCTTCGCCGTTGCCGTTGTGGACGCTGAACCGGGCAAGCTGGATGGAGAGCCAATCCATCGGCTTTGCCAGAACTGCATGCATGACGAAACCTACACGCGATTTGTCGCCGCGACAAATCGCTCCAACTTTTCCAACGCTGCGCCGCTGTCGATCAACTCGACCGCGCGTTTCCAACCTTGGTCAAAATCATCCACCACGTCTGAGACAACCAACGCTGCCGCCGTGTTCAGCAGCACGATGTCGCGGCGCGCACCGCGGTCCTTGCCGCTGAGCACCTCGCGCGCGATGCGGGCATTGGTGGCGGGATCGGCACCAGCCAGTTCCTCCGGTTTCACCACGACGCCGCGCCAGAGCGTGTGTGGCACGCGAAAATCGCGTTCGGTCTGCTCAATGCGCCCGGCCCACAACTCCGCGACGGTGTTGACGCCCATCGTGGACAATTCGTCCAGGCCGTCGCCGTGCACGACCATCGCGTGTTTCAATCCCAGCAACCGCAACACCTCCGCATACTTCCCGACCAACCCGCGGTCGAAAACTCCGATGAGTTGGTGCGTGGGCCGCACCGGGTTCACGAGCGGGCCGAGGATGTTGAATACCGTCCGCTGTTTGCGTTCCGCCAGTTTCTTGCGAATTGGCGCGATCGCCTTGAACGTGGGATGGTACAGCGGCGCGAGGAAAAAGGTGACTCCCACCGTCTCCAAACAACGCCGCGCAGCTTCGGGTGGCAACTCAATCTTCGCGCCCAGCGCCGCCAGCACGTCCGCGCTGCCGCAACGGCTGGTGATCGCGCGATTGCCGTGTTTGGTCACCGCGACGCCTGCCGCCGCCGCCACGAACATCGTGCACGAGGAAATGTTGAACGTGTGCGCCAAGTCCGCGCCCGTGCCGACCACGTCGAGCAACACGCCGCCGTAACGGGCCGGATCAATTTGCGGATCGACCGCGCGCGCGCGCAACTCCAGCGCAAATGCGGCAATCTCTTCCGCCGTCTCGCCTTTGCGTGCCAGCGCCGTCAGGAATTCCGCTTTCGCGTCCTCCGCCACCGCTTCGTCGAGCAGCGCGCACACGGCCGCGCTGACGTCCTCGCGCGAAAGGTCGGTTCGTGCAGCGGCTTTCTCGGTTAGCTTGGCCAGACTGATCATCTGACCAAAATCCTACCATAAAACCAGCGGTGGCGTTACAATTTCACAGATAAGCCATGACAAATGCACCGCGACATTTCTCCGCACTGGCAAAGCGCTCCAGCGAGCCGCCGATTAGTTGGCTGATGAAGCTGGCGCTCGATCGGCCCGACCTCATTTCATTGGCGGTCGGCTTTACCGACAACGAAACGCTGCCCGTCGAAGAGGTGGGCGCGCTCACGCGCGCGATTCTGCAGCGTCCGAAGACCGCCCGCGCCGCGCTGCAATACGGCACGACCATCGGCCTGCTGCAATTGCGCCGCGAACTGCTGCGCCGCTGGCAAAAGCAGGACGGCATTTCCAAATCCAGGATCACTACTGACGACATCGTCGTTACCGATGGCTCGCAGCAATTGCTGTATCTCGTCTCTGAAGTTCTCTGCGATCCCGGCGACATCGTCATCGTCGAAGACCCGACCTACTTCGTCTATCTCGGCATCGTCGAGGCAATGGGCATTCGGGCTGTGGGATTCGATTCAATTTCATACCTAAAATCCAAACTGGATGACTTGAAACGCCGCCGCCTTCTCTCGCGCCTGAAGATGCTTTACCTCGTCACGTACTTCCAGAACCCGACAGGCCGCACGTGGTCGCTGGAAATGAGACGCGAACTGCTCGCCATCGTAAAACATTACGAGCGCGCCGCAGGCCATCCTGTTTACATCGTCGAGGACGCTGCCTACCGCGACCTGCGTTTCGAGGGCGATCCCGCCGTGGCGGGATTCAAGTCGCTCGACCTGCGCAACGAGCGCGTCATCTACACGAACACGCTCACGAAGCCGTTCGCCACCGGGTTCCGCATCGGCTACGGCATCCTGCCGCCGTCGCTGGGTCGCGCCGTGCTGCGCAGCAAAGGTAACCACGACTTCGGCACCTCAAACTTTCTCCAAACCATCCTCGCCCGCGCGCTGGCCGAGGGCGTGTACGACCGCCATCTGCCGATCATCGCCGACGGTTATCGACGGAAACGGGATGTGATGATGGAGGAGTTGGAGAGAGCCTTTGGTTGTAGCGGCGCTTCTGCGAAGCGCCGAAACTCGGACGCGATGCTGACAATCTGCGCTTCGCAGAAGCGCGGCTACACCAACACAGAAGAAGGGGTGCATAAGGCGCTATTCAACAAACCGCACGGCGGCATGTACGTCTGGGTCGAACTCGATCCGGGCGTGAACACAGGCGTGAAAAGCCGCCTGTTTAAGCGCGCGCTCGACGCCGGAGTGTTGTACGTCCCCGGCGAGATGTGCTACTGCAACGACCCGTCTCGCCCGATCCCGCAAAACTGCATGCGCCTCAGCTTCGGCGCGCCGACGATTCAGCAAATACAAAAGGGCATCCGCCTCCTGGCGAATGCCCTTGGTTGAATTCAGCGAGTGATCTGCGACTACGATACACTGGCAACTGGGACGAGGTCGATGTTGACTCGGCGGCCGTTCTTGTCGAACCGAACTTTGCCCTCGGCCAAAGCGAAGAGCGTCCAATCGCGGCCGGTGCCGACGTTGTTGCCGGCGACAAAGCGCGCGCCGCGCTGGCGAATGATGATGCTGCCGGCGCTGACCAACTCGCCGCCAAATCGTTTCACGCCGAGCCGCTTGCTGACCGAGTCGCGTCCGTTGCGGCTGCTGCCTTGTCCTTTTTTATGGGCCATGATTGAGTCTCCTGACTGCTGAAAGCTGAATGCTGACGGCTTACTTCGCGACGATTTCCTTGATTCTCAACACCGTGTGGTGCGCCCGAATGCCGCGCTTGCGGTGGTAGCCTTCGCGGCGACGAAACTTGAAGGCGATGACCTTCTTGCCCTTCTTGTCAGGCTCGACAACCTCGGCGGTCACGCGCGCGCCCTTGACTGTGGGCTTGCCGACCTGAATGTTATCGCCGTCCGCCACCAGCAACACGTCTTCCAGCGCGATTTCCTTGCCCTTCTCGCCGTCGAGCAGTTCGACTTCGAGCACGTCGCCGGGCTGGACGCGGTATTGTTTTGCACCTGTTCGGATGACTGCGTACATAAAATTGTCTTTCACCACCTCTTGCGAAGGCGGGGAAAAATAACGGAACAAACCGCCCACGTCAACGCCTATCTTTCGCCGCGATTCCCAGGGTGAAAAGCCGACCACACCCCAGTCCATACGCCCACTCTGCCCGCAGCCCGAGCCGAATCAAGTACGCCGCCATCGCTCACTGCCGGATCTGCCGTTTTACAGTGATCAGTTGCAGTTTCCACGATTAGGCGTATGTTCCATTAGAGAGTCGGGCAAAGGGTAGGGCAAGGGTTTTCCAGCTCGACTCTCCTTTTGTTGCTCTGATTAGCGGGCCTCCTGAATTCGCCGCCGGAGTGTTGGACTTCTGGATGAGAACAGTTCGGTCTGCTCTCCGGGTTGCCTACGGCGTCAGCCGCGCGCGGTAGAAGCGTTGGGGCTGTGCGGCGGCACTGTGTCGGTGATTTGGACGATGCCGCCGCGGCCATCGCAACGTTGGAGCGTGCTGCCGCTGTTGGGCGTGCCTTCCAGGCTTCTGAGCTACTTCGCCATCAAACGGATGACGTCCACGCAGCGGACGGAGTAACCCCACTCGTTGTCGTACCAAGCGATAAGTTTGAAGAAGCGCTTGTTCAACTCGATGCCCGATCCCGCATCGAAGATGCTGGAGTACGGGTTATGGATGAAGTCGCTCGATACGACCTCGTCGTCGGTGTAGTCGAGGATGCCTTTCAAATACGTCTCGCTGGCCTTCTTCATCGCCGCGCAGATTTCCTTGTACGACGTTTCCTTGACCGTGCGCACCGTGAGATCCACGCAACTGACCGTCGGCGTCGGCACGCGAAACGCCATGCCCGTCAGTTTGCCTTTCACTTCCGGAATCGCCAGGCCGACCGCCCTGGCCGCGCCGGTCGTGGAGGGAATAATATTGACCGCCGCCGTGCGGCCGCCCTTCCAGTCCTTGCGCGACGGACCGTCAACGGTTTTCTGCGTTGCGGTGTAACTGTGGATGGCGGTCATCAGTCCTTCCTCGACGCCGAAGCCTTCCTTCAGCAACACGTGGACGACCGGTGCGAGGCAGTTGGTCGTGCAGCTCGCGTTGGAAATGATGTGATGCTTGGCCGGATCGTACTTGGTGTGATTGACGCCGAGTACGACCGTGAGATCCTCGTTTTTCGCCGGAGCGGTGATCAGTACCTTCTTGGCACCAGCCGCGATGTGGCTCTTGGCCTTTTCGGCGTCGGTGAACAAACCCGTGGATTCCACCACGATGTCCACGCCGAGCGATTTCCACGGCATCGCTGCCGGGCCTTCCTTGATCGCAAGGCATTTGATTTTGTGGCCGTTGACGACCAGCGTGTCGTCCTCGGCAAGCGACGGACTTGATTTTTCGCTGTGAACTTCACCGGGGAAACGTCCCTGGGTGGAGTCGTACTTGAGCAAGTACGCGAGGTTGCCGGCAGGAACGATGTCGTTGACCGCCACGACGTCGATCTCTTTTCCGAGCAAGCCCTGGTCACAGATCGCGCGGAAAACCAGCCTGCCGATACGACCGAATCCGTTGATTCCAACTTTAATTGCCATGTTCGATTCCTCCTGATATGCACGGGATGAAAAACTTCAAGGCGCACCAGACTCGCTACGCCTCGTGCATCCTAAGCGAGGGTCGCATATCCGTCAAACGGAAAACTCTTTTTCATGGTTGCGGCGCGCGTTAGCGTCGGTCGAACTTTCAGGAGACTTCCAATGCGAACCAAAGCCATCGTCGTCCCTTTGCTGACCGGTCTCGCCGTCGCTCTCGCCGCGTATGCGCAATAGTTGAAGAGCGCGGACGGGACCTTCAATTTCTCCACTTCCAAGACGACCAGCTACAAAACCTGGTCAGGCGATATCGTCCAGACCATGAATATGTTTGGCAGCGAGGTCACCACGAAAGGATCGATTACGCGGAAGCAACCGCGCAAGATGCGAATGCAGATGGACATGCCGATGATCGGGGCAGGCGCTGCCGGTGGACGTCCGTCTCAACCTGCAATTCCGCCGCCGCCCCCAATACCTCCCCGCCAATGTCCAACCCAGCGGCTGACAACCTTCGGGTCACATTGTCGCAAGGTTGTAGCATCCAGAATTCATTTGATCTCGGAGAGGTTTCTGGCATGTTGTCACCTGTTGGGGGTGACCTCGGGTAATCTATCAACTGTGGAGTGATGCTCCATGCAATCGCACCTTAAACCGAACGAAAAGCAAGTTATAACAAGAGAAGAGATTGACCGGTGGCCAGTGGCAGGCTCCGGACTCAGTGCCCGCGTCGTGCACTGCCTTGAAAAGGCTGGCGTGTATACGATTAGGGAATTACGAAAGTGGAACGACAAAAAGCTTCTGAGTCTGCGGAGCTTCGGTTCAACCTCACTCAGGAATGTTCATTGGTACTTCCACTGGACAAACCGGCTGGAATGCGGCACTGGCAAATCGCCCAACTTCCGGATGCTGCTGGAGGAGTTCCTGAATCGCCAGGAGGTTTTTGTCGTCGAGCAGCGTTTCGGCCTGACTGACCCGCTTTTCCGGCCGCAAATGAGACGGCGCACCTTGCAGGAAATCGCGGACATGCGCGGCAGGATCACCCGGGAACGCGTGCGTCAGGTGGAACAAGCGGCGATCGCCACAGTGCGGTCGAAGCTATGCCGTGCCGTTGCTGAGCCGCAGGAGATTTACTGGGCGAATCGAATCCAAGCACAAGGCTGCGTTGTGACTTCCGCCGAACTGGCCGGGTGGGTGGACGACCCGATGCTGGGAGGTTATCAGCCATGGGGAGTCCTCCTGTTACTAAGCGAGGCGCTGACACGGATTCATTTCCGCTACGATTATTTTTCCGCCTTGCCGCCGCAGGCTCTGAATCAGGTCGAGAAGCGGATTCTGCAACTGCTACAGGAAGCCCGCGAACCTCTGCCTTTCGAGGAAATCCTCGCAACAGTTTCCGACCAGCTCGGTTTTCTCGACGGCCAGCGACCGCGGTTGGTGACCGTGCTGCTCGATCATCATCCCGAGATTTGCGGAACGGTCGATCGTCGTTACTTCCTACCCGCGGTCGGCGCGCCGCTGGTCATCGCGGACATCATGCGCAGCCGTTCCGAGCCGCTGCATTTCCATGAACTGACCCGGCTCTACAATGAGCGGATGCAACCGCACAGCCACAAGGGCACGGGCTACATTCTTCGCGTTCTGAAACGGATGGACAACGCGCAGCGCGTGTCTCGAGCGGTGTATCAGCTCAAGACCGCGTGCCGCTGAAGCGCCTGGGCGGAATATTTTTCTGGCCTCGCACCGCTTCGTCTGCCTACTCTCGTGCCGTGCGAATCCTGGATAGATATCTCTTGCGCGAGTTCGCGTTGCCGTTGCTGTATTGCTTTGACGCGTTCCTGATGCTCTGGATCGTGCAGGATCTGCTAGGCAATCTTTCTGACTTCATCCAGTTTCACGCGCGGCTGGGACAGATTCTCCATTACTACTTGATCGTCTTGCCCGAAGCGTTCGTGCTCATCATTCCCATGTCCCTGTTGCTGGCTGTGCTGTTCTGCCTGGCCACTCTGGGGAAACACAATGAACTGATCGCCCTCCGCGCAAGCGGCATCAGCGTACTCAGGCTGGCCATGCCGTTGCTGGCCATGGGCGTGTTGGCCTCACTGCTGGTCTTCGGCGTCAACGAAGCGTTCGTGCCCAAATCGCAGGAGCGCGCCGACGCGTTCATGAACGAGCTTCGGGGCAAAGGCGAGAGAAATGTCCTCGAGAACTTTTTTTTCTCCAACTCTGTCGAACATCGCGACTGGTACGCCCGCCGCTTCAACACGCGTATTGGTGTGCTGGAAAACGTCGAAATTCACGAGCAAAGACCTGACGGCACGCCCCAACTGGACATCTTCGCGGAGCGAGCCCGATGGACAAGCGGCGCATGGGCTTTCTACCAGGTCGACATTTATGATTACAGACAGACGCTGGCTTCTGTCGCCCACGTCGCCGAGACCAATTTTCCCGCAATCAAAGACGCGCCCGATCGATTGGCACTGGAAGGCAGAAGACCCGACGAGTTGAGTTCCAGCGAGTTGCGCCGCTACATCCGCGCCTTGAAACGCTCGGGGCGCACCGCGCGCATCGCGCAGTACCAGGTGACGCTCCACTATCGCTACGCCTTTCCGCTGACTTGTTTCATCGTCATCTGGCTGGGCATTCCGTTGGGCATGCGCGTCAGCCGCAGCGGACCGATGCTCAGCGTCGGCATCGCGCTGCTGCTGGTGGTGACGTTTTATTTCATGACCAGCATCACGCTGGCGATGGGCAGAGGCGACCGCATCCCGCCCGCGCTGGCGGCGTGGCTGACCAACGCGATCTTCGCGGCGGTGGGCGCGGTGCTATTCGTGCGCGTCCGTTGACCGCCCAACAATCACGGCGTGCGCGGCAGCGTATTCCCTGCAATGGGACAAGCTGACGAACATTTCCACGACGCCGCGTGCGCGGGCCAATTCTTCGCCCTTGCTGTGCAACACGGCATACGGTTCGCCGCTTTTCCGCTTGCGAATCTCCGTGTCTTTCCAGCCTAACTGCTTGCCGATCCCTGTGCCGAATGCCTTTGAGATCGCTTCCTTCGCCGCAAAACGCGCTGCGAAATGCAGGGCGGGGAATTTCATGCTCTGGCAGTAAGCAACCTCGTCGGGCCAGAAGCAGCGGTTCAAGAACCGCTCGCCAAATTTGTCCAGTGCGTCCTGAATCCGCGCAGTTTCAACAATGTCAATGCCAGTTCCGAGGATGCGAAGAGCAGTGCTCATAAAGGATGCGTGATGAGGGATGAGGGATGAAGGAACGGCCAGAAAGCCGCGACAAGGTCGATCATCCTTCCGCCTTCATTTTTTATAGGGCACCATCACGGCCAGCATCTCACGGACGGCTTGCCGTAAACCGACAAACACCGCCCGCGAGATGATCGAATGGCCCGTATTGAGCGTTTCAAGATGCGGCACAACAAGGATGCCAGGTGTGTTCTGGTAGTTTAGGCCGTGGCCCGCGTTAACATGCAAGCCGAGATCGTGTGCCAACTGCGCTGCAGCGATTAGCTTCTTAAGTTCCGCCGCGGTGTGGCCTTCGCTCCGGCTGTGGGCGTAGGCGCCCGTGTGAAGCTCGACGAAATTACCACCGGCATCGGCTGCCGCGCGCACCTGCTTCGGATCGGGGTCGACGAAAAGGCTGACAACGATCCCCGCTTTTTTCAATCGGGCGATGGTGCGCGACAATGATTTGGGGGCACGCGCAACATTGAGGCCTCCCTCAGTCGTCACCTCCTGCCGGTTCTCCGGCACGATACAGACTTCATCAGGCCGGACTTCTTCGGCAACCGCGACGATCTCCGGCACGTCAGCCATCTCCAAGTTCAACCGCGTGCGAATGATCTGGCGCACCATCCGCACGTCGCGCTCCTGAATATGCCGACGATCCTCCCGCAAATGCATGGTGATCCCGTGCGCGCCCGCCAGTTCCACCTCGACGGCGGCCCAGACGGGGTCCGGTTCGGGAATTGGACCAGAAGCTTCGAGCGAAGCCGGGTGCGTGGCCGTTTTGTAGCGCACCTGCCTCAGTGTGGCCACATGGTCAATATTGACTCCAAGCTTGATCACGCGGGCAGGGTACACATTTCTTCCCCTGGCCGCAATCTCAACCGGTCACCAAGGGTTGGGCCTCGGGAGTTAGTTCAGGCCGTTGGCGCTTGAAGAATTGCTGATCTCTTGGCGCAACGCGTCTCGGATGGCGCGTTCCCATCGATGCCGTTTCCACTCGGGGAAATACTTCTGCATCCATTCCCGAGCTGCGCGGTCCCACCCGATGTCTTGACCAACCTTCTCGCTTTCGATCCACTTATATTTTCCAATCTCCTCCTGCTGGGATCGAACAATTTCAGCCAGAGGATCTGATTTTCGTGTCCTTTCAGTCATTTCTGTCCCCCTCCTTCAGGGGCGGAACATGCCAAGATAATAACTCAAAAAAGTGCAAAATCAAGTTGGTGAAGGAAACATTCTTGTGTCGTTGCACGAGCTTGGCCGCCAATTGCTTGCGCAGGGTGTTTCCAACTTGCGGCCCGCAGGATTGTCCCGTATCGTGTGCCGCATGACGCAGCCGCGCTACTTGGAGAAAGTCCGCAGGCACGCCGCCGAGCGGCTCGTTTTGAAGTCCGGATCGAAACCCTCCGAGATCCTCAATCTCTACAAGAAATTCCTCAAGGTCGAGGAACACAGGCTGCGGATGGCGCATCGCGCAGGCGCTGATGGCCGCGAAATCGCTTCGGGACGCGCCCAGGTCATGGACATCGTTCTGCGGCACATCTTCGAGGCGGCTGCCGAGCATTTCCACCAGAATCATTCTGCCGAGACAGTGCCAATGTCTCTGGTAGCGATTGGCGGGTACGGCCGCGGCGAATTGAGTCCATATTCGGACATCGACATCATGTTTCTGCACAACACGAGCCGACGCGGTCCGAAGCAGCATCCGTACATCGAGGCGACTGTCCGGCGAGTGCTTTACATGCTGTGGGACATCAATCTGAAAGTCGGCCACTCGACCCGCTCCATCAGCGACGCGGTCACACAAGCAAACAAGGATATGCATTCCAAGACTTCGCTGATCGAATCCCGGCTGCTGGTTGGCGACAAGCAACTCTACGAAACCTTTCGCAAGGCGCTCGTCAAAGAGTGCGTGCGCGGACACGAAGACGAATACATCGCCGCCCGAATGGAGGACCAAAAGGCGCGTCACGAAAAGTTTGGCGACACGATTTACCTGCAAGAGCCCAACGTCAAGAGCGGTTGCGGCGGACTGCGTGACCTTCAAAATCTGATCTGGATGGCGTTTTTCAAGTATGACACGCTGAAATTGTCGGACTTGCGCAAACAAGGCTTCCTCGAGGCGTCGGAGCAACGTCAGCTCGAACTGGCTTACGATTTCATTTTGCGCGTACGCAATTCCATGCACTACATGACCAATCGCGCCTGCGACGTCATCGGCATTGGGTTGCAGCCGCAGATCGCCACGGAGTTTGGTTGCCGACATCACGACTTGCTTCGGCGCATCGAGGCGTTCATGCGCGATTACTACACCCACTCGCGGAACATCTTTTTGCTGGCCAATGCGCTGGCGGAGCGCATGGCGCTGAAACCACCGAAGATCTCGCGCTTGGTTGCCTTGTTTGGCCGCCGCGGGCACAAAGAGGAGACGCTTGACGGCTTCGTTTTCCGCGACGGATTGATCTCAGCGGTTACACCCACAGTGTTGAAGGAAGATCCGCAGCGATTGCTCCGTGTGTTCTTGTATGCCCAGCAGCGCGGAGCGGAATTGAGTCCCGAACTGCGCAGCGTGATCCGCCAGAACCTGCGGCTCTTTGATCGCTCGTTTCAATTGTCGCCGCAGACGCGGGACACGTTCCTGGCAATACTGCAGCGGAAAGGCCAGGTCGCCCGCATTCTGCGGTTGATGCACGAAGTGGAGTTTCTCGGCAAACTGATTCCCGAGTTTGGCCGTTTGACTTGTCTGGTCCAACACGAGTTCTACCATCGCTACACGGCGGACGAACACACGTTGCAGGTGATTGAGCATCTGGATCGCATCATTGACGCCACCGAGCCGCCGCACGCCAGCTACAAGAAGATTTTCCAGCAATTGGAGCGTCCACACGTCCTTTATCTCGCCGTGCTGCTGCACGATGCCGGCAAAGCCGCCAATGTGGAGCATCACGCCGAGGCAAGCAGCGAGTTGGCGCGCAAAGTGGCGCAACGGCTGCGCTTGAGCGCCGACGAAACGGCGCAATTGCTGTTCCTCGTCCGCGACCACCTCAAGCTCAGCATGCTGTCCCAGCGCCGCGACATCGACGATGATGCCACCATCGAGGCCGCGGCGCGCATCACGAAAAACGAGGCGTATCTCGACAGCCTGCTCCTGCTGACGTTTGCCGACGCGGCAGGCACGAGCATTAAGGTGTGGACCGAATGGAAAGAAGCGTTGCTGTGGGAACTTTATCGTCGCACCAGGCAATTGCTGGCGGGCCAGGAGCGCGCCAAGGATATTCTCTCGCGCCGCACCGAGCGACTTTACACGGAAGTCAGTGCGAAGCTGAAGGGGCAACTGGCACTGGAGGAAATCTACTCCCACTTCGAACTGATGCCCGCCAGCTACTACGTCAGTACCGGCGCCAGGGAGATTTCGCGCCACCTCCTGCTCATCCATCGTTTTCTCATGCGCCAGTTGGAGGTCGAAGCGCCCGCGGACGCGCTTGTCCCCGTCGTCGAGTGGCAACCATTCCCAGCGCAAGGTTACTCGCAGGTCTCTATCTGCACCTGGGATCGGCTGGGATTGTTTTCCAAGATCTGCGGATCGCTGGCTGAACTGAACATCCTCAGCGCGCACATCTACACCCGCAGCGACCACGTGGTTCTGGACACCTTCGAGGTGTGCGACAGACATTTTGCTGCCGTCACCGATCCGCGCACGATCCAGACCGCCGAATCGATGTTGCAGCGCACGTTAACCGACACGGAGGAGATCGATTTTACCCAGTTCCTGGCCAGGATGCGTGCCTCTCGCGGGAAAGTGCCCCGAATCCGCGAGGTCAGCATCCCCACGCTCATTGAATTCGATAACGACATCAGCAAGACACGCACAATCATTGAAATCCAGACCGAAGATCGTCCCGGCTTGCTCTACACAATCACCAAAACCATGAGCGACCTCGGTTTGGACATCAGCTTCGCCAAGATTGCGACCGAAAAGGGCGCGGCCATCGACTCGTTCTACGTTCAGGACCAGCTCGGCAACAAGATTACCGATCCCGACCGTCTGGCGAGCATCGAGGACCGGTTACAATCAGCCATCAACCTTCTCGCAAGTTGACCATGTTTCGCCCGAAACACAGGCGCGTGTGTCCGGCCGATTTCCCGTAGCGATGTCTCTCTCAGGCGGAACCGGCCCATCGTATCCATTCTTGACCGATTGCACCTGATTGTCGAAGCTGTTACGGAATTGGGAACACAATCAACACAGGAGGCTGGCAATGAAACTTATCAGACAGGCAATCGTCGCGTTAGGAATGATTCTATCCGTGGGTTCTTCTATTGCGGCGGACACTTATCAGGTTGATCCTGCCCACACGACGGTCGGATTCTCCATTGCCCATCTGGTGATCAACACCGTGCACGGACGATTCAAGGATCTCACCGGCACGGTTGTGATCGATCCGGACAAGAGCAACGCCGTTGTCGAAGCAAAGTCGACCATCCAAGTCAAGAGCATCGACACCGGCGTCACCCAGCGCGACAATCACTTGAGTAGCGCGGACTTCTTTGACGTCGAGAAATTCCCGACAATCAAGTTTGCCAGCAAGCGCGTCGAAAATCAGGCCGGCCAGCAAACGATTGTCGGCGATTTCACGATGCACGGCGTGACGAAGGAATTGGCGTTGTCGATCAAGGTGAAAGGGCCGATCAAGGATCCGATGAGCGGCAAACCGCGCATCGGCATCGAAGCCAGGGGATCGCTCAACCGCAAGGATTACGGCCTCACGTGGAATCGCGCCATCGAAGCCGGCGGTGTGATGGTGGGTGAAGAAGTCCAGATCGAAATCAACGCCGAAGCAGTCAAAGCGCAATGATCTGATCGCAGGAGCGGCCACGCAGAGCGTGGTAAACCTCCCGGCGGCGAGTCAATCGCTCCTATTTGCCGTACTTCTTGTGGGGTTTCTCGCGGACGGTTGCTGCGTCCTGCGCGATCGGAATCTCACGTTTCTCGGCGATCGCCTCGTTGACAACGGCCAGTTTCCCGTCGTCTTCCGCCCCCAACTGACGGTCCGACTTTATTCGAGAATAAATCGCAGCCGCTTGCGGAGAGTCTGCTTGGCGCGGTACAAGCGGGCCTCAACGGACTTTTCCGAACAGCGCATGACCTGCGCGATCTCGCCGTACGACAGCCCGTTGTACTCCGCGAGAATGAGGGCCGTCTTCTGGTCTTCCGGCAACGTCGCGACGGCGGCAGCAATGTGTTCGCCGATCTCACGGGTCGAGACCTGCTCGGCTACGCCGGCTTCGGTCGATGCGGCGGAGCGTTCAACCGGCTCCAACGATTCCGTTGGATGGCGCTTGCGCCAGCGGAAATGATCGATGACGGCGTGCTTGGCCAAAGTGAACAGCCAGGTGGAAAGTTTGGCGCCGGTCTTCCGCGCCTGAAACGCGCCGATGTGCTGGTAGGCGCTGACAAAAACCTCCTGCGCAATGTCATCGGCCTCGGCGGCGTCGCCGAGCATTCGATAGACGAAGTTCAGCACAGGCCGCTTGTAGCGCCGCATCAACTCCGCAAATGCGGCTTCATCACCCGCGCGGGCTTGCTCGATCAGCGTTGCCTCTGGTTGGTCGTCCACTGGCAGCAGCATCGTCGGCGCAGGGCGGATGGTTGTCAAGCTGCGGCTCCCGTGGTAATGGTTGCGGCATGGAACCGCGACCGCGCATGGCGACAACTGGTGGGGCGATCTTCCGTGGCCTCGCGTTGCTCATGATGCTTGCGGCAGTCGCGTGCTTCCCGCGAACGGCGTGCGCCGAGGACCAAGTGCGCGCCGAAGTGTTGCTGTCGGTGGACAAACTCGCACCCGGCACGCCGTTCCGTCTCGCTGTGGTGATCAACGTCGCCGCGCCCTGGCACATCAACGCCAACCCCGTGAGCGCAGAAGGTCTCATTCCGACGACGCTAACCGTGCAAGCTCCCGTGTCGGTCGTCATCGACCGAATCGTTTACCCGACCGGCAAGAAGACAACCGTTTCCTGGGCCGATCAACCCGTCGCACTCTACACCGGCCGCGCGATCATCCTTGTTGAGGCGCACGTGCGCCCGGATGCCACGCCGACGAAGCTCACGCTCGAAGCCAACCTGCGCCACCAAGCCTGCAACGACAAGATCTGTGTCGCGCCCGTCACAATTCCGCTCGCGCTCGAAACCGAAATCGTTGCTCCCGGCGAGAAGCCGCAGCCGATTCACCCCGAGATTTTCGGTTCTGCTGCCCCGCTTGTGAGCCCAACGTCAGCATCCGCTGCGCAGGAAAACTCCATCGCCCGCATGATGCGCGAACGCGGCCTGCTGACGACGCTGGTGTTTGTTTTCGTCAGCGGCCTGCTGCTGAACCTCACGCCGTGCGTCTATCCGATGATTGCCATCACGGTGAGTTACTTCGGCGGCAAGGGAGAAAAGAAATCGGCCACGGCGTTCGCCGGTGCACTGGCGTATTTCTTCGGGATCGTCATCACCTATTCCGCGCTTGGTCTCGCTGCGGCCCTGACCGGAGGACTTTTCGGAGCGTTGCTCCAGAATCCAGTCGTGCTGGGTGCGATTGGCCTTTTGCTGGTGGCGATGGCACTGAGCATGTTCGGGCTGTTCGAACTCCAGCCGCCGCAGTTCCTGATGCAAAGAGCTTCCAATCTCTCGTCGGAAGCCGGCTACCTGGGATTGTTCTTCCTCGGTGCAACAGTAGGAGTCATTGCGGCTCCCTGTCTCGCGCCGATTGTGGTCGTCGTGCTCGCGTTCGCCGGCTCGAGTGGCAACCCGTGGATCGGCTGGTGGTTGTTCTTCGCGCTGGGCGCAGGCTTGGGGCTGCCGTACATCGTGCTCGGCACGTTTTCGAGCCTGCTGACGCGGTTGCCGAAATCGGGAATGTGGATGGTCTGGGTCAAACGCGTCTTCGGCGTCGCGCTGATCGCCGTGGCGTTGTGGATCACCAACCCGCTGTGGTTGCGCGCCGCGCCGACCAAGAATGGCGGCATCGCGTGGCAGCCTTATTCCCCCGCCGCGCTTCAACAGGCCGCCACCTACAAACGTCCCGTGTTGATCGACTTCTACGCCGACTGGTGCATCCCGTGCAAGGAAATGGACAAGAAGACTTATTCAAACCAGCAGGTGATCGAGAAATCTCGCCAGTTCCTGATGCTCAAGGCGGACCTGACCCACACGGGTTCCTCTGAAGTCGAACAATTGATCAAGGATTACCAAATCTTCGGCGTGCCGACGACCGTATTCGTCGGCGCAGAAGGCCGGGAACGGGCTGAGTTGCGCAAGGTCGGCTTCGTCCCACCGCAAGAACTCCTCGACGCAATGGACAAGACGCTTGCGCCGCCGACCGCGTCAACGAATGCTACCACAGCCTCAGTGCCGGGCCTTCCTCCACAACTCCTCCATCCGTTTTAGAGTTTAAGCTCGCGCAACCGCAGCGCGTTGCTGACGACCGACACGGAACTGAAACTCATCGCCGCCGCCGCGATCATCGGATTGAGCAACAGCCCAAACGCCGGATACAACACGCCTGCCGCAATCGGAACGCCGAGCGCGTTGTAAATGAACGCAAAGAAAAGATTCTGGCGGATGTTGCGCATCGTAGCGCGACTGAGCCGGCGCGCTTTTGCGATTCCCCGCAGGTCACCTTTCACGAGCGTGATGCCCGCGCTTTCCATCGCCACGTCCGTGCCGGTGCCCATCGCGATGCCGACGTGTGCCTGCGCGAGCGCGGGAGCGTCGTTAATGCCGTCGCCCGCCATGGCGACGATGCAACCTTGTTGTTGTAGCCGCTTGACGACCTCGACTTTGCGTTCCGGAAGCACTTCGGCTTCCACTTGATCAATCCCGAGTTTCCGCGCGACCGCTTCCGCCGTGGCGCGACTGTCACCGGTGACCATCACGATCCGTATGCCTTCCGCGTGCAACATACGAATCGCCTCGGGCGTGGATTCTTTGATCGGATCGGCGACACCAAGCAGTCCCGCTGGCTTGCCGTCCACGGCAATGAACACCACGGTCTGACCGTCACCGCGCAGGTTCTCCGCCTGCGCAATCAGGCTGCTGAAATCGATGCCGAGTTGTTGGTTGCCGACGGCTACCACATGGCCATCAACTGTGCCGATCACGCCTTTGCCGGTGAACGAGCGGAAATCTGAAGCGCCTGAGAGTTTCACCGCGCGCGCCTCAGCACCCGCCACGATGGCGCCGGCAAGCGGATGCTCGCTGGCGCGCTCCAGACTTGCAGCCAGACGCAGCAGTTCGGTTTCGTTCTCGGCAACAATCGAAACCAGGCGCGGCTTGCCTTCGGTGAGCGTGCCGGTCTTGTCCACCACGAGCGTGTCCACTTTTTCCAGAATTTCCAGTGCCTCGGCGTTCTTGATGAGCACGCCGGCGGTCGCCCCGCGACCGGTGCCGACCATGATGGACATCGGCGTAGCCAGCCCCAGCGCGCAAGGGCAAGCGATGATCAGAACCGCGACGGCGCTCACAATCGCATAAACCATCCTCGGTTCCGGGCCGAACAGCCCCCATGCGATGAACGTGATTACGGCCGCGACAACGACGGCGGGCACAAAGTACCCGGAAACGACATCGGCAAGCCGCTGAATTGGCGCGCGGCTGCGCTGCGCTTCGCTGACCATGCGGACGATCTGCGCCAGCAATCCCGCCGCGGCGGGACGTTCGGCGCGCATCAAGAAACCGCCCGTGGCGTTGACCGTACCGCCGGTTACACGGTTGCCCGCCGTCTTTTCCACGGGAATCGGTTCACCCGTCACCATCGACTCATCCACGGCGCTCGTTCCTTCGAGCACGACGCCGTCCACCGGCACCTTTTCACCGGGCCGCACACGAATGCGGTCACCCACTTCGACTTCCTGCAAAGGCACATCGTCCTCCGACCCGTCGTCCCGCACGACGCGGGCCGTCTTCGGCGCAAGGCCGAGCAACGCCTTGATCGCGCTGGATGTCCGGCGGCGCGCCCGCAACTCCAGCACCTGTCCCATCAGCACCAAGGTCGTGATCGCCGCCGCGGCTTCGAAATAAACCGGGACCGCGCCGCCATGACCGCGAAACGACTCTGGAAATATGTCGGGCGCGAGCGCCGCCACGACGCTGTAACAGTATGCGACGCCGGTGCCGGTGGCGATCAGCGTGAACATATTGGGGCTGCGATGTACGATCGACGCCCAGCCGCGCTGGAAGAACGGCCAGCCACCCCACAACACCACGGGTGTCGCCAGCGCCAACTGCAGCCAGCTCAACCCGTGCATTTCTCCCATCGCGATCACCAACAACGGTATTGTCAGACAGAGGCAGACCCAAAATCGCCGGGTCATGTCGCGCAGTTCGGGGCTTTCTTCTTCGGCGCTGACCGTCTCAGGCTCCAGATCCATTCCGCACTTCGGGCACGAACCCGGTCCCTGCTGCCGCACTTCAGGATGCATCGGACAGGTGTAGACGCGACCGGGGTGTTGGAGCGGCGGAGTGCGGGAGTGCTGCTGCAGATATTTCTCAGGCGCGACCTTAAACTTCTCCAGACAGTGCGTGCTGCAGAAATAATACGTCACGCCGTCGTGCACGCACGACCCAGCCGCATTCTCCGGCCCGACATCCATGCCGCAAATCGGATCTTTCATGATCGCGCAGTGTCCGATGGCGACCGAGAACTGAGACCAGTCAGCGGCGCTCGATCATCACTCTTTGGCAATGCCGATCGCGCCGCAGGCAACACGCGCGCCTGCATTGCCCGTGGGCTGCGATTTCAGGTCGTCAACCTTCTCGTGAACGATCACGCTGCGACCGATGATCGAGTGGCGCCCCTCAAGCGCAAGACCCGCATCGACTCGATCATAGTGCGCCTTGCCGCTGGCGTCGGCGGTGATATTGCCGAGATCGCCTGTGTGACGGTTCTCCGCGTCGGGGCCCGCGTGCTGGTGGCCATCTGGATTGAAGTGACCGCCCGCCGACATCGCGTCGGGCGCGCTGCAATCGCCGATGGCGTGAACGTGGAACCCGTGTTCTCCGGGCGTCAGCCCCTCGACATCGGCGACGACGCGGATGCCATTGTCGACTTTTGTGAAGGTAACGGTGCCGCTAACGCTGCTGCCCTTCGTCGGGTACAGCACCGCGACGGCTTTTGTAACCGCGCCGTCGTCGGCCTGCGCGTTGGCCGCGAGCGCCAGCGCCAACGCTGCTATCAATGCGCACATCGCTGCGAAACGTCTGTTCTTCATGGCCACTCCTCCAAGTTCTGATTCCCCAATCGTGTGAAAGATTCCACAGTGGGCAGCTTAGCATGGCGCCGGACAAGTCTCAAACAGAAACGGCCGCCCGCTTCCGGGCGATCTTGGCGATAGCTTCCTCCAGCACCAGACGCGCGTCGAGTTGCGTGGAAACCAGTTGGCGGTTGGCTTCCAAAAGCAAATCCATCGCGCCAACCAATTCCTCAATGGAAAAATTCCGCGCCGCCAGCGCGCACCGATACAATCGCCACGGGCTGGGCAGACCACCCTCCTTCGTCTTCGGAAAATGTGCGATCTGACTTTCGGGCAACCGCTCGAACGCCTTGACGAATTGAAACCCCGCGCCCGAGCCGTCGCTGACGCCGATCGCCTTGCGCGCCATCAAATCCTTCATCAACAGCATCAGCCGAAACTGCCCCACCAGCATCATCAACACGCCAATCGGCTGCTCGCCCGTCGCCAGCAGGTTCTCCAGCGCGGCGACGGCCTTGACCACTTGCCGCGCGCCGAGCCCATCGGTCAATTCCCAGATGACGGCCTGACGCGATGCGGAACAAATCGCCCGCACATCCGCCTCCGTGATCTCGGCGCGCTTCCCCACGTACAGACAAAGTTTCTCCAACTCGTTCGCCATCTCGCGCAGATCGGCCGCCACCAGCCCGCGAAACGCCTCAAACGCGCCCCCCGTCATCGTCTTCCGCTCCCCGCGCAGCCGCCCCTGGATAAACGCCGAGATCTCCTCGTCGCCGTGTCCCCGTCCCTCCTCCAGCGCTTCGAAAAACTGCGCCTCCCCGAATTTCTCGACCGTTCTGCAAATCGTCTTGCGGCGGTCGCAGCCGACCGCGCTGATCAGCAACCGCACGCCGTCTGGCAGACCGCGTTTGAGTTGATCAGCAAGATCAGCCAGAGCCTCTTTGACCGCCTCGGCCCGTGTCGTCGGATTATCCGCCAGCAACCCCGTGCTCTTCAACCACACCAGCTTTTCCCCGCCAAAAAAACCGACCGTCTGCAGCGCCTCCTTCACCCGACCGAGAACCTTCAGCGCCCCGTCCTGATTCTGCGCGTCGCCCTCGATGACCTCGACGCCGAACTCGCCGGCGTCTTTCGGCGCCAGCTCCTCGGCGAGCCTGGCTGCGGCCTCCTTGATCGAAAACTCGTCGTCGCCGCCGATGAGGTAAACTGCTCTGGCTTGAGTCTTGGTCGCGGGCATCGCCGTTCTTGTAGTGCGGCGCGCGCGACGGTGTCAAGGCTCCTCATCGAAAGGTAGTGTCCTGATTTGCAGTTTGGAGGGACGCGCTCCGTCGCGTCCGTTCGCGAAATGCGGCCACGACAGAGCGTGGCCCTCCAGATTAGGACACTACCCATCGAAAAGCTCAAGAAGACAAAGTCCAACGCCGAGTTCCTGCTCTCGATGAAGTTTTAACCGGGCGTTCTGAGACCGCGGGAGCCCCGAAAACATTCGGGGCGACCGGCGATTCCGATGATTTCCGCCGCCTCGATGTAGCGGCGCTCCGAAAGCTTTCGGAGCGCCGAATTTCCTCGGAAAATCAACGGCCCGCGCTTCATAGAAGCGCAGCTACAACAACAAGAATTATTAGGGCAACTTCAATCCCTTGCATTTCTCCGCCCGTTTGCCATGATGCTCGGCGTGAAAAACGCACGGGCAATCGCCGCGTTCATCGCTGCTGCATTGGCACTGAACGCCGCCGTGGTTTGGGGCGAGGCGACGAACTCCGACACAAGCGTCGGAACCGGCGGCAGTATCTCCAAGAGCCGCGTGGTGTTGGTGCGCGATCCGAGCGCCGTGAGCGGGTTCACTGCGAACGTTGCCAAAGTCCGCGCAATGGTGACGGCGGGAATGAAGACGCTGACCGGCCAAGCCGACGATGCCGCCGCATGGCGAATGTTTGCCTCCAGCAACGATGTCGTCGGTATCAAAATCAACACGCAGGGCGCATCGTTGCAGGCGACGCGGCCCGCCGTCGTGGACGCCATCGTGGACGGCCTGCGCAGCGCGGGTGTCGCGCCCACCAACATCGTGGTCTGGGATCGCGACGCGACGAAAATGCGGGCCGCAGGTTATGGCCCCGGCGTGCAGGACTCCGGCGTCCGCGTCGTCTCGGTGATCCCCGACACCGGCTTGCCCCGCTCTGAGCGGGGCTGGGACCCGGAAACCTTTTACGAAAGCAAGCTGGTCGGGAAACTGATCTGGGGTGATCTGTTGTTCGGCAAGGAAGACACGGCGTTGAGCACACGTTCGCATTTGCCGAAGCTGCTCACGCAGACGGTCACCAAGCTCATCAACGTGCCTGTGTTGCAGGACAACGACGCTTGCGGGCTGGCCGGTTGCCTCTACAACATCACGGTCAACGCGGTGGACAACAATCGGCGCTTCGAGATGTTCGGTCAGAAAGGTGATCCATCGATTCCGGCCATTTGCGCCATGCCCGTAATCCGCCGCAAACTGGTGCTCAACATTTGCGATGCGCTTATTGGCGGATACGCCGGCGGGCCGAATTTCAAACCGCAATACTCATGGCCGTACGGCGGGCTATACTTCAGCCGCGATCCCGTTGCCATCGATGCGACCTGCCTGAAACTTCTCGAAACCAAACGTAGCGAAGCAAAGGTCACGGCCATCGGCCCGCTCGCCAGTCACATCGCCACCGCCGGCGAGGTCGGTTTGGGACAAGCCAAACCCGACCGCATCGACCTGATCGAAACCGCGCCGTGACCAACCGCACAATCTGGTGAAACTGGGAGGATGACGACATGACACCAGAGCAACCGCCTCAGCCGGGACAACCCACACCCGCCATGTTTCGACAACGTCTGACGATGGTGGCTATCGCATTCATCGTGGCGCAGGTGATGTACCTCCTACTGGCTGCGGCCATGTTGCAGGGCCACTTCAAAGCCACCGCAAGCGGGCAATCGAGAGGGCCGTTCACCGCCGTTGTTTTCCTCGTCGGCATCCTTGCCGCAGTCGTTTCGTTTCTGGTCGTCAGGGCGATGGCGAGTCGGCAGCCAACCGATGGGGATTTTGCCACTGTCGCTCCGGCAATTCAGAAACAGTTCTTCGTCGGATTCGCACTTTCAGAGGTGGCCTCGCTGGCCGGTCTGCTGATCTTCTTTCTCTATGCCGACCTGGAGACCCTGTTCACTCTCGTCTGCGCGGCGTCCGTGTCCATCGCCGCCCACTTCCTGCGCGTGAAGAAAATCCTAGAAGACATCGAACGAACGCAACGCTAATCTGCGGGCCTTCTCAGAAACGGAATGTGCAACGTTATCCATGAGTTCGCTTCCTTTTATAAAATGGGGCGAGTAGCACAAGCTCGGAATGAGCACAAGACGCGGCGCGTGTCACACCACGCGCGCATACACGAGCAGGAACAGCAGGGCGAAGCCGCAGAGCAGGACGGCGAGGTTGAGTTGGACGCTCAACCGATGCAGCGATTTCCACTCGTCTTCGAGCGCCGGATCGGGTTGTTTGCCCGACTCCACGATGGCGGCGCGACGCTCGCGTAGATCGTTCATGTGCGGGACGACCGTTTGCCGCAACCACAAATCCGTCGCGCCCACACCCGCCAGCAGCAATAGACTGAATACGCCCGGCCATTTGCCGAATGCGGCGTCAGCCAGCAGAAGCCCGACGCAGACGATTCCCAGCGTGGCGCATATCATGCCGACGAGGTAATACTTCGGAAACAACGCGCGCTGCAATCTTGCAGCATCCTCCTGCTTTAGGACTTTGAACACGGTCGGCGCGACGACAAAACTGAAGAAGATGATGCTGCCAATCCACACCGCCAGCGTCAGCAGGTAAAACCACTTCGTCATCTGCGTCATGCCCGCGCAGACTAACAGCGCCAACGGGAAGCGGAAAGCGGAAAATAACGCGCTATGGAGTGCGGTGGCTCGACGCCGCCTTCCACCGCCGAGGCTCGACTCGGCGAGGGTCGTGCTGGGCGTCGGGCCGCCTCACGGCAAGGCTGCGTCAATCCCGCTCTGAGCGGGATCAAGCCGCAGCACTCCAAGGTGCCAACCCCACCAAGGCATCCCGCACTCGGACGGCTTGCGGCAGATGTGATATACTGCGCCTGCTTGGAGAGAGAACAATGAATGGGAAAACCTTGTGGCTCGTTGCTTTGATCGTTCTGGTGGTGTTCGTAGTGCGCGCCGCGACCCCGCCGGTGTCGGATACTGAGAAGACTGCGGCGAAGGAGAAAATCCGCAAGGGCGCACGGGTGGTGGACGTGCGAACGCCCACCGAATACGCCGCCGGTCATTACACCGGCGCCACGAACATTCCGTTGCAGGAACTCCAGAAACGGCTGAACGATGTCGGCCCAACGAACCAGCCGGTCGTCGTTTACTGCCGGTCCGGTGCCCGCAGCGCCAAGGCCAAACAGATCCTGCTCGATGCCGGGTTCAGCGACGTGACCAACGCCGGCGGCCTTTCCGATTTGCAGAAGTGAGCAAGACCCCGACATTACGCTGCGGTATCCTCGGCACGGGCAAAGTCCTTGCCAAGCTCACGCAGGGATTTCGTCTGGCCCGCGGGGCGACGCTCACCGCGATTGCCAGCCGTGACCTCCAACGCGCCCGCTCGCGAGCCGCTGAGTTTGGCATTCCCAAGGCACACGGCAGTTACGAAGCACTCGTTGAAGATCCTGAAGTGGATGTCGTCTTCAACGCGCTCCACAACGGTTTGCACTGCGAATGGACAGTCCGCGCGTTGCAGGCCGGCAAACATGTGCTTTGCGAAAAACCGCTCGCCTGTTCCAGCGCCGAAGTCGAATGGATGTTCGCTGCCGCCCACGCCAACCAGCGCCGGCTCATGGAAGGGTTCATGTACCGGTTCCAACCTCAGATCGCCGAATCCGCCCGGTGCATTGCCGGAGGAGACATCGGTCGTGTCGTCCATGTCCGCGCCAGCTACGCCGTCCGCGGACGCGAATCCAACAACCCCCGTTACCGGCGCGACGCGGGCGGCGGGGCGCTGTTGGATGTCGGCTGCTATTGCGTGAACGCGTCCCGGCTGTTTGCCGGCGACGAGCCAACAAGCGCGCTGGCGCAAGCGCACTTTGCCCCGCCGCAGCAGGGCGACGGTGTGGACCTGACCTTGACCGGCACGCTGGAGTTTGCGGACGGCCTGACGGCGCACATCTTGTGCAGCTTTGAATCAGAAAGCGTTTTCGGTGTCGAGATCATCGGCACCGAGGGCAAACTCGTCGTTCCCAACCCGTGGCTGCCGCCAACCAACTTCGGCGAATTCATTGTGACCCGCGGCGGCACGGCGAAGACGATCCGCATTGAGACGCCGCACCAGTTGGGGCATTTCACGTCGGAGATCGATCATTTCAGCGATTGCGTCCGCGAGGATCGTCCGCCGCAGTTTCCGACCGACTGCGACGCCGAGCGGGACTCACGTGGCAACGCGCGCGTGCTCGACGCGCTGGCCGCCTCCGCCCGAAGCGGCCAACCCGTCGAGATCAAACCGTTTCCCACGTAGAAATCGTGAAGAAGGTTTTTGCACTCTTGTTATTTTCTTGTGGCTGTGGTCTCTCGGAGGGGGCCTCTTGATACCACCACCACGAAACCATCAGTTTCGGTGTAGCGGCGCTTCTGTGAAGCGCCGAGTCGTTGGTTTCTTGGCGATTTCGGCGGCTCGTTCACCCCGAAAGCTTTCGGGGCAGGGAGCCGCCGCTACAAGGACGGCGGACGGTTTCATGCGAATGAAATTCCGTGTTTTTTGGGTGGTGCTTGTGTTCGCTGTTCTGAGCGGTGTCGCGTGGGCCGAGGAAGCTCAACGCGCTCCGAGCGCCGACTTGAATGCGGGTGCGATCCGATTGGCAGAGAACGATCAACCATCGGCCGACAGAAAACTTCCGCAAGCTGGTCCGAGCGATTCCAGCAATTCGATGGCCTACACACGATCGGGCTGGAGCCGATACAGGTCACAGCAATACCAGGAGGCATTGCGAGATTTCCAAGAAGCCATTCTGCTCAATTCAACCAATGCCAGCGCCTGGTTCGGTTTGGGCAATTGTCGCTATGGATTGGAGGAGTACGAACAAGCAGCCGAATCATTCCGCCAGTATGTCATTCTAAGGTCCAGTGCTGAAGGACACTACTGGCTTGGCAATTCGCTCTTGAAACTGCTTCGTTTCCGTGACGCTGAAACGGAATTTCGCAAAGCCATCGATTTGGATCGAACCAAGCCGCTCTACTACGACGGTCTGGCCTGGTCGCTCTTCAAGCTTGAGCGCTATCCCGAAGCCATTCCGGTCTACGAAAAGGCCGTGTCGCTCGGAGGCGACAGCGTACATCGGTGTCTCTGCCTGAGCTTCTGCTATTATCGGACAAAGAATTATTCCCAAGCCCGGGATTTGTGCCGGAAGTGCATTTCTCTGGATCCGAACAACTCGGATGCTTACTTTGGGCTCGGGACGTCCCTGTACGGCCTCGAGGCTTATGGATCGGCCATCGAAGCGTTCCGCAAGGCCATTCAAATCAAGCCGGATGATCCCGATGCTCACGTGTGGCTGGGAGACGGCTTGTATCAGGTGAAGTCTTATCGGCAGGCGGAGCGTGAATATCGGGAAGTGATCCGGTTGGTGCCGACAAATTCCTATGCCCACCTGCGGTTGGGAGACTGCTTTTATCAGTCGCGTTCTTACCAGCAGGCGGAGAGCGAATATCGGCAGGCAGTCAAACTCGCCCCGCGAGATTTCCCTGCCCACTCTTACCTCGGAGATGCGCTGTTCCAGCAAAGACGATTTGCGCAGGCAGCGGATGCATATCAGGAAGCCATCCGGATGAAACCGGAGGATTTTGAGGGTCGCTATTGGCGGGGAGTCTCTTTGATGGGGTCCATGCAATTTGCCGAAGCGGTTCCCGATCTCGAAAAAGCGCACGAACTCAAGCCGGAGGATCGAACGGCGGAGTACGACCTTTTTTTCGCATACCTCATCACGAGCCAGTACAAGAAAGCGTCCGAGATTTATCCTGTCGGCTTTGGTATTGGCTGTGCCGCGCTCCTCATTTCGTTTGGGTTGGGAGCGGCCCTGCTGCTCAAGAAGAGTTTTCAGGTGTCTGCGGCCGAGACACCGGGCCTCGGCTTCACCATCGGGTGGATCTTGATATTCTTCGAGGGACAGTTTGCGTGCACGTTTGTAGCCGGTTTGTTTGGCCTGACCTTTGCGTCCGGAAGCCTCGTGGCCGGAATGGCGGCCGCACCGGTTCCCCTGCTGATCGCCGCTCTGACTGCGTTTCCCAAACAAACCTGGGGGAAGCCATTCGCGCGACCGCGCACATTGCCATGGAAATCGGCCGGAGCCGCCTGTTTGGCCCTGTTTTTTGTTTGGTTGGGGAACTCGGGATACGTCAAGCTGATGGCAGTTATTACGCACAGGCCAGCCCCGCTTCCACACAATCTCCCCTTCATCGAGGAAACGATAAAAGGTCGTCCTGCGCTGGCGATTGTGGCGGTCGCGATGCTGATGCCGATGGCAGAAGAGGTGTTATTTCGCGGTCTCCTGTTCGGCGCGCTGCAGAAGCGGTTGGGTGGCGGTTGGACGATCCTGACAACTGCCATCGTCTTTGGGGCGTCTCATGGCGACTTTTTCTACTTTGTTCCGCTGACTGCGATCGGTGTGGTCCTTGGCTGGGCGCGGAACAGAACCGGATCGGTTTGGGTTTCCGCACTTGTTCACATCCTCAATAACGCGCTGGCACTCGCGGTCACCTAGCCTCGCCCCAAGCCGGACGGGCATTCGCGATCCGGATGCGTATGCGGTCCGTTTAATTCCTTGACTGGCCGCGCACTGCCCCTAGAATCGCGTGGCAAGGGGGATTTGTTTTTCTGTGACGACGATTACTCGAATTCAAGCCCGCGAGATTCTCGATTCCCGCGGCAATCCAACGATTGAAGTGGACGTGGAACTGTCCGGCGGCGCGGTGGGTCGCGCGGCTGTTCCCAGCGGCGCGAGCACCGGCGAACACGAAGCATGGGAGTTGCGCGACGGCGACAAGACACGGTACGGCGGCAAGGGCGTGCTCAAGGCTGTTGCCAACGTCAACACGAAGATTTTTTCCGAACTCGAAGGCCGCGACGCGCTCGATCAAGTCGGCGTTGACCGCACGATGATCGCGCTGGATGGAACGCCAAACAAAGGCAAGCTCGGCGCGAACGCGATTCTCGGCGTGTCGCTGGCGACGGCGCACGCGGCGGCGGCGCAATTGGGCGTCGATCTGTTTCGTTACATCGGAGGCGCGAACGCGAAGGTGTTGCCGGTGCCGATGATGAACATCCTCAACGGTGGCGCGCACAGCGATGCGCCCGTCGATCTGCAAGAGTTCATGGTCGTGCCGAAAGGCGCCGCCAGTTTCCGCGAAGCGCTGCGCATGGGCGTGGAAGTGTTCCACGCGCTGAAAGCCGTACTCAAGGCGAATAAACTCAGCACCGCCGTGGGCGACGAGGGAGGGTTCGCGCCGGCGTTGAAAAGCAATGAACACGCGCTGGAGGTCATCATCGCCGCGATCAAACAGGCGGGCTACAAGCCCGGCAAGGAAGTGTTCATCGCGCTCGATCCGGCGGCCAGCGAGTTTTACGACGCAGCCACGAAGAAGTACGTGTTCAAGAAATCCGACGGCTCGAAGCGGTCGGCGGCGCAGATGATCGACTTTTACGAGAACCTGACGCGCAAGTATCCGATCATTTCGATTGAGGACGGACTCGCCGAGAACGATTGGGACGGCTGGAAGCAAGTGACACAACGGCTCGGGCAGAAGATGCAACTCGTCGGCGATGACGTGTTCGTGACGAACACCAAGTTCCTCCAGAAAGGCATCGACGAAGGTGTGGCGAACTCGATTCTCATCAAGGTCAACCAGATCGGGACGTTGACGGAGACACTCGACGCGATCGAGATGGCCAAGGAAGCGGGTTACACGGCGGTGATCAGCCATCGCTCGGGCGAAACCGAGGATACGACCATCGCCGACATCGCCGTGGCGACCAACGCCGGCCAGATCAAGACGGGCTCACTTTGCCGCACCGATCGCGTGTGCAAGTACAATCAATTGCTGCGCATCGAAGAACTTCTCGGGGACAACGCCGTGTATGGAGGGAAACTATAGTCGATGAGCTGGCAGAATCTCTGGGCGCGATTGCAGTCGTTGGGCTTCCTCGTTTTTGCAGGCATTGTGGGCCTTGGCGTGGTCATGATGTTCGTGCCGATACTGCGGCATCGACACGCCATGCTGCTGGAAATATCGCGTTTGGACAGTGAGATCACTCGTCAGGAATCGCTGGAAAAACAGCAGAAGATGGAAATCGAGGCGCTCAAGACCGACTCCGCTTACGTGGAACGGATAGCGCGCAACAAGTTGAACCTGGTGCGTCCGAACGAGACCATTTTCCGATTCGAACCGACGCGGTCTACCGCCGCCGCACCGCGCTAAACGGGGCTTGACGAACCCACCCGCCTTCTCTAAGGTGTAGCAGGCCTTTGACTGCGAGGCTCATAATCGCGCCACGGTGGGATCGGGGTTTATCTGCCACCGATGCGTTGCTTGAAAATGGATTTTGACTGCGGGGTGGAGCAGCCCGGTAGCTCGTCAGGCTCATAACCTGAAGGTCGTGGGTTCAAATCCCACCCCCGCTACCAATTACAAGGCCCGGAACAAGCGTTCTGGGCCTTGTTTTTCAAGGTTTTTTTCACTTCTCGCCGATCTGACTCCCTTTGATGAAACATGGCGGGCATTCTGAAACTCGGCGGACAAAAACCAACAAAACCACCAACCGGAACCAACAGGGAGCTTCAGGCGAATTGCCTGAAGGTGGTCTGTTTGCCAAGTCTCACAGCGCCGGACAGATTCGAGGAAGGAAATTTCTTGGGGACGGGCAGGCTGGATTTGCCGGTTTTCAGCGTGCGGCAATCCCGGAGAAAGCCAAGGCGGAGCGAATTACCCGTTGGGACAATCAGCCAATTGTAGGTTAAGATTAGCCCGGAGGCAGACCATGAATGACGCAGAGATCAAACCAGTTGCCAAGGCAGAGAGCAACTCAGCAGACAAGGCAGAAGGCAAACCAGTTGCCAAGGCAGAGACTAAACTAGTTGATAAGACGGAGACCAAACCAGTGGGCAAGGCGGAGACCAGACAGGCAGGCAAGGGCTCAAAACGTCGTCCATTCAACGCGAAACAATTTGCTGTGAATTATGGGTCGATACGCTGGGGTAAGGGGCAATCCCAGAGACCTAAGCATTAAGGGCCCGGTTTTCTTTCTCGTACACGCCCGCCCTGCCGCAATTCCGCCGCCGTTCCTAATCCGCCTGATCTCGCTCGACATGCGGCCGCCCAAGATGAGTAGCAGGCGGGATGCGAATGCGTCATCGGAGAGGCATCGGGATTGCAGACTGGTTTGCGCGAGATTGACCTGTTGTTGAGAGCTGCTATTGTGAGGCATGGAAGGGAGGGAAAATGACAAACCAAATTGAGATTTCTGAAGTCATGGCGAACGCCAAGAACGTTGCTCGAAAGGAGTTCGGCGAGGAAGTTGTCGCCACGCATCCTGAAATCGTTGCGACACTGTTTCAGGGAATCGCCGTGCTTGAACAGGCGAAAGCGATGGAGAAATTGGGCAAGGACATTTGCGCCGCCGCCCACGCTCGCGGAGAATGATGAATTGCCCCGACAATATTCTCTCGTCAACGCAATAGCGGCTCGCTGCTGATTTACGCGAGCCTCCCGCTATTACCCACCGCATTCCGCCCGCAGTCCCCGTCGCCCGTTTCGACCGCTGATCCTGCCGCCCAGGACTATCACCGTCCGCCGCTGCCAGCGGAACTACCGGGGGGGCGTTCAACACGGGGTCTGGCTTCGCTGACTTTCAGTGCCCGACCATCCAGTTCCTTGCCATTGCAATCAGCAATCGCTTTGGTGGCTTCTGCTTGCGAGCCCATCTCCACGAAGGCAAATCCTTTGGACTTGCTGGTGACCTTGTCCATGATGAGTTGGCAACTGAGAACGTTGCCCGCCTGCTTGAATAGGTCGAGAATCTGGCCCTCCGTCGTGTTGGATGAGAGGTTACCCACGTATAGTTTCGTTGCCATTATCTCTTTCTGCTGCGATAGGAGGTCTCAGTGGAGTTCCCGATGGTTCGAGTTTCAGATTGTCACCGAGCAAACATGCTCGCCTGACAATCTACCAGACACACTGCGAGTGGCTTCTATCTGCAAGCTGGATTGACAATATACCATGCAACTATAAGAGCAATGATAAAATGGACGATGTCCGCCGCCGTTCCCAAACCGCCAGTTCCCGCTCGACTGGCGACCGCACTGTATGAGAGCCGTGCTGGCCGAGACACAAGCGGCTGCCTGCCCTCTCTCAAGATGAGACGGTTGCGTGACCACCGCGATACTGCTGTGTTAGGGTGCTTCTTCCCCATTCGGGGACGGGTTAAGCATCCGCTCCATTTGCTCCAACTCCTGTCCTCGCTCAGAGTTAGGTCCATAGTCCGGATTGCTACGGACCGACGCGCAGGCTTGCGCAAAGGCGGCCAGCATGATTGTGATTATGAACCGAACTACAATCTGTTTCATTGGTCCGTCTCCTTCCAGGGGCCCGGACGGAATCGCCGTAATCAATTCTCCTTGACCGGTGTCCAACTGGCGTCCGGATCGTAGGTCGTCATTCTTGGGGCGATCGCGGAGGTCTTGGCTCCCAGGTTTCTCTGATAAACCTTGCCTTGCTGGTTCACGATGAAGGTCATCACGCCCGAGTTGCCCCATTCCGCCGGCCACGCCACGAGGGCGAACCCGGCGATCATGTGGCCGTTGATGATGCAATTGTAGTTGCCGCCCGGCGCGTGTCTGCCCTGGCGCGTCAGAATCTTGAAGTAATAACCTCGGTACGGCGATTGTGCCTCGGTCATGATTTTCGTCTGCCGCCGGTAACCCTCGCCGTGCGCCTGAGCGATGAGCGGACCTAACGGGCTGAGTTCCCCGTCCGCTCCCACGGGCCAATATAGGCCGTTGTGCGTGCCGGGCGCGCTGCGAAGATGCTGGGCGTACTCCAGCACGCCGTCGCTGCTGCGCGGTTGGCTGGCATACTCGCGTTGGGCATCCACGTACGCGCGGCAAACGCGAATGGCGCCAAGTTCATTCCGGCCGACGCGCCGGTTCAAAATCTCCTCTTTGCCCGCCAGCGTGTCGAACAACCATTTCCCATCCGGCTGCTTCACCAGCGGAATGGGAAATGGCCAGCCGTCGGCGCCAAGTTGAAGCACGGCGTTCGTGTCGGATTGGCGAACGAGCGCGGCCTTCTCCGTGAGACAACGCAGGAAAGTTTCTGACTCGTTGCTGGTCTGTACGATGTCGGGAGAGACCAGCTCGTGCGCCGCCGGTCCAAAAATCGCATGCAGCGTGTTGGTGTCTCTGGCCTTGGCGGCGGCCACCAGCGCGTTCACCGCCTCGTCCGGTGACGCGAATTGCTGCTGACCAGCAGCATCCAGACGCAACGACGCGACGAAGATCAAAGCGAGCGAGGCGAAGCCTCGCACCCAAGCAGTCCGCTTGAGTTCCACCGGGAGATCGCACGCCTTCATTATCTGGTTGTTTCTGGTGACGGGATCAGTCCGCGGAATCATCGCTGCCTCCTCTGACCAGCGTCACCCGACCCCTGAAACTCGGTTGGAGCAGACGGATGCGCGGCCGGCACGGCGGTCGTGATCGTTTGGCGGCTTTCCACGCCGCGACTGCTGAATTCGCGCGTCTCCCGGGCGCTCTGAACGCCGATCAGCGCTCCGGCGGCGGGCCGTTCCCGCGGCACCGGTGCCACGCGCTGCACCGGCACTGCGGGCCGGATAATCGGAATGGGAGTCCCGCGCGACTCAACCGGCGCGGGTGCTGGCCGGATGACCTTGGGAACGGTCGCGCGAGTTTCGGGAACGTTCCAACCGCGGTCGCTGCGGTTCGCGGTCGTACTGACAGGACGATTTCGAGGATGCCAGACCGTGGCACCTGCGCTACCGGCGTCGCGATGGCCGGGAGCAGTGACGGTGCCGACGCCGGGACGACCACGCTGGCCGGGCGGACGATGCCACCAATCACGCGGTCGCGGATGATCGTGAGGCCAGACGATGACATGGTGGTTGTGCCAATCGCAATCGTGGTTCAACCACGCGCCAATGGCAAAACCGGCGCCGAACGACAGGCAAAAGCCTGGACCCAGACAACGCTGCACGAAGATCGCGTCGGGCTGATAGACCGGCACGTAAATCACGTCAGGATTCGCCGGAACGATGTCAATGTCTCCATCGTCGGCAACGACTTCCTGCTGCGGCGTGCTTCCCAGATTGCCGAGCGCCTGAGCCTGCGCGCGGAGACGTTGGATGGAATCCATCACGCCCGCCGGCTGGTTGGCGAATGCCTGGCCCAACGCGGTCGTCCATTCGAGGTTGTCGTCCATCATTTTGAGCACGTCGGGATAACGCGCCAGCGCCTTGACGCTGTCGTCCAACTGTTGCTGATCAATCTGATTCACGTCCACGCCGCTGCTCACGTAGCGATCCACCAGCACGATTGTGGAAGGCACCGTGGCGGCGGGCAGGATTTGCGCAATCAACGGATCGGGATACAGCGCAATCGGCTCGAGCAACTGATCCAGTTCGGCGCTGGACAATAGCGGCACATCGGGGCCGGGCGGCGGAACCGGCATCTGGGCCAGAGCTTCCGCCGAAAGAACCGCGCCCACAAGAACCGCCACGCCGATCCTGAAAAGTGTTGTCAGCTTCATAACGTCACCAATTGCCCAAAGCTAGTCCGCAGCAGCGGGCATGTCCAGAATCTTTCGCACGCGGTGCCATTATTGTTCGGCAGTGCCCCAACGGCGGTGCAGGAAACGCTCCCACGGCGAGAACAAAATCTTGTCGGCCAGCAGGCCGATGACGATAATCACCAGCATCACGCCGATCACTTGGTCCATCGCGTTGAGTTCACGCCCATAATGCAGCAGGTGGCCGAGGCCGAAACCCGTCAAAATCGTTACGAAAATCTCCGCCGCCATCAGCGAGCGCCACGCGAAGGCCCAGCCTTGTTTCATGCCGCTGACGATGAACGGCAGCGACGCCGGCACGATGACCGTGACCCAGGTGTGGAACTGGCTCGATCCCATCGTGCGGGCGGCACGGGCGTATATGGGCGGCACCGTGCGCACGCCGTTGTCGGTCGCGATCACCACCGACCACAACGTGCCCATGATGACGACGAACAGCATCGCCGCTTCGGTCTGGCCAAACCACAGCAAGGCCAGCGGCACCCAGCAAACACTCGGCAACGTCTGGAGTCCCAGCGCGACGATGCCCAGCGTGTCTTCCATGAATTTGAATCGGGCGGTCAGCAATCCCAGTGGCAGTCCACAGGCAATCCCCAGAAAGTAACCGAATAACAATCGCCGCATGGTGACAATCGTAGCATGCCACAGTGTACCGTCACAGATTGCCCCTTCGAGGTATTGGGCGACGCTCACCGGCCCTGGAACCAGCACAGGCGACCAGATTTTCGCGCGAAACAGTCCTTCCCAAATCAGGATCAAGACAACGAAGAAAACGAGGATCACCAATGCACGTTTCATTCAGCCACCTCAGCAGTCTCGCGATGCAAATGCCGTTTCAAGGAACGTGTGATCTCGGTTGAGTATTTGGCAAGATCAACACTGTTGATGTCGCGCGGGCGCGGGAGATCGACACTGAAGCTCTCCTGGATGTGGCCGGGATGCGGCGAGAACAACAGCACCCGGTCACCCAAGCACGCGGCCTCGCGCACGTTGTGCGTCACAAACACGATCGTCTTGCGTCGTTCCTGCCAGATGCGCTGGATGTCGCCGTAGAGCTGCTCGCGCGTCATCGCGTCGAGGGTTGCGAACGGTTCATCCATCAGCAGCACCCGCGGATTCGGCGCCAGCGCGCGCGCCAGCGCCACCCGCTGTTTCATGCCCCCGGACAGTTCATGAATATTGGCGTGCACGAAACTTTCCAACCCTACCAGGTGCAAATAGTACTCTGCCACCTCGCGGCGTTCCTTGTTGGTCAGGTTCGGTTTCAACTTCAGCCCAAACATGAGGTTGCCCATCACATCCAGCCACGGGAACAGGGCGGATTCCTGGAACATGACCATGCGGTCACGGCCCGGCCTAGTCACGGGCTTGCCGTCCGCCAAGACCCGACCACTGTCGGGTTCCTCCAGCCCCGCGATGATGTTGAGCAGCGTCGACTTGCCGCAGCCCGACGGGCCGACGAGGCAAACAAACTCGCCTTCGCGCACCTGAAGGCTCACGTCATCGAGTGCATGAACGGCGGCTCGCCGCGTGCGAAACGTTTTCGAGACATGCTCCACGAGCAGCTTCTCAGGCGCGACGTTTTGGAGTTCTTCGTGGACCGCCATCACTTGATTTCGGCCAATCCCTTCTCGCGCAGCACGCCGTTCAGAAGCTTGAGGTCATAGATGCGCGAAAGATCGGGCTTCTCCTTCAAGAATCCGATGCGATACGCGTCCTCGGCGGACTTCAACAGCGAAGCGGCGACCGGGTCGTAAGTGATTTCCAGCCGCTTCCAGGCGCTGTCGAGCGTTTCCTGGGGCAACGCCTTCGTCGTCTCGGCCTTGATCTCCGCATTGAGGATTCGCTTCGCCTCGTCGGGATGCTCGTTGATCCACTTTGTCAACTCGACGTGAGCGGCGATCCATTTCTTGAGCAAATCAGGACGCTCCTTGAGGAATTTCACACTGCTCACCAGATGCGTCGTGACGTACTTGCCGCCCGTCTGTTTCCAGAGCGAGCTTTCATCGAGATAAACCTGCCCCTTCGCCTCCAGCACAAGCCGGCTCACCCAAGGCTCGACCGTCCACACCGCGTCAATTTCCTTGCGCACGAACAAGGACAACTGGTCTGGATTCGCCGTCGGGATGACGAAGGCGTCGCCACCGGTCATCGTGATCTGAAGCCCTTTCGACTGCAGCCATGCGCGCGCGGCCACGTCCTGCGTATTGCCGAACTGCGGTGTGGCGATTTTCTTGCCCTTGAAATCGGCGTCTGTCTTGATGCGTCCGTCAGGCTGCACGACCAGCGCCGCGCCGCCGCTGCATGCGCCGGCCACAATGCGGATTTCATCGCCTTGCGATTTCAGGTGCGCGTTGATTGCCGGATTCGGCCCGACGTACGTGATATCGAGCGCGCGCGCGAAGATCGCCTCCATCGCGCTGGGACCGGCATTGTACGTAAACCACTGGATCTCGACGTCCGGGCCGAGCCGTTCCTCGAACCAGCCTTTTCCTTCGCGGCTCAATCCGTGGGCAATCACGCCTTGCGCGTGCGTCACGTTGGGGAAATGTCCCACCCGCAGCACAATTTTCTCCGCCCGGCTCGCCGAGGCGAAACCGAGGACAATAACAACCATAAGGAACGTGCGAATGATTTTCATCGTTTCTTGCCCTCCATGAATGGTAATGGCGCTTTGTCGCGCCGGTATTTCCGCAAGGTCACTTCCACCGTGTCGGCCAAGGTGTAATTGTCGAGGATGTTCGCGATGGCGTTGCGCACGTCCACCATCAGCATCCGCAGCCCACAATGCGCTTCGTCGGGGCAGGAGCATGGTTCGTAGGCGGTTACGCTTGCGCAGGAAATCGGCGCCAACGGTCCGTCGATCAACCGCACCACGTCGCCGATCTTGATCTTGTTCATCGGCTTCTTGATGAAATAGCCGCCGTTCTTGCCGCGCTTGCTGTCGAGATAACGCGCCTTCTTCAGTTGCAGAAGGATTTGCTCCAGGAACTTGATCGGGATGTCCTCTTTCCTCGCCAACTCGCTAATGCGCAGCAATGGCAGACCCACTTCCTGGGCGATACCGAGGTTGATCAACGACCGCAACGCGTACTCGCCTCGCTTGGATATCCGCATGACGATCCAAGTCTACTATAGCAGTAGACAATGGCAAGCGGTTTTTTGCTTGCGGCATCAAAAAATCAAGGATGAGAACCGTTGTCAGCCCCGGCTGATAACGAAGATCCCCAAATCGGCGTTCAAGTTCGGATCGTCAGTGACCTCGGTTCCGTTTTCAGTGTCGAGGGTGATGCGCCGGTGAATGCTGATGTTCTTTTCGCGGCAGAACTCCTCAAAATCGATGATGCTCAGGAACCGGCGGTTCGGCGAGTTGTACCATTCGTAGCGCAGCAATCCCGCACTCTTGGGCGACCGCCCATCCTCGGCCAGCATCCGCCGCAACTTGTGAAAGGCGAAGTTGGGAAAGCTGACGATGCCCAGCCGGCCGACACGCAACATGTCGTCAATCACCCGCGCGACATTTTCGACGGTCTGCAGCGTCTGCGAAAGCACAACGTAATCAAATTGCTTGTCCGCAAACGGCGTCAGGCCGGCATTGAGGTCCGCCTGAATCACATCAAGACCGCGCTGCACGCAGGCGATCACGGCCTGTTCGTCCAGTTCCACCCCGAGCACGCGGTGATGGTCCGTGCGCCGAACCCGCGCCAGCAGGCCGCCACGACCGCAGCCGAGATCCAACACGGTGGCCTGTTGCGGGATCAACTCCACGATCCGGTCGAAGTCGAGCCGTCGTGGATGAAAAATACTGGTCGGGCTTTGACGATGCAACTCTTCTTCGCCCTGGTCGGGCGCCGCCGTGCCGGTCAGGTTTCCAAGAAACGCGCGGACCAGTTCGCCGTAACGAGGCAGATCATTAGGCAACAGAAAGGCGTCGTGGCCACAGTCGGTCTGCACGTCGCAGTAACTGACCGGCGCGTCGTTGGCAATGAGCGCGTTGACGATATCGCGGGATTGGTCGGGCGGAAACAACCAGTCGCTGCTGAAGCTGACGATCAACCAGCGGGAGCGGGCGCGCCCGAGCCGGGCGGTCAACTCGGCTTCGGTATCGCCGAGGTCGAACAAATCCATCGCCGTCGAGAGCACCATGTAACTGTTGGCATCAAAGCGTTCGACAAACTTCGTTCCCTGGTAGCCGAGGTACGAGCCGACCGAGAACATTTTCTCGAATTCGGTGGCGACATCGCGCGGTTGGAGCCGGTTGGTTCCGAACTTTTGTTTCATCGCCTCGCGCGAGAGATAGGTGATGTGCCCGATCATCCGCGCGATAGCCAGGCCAACCTCCGGCCCGTGTTTTTCCCCGTAGTACTGGCCACCATGGTAATGGGGATCGCGGCGGATGGCGTTGCGTCCGACAACGTCGAACGCCAGCGCCTGACTCGTCAATCGCGCCGAGGTGGCAAGCGCCACCACGCCGCGCACGCGCTCGGGAAACTGCGTCGCCCACGTCAGCGCCTGGTGCCCGCCCACCGATCCGCCGACCACCGCAAGCAGTGTGTCGATGCCGAGATGATCGAGAAGGCGGCGCTGCACTTCAACCATGTCGCCGACGGTGATCGTCGGGAAATCGCGACCGTACGGTTTGCCGGTGGCGGGATTGACGCTGCCGGGACCGGTCGTGCCGCGGCAGCCGCCGAGCAGGTTCGGGCAGATCACGAAGTACCGATTGGTGTCAATCGGTTTGCCCGGGCCGACAACGATGTCCCACCAACCGGGGTCATCGGCATCATTGTGCTTCGCGACGTGCGAGTCCCCGCTGATCGCGTGACCGATGAGCACGGCGTTGTCTTTTGCGGCGTTGAGTTGGCCGTAGGTCTCATAGACGACCGTCACCGACGGCAACTTGTCTCCGAGTTCCAGCTTCAGCGGCGTGTCAAACGTCACCGTCTGCGCGTGCTTCAACTGGCGAGCGCTGCGGACGCTGTCGCTGCTATCGAGGATGTTCTCGCCCATCGGTTTTCTCGGCGTCAAGTTTGAGAGGCTTTCAACGCCTGGTCAAGATCGGCGATGATGTCGCGCACGTCCTCAATGCCGATCGACAACCGGACGTACTCCGGCGTCACGCCCGTTTGCTTCTGTTCCTCGGGCGTGAGTTGCGAATGCGTCGTAGAGGCGGGGTGAATGACCAGCGATTTCGCGTCACCGATGTTCGCCAAATGACTGAACAGTTTGACGTTGTTGATCAGTTTGATGCCGGCTTTCTGGCCGCCTTTGATGCCAAAACCAATGATCGCGCCCGCCCCATCGGGCAGGTACTTACGGGCGCTGGCATGGTGCGGATGATCCGGCAGCCCCGGATAATTCACCCACTGGACGGCGGGATGCTTCTTGAGAAACTCCGCGACCTTTTGCGCGTTCTCGCAGTGACGTTCCATGCGCAGGTGCAGAGTCTCCAGCCCGAGCAGGAACAGAAACGCTGCAAACGGACTCATGCAGGCGCCGGTGTCCCGCAACCAGTGCGTGCGAATGTGAAGGATGTAGGCGATGTTGCCGATCGGCTTGAGCGCCTCGGTGAACACGACGCCGTGATATGCCGGGTCGGGCGCGCAGAATTCCGGCCACTTCTTTGGGTTATCCGCCCACGAAAATCTGGCGCCATCCACAATCGCGCCGCCGATGTGCACGCCGTGGCCGCCGATGAACTTGGTGGTCGAATACACCACGATATCCATGCCGTGCTCAATGGGGCGGAGCAACGCCGGGGTCATCACCGTGTTGTCGATGATGGTCGGCAAACCGTGCCGGTGCGCGATGTCGGCGATCTTCTTGAAGTCCGGCACGTCGTTCTTCGGATTGCCGAGTGACTCCAGATAAACGCAGCGCGTGTTCTCGTCCGCCAGTTTACTGATCTCCTCCGGTTTGTTCGGATCGAAAAACCGCACTTCGATGCCGAGTTTCGAGAAGGTCTGCGTAAACAGCGTCCATGTCCCGCCATACAGGCTGTTGGCGGAAATGAAGTTCTGCCCCGCATGCACGATCGTCAGGATTGCTGCCGTGATCGCCGCCTGCCCGCTGGCGAACGCCAGCCCCGCCGCGCCGCCATCCAACGCCGCCAACCGTTTCTCAAGCACGTCGTTGGTCGGATTCATCAAGCGGCTGTAGATGTTGCCGAATTCCTTGAGAGCAAAAAGATTCGCGGCGTGGTCCGTGTCGTGGAACACGAAGCTGGTCGTTGCGTAGATCGGCACCGCCCGCGCCGTGGTCGTCGGATCCGGCACCTGCCCGGCATGCAGGGCCAGCGTGCCGAGGTGATGACTTGGTTTGTTGTCTGACATTTCCAATCTCCTTTTATTCTTAGTCGTCTTTACCAGATTTCGTTACTTTTTACACCCAATCTTGAAACAGCACGGTGGACAGATACCGTTCGCCTGCATCAGGCAGGACGGTGACAATGGTCTTGCCGGCGAACTCCGGCTGCTGCGCGAGCCGAACAGCCACCGCCGCCGCCGCGCCCGACGAGATACCGGCCAGGATGCCCTCCTCGCGGATCAATCGCCGCGTGAACGCCACCGCCTCGGCACTGTCCACCAGTTCAACGCGATCCACAAGCGAGAGATCGAGCGTGTCGGGGATGAAGCCGGCTCCGATTCCCTGAATCTTGTGCGGACCGGGTTTGAGTTCCTGGCCTGCGAGCTTCTGCGTGATAACCGGACTCTCCCTCGGCTCGACGGCGACCGAGCGGATTTTCTTTTTCTTGGTGTTCTTGATGTAGCGCGACACGCCGGTGATCGTTCCGCCCGTGCCGACACCGGACACGAGCACGTCAATCGCGCCGTCGGTTTGTTCCCAGATCTCCGGGCCGGTTGTCTTCTCGTGAATAGCAGGGTTCGCGGGATTCTTGAACTGCTGGGGGATGAAGTACCGCGACGGGTCGGAGGCAGCGATTTCCTCCGCCTTGGCCACCGCGCCCTTCATTCCTTTCGCGCCCTCGGTCAGGATCAGTTCCGCGCCGAACGCCGCCAGCACGCGGCGACGCTCCAGGCTCATCGTTTCAGGCATCGTCAAGATCACCTTGTATCCGCGCGCCGCGCCGACAAAGGCCAGCGCGATACCGGTGTTGCCGCTCGTCGGCTCGACGATCGTCCCGCCGGGCTTGAGCAGTCCCTTTTCTTCGGCGTCCCAAATCATCGCGGTGCCAATGCGGCACTTGACGGAATAGGACGGATTGCGCCCCTCAATCTTGGCCAGGACGGTGGCCTTGGCCCCGTCGGTGACCCGGTTCAGTCGCACTAGCGGTGTTCGCCCGATGGACTGTGAATTGTCTTCAAAATACTTTGGCATGGTCAAATCTCCTTCCCGCGAGGGGGGAGGGATTGTCCTCCCCCCCTGCGAATTGATGTGGTTGTGCTTGATGACGATGGTTAGAACTCCCATTTCGTAGTGACGCCCCAGACGCCGTTGGCTTCGTGATTCAGCACTTTGCCGAAGTGTCCGTAGCCTGCCGCCAACGTTAGGTGGTTGTTCACCACGTACGCGGCGTCCAGCGTCCACCAGTCCCCTTCAGCCTGCACCAAACTGCCGATGGGTTTGTACTCGTTGGGCTGCTGCCGGTATTCGGCTGCCAGCGCGAAATTGCCGGTGACGAACACCACCACGTTGCCCTCGAACAGGAAGTCGTAGCGCGACGTAAACCCGCCGAGGCCGTTCCAGACGCCCGTGGTGGCGCGTCCGCCGAGTTCCACCAGAACCGGCCGTGGCAACTGGGTGAACAATTTGGAGGCGTACAGCGTGAAGTCCTCGCCGACATCGTGGGCGATCCCGGCGCTGGTCAGCGCGCCGCCGAGATCGTTGTCAATCTGACGGATGCCGTCGTTGTACTTGAAGTGGGCGCCAAACGTCAGGGCCGGGATCCACTTTTGATCGAACTCGCCCTCCTTGAGCAATTGCAGCCGCGCATTGAAGTTGTGCAATTGGACTTCCTTGGGGTTGATGTTCACCGTGGTCGCGTTCTGGATCGCCTGCGGAAGGTCGCCCAACCCGAGGCGGTCCCAACCGTAGCCGAGTTCGAGCCGCTTCCACGGCGTTTCGGTCAATGTCAGCGCCTGCAGGTTCTGTCCGTGCCCGATATTGACGTAAGCGAAACCGACGCTCGGCCGGCCGACCGGCTCGCCGTCTCGCGGTGGGTTGACGAGATAGGCGGACAACGTCGAGAAAATCCCGCCATTCCCTTCGATTTGATGCAACGGCAACGGCGGCCCTTTTTCCGACGGGGTGGCTTTTGCTGGCGCGGTATTTGTGGTTTCTTCCGCGTGCGCCGTGAGTTGACCGTTGAACAATAGCACGGCGGCGATTGCCACAACGAACAGCATACGATTCTGGATTTTACGGTTCTGGTTCATGACAATAACTGATCCTTTCCTGGCAACACTTCCAGTCGTCTGGTCAGTCTCGCAGTTTCGCTGTTTGTGGTTGGCCTCCATTTGTGTGGTCGGCGTCAAATTCATATTTCCCAATCACTGTTCGCGTTCAGACGCAGTTTCTCGGTGCGCTCGATTTGCGTTACGCGGCCGTTATGCACGACAATCTGCACGACACCGTAGCGCATGGACGCGACGTGGCGTTGGACGATGGCCAGCCAGTCCGGTTCGCGGCGTCGCGGTTCCCCGCTGCTATGTGCCTGCTTCTGTTCCATCATTGACTTCCAATCAATACTACATTAGTCAACTTAGTCATGTAATTGTCCAATCTACAAGAATTCAAAGAAGTTGCAAGAACTATTTTAATCGACGAGACAGTAGCCCGGTTCACCTAGAACTGGCTGCGCGGCAGTTTGTTGCGTCGAATCCCTGCCGCCGGCCAACTGGTACAGAAGTCGGTCGCGCTTGCGCCGGGCCTCGTCGATCCGCTTGGTGCCGAGAGAAAAGCGGAGCCTTTGCTTGGTCAGAGGCGTTGGATGAACGGTGTAATGGACAAACCACGTCCCGTTGTTGTTCCAAAGGTGATGTCGCGGATTCGCGGGGTTCACCCGAACTGCTACTATTGTTGTCCGACTCATGACACGTAATTCCTTTCACGGTTACGCATCAGAGATGGGGAAAACGTCTCGCCGCCATCACTGAGCTGTTGTTTGCTCACTCTGGCGGCTGGCAGGCTCACCAGAATTTTGTTTCGGAAGCCTACGGCTCCCGCACATCGATCGCCGTCCGATCACACCACCGCAGGATTTCTGAACCTCGGTTGGCGGGCCGAGTCGCTGCCACTCGACCACTCTGGATGTGTATTACGCGGGACAATATAGTCGGGTTTGCGCGTTGCGCAACTGCAAAATGTGTCATAAATCCGGGCGTTGGATTTACCCGACAAAGGCAGGTGTGGGTCAGGAGGGAAACGACCGCAAGCACAGCACGTTCACGCTCCAGCCTCAGAATTGTTTGCGGAGATTGGACGGCAGGATGTTCAACTCATTGCGGCACTTCGCGACTGTGCGGCGAGCGTCAGCCGATCCACAGACCTTCCAGCCGGACCTGAAGCGCCGTCGGCGTGCGGTTCAGGAAGTTCACCAAGCCGCTGTGGCGCCATTGCAGCATGCACATTCGCGGTTGAAAGTAGTAGCGCGCCCCGATCTTCAGCTCGCACCGGGCCTGGTGGATCAATCCTTCATAGCCTTCAGCGATGTAGTAGCCGAGGTCCTTGAACCCCTGCTGGCGCGGTTGTAACGGGCCGGTCACGCACCAAACGATCACGCCCGTGCGCCGGTCCACCTCCATCGCCACGCCGCAATGGGTGATCGGACAACCGCAGGACATCCCCAGCGGCCGGCCAATGAGAATGTCGCCGACCGTGATGTTCATTTCGCGCGTCAGCAGCGGATTGTGCGGCAGAATGATCTCGCGCGGTCCCGGTTCCTCCGGGAAATGTTCCAGATAGAAGTCAAACTCACGCCCCAGGCTGTCGCGCCACTCGGCGTCAAGCGCGTCGGCCGCCGTCGCAACGGCCATCCGGCTCGTCGCGCAACCAGCGCACGCTGGCACGCTGGGCACGGGTGTGGCCGTCGACCGGGCGGACACATTGTTTTTGGAAAATGGAATGCAGCGCTTGATCAGAGACGGATTGGCTTCCAGTTTCTCCGCCAGTTCCTTGCAAGTGCGGAAACCGCACAAACCGCAATTGGCCCCGGGCAATTCCTCAATACCGATCTTTGTCATGCGACACTCCTTTCAGTTCTCGCCAACGGTTTCGACAAATCATTTCGACTGGTCATGGGCCGCAGTGCCGCCACCGCCCCCGGCAAGACTTCCAGGAAGCGATCCACGTCACCCTCGGTATTGAATCGCCCCAGCGTGACGCGCAACGAACCACGCGCTCGAATGGGATCCAGTCCCATCGCGAGCAACACACCCGACGGTTGGCCGGCGTGATGCGCACTGCAGGCGCTGCCGGATGAAACCGCGATGCCGGCCTCGTCCAGCGTCAACAACAGTTTGATCGCTTCGCCTTCCTGTCCCGCGAATCCGAGGCAGATGTGTCCCGGCAACCGCTTCTGCGGATGGCCCAGCAGGTAGGCGTTGGGTAGCCGCTCGGTGACGGTGGCGACGATCCGGTCACGCCAAACGGTGAGTCGTTTCCCCTCTTCCTCCCGTTCCGCTCGCGCGATCTCGGCAGCCGCGCCGAAGCCGACGATACCGGCCACGTTCTCGGTGGCTGAACGCAGGCCGCGTTCCTGGCCGCCGCCGTGGATCAATGGCTCCAACGCCACGCCCTTGCGCACGTACAGCGCGCCGATGCCTTTTGGTCCGTGCAGTTTGTGGGCCGAGAGCGAGAGCAGATCAATTGGTTGGTCCCGCACGTCGAGCAACACTTTGCCGGCTGCCTGCACGGCGTCGGTGTGAAACAGGGTTCCGTGATCGCGAGCGATCCGTCCCAGTTCGGCAGTCGGCTGGATTGAGCCGACGACATTATTGGCGGCCATGATGGAAACCAGCCGGGTGTTCGGCCGCAATGCATTCCTCAAATCGGACGGATCCACGATGCCGTCGGCCCCCACCCGCAACAGCGTGACGTCGATGCCGCGCTGTTTGAGATACCGGCAGGTTTCCAGCACGGCCGGATGTTCAATGGCGCTGGTAATGATGTGACAATCGTGCCGGTCGTGCCGGTCCACCACGCCGACCAGTGCCATGTTGTCCGCTTCGGTGCCGCTGGCGGTGAACACGATTTCGCTCGGCTCGGCGTGGAGCAGCTCGGCCACTTGCCTGCGCGCCGTCTCGACGGCCTCGCGCGCCTGCCTGCCTGCCCAGTGCAAACTGGAGGCGTTGCCGTACGCGCTGTCCAGAAATGGCAGCATCGCTTTCAACACGCGCGGGTCGAGCGGCGTCGTGGCGGCATTGTCGAGATAGATTCTGGCGCCCATTCTATTCACCCCGATAGAAGGTCTGGTTGTCAAGTGCTCGCACCACGCCGAAGTGCGATTTCCAACCTACCTCCTTTTTGCCGACGCAGATCGTGCACGTGCCGACCGGCGGGTTCCCCCGCAAAAACATCCGGTCGCGAGCGTCCGTCGAGGCGCGGATATGGTCCACCAGCGGGTCGATGCCGATGCCGAGCAGGGCGTTGACCTCGCGGATGCGGACATTCGGCGCAACATCCTGGATGCGGGCGCGAAACACTTCGCGTTCCGCTTGCGACACGCGGTCGATCTTCGTGACCACTGCGATGTCGGCCAGGGAAAGCATCGGCCCGACCTTGAGAGGAAGATTCATTCCGCTCGTCGCCTCCAAGACGACCAGTCCCAGTCCAGCGTCCACGTACGGCGAGCAACGCAGGCACAGGCCGGCGGTCTCCAACAGCAGCACGTCACAACCCTCCTTGCCGGCCCATTGCAGGGCGTCGCCGATCACCATCACGTTGCAGTGGTCCGGACAGAGTTCGCCCGAATAGACTTTCCGCGTGGGGATGCCAAAATCGCGCGCGAGGATTTCATCCTCCTCGGCGTACTGCACGTCGATTTTCAGAAATGCCGGTCGCTGGCCGCCCTTGAGTAGTTTACCAATGATGTGCCGCAGCACGGAAGTTTTGCCCGTCGTGGCGGGTCCCGCACAAATCACCAGTTTCAAGCCAGGCCCTCCAGTTCGTCGCCGACCAACCGTTGTCCCAAACGAATCTTGTCGCGCAGTTGCGAGAGGATGTCGTCCAGCCGTGTCACCTTGGCCGCGAACTTCTGTTCGGCCTTGTCCGTGTGCAACACCTGCTGGAGGGTGCCGTTGCGCATGACGATGCGGTAATCCGACAGCAGCGCGATGCGCGGGTCGTGGGTGACGAAGATGAAAATCTTCCGGTAGGCGCGCAGCAGTTCCAGGGCGCGGGTGCGGTGGATGCCGGCGTTTTCCACTTCGTCGAGCAACAGGATCGGCGTGTTGCAGAGGATGGTCGCGTCCGCAATCAGCAACGCCCGCGTCTGCCCGCCGGACAGCTCCGTCATCCGGCTCTTCACGAGAATCGGTTCGCCCGTCAATTCGTTAGCGAACGCCAGCGTGCGTTCCACAAGGCCTTCGACCACGTCCTGCGTGTCGCTGCGAATCCGCGCGTGGATGGAGAGAAACTCTTCCACGGGCAGGTCGGAGAGAAACGTCGTGTGCTGTGTGATCAGGGCAATGGGATTGCGGGCCGGGTTATCGCGGAACTCGGCGGGTGGGCAGCTCCCGTTGATCAACACGCGGCGGCCGGTGGGCGTGTTGGCGTCGGCGAACAACTCGATGTCGTTGATCAACGTCGTCTTGCCGGAGCCGGTCGGGCCGACGATGCTGACCACGTCCCCCATCTGGAAATCAATCCGCGGGACCGCTTCGGGTTCACCCGTTTTGCCGTGGCCGCCGATGATCGTAATCGTCTCGATATTCAAGGTTTCTTTCTTCTTTCCCCAGGGTGGTTTCCGGTACGCCGGTCGGCCTTGGAATGTTTGGTTGTCCCTCTTGCGCCTCCAGAGCGTCGGGCGTCAAATTCCCTCCATCTTGCCCAGGCTGTCGTCGGCGGCCAGCCGGTTGGCTTCGTTGAGCCGAAACTTCTCGGCTCGTTCGATCTGCACCACCCGTCCGTTGTGAACGACGATTTGTGCGACGCCGAAGTGAAGTGACCTGACCTGGCGTTTGACCAACGAAACCCAGATCGTTTCATCGTCGCCTTCACGCCGAGCCGTGGCTGCATTCCCGGAACTTGTGCTCTCGCTCATGTGTGCCGTTTTTCCTCTGAAACCATGCGCCGGCCATCACCGCAGGCAGACCGCGCCGCCGCTGGTCCCAGAGTAGAACTGCAAATATGTCTCGGCGCGGTCTGCTGTCCCTTTCATTTTCCCCTCAGAAGTTCCAAGCGATGATGTTTCACGAGTTGTGACCCGTGTTGTCAGAACTGAAGCTGCGCGCGCGTGAAGATGACGCGTTCCGTCTCGCGATCTGCTCCACCCGCTGCACCGCCGTTGAAAGCTGTCTGCTCGTAGTCGAGGACCAGTTTCACGTTCCGATTGAGGTACCAGTTGGCTCCGACGCCCCATTCGCACGCTTCCTGCGCCGATTTGTTTGGATCCGCATAAGTCGGGAAAGCCTCCTTGTCGATGCGCAGTAGGCCGTAACGAGCGGTGAGTTCCAGCGCACCCCAGCCGCCCTTTTTCAGATCGAATGGCTTGCGCGGCGTGACGGCCTTGTAGGATGCGTTTTCGCCCGTGACCACCCAGGAACCTGCCACCTGCCAGGCCTGGTTGCGAAGGCGATCACTCGATGCGCCTTTCATCACCTCCTGTTCGGAGATCACGTATTCGCCGAACACACCGACCGGTCCCCAGTAGTAAGACGCCTGTGGACTAAGCCGATCACGCGAGCCATTGGCGATCGCAGTGGTCGTCAGATTTGTGCTGTTGCCGAGATACTTGAAGAACGTGTTCTGGCCCGTGGTCTTGTAGCTGGGCAGGTTGGGCGAGGCCAACGACCCATTCTCGCTGCCAATCGTACCCGCCACGCCGAAGCCCAGGCCTTGAAGCGGCTCGACTCCCGCCTTCTTGAATGGCTGGAACCAAACCCGCGCATCCGCGTCCTTGGAGTCGAAGGTGTCGATATCGGCAATGCCGCCATCGACGACGCCGTTGAACACGCCACCCGCGTAGCTGACAACCCCGTCAAAGAGATCACCCGAGAGTTGCACGCCAACGTCGCGTTGAGGCACCAAATCCGTGGGCAGTCCACGTTCCGTGAACAACAGGTCCGTGTCAGATTGCAGCATTTCCAGCCCCACGGGTGGCTTGTATTTGCCAGCGCGAACCTTCAGGAACGGCCAGTACTTCCATTCGACATAGGCATCCTGGATGATGTTCGTTGAGTTCGCGCCGTTCCCGAAGTCAGGCATCAACCTGAAATCGAAATCGCGAAAGACCGTCCCCTCAAATATCGGCCGGACACGCCTCAGCAAGAACGTGTCGGTCGCATTGTTGGCATCGTCGCCCGGGTAAAACCGCCCATCAGCCTGCACGTAACCGCGCAGCCTTAAGACGAAGTTGCCATCCGCTGATTGCAGGGAGAATCCGTCCTGGCCTGCTTTGATGATCGGCATTTCCTTTGCCTTGGCGGCTTGTTCCTTTGCCGCGGCGTCGTCCGCCTCTTGCTTGAGCTCGAGCTTGCGCTCAACGATCCGTTGGCGCTGCTCGAGTTCTTCGTACTTCTGCTGCCACGTCGGCTCCGGCGCCGGGGCTTGCTGCGGCGGCTGCTGATCCTGCTGCGCATTGATTCCGGGGCTGCCGATGACGGCGGCCCCCAATGCGATGACGACCACGATGCGTTTGTGACGGCTCATTCTGAGCTCCTTTCAGTTTGTTTGGTTTTTTATAAACCCTACTGATTTAGTAGACAATGTCAAGTCTAGTAGTCCAGTAGGGAATTGCAACAACTTTTTTACTTTTTTGTGGAGCGGGGGCGCGGGGCTGCGCGAGAGCGTAGCCACCACAAGCGATCCATCCTTGCGTACAGGCTGTTCCGCAGAAGTTGCGACAGTTGCTTCGGCCCTCCGTTTCGGGGGTTGATTCCTGGCAGGAGCGCGACTAGGATGCAACCGTTGCTTCGACAATTACGAAGAGAACAATTCAAATGAGCGTGAGACAATTGCTGTCGGCCAAGATTCACGGGGGCACCGTCACCCGTTGCGATCTCTATTACGAGGGGAGCTGCGGGCTGGGGCCCGATTTGTTGGAAGCATCGGGTTTGCTCCCTCTGGAGAAGGTTTCGGTGCTGAATATCGGCACGGGCGGACGACTGGAAACTTACGTCATCCGTTCTGAAACCAAGGGAGAAATATCGCTCAATGGCGCGGCGGCGCGGTCCGCGGCGGTAGGCGACAAAGTGATCATCCTGGCGTACGCGGCCATGTCCGAGCAGGAGATACCATCCCACAAAGCGCGCATTGTGCTCGTCGGTGAAGGCAACAAGATTCTCTCACGTCGTTCCGAAACTCCTCTGGGGTGAAACAAGCCGCAGAATATGAAATGGCTGGCTCTGGCAGTTCTACCGCTGATGCTCACAATTGCGGCGCGCGCCCGCGCGGCGGAAACGAACATCACGGCCGAAGCGATCCTGGCGCGCGTGCTGGCGAACCGCGTGATGAAAGACTTTTCGCTGAAGGCCCGGTTGTTTGTGACGCGCGAGCAGATCGTGCCCGTGGAAATTCTCGTGAAGAACACTCCCGAAGAAGTGCGGACGATTTATCGCGCGGGCAAAACGCAGTTGCTGGTCGTTCAGCCCGGACACGGCGAGCCGCGCTATTATTTGCAGGGGGCGGGCGAACTCACGGGCAAGAGCAGAACGGAAGGCTTCCTCGGCTCACACTTCAGTGACTACGATCTCGGGATGCCGTTTTTGCGGTGGCCGAACCCAAAGCTCCAGGGTGAGCAGCGCGTGCCGGGACGCGATTGTTACATCATCGAAACCAAAGCTGCAGGCGAGCCTTATGCACGGGTCAAACTGTGGATCGACAAGGAGTACTTTGCCCTATTGCGCGCAGAGGCGTTTGATGAAAACGATAATCTGGTGAGACGCTTTGCGATCACCAGTTTCAGACGGATCGGCGAATTCTGGATTCCGCGCGGCATCGAAACCGCCTTCGTGCCGCCGGGGCAGTCACTGCCATCCGAAGAGAAGTCGCGACTCGAGGTGTACGAGGGCAGCTACGATACGCAACTCCCCGCGGAACGGTTTTCGGCAGCGTCATTCGGAGTTGGATCCGGTGCCGGCGAGAGCGGTCACTAACAGACAGAAACGATCATTCGCGCCTGGAGATCCACTGCATGCCGCGGCGTTCCCAGTTGTTCAGTTTTATCTCCAAGTGGCTGACTTCCGACAAACCGCGGATCTGTTGTCCAAATCTGCAACGCTCACGGTGGCTGCCCAAACCCTGCGCGGGCGGGGCGATAGCTAAGCCTCGTTTGGCCGGGGAGGGATTTATTGTCAGAGGTGATACTATGACCGCTCGTCAGACTGAATGGCCCGCGACGGTCGCGGGGCGTAGGTCATATGGGAAATGTCGGCTAAAAAGGATTGCCGTGCAGTTCTGGGCGAGGTGGCTGAGGGGAGAACCCCAGTTCGTTGAGTAGCTCCCGATCAGCCTCACACTCGGCATTCTCCGCTGTGAGCAGTTTATCGCCATAGAAAATCGAATTGGCTCCCGCGAAGAAACACAGCGCCTGAGCTTCCCGCGACAGTCGCGTGCGGCCCGCCGAAAGCCGCACTTTGGACCGCGGCAGGGCAATGCGGGTCGTCGCTACCAACCGGACCAATTGAAAAACGTCCACTGGCGGTTGATCCTCCAGCGGCGTGCCTTCCATGGCCATCAAACAGTTGATCGGTACACTCTCGGGCGGCGGGTCGAAACCCACGAGCACCTCCAACATTTTCAAGCGATCCAGTTCGCTCTCTCCCATCCCGATGATTCCGCCGCAACACACCGAGAGGCCTGCCTTCTGTACAGCGCGAATTGTTTTCAACCGATCCTCGAATGTGTGCGTGGTTACGATCTTAGGATAGAACTCGGGGCTTGTGTCGAGGTTGTGGTTGTACGACGTGAGACCCGCGCGCTTCAATTCGTGCGCCGCCGTTTCAGTAAGCTGGCCCAGCGTGACACAAACCTCCATGCCGAGCCTGCTCACCGCGCGAACCGTCTGGAGGACTGCCTCAAACTGTGGCGTGTTTTCGCGGACGCCTTTCCATGCCGCACCCATGCAGAAACGCGTCGCGCCATTCGCCTTCGCGCGCTGCGCAACTTCGAGGACCTCGCCGGTCAACATGAGCCGCTCGGCTCTAACGCCCGTGTTGTACCGGGCGCTTTGCGCACAGTAGGAGCAATCCTCGCTGCAGCCGCCGGTCTTGATGCTCAGCAACGAGCAGAGCTGGATTTCGTTGTTTTTCCAGTGCTTCAGATAAACTTCTCGTGCCTGCTGGATCAGGTCAAACAACGGTTGGGAGTAAGTCCTCTGGAGGTGATCCAGAGTTGTAACCTCCATATCGCCAAGCACTTTTATTCCTGAATGTGTGGCCATCTTCAATGTACCCCCATTTCGGCTTAGATGCTACAGGAAGGCCTGTTGCATTGCAAGCCGCTGGCCGTTTTGCTAGTGTATGCGGTTATTTTATGGATCGAACCGTCCAGAGAATCTGCGATCTGTTGCAGAGCCCCGATGGCATGCGACGTTGTGCGGCCGCGATGGTGCTGGCTGAACTCGCCCCAAAAGACGCGCACATCGTCAAGGCCCTTGGCGAATCTCTCAAAGGTGCCAACCAGCTTCTCACCCGCTATGTTCTCGAAGCCTTCGACGCGATCGGAACGCGCGCCGTCGTAGCCTACGTGCTGCCGCTGCTCGATGCGGAGGACATGGAAACGAAACTCCGCGCTGCTGCCATCGTCGCGCGCGCGGGCGGCGACATCTTGCCCGAACTCAAACGGCAATTTGAAAAGTCGAGCGTTCAGCAGAAGCGCGTCCTCGTGGACATCGTGGCCCGCATTCACACCCGCGAGGCCATGCAGATCATCCTCAACGTTTTGTTCGATCCCGATTTCGAACTCGTGAAGGAAGCCTGCCAGGCAGTTCGACGCCACATTGGCGATGCCACGCCCAAAGAGCGTGCCATGCTCCACAAACAGGTCGCGAAATTCACGAATTCCTCGCGCGTCAAAAAGAATGACCGTGTATTGATCTCCTGCTTGCTGTTGGTTGGCAACATCGGCGCTCCCAACGCCCGCAACATTCTGCTAAAACACACAACGCTCAGGAACCTCGGCTACATCCGCCGCAACGCATTGATCGGCCTCAAAGGCCTGGAACTCACAGGCGCTGCGGCCAGGGCGACCGCCCGCCAGATGCTGAAGTATCTGGCGGACTCTGACACCACGATTGCGCAGCATGCGTTGGACATTCTTGAGAAGCTTCCATTGTCTGGCTCGTACGACTCGCAGTGGCGCAAGCTGTTGAAGAACAAACATCCGGTCGTCCGAGAGTTTGCTGCTCGCAGGCTCGCGGTCGGCGACAACGCCGCCACCAACCGATTGATGATGACGCTGTTGAACCACGAGGACGCGCAGGTCGGTGAGATCGCCGCCGGCGCGCTCGCCCGACACAAACGCGCCACCAAGCTGTTGCTCGCCGCACTGGCGCGGGAACGCAAAACCGAAGCGGCTTGGCGACTGGCAAAAATCCTCAAGCCTCACAGCGAGTCCGTGGACAAGAAGACCCTCAAGAAATTTGCCGCCCTGGCCGCCCGCGACCTCGAGTCGGGGAATCCGCGCTACGAAGCACTGTCTTACTTCCTGTGCAACATCGATCCGAAGGTGGCGGATGGGGTGGTGCGCGACGTCGGCTTGAAATTCAAGAAGGCAAAGAGATGGTCGAAGGCGGTCGAATACCTGCGGCAACTGGCGCGGGCCGAAAGTTTCGACCGGGAACTGCGCTACGAACTCAGCGTTTGCAACCTGAAACAGTCGCAAAAGGATCTCGCCCAGCATTTGCGTGCCGGAGATCAGGCTCTGCGTGGTTTTCAGGCGTTGCTGCCGGACAAATCGTTCAAGCTGCTGGAGCGATTGAAGAAAGAAAAAGTCCTCGATGCAGCCGATCTTTATTATGTCGGTTTCCACTTTAGCGAAGGCACAGGCGACGAGCGAAAGTTCGGTCAGAAGCTGCTCGAGCACGTGGCGAAGCGCTGGCCCAAGACCAGGGAAGCCAAGGCCGCCCGCAGCAAGCTGAAGCTGGCGACCCAGCCGCCGGTCGTAACGCGAGCTGCCGTGCCGACCACGGAACCCAAGGAATCGCAAGAGTAGTTGCCGCAATCGGGGCCGGCGCGCGGGTGGAACTTCGCCCTCCAGAGAGATGCGGTGTTCCCACAAAACATGGAGGGCTTGGCTCCAGCCAAGCCGTGCTGTCAGTTTTTTTCAGCGCCCTGCGGCAGGGGTCAGTTCGGTGCGTCTCGGTCGCCCTTCCTTCTCGAGAGCATGTTGCAACGCCTGGATGCGCTCGTCGGAACCGACAAAAACATTCTCGGGGAACCGGTAATAGCGGAGCATCCCGGCCAGAATCTCCGTGCCCCAATAGGAGTTCAACCACATGCCGGCCAGGTATTGCAGACGCAGGTTCGAGTCCGTGTTGATTTGCGCGTGTTTGCTCCACTCCTGTAGATCGGCTGCCTGCCCGGCGTAGGTGGCGAGCAAATCAACCGCGACTCCCGGCCCGTCCACTTCCTTTCCGGCGCGCCACTTTTTCTCGCCGAACCCCGCCTCTTCGAGGGAGGCTTTCACGCGCTGGTAGTCGTCGCGGTCGAGCCGCTGCTGCAATTCGTCCACGTCGATCTTCGTCGGCCCGACCTGACCGAACAAAACCGCGTCGTAACCTTCCCCCTTGGCATCGTTGCTCCAGAGGATCCCGTTCGGGAACACCTTGAAGAAGGTCGCAATCACGCTCTTCACCGTGTCCGAATTGCTCTCGTAGAGCGGAATCCACAGGCTCATCACGCCGCCCGGATTCAAATGTTCCTTGCACCACGTGTAATACTCCACCGTGTTCAGCGCGGCGCAGCCTTTGACCCACGGATCAATCGGGTCGGACGTGATGATGTCGAATTTCTCCCGCGTTGTGCGGACGAAATGCCGCCCGTCGTCGAGAATCACCTGCGTCCGCGGATCGTTCACCACCCCGTAGTTCTCTTTCGCAAACATCGGTGCCACGAATTTCGGGACCAACGGTTCGATGTCGCAGATGACGATGCGTTTCACGCTCGGGTACAAGGTAAACGTGCCCGCTGTCACCCCCGCGCCGCAGGCCACCACCAGCACCGACTTCGGGTTCTTGTGCGCCAGCGCCGAGATGTGTCCCAGCATCCGCTGCAACCGCATATCGCGCGGGTCGTTCGACGCCTGCACCTTGCCCGCGCCGTGGAAACTGCGAATGCCCGCCGTGGACAGCGTCACGGCAACCGACACGTTCATTCCCTCGCCCACATAGGTGCAATACACATCCGTGGGACCGGCTTCAAACGGAACGTCATCCTCCTGGACAATCCCCGGCATGATTTGACCCGCCCAGGTCGCCATGTGACGTCCATAAGCGACCAGACCCCAGGGAATCGGGAACAGACTCCATGCGAGCCAGGCGGCAACGCCCACCGCACCCGTCAACGCAACGGCAACTCCCGCAGCAAACTTCCTCGTATCGCCACCGGAGGTTTCGGCAACACGCGGCCAAAGGAATGGCGACAATGCCACCAGCATCGCGGCGGTTGACAACCCGATTAACACCCGCTGCGACCATTGCGTGCCCACGGCAGGAATCAGCACCATGCTGAAAGCGAGCGCGCCAACGATCGCACCCACCGTGTTCGCGGCATACACTCCGCCGACCAACCGCCCTGGATCCTGCCCGCGAACCGCAGCCGCCGCCAGCGCCAGCGGAAAACTTGCCCCCCAGAGAATCGTCGCCGGCAGAATCGCCCACAGGCAACGCGCCAGATCGAGTTGGAACGTGTACCACGGACTGCGCGAGATCGACAGATTGATCGGCCAATAAGGAATCGAGTCGGAGATCATGTGCGCCGTCCAGGCAATTGCCGCGGCGAGCAACATTTGGCAGATTCCCAAAGCAATCCGGGGCGACATCGTTCCCCGCGCCAGAAACGATCCAACACTGCTGCCGATCCCCAGTCCCACTAGGAACACAGCCAGGATGATCGAAAACGTGTACACCGTCCCGCCGAGCATTAGCGAAACCAGCCGGGTCCAAACCACCTCGGCGCCCAGTGCCGACATGCCCGACAACGCGATCGTGACGTACACGCCCCATGCTCCCGACGCGCGAGCCGTGCGGCTCTGTGCTGGTTCATCGGCAGGCGCCCGATGCGGCGATTCACTCGCCAGACTCAAAGCGATCAACGTCACCGTCGCGTTAATTGCCGCGGCGACATACGTGGCCGTCGGCATGTCGTGAACCCGCAACAAATAAAACCCCGCCAGCAAACAGCCGAACACGGCCCCGGCAATGTTGCCTCCGTAAAAGAACCCCAACCACGACACTCCCTGCCGCGTCGTTTCCACCCAGCGCGCAATGGCCGGCAGCGTCGCCCCCATCAACATCGTCGGCGCCAGCAGGCACACGGCACTGACCAGGCCGCGCAGCAGAATGTTCTGGAATCCGTGCCCGACGTGCGCCGTGTAAATCTGGCCGACAAACGGCATAACGAACAGGTCCACGATCCCGATCACGCCGATCCCCAACTCCAGCAGCGCGTAAACTCTCATCGGATGTCGCCGCGCTGGAATTACCCGCGCCAGCAACCAACTCCCCAGGCACATTCCTCCCATGTAGGTTCCCAGCAACACGCCGAGGGAGACCGCCGTTGACCCGATGACGAGTTGCAGCAACTGGAGCCAGACGATTTCATAAATCAACGCCGCACACCCGCTGCCGAAGAACAGCACCAACAACACAGGAAGAAATCGAGGGGATGCAGGAAGATTCGTCGTCTGGTTTGTGTCTTGACCGGTCATGGCGTGATTACGACTACCGGAACCGGAGCCAACACGCCAGCGCAAAGGGGTGGCGCCGTAACCGACGGTCTCGCGGGGGCGCCGCCAACCTGTACCTCAACCCAAATCGACTGCCGCTTTTAGATTCCGATCATTCGCCGCACCGGACAAAGAATTAGCTTTTCTGCGGCAGGCGGTTGTGATTGAAATAACCGGTATGATGAATCGGGTTCGTTTGCTTCCATGTATGGCGGTGTGCGGTTGGTTGTCTCTTTCGCTGGCGCTTGCGCCGCGAGGTTTTGGTGAAGCCTCACTCGACCCACTGCGTCCGGCAATGGAGCAGGCGATGGCGCGGGTGAAGCCGTCGCTGGTGCGCATCCAGGTTGTGTGGGTGGACTACGCGCAGGGCCGCGAGATAAAACATGAAGCCAGCGGCAGCGGGTTCATCATTCGCAAGAAAGGCTACGTCGTCACCAACCACCACGTTGCCGGCCGCGCTACGCGGGCGGTCTGCGTGTTCTCCAACAACGAGGAGATCGAGGCGACGCTGGTCGGCACCGACCCGATGACCGACATTGCCGTACTGAAACTGGACGACAGCCGCCATCAGGAATTCCCGGCGGTGGACTGGGGCGACTCCGGCCTCGTCAACGTCGGGGACACGGTCCTGGCGATGGGCAGCCCGTTGGCGCTATCGCAGTCGGTCACGCGCGGCATCGTCAGCAACGCCAAGATGACCATGCCTAGCATGTTCCGCCGCTACGGCGGCTTCTCGTTGGAAGGCGAAGACGTCGGCTCGCTGGTGCGCTGGCTGGCGCACGACGCGTCGATTTACCCCGGCAACTCCGGCGGCCCGCTCGTGAACCTCAAGGGTGAGGTCATCGGCGTCAACGAGATCAGCCTCGGCTTGGGCGGCGCCATTCCGAGCAATCTTGCGCGCGACGTCTCCGATCAGATCATCGCGAACGGCCGGGTCAGCCGCAGTTGGCTCGGCATTGAAGTTCAACCGCTGTTGAAAGGCTCGGAACTGACGCGCGGCGTGTTGGTCAGCGGCGTCGTCGATGACTCACCCGCGGCGCAGGCCGGATTCAAGTCCAACGACATCCTCGTGCGGCTGGATGGCAGGGATATCAGCGTGCGCTTCGACGAAGAGATTCCGCTGCTGAACCTGATGGTGGCAGCCTTGCCGATCGGCAAGGAGATCGAAGCGGTGGTCCTGCGCGACGGAAAACAGAGCACGTTAAAGGTGCGCACCGCCGAGCGCGAGCCGGTTGACCCGAAACAACACGAGCTGAAGCAATGGGGCATGACCGTGCGCAACATCTCGTTCTTCACTGCCAAGGAAATGAAGCTCGAAGACCGCAATGGCGTCCTCGTTACTTCTGTCCGCCCCGGCGGCCCGTGCGGCGAGGCCAAGCCCGCTGTCCAACCTCAAGACATCATCAAGTTCGTCGGCGGTAAACCCGTCAACAGCGTCGAAGACCTCGTCGCCGTGACTGAGGATCTGACCAAAGACAAGAAAGCGCCCGTGCCCACGACGGTTCATTTCGGCCGCAAGACCGAAAGATTCCTCACCGTCGTCAAAGTTGGGATCAAGGAACTCGAAGACCCGGGCCTCGAAGCGCGCAAGGCGTGGCTGCCGGTCGCCGTTCAAGTCATCACGCCCGAGATCGCCGAACAACTCGGCAGCAACACCCTCACGGGCGTGCGTATCATCCAGGTGTACCCGCACAGCGCCGCAGCGGATGCAGGCTTGAAAGTCGGCGACCTGATCGTCGGGCTTGACGGGGAGAAGATTCCCGCTTCCCAGCCCGGCGACGAGGAAGTGTTCACCAGCCGCATCCGCCAGTACCGCGTGAGTGACAAGCCCGAACTGCGCATCCTGCGCGACGGCGAACCGCTGACGGTCGCCGTCGAGCTGGCGCGCGCGCCGAAGCTGGAGCGCGAAATGAAGAAGTTTCAGGACGCCGACTTCGAATTCACCGTGCGCGATCTCAGTTTCTTCGACCGCGTGCACGATGACCTGCCGGAAGACCTGCCCGGCGCGCTCGTCACGGAATTGAAAGACGGCGGCTGGGCCGCGCTCGGCCAGTTGCTGGCCAACGACATCATCCAGGCGGTCAACGAGAAGCCGGTCGCCGATGTCGCAGCGCTGGAAGCAACGATGAAAACCGTCGTACAGCAAAAGCCAAAGTTTGTCGTGCTGCGCGTGCTGCGCGGCATTCACACCCGCTACCTTGAACTCGAACCCAACTGGGACAACGGCAAATAGCCGACCCGACAATCTCGGAGGACAACCATCATGATGACCCGACTCGCCTGCACACTCGTCACCGCAGTGTTGCTCAACAGTTCTCTCGCGTTCGCCGATGAGACCGCTGAGGCAGGCCGCCGCGTGCTGAGCCGCTACCAGGACGCAGTGGTTACCGTCAAACTCGTCGTCAGCTACAGCATGACCTTCGGCAGCCGCGACCAGCAATCCGAGAGCAAAACGGAGGCGATCGGCACGATTATTGACCCGTCGGGGCTGGCCGTCATTTCCCTGAGCACGATAGATCCCAGCTCAATGATAAAGGCGCGTATGCGCGGCCAGCAGACGGAGTTGAAGGTCGACAGTCAGGTCAAGGACGCCAAGCTCGTCTTGGCCGATGGCACTGAGATTGCCGCGCAAGTCGTGTTGCGCGACAAGGATCTCGACGTCGCCTATCTGCTGCCTGTTGAGAAGCCCGCCAAACCACTGACCGCCATCGACCTCGCGCACGCTGCCAAGCCGCAAGTGCTCGACGAGGTCGTCTGCCTCAACCGCCTCGGCAAGGTCGCGGACCGCGCCGTCGCCGTCTCGATCGAGCGTATTGATGCCCTCGTGGAACGTCCCCGACCGTTCTACGTGCTTGCCTCCGGCGGCTCGTCCGGTGTCGGCTCGCCCGTGTTCTCCTTGTCCGGCACGCCCATCGGCGTCATCCTGATCCGGAACGCTCCGGCTGAAGGCGAGGCGAACGTCGCGTCGGTGTTCTCCGGCACCGGTGGCCTCGGGATCATGCCGATCGTCGTTCCCGCAGCCGACATTCTCGAAGACGCCAAGCAAGCTCTCGAAGCGAAGAAACCCGCGGTGGAACAACCCAAGCAAGAACCGAAGCAGAAGTAGGACGCCGTTGGTAGGGCGCGACCGCTGGGCGCGCCGTTATGCCTTGGTCTTGGACGGCCCGGCAGTCCATCCCTACCGCAACTCATTCGCCAGCGTGATCCACTGATCGAGGCTCAACTCCTCGGCACGCGCGGTCAGCGCGACGCCGGCGTCCGCGAACGCCCTCGCCACGTCACCACAACCCACGAGCAGTTTCTTCAGCATCTTGCGCCTTTGACCAAAGCCAGCGCGCACGATCTCGTGAAACGGCGCGCCCGGCTTCAGTTTCACGCGCGGGTCGCGCCGGTCCAACACGACGACGGCGCTCTCCACGTGTGGCGACGGATAAAAACAAGTCGGCGACACGATATGCGCCACCGTGCAATGGTAATGCAATTGGGTGAACAGCGTGAGCGCGCCGTAATCTTTGTGTCGTGGCTTGGCGGCCAGACGCTGCGCTACTTCGCGCTGCAACGTCACCACCATGCGTCTTGGTTTGAGATCGCCTTCCACGAACCGTTCCAGAATCGGCGTGGAAATGCTGTACGGAAGATTGGCGACGACCTTGCAGAAAGGATGAGGGATGAGGGATGAGGGATGAAGAAGCTCTACCGCGTCGCCTTCGATCAATTCGACCCACGGAAACTTTTCGCGCACGTACCCGGCCAATCGGGGATCCTTCTCGATGGCAATGACGTGCTTGGCACAGTCAACAAGCGCTTCCGTCAGCATGCCGAGTCCCGGCCCGATCTCCAACACCGTCTCGTCGCGCCGAATGTCGGCTTCTCGAAGAATGATCTGGAGGATGTTGCCGTCGATCAGGAAATTCTGCCCCAGCGCCTTGCTGGGACGGACGCCAAGCTCGTCAAGCAATCGTCGGACTTCGGTCAGTGTCATCCCGCAGATTGTCTCACGCCAACTCGCCAAGACGCAAAGAAGTTCTCGTGGAGTTCTTTGACCTGCCTAGAGCGTTCGGCTGCCCTCCGCGGGTACTGGTTGTCGGCCTCCTGCAAAGGTTTTGCCGTTGAACACGACGGTTTGACAAAAGGGGGTTTCTCTCGCTAGATAGCAGCGTCGTCGGGACGTCACTGTTAACCGCCGGGAATTTGGAGGAAGTCCTATGTGCCTGAGAATTATTCAGACCTGTACGCGTCTGGTCGGCGTGCTCCTCGCCCCAATCTTGTTTGCAGTCTTGCCGGAGCCGGCCGCGGCTCAACGCGGATCGAATGCCACGAATGAATCCGTTCAGATGCCGCCTGCGGCCACGGCGGCGGCGCAGCCGCCCAACACGATAGCCGAAGGGGGTAACTCCTCCGGCTACGACATGGCCCCGGAGACGAGGCTGGAGGTTGTTGAAGCCGCCGTCGCCGCCATTCCATCGAAGATTCCGGCCGGGCCATTCAAACCGACGTGGGAATCGCTCAAGAAGAATTACAGGGTCCCGCAGTGGTTCATCGACGCCAAGCTCGGCCTGTCCCTGCACTGGGGACTCTATTCCGTCCCCGCGTATCACAACGAATGGTACGAAAAGCACATGTACGGCACGTTCATCCAGTGGCATCGGGAGCATTTCGGGCGGCAAGACAAGTTTGGCTACAAGGATTTTATCCCGATGTTCACGGCGGAGAAATTCGATCCGAAAGCTTGGGCGGAGTTGTTCAAGAAGTCGGGCGCCAAATGGATTGCTCCCACCGTGCAGCATCACGACAATTTCGCGCTCTGGGACAGCCGTGTCACTCCCTTCAACGCCATGCAAATGGGGCCCAAGCGCGATCTGATGGGCGAATTGGCCAGGGCCGTTCGCGCCCAAGGACTCAAGTTCGGCGTCTCCAATCACGGAATCGAGAACTTCCAGTTCATCAATCCCCCGGCGGATCTGGCAGCCGATCTCAAAGCCAAGCAGGCGGATTTATACGACCCCAAGTGGGCTGACTTTTACAGCGTCGCCGACCGCAGCGACGAAACTTGTAAGAAGTTCCTGATCAACTGGGCCGAGCGAAATGTCGAACTGATCGACAAATTCCAGCCCGACGTTGTCTGGTTCGACAACGGCGTGGACATCCGCTATCTGGATCCGCTCAAGCTGTGGGTGGCGGCCTACTACTACAACCGCGCTGCTGAATGGGGCAAACAGGTCTCGATCGTCACAAAGAAGGCAGCTTTTGCCCCGAGCGGCACGAACACGCAAGAGATCGGGTCCATCATTGATTTCGAGAAGATCGGCGCGCGTTCTCCGTCGGGCATCCGGACCGAAGTATGGGAGGTCCACGAGCCAATCGGCAGCACGTGGGGCTACACGAGCGACATGACCGTCGCCGGCCCCGGAACGATCATCAGCAAGCTGGCCGACACCGTCAGCAAGAACGGCAACCTGCTGTTGAATCTCTCGCCCAAAGCCGATGGGACAATCCCCGAGGCCCAGCAGAAGACGCTGCTGGAAGTCGGCCAGTGGCTCCAAACAAACGGCGAAGCGATCTACGGCACGCACAACTGGATCAAATTCGGTGAGGGCGGCGGTCGCGGGCAGAACGGGCTCAACATCCGCTTTACCGTCAAGGGCGACAACCTCTACGCGATAATCCTCGGCAACTGGCCGGGGGAACAGGCCGTGATCACCTCGCTGGCGACTGGCAAAGCGCCGGAGGGCAAGATCAAAAGCGTCACGCTTCTCGGTTACAAGCATGCATTCAGGTTCCTCGGGAGCAAACCGCTCAGGTTCACGCAGGACGCCGAAGGCTTGAAGGTCAAGCTCCCGGCCAGCGCGCCGTGCAAATACGCCTACACGCTGCGGATCGTCGGATTGAAGATGAATCCGCCCACCGCGACCGTATCGGGCAATCCGCAGCGACGGTCTGGGCGATAGATTGTCTCACGCCAAGACGCAAAGAAGTTCTCATTGGCGATACTAAATGGATTGCCGACGCGCCCGGCAAACGTTTGGGTCGCACCCCGCACCAAACACAATGAATAATAAATAGACCTGACCCTGCGAAGCTGCGCTGCGAAGCCAGTCTATTTACAGACAGCCACGCTGAGTAGATATGACTGCTTCTGTTCGAAGCTGCTATAGCGCAGGAAACGCAACCTGTGTTTGACCTTTTCGCTGGATAGCCTTGTCTCGATGGTGAGCAGCATGTCTACCTCTCCGCATTCTTCTCCGTTAATTGCGGCCGTTCCATCATCTCTCTGGACTTGCCAAACCTCGCCTGACCGAACGAATCGAAGCTCCTTCGCAATGTTGAGCCTTCGAGGACGAGCCACAGACTTAACTACGATTCTATCAGAAAATCGTTCGACTACCGCGATACAGCCTTTGAAGTAGCGATCCACGAACAAGTCTTCGCATTCGTCGAGCCTGATTACCAACGCCTCAACTGAGACTCCTGCGCGCCTCGCCAAACCGAGGAGTTCCTCGGGTGCTACACTCTTCAAACTGCCGATTTCTCGCTCCCAAATTGGCGATGGCATAAGCAAATGCCCAGCTATTCGGTCGCATTGTCTTTCCAAAATGGAGAGCTTGGTCTTACCACCACCAGCTCTGAAGTTGCGCTTCTCTCTGGGGATGCTCTTTCCCACGCCTGCCAGGTTATACAGGAGAGCGTGCGCCAATTCGTGCGCTATCGAGAAACGAACTTTTGTTGGCAAAAGCGCCTTTGGCGCCTCGGATTCAAACCTCTTGCGCAAATCCTCTACTCGATCAACCTCAGACTTCACGAAAATGCGGAATCCTTCCGGGTGTGTCGATAGCATCGCAGAAACTAACAATGGTTGGAACTCGACCGCAGTGACCCGCAGCCTTTGCGCGATGATGTTCAAGTTAACCGGCAGACGATCGGAAGTGGCCATGGAGCCCAGTGCATCCGCGTGGTCACGTAGCTTAGCAATCAGATTTCTGTTCCGACTTTCAGACTGAGCCATGGTCTCAGGAGAGTAGCTTCTCCAATTCCTTCATGATGGTTTGGGCTTTGCCATGTTGATTCTTTGCGATTTGTTCCTGCGTCAGCATCGTTACCTTGTAGGTCTGAAGACTGTCGAGGATTCGTTGGTACAAAGCTGGGTTTGCTTTCGCCCGATCCACAAAACCGCTCCGAAAACGGTTGAGAGTATCCCGCTCACCCTCGGGTAGGTACGACTGATAAGGGCTCAGAACCGCGTCAAGTTCGACATTCAAACGCTTGACAAAGCCAACGTCTCTAGAGGCGGCACTCGGCGCATCGAAAGCAAACTCCGGCAGATGGGCGGGCTTCCGAAGTCGTGGTCGTGTTGTGGGTTTTTGCTTGCTCACACGCTTCCGATGACGCTGCCCGGCAGTCTCTCCGGCGGATTTGCCCGATTGGATGAGGGACTTCAGCTTCGCCAACGAAGCATCAATTTCCTCCTGTTCGTCGGGGGTTTCTCCATCTGCGTTCAACACGCTTTTGAATTCATCTGGATCAAGAATACGAGCAACGCCCTCAAGAAATCTGAATAGCGTTGTCGGCATTGAGGTCTCATCGCCATCAGGCATTTCAACCCGAACATGACCATCCGTCGCCGCACCTTTGTCTGGGCGTAATGAAGATTCGATCTCCATCTCCATATAATGATCGTTCTTGGCGGGACCTCCAGTGTCGTCCCCGCCTGTCAAAACCTCATAAATGACATTGCCAGCCTCAGCCACGATGGTCTTCCAGTGATGCGTCTGCGCTGGGGCAACGCTGACAACCAACCGCCACATGGAACCGTACATATCCTGCAATGCTTTAATGGCCTTTTGATGCTCCTCAAATACTGGAGAATGGAGCTTGCCAACATCGTAGAGGGGAACTGTCTGCGGTTCTCCATTTGACTGCCCGGCAACTCCTCCTGTGATCAGGATGTTCGCGATCTTCTTAGGTCCTTCTGCTGATGGGCAGTGAATGACAAGAGAGCCAACAGGTAGCTTCGCGCGAATTTCAATCTCCCTCTCGGCGATGAATCGGGTCGTACTGTCCAGAAACTTCTCTGCAATCTCTGCGGCCTTGATCTTTTTACCGCTAGTATCTGTGACGTTCTGCAGCAGCCGGAACACACCCTTGTAAAACTGCCGAGCCGCTAACCTGCCAAGAAGGCTCAGGCCAGCTTCGATCTCTTGCTTCATGCGTTCGACGTCTGGCATTAGCGAATCCAATAGGGTTTTCGCCTCGGTCTTGGCATCCCCTTCTGGTATTCCGGCAAGAATCTGCCCCCGGGTGCCGGTGTCCAATGCAGCGTCATTTTGCAGTCTTGCGCCCGTTAGGGCATTCCGCAACTGAAGGCTGGCATTCTTATGTGGCTTGAGAGAGCAGAGTCGATCGAGTTTCTTCTTCAGATCGCGCAGCTGGACGATCCGATCCTCGAGAAGCTTGTTGGCAGCCTTCGTCACGCCATTGTCTGGGTGCCCATTGAGCCTGCCTTTCAAATCATCGCGTATCTCTGGGCTGTACCAACGAGTCCCTTCCGCGACCGAATCCAAGAGAGAACGAACAAGTCTAGCTGCATCTCTGGACTCGCGCAGAAAAACCGAATCCCCAATCAACTGGAAATGGCTTGGCACCGTTTTCCAGCCGATGAGCTGCACCGCAGCTCCCATCATTGCGCCGGCGATACACTTTGTCGGGTGGTATAACATGCGCTCGTAAACGTAGTACCGTACTTGAAGCAAATTGAGCAACTCGCCAGGCACATCGGTTCTCAGCTTGTGCCCAAAGAGAGAGATCGCAGTGCGGATGCTATGCTGCGCGAACGGATGCTCAACGTCCGCATCATCCGGTTGGACAACCTTAGTCCGATCGGGACTGTGGCTGATCAGTGTGAAGTTTTCGATGATGCGATTGGGGTCGTAATTGAGTTTCAATCCCGAAGTGACGGAGTCTCGCTTCGCATAGTCCAGTAGGTCCGCGCAAATCGTGTTTCCAATCACGTCCAGCATGAAGGCGTCTCTGTGTGGGGCGAAGCGCTCATCGTCCCGACGCGACACACGAAGTTTTTCAAAGATTGAATCAAAAAGACGGTCGACGGGGTAGCTGAGATTCGGTATGTGCTTCGGTTGAACCTCCTCTTTGTGTGCGGCCTCCAAGTACAGCATAGCTCGCATCGCGAAAGACAGGTCCTTTAAGAACTGAGTTAGGTCTTTCGTTCCATGCTTGGCAAAAGGTTGTTTGCCTCGCCTCTCGTGGGCCGAGCATACCAAGCGGGCTGCGAGGCTGCTAACATAATCAATAAAGACGGCATCCGTTGGTGGATCGATGAGGTCCGGAGCATCAAGGTACTGCTCCAAAAGGGCTGCTAACTTAGGTGCTGAAGATGACGGTGTGCTTCCAGAGGCATCTTCGAGGCGCATAGAGTTCCGCTCCAGCCAGCCGATGAGTTGGAGCGCAACTCGGTAGTAAGCGTCTGCCTGTCGATGAGGTTCGTCATGCTTTTCCTCAACCAGCCGAATCTCATCCTCAAGAGTATGCCCGTATGGCGTGTGGGTGAGATCATGCAACAGAGCCATGAGCCGAGCAGCAGGTATGCGCCGTTTGACAAGCCGAGCAAAATCCCCCGATGTTGAGGATGGGTTGTGCGGCCCCCCCGTGTATTCTAGGGGGCTCTCGGGTTTACTCAGGAGGTTGCGCACCAACGATTCCATGAGGTTGGTGGCTTGTTCCACGACACCAACGACGTGGTGCAACCTTGAATGTGAGGCATCGATGAACACTCGGTCTGTGAGGCCCAACTGATGCAGGTCGTAGAGGCGCTGGAATGAAGGTGTGTGCAGGAGTTCCAGTTCGAGCGCCGAGAACTTCTGATCGTCGTAAAGAACCGTCCGAATTCGCTTGGTCAGTTTCATGGCTCCCCCAGCTTTGCCAGAACATGCCACATGTTGAATGGGCGTTCAAGGTTATTTCAGCGAAGTTGGCGTTTCGACACCTCGACCCGGAGAACGGCGGAGGGCCACCTCCCACAAATCAAGAGTCTGGGCGCGGCAGGGTTCCAATCAGTGAGCGATGCAGGTCTCTTGTTTCTGTAAATCCTTTTCCAATCGCACGGCTGCGGCATCGGCGCGATACAGAGCAAGCGGTTGGGCACGATCGGCGGGAAAGTCTGCTGGCGAAGCTCGGCACGCAGTAATTCCCGTCACCGACGTTGCGGACCGGCTCCTTCACGGGAGGATGAGCGGATGTAACGCGGCGCTTCACCGAGGAGAGCGCCACAGCCGCACGTGGCAACTCCAGAAAACGGAGATTTGCCGCCTTACCCGTGGGAGAAGGCCCTGGGTGAAGGCCCCGCCAAGGCTCTACCCAACTTTGCTGCATGAATAGGCGTTGCGGATATTTTGCTGGAAGTACGAACCCTTTGATGGAGCGTTCATAAAATCATCGAAGGCTGCTTGCGGCACACCGAAGTACTGGTAAACACCACCATGCAGGAATTCGACTTCGAGCGTCTGACCATCGGCGTCGTAACCCACGGACGCAATGTTGCTGGACTGTACAGGGATGCGTTCCATATGAGGAGCTATTCTGAAGGTTTCTCTTGCTTCCGCCAAGCCGTAACTACGGCGGCGAAGGGCGGGTTCTTTACTCGCTTCTGCTTCCACTGCTTGGTTGGTTCGGGGTCACTACTCTTCGGGCGAGGTTCGATCAATGGGAAGCGTATCCTTGACGGGATCTGCACTGCCTCGCCAACAACAATCGCTTCGCCGGTTCGCAGCGCGGGGAGTATCTCGACCAGACCCGAAAGTGAATCGGGGATAATGGATCGAATCCGTCCTTGGTCGTCACTGTTCGTCAGGCGTAGTCCAAAGAAGGTTCCGCATTGTGATAGAACCGTCTCGTCCAGTTCGGAGGGGCGCTGACTGATTGCGACGGAACCGATTCCGTACTTTCTCCCTTCCTTGAGAACACGTCGAATCGACCGGCTGGCGTAACCCGCGACAAACTGACCGCTACCGCCCTTGGGGAGGTAGAGGTGTGCCTCCTCGAAAAAAAGCAGCAGAGGGCGTTGCTTCCCCATGCCGGGTAGGTCACGGCCCCAGAACATCCCTTCGAACAAGATTCGCACCACCACGCCCACAACAAGATCCAGCACCTCTGACGGTACACCGCTCAGGTCCAGAACCGTGATTGTGTATTGATGGTCGAGCCACTCAGCCAAGAGGTTGTGCAGATCCTTCTTCTCACCATCAAATTCACCGGGCTTGGTCAGGAACTCAAAATCTTTGTCACGGAGTCGCCCGGCCATTTTGTTTAGGTAGCCGCCCAGCCCCTTCGCTCTTGTTGACCTAAACGGGGGTTGTGGACCAGTGCCGGGCGGGTCAAACTGAGGAGCGACGATATCTTTCGCGCTGCCTTTAATCTCCTTGCCTTGCTTATCCTTTCGGTATGCGATCTTCTTCCAGTTGTCCTTTTCGCTTAGGGTTGCGAACTCCTCAACGTATAGGTCGTACCAGAGCTGCTTGATATCGAACGGAATTGGCGAATCTGGACTCACATCCTGGGAACGACTTGGGGCCGCGTCTATCCATTATTCAATCTTTTGCTGTGGCGGCGGACGAATGAACGTTCAACATTCAACATTGAACTTCCAACGCCCAACTGTTCGGCAGGCGTCGGGGAGCGTAACGGCGGCAGGCGGGACGCTTATGACCGTCGACGTGCATCATTTCGGCGCTCGTAGAGCGCCACTACAGCGAGCGATGCGAGATGCCGCACGACACGGGCGAGACGCCCGCGCTACTAGGGGGGGGGGCAATGCCAGGTTGCGCCAAGTGCGGCGCGCCTCTACCTGAGTCGCGCGAGCTTGGCGGCGAGGTTGATGGCGGCAATCATGCTGGCGGGGTTGGCAATGCCTTTGCCCGCGATGTCGAAGGCCGTGCCGTGGTCGGGCGACGTGCGAACGAACGGCAGACCGAGCGTCAGGTTCACGCCTGAATCGAAAGCGATCATCTTCAGCGGCGCGAGTCCTTGATCGTGATACATCGCCACCACCGCGTCGAATTCGCCGTGATAAGCTTTGTGAAATAACGTGTCGGCGGGCCACGGGCCGGTGACGCCGATGCCTTTGCCTTTTGCGCTCTGGATCGCTGGCGCGATGATGCGTTGCTCCTCGTGGCCGAGCAAACCGCCTTCGCCCGCGTGCGGATTCAACCCGGCCACGCCGATCTTCGGTCGACGGATGCCCAATCGTTTGCACACGTCGTGGGAAAGCCCGATCACTTCAACGATTCTTCTGTTCGAAAGCAGCCGTGGCACTTTCGCCAGCGGCACATGAATTGTCACCAAGGATACACGAAGGGGTCCGCCGACCAACATCATGGCGAAACGCTTTGTCCGCGCGATATGCGCAAGCAACTCGGTGTGGCCTTCGAAGTGATAACCGGCGTCGCGCACAAGTTGCTTGCTGATGGGCGCGGTGACGATAGCAGCCAATTCGCCCGACAAACAGCGGCGCGCGGCTTGCACGACCCAATCGACGGCGTCAGCCCGGCGTTTTGTGTGCGGGTCGCCAATGACTTCGTAGTCGAACCGTTTGTCGAGTTTGCCCGAAGCGAGGGCCTTGGCGACGATTTCCGGGCCGATGCCGGCCACGTCGCCCAGCGTGATGCCAATTCGCCGAAGGCTCATAAATCCGAAACCTATGAATTCTGGTGGCGCAGGCGTCCCTGCCTGCGTACCATGATTGCACAGGCAGGGACGCCTGTGCCACCACTCGTGAGACGGTTTGCGGTCATTCGAGTTTAGAATTTCCGCCTAGAACAACCGGATGTACGCTTTGGCGCGAAGCTCTTTGACCCATTCCTCCTGCATCTTGGCGCGCTGCAGTTCGAGCAGGATTTTTTCAACCTCGCCCCGCACCTCGGTCAGCAGTCTAGTGTGGGCGGGCTTCACGTCGTTGACCTGCAAAATGTAATAACCTTCGTCGGTTTCAATCAGCTTGCTGTGCTCGCCCGGTTTGAGCGAGAACGCCACATCGTTGAGTTCCTTGCGCAGGACATCACGGCCAATCCAACCCCACTCGCCGCCCTCTTTTGCCTCCTTTCCCTCGGAGTAAAGCTTCGCCATGCCGTCGAAACTGTCGCCCGCATCCAGCTTGGCCATGATTTCCTCTCCCAGTTTGCGCCGCGGATCGACCCCGCTCTGAGCGGGACCAGCCTGCGGCGGCGGCGGCGCGGACGGAGCTTCGACAGGAGTCGCGAGTCCTTCTCGGACCTCGGCTTCCGCCCTGGCTTCGCCGGTGACGTTTGTCGCGTCAGTAACAGTTCGTTCCGGGGTGTTGGTAGCGGTGGCCGTTGCGTTTGTGCTGACTTCTGAATTCTGGCTCCTGACTTCCTCCATCGGCGCCTTCTTGATGAAGATCATGCGGAGCTTGATCTGGTCGCCGACCTTGTAGTCGTCCAAATGTTCCTGGTAGTACTTTTCGATCTTGTACGGCGAGGCCACCACTTCCTGCTGGGTCTTGCGATTGCGCATGGCTTGAACGATGATGCGGTCGCGCAATTGATCGCGATATTGCGCCAAAGTCATGCGTTGCGCCTGAAGCGTCTTGATAAACGTGGAGCGGTCGCCGCCGAAATCGTTGGCGATCACATCGTTGAGCTGCCCGTCAATGACGGTGGCAGGAAAGTTGTAGCCCTTCTGGTTGAATTCCTGGATGATCAGGTCGCGGTCGATGAGGTTGTTCAGAGCGTCCATCTGCGCGGTTCGAACCTTCTCCACCAATTCGTTGCCGCTGTAGGTGCGCCTCAATTGCTGCACGACGGGCTGCACATAATCTCGAACCTCGCTGTAGGTGATGACCTTGTCGTTGACGATGGCGGCGACTCCATCGACGATCTCGGACTGCTCGGTCGTGGCCGCCCGGACAGGACCGGTGCATATCAGCACGGTCACAACCACCGTCAGCACGTAGCGGGCCCTCTTGGAGTGTTGCGTCATAACAAGTGGAGAATACTCGAAGCAAGCGTTTGGGCGCAAGCTGGTAGGGCGCGACCGCCGGGCGCGCCAACGTCGCGGGCAGCCCGGCGGTCTGCCCCTACCATCGCATGACCTTGTAGCGTCACACCTTGGGCCCGGCGGCCAGGATCTCGGCGGACACGCCCTTGAACTGCTCGAAGTTTTTGATGAACCGCGCCGCCAGATCGCGCGCCCGCCGTTCGTAATCCTTGATGTCACTGGCCGATAGCCGCGGATCGAGCACTTCCGGCGGCATCTCCGGCAGCGCCTTCGGCACCTCGAAACCGAACACCGGATCGATCCAAAACTCGGCCCGGTCGAGCAAATCGTTCAACACATGCGCAACACTGTGCCGGTTGTGCCACAGCGGAATGCGCGGGCCTTGCCCGAACGGCTCGCCGACCCAGCCCGTGTTGAGCAGGTAACACTGCACCTTGTGTTCGCGCATCTTCCTGGCCAGCATCTCGGCGTAGGTTTGCGGCGGCAACGGCAGAAACGGCGCGCCGAAACACGCCGAGAAGGTCGGCACCGGATTCCTGCCGAGGTTGGTTTCCGTGCCGGCCAGCGACGCCGTGTAGCCGGACATGAAATGGTACATCGCATGGGCGGGACTCAGGCGCGCCACGGGCGGCAACACGCCAAACGCGTCGCAAGCCAGAAACACGATGGCCCGCGGATGGCCGCCCAGGCCGCCGGGAACCGCGTTGGCTATGTAGTCCAACGGATAGGCACAGCGGGTGTTCTCGGTGATCGAATCGTCAAAGTAATCCGGCTCGCGCGTGACCGGGTCCACCACCACGTTCTCGATCACCGAGCCGAAGCGAATCGCGTCCCAGATCAGCGGCTCGCGTTCCTTGGTGAGTTTGATGCACTTGGCGTAACAGCCGCCTTCGAAGTTGAACACGCCCTGGTCGCTCCAGCCGTGCTCGTCGTCGCCGATCAGGCCGCGGTTCGGGTCGGCCGAGAGCGTCGTCTTGCCCGTGCCGCTCAAGCCGAAAAACAGCGCCACGTCGCCGTCTTTGCCGATGTTGGCCGAGCAATGCATCGGCAACACGCCCTGAAGCGGCAGCACGTAGTTTAAGACGCTGAAAATGCTCTTCTTCATCTCGCCCGCGTATTCCGTGCCGCCGATGAGCACGGTCCTGCGCGCGGAATCCACAATGATGAACGCTTCGCTGTTGAGCTTATGCTTCTTCGGATCGGCGAGAAACTTGCAGGCGTTGATGACCGTCCACTGCGGCGCATGGCTCTCGAGTTGCTCCGGCGCGGCGCGACGGAACAATTGTTTCACAAACAAACTGTGCCACGCCAGTTCCGTGATGATGCGGATCGGCATCGTGTAGCGCGGGTCCGCGCCGGCAAAACCATCCATCACGAACAACTCGCGGCCCTGCAAATAGGCCAGCACTTCCTGCCGCAACCCGAGATAACCTTCCTCGGAAATCGGCTGGTTGGTCTTGCCCCACCAAATCTTGTCACGGGTCGACGGCTCTTCGACGACGAACTTGTCGCGCGGCGAACGCCCCGTCCGCTTGCCCGTCAACGCGTTGATCGCGCCACTGCTGGTCAACACCGCTTCGTTCCGCCGCACCGCCTCCTCGATCAAGCGGACGGGCAACAGATTCCAATGCACCTTGCCGGGGCGCACGATGCCGTGATTTTCCAGTCCATACTGACCCATAAGTGAATTCCCTCGCCGTTGCCCGGCGGGTTTACACCGAATTCAAAAGCTAGGCAACAGAAAAAAGCATGGACTGAAAAGTAGCCCGGGCGTCCCGCCCGTAAACCACCTCACGAAACGGGCGGGACGCCCGCGCTACCAAGCACCATAGAAACTCTCTGCTGTCACTCCCGCCTCTTTCCGCAAGCGCCCGGCGATGGCGTCCACTTCCTTGTTCGTGAGCGCCGTGACGAACTGCCACGCGGGAACGCCGTCCACCATCGTCATCGGCTTGCGGGCGATGGTGCACACCTGCACGAGCTTGATCCCGCTCCGAGTGGGATTGACGTTGCCGATCTCGCGGAGGCGCTGGCAGTAGGCGGTGATTTCGTTGGCGCTCGGGCCGACGCCGTGCACTTTCATGAACATGCTCTGAATCACAACGGGGCGCGCATTCGCGCAGTCCCCGATGTTTTTCAAGATGCGCCCGAACGGGATATTCGTGCGGCTGATCAGCTTGAAATAATCTTCCGTTCCCGCGTCCAATTTTGCCCACACTTCGCCGTTGTTGGCATCCATGATTTCAAGCCCGCGTTTTACGTCGGCGCGATCAAGTCCACCAGCATCGGTGATGAGAACAATCTTTGCGTCGGGTGGTTTGACGCGCGCGATCATCGCGATCGTGGCAGAAAAGTTCGGCAGCGTCGTCGGCTCGGCATCGCCGCTGAGCGCGATGTCGTTCAAGCGGAGCAGTTCGCGCGGGACGGAATCGAACGGCGGATGCTGGGACAATTCACCCGAGCGCACCATTTCCAGCATTGCGCGCAGTTCTTCTTCCGCGACCCCAAGATCGAACTTCATGATCGTCGCAGGCGCAGTGCGGTCCACCTGACAGTAAATGCAATCGAAATTGCACACCTTGTCGGGATTGGTGTTGATGCCGATGGAAATGCCGTGCGAGCGCCGCGAGAGGACCGGGTAAACGAACTTGAAGTCCTCGAACCGCCGCGGATGCTGACGGTGAGCTGGCAGGATGTTGTCCATCGAGATGAGTATCCACGAATTCCACGGATTTTCACGGAATAAATCCGTGTCATCCGTGTCATCCGTGGATAAAATTGCTGCCGATGGAAACAACATCCAACTTCAAATCCGGCCTCGCCGTGCTCGTGGGCCGCACCAACGTCGGCAAATCCACGCTTCTCAACGCGCTGGTCGGCACCAAGATCGCCATCGTCACCCCAAAACCGCAGACCACGCGCGATACCGTCCACGGCATCGTCCACCGTCCCGAAGGCCAGATCGTCTTCGTGGACACGCCCGGCATCTTCAAGACCCAGCCGAGCAAACTCGTCTCAAATCTCCACCACAAAGTCCGCGACGCCCTTGAAGGCATCGACGTCATCGTCCACGTCGTCGATCCCACGCGCGCCATCGGGCTCGAAGACAACATGGTCAACGACATCGTCGACCACGTCGCCCAGCCCCGGATTCTCTGTCTGAACAAACTCGACCTGCCCAACCGCTACTACCGCGAATCGTGGCTCGAACGCGCCCAAGGTGGTTCATCTTCATCTGGTGGCACAGGCGTCCCTGCCTGTGGTCGTTATGCCTCCGTCGTTGAGGTTTCCGCGCTGACCGGCAAAAACGTCGAGCTGATCATCCAAGCCATCTTCCGCCATTTGCCCGTCGGCCCGCCGCAATACCCCGACGGTCAGGTCACGAACGCCACCAACGAATTCTGGATTGCCGAAGTCATCCGCGAAAAGCTGTACCTCCAGACCTCGCAGGAAGTTCCTTACACCGCGACCGTCCAAGTCGAGCAGGTCGAAGATCGGAAGGACAAACAGGGCAAACCGCTGCTTTACATCAAGGCCGCCATACTCACCACCGACGAGCGCTACCAACGCATGCTCATCGGCCAGGGCGCGAGAAAGATTAAGAACATCGGCAGCGCCGCCCGCCACGAACTCGAAGTCGCCATAAACCGCAAAGTCTTCCTCGACCTCGCCGTGCTCGTGGACGAAGAGTGGATGGACCGGTTGCAATGAGCCACAGATGGACACAGATTGTCACGGATGCACTCCGCACAATCTGTGGTACATCCGTGTGAATCCGTGGCTAAGAAAACTGAAAACCCAAAGCCGCCACTCGTTATCTTCACCATCGGCCATTCCACACATTTGCTCGACAAGTTCATCCGCCTCCTTCAAGCCCACGGCGTGAAACGGCTCGTCGATGTCCGCACCGTTCCGCGCTCGCGCCACAACCCGCAGTTCAACCGCGACACCCTGCCCGCCGCGTTGCGCCAGGCACGCATCTTCTACACGCACTTGGGAGAACTCGGCGGCCTGCGCCATCCGCGCAAGGATTCGCCCAACACCGGCTGGCGCAACGCCGGCTTCCGCGGCTACGCCGACTACATGCAGACACCCAAGTTCGAGAAGGCGCTGGGAAAGCTCTTGGAACTTGCCGCGAAAAAACGGGTCGCCATCATGTGCGCCGAAGCCGTCCCGTGGCGTTGCCACCGCTCCCTCATCGCCGACGCCCTCACCGTCCGCGACATCCAGGTCGAACACATCACCGGTCCGACCCGCCGCCAACCGCACACGCTCACGCCGTTCGCCAGAGTCGTAGGCCGGCAACTCATTTACCCGGCGAACGCCACGCCCAGCTTGCCCGGCTTGGACAATGCGGTAAAGTAACGCTGCGAGTATGGCCAGAAATTCCAGCAATTTCATCCTGATCGAAGGCGCGCGACAGAACAACCTCAAGGGGATCAACCTCAAGCTGCCCCTCAACGAGTTGATCGTCGTCACGGGCGTCAGCGGCTCGGGAAAATCGTCGCTGGCGTTCGACACGATTTACGCCGAGGGACAACGCCGGTACGTCGAGACGTTCTCGCCGTACGCGCGGCAGTTCCTCGACCGCATGGACAAACCGAAGGCCGACCGCATCGATGGCATCCCGCCATCCATCGCCATCGACCAGACCAATCCTGTCAAGACCTCGCGCTCCACCGTCGGCACGATGACGGAGCTCAACGACCACCTGAAGCTGCTCTTTGCCCGCGCCGCGCAGTTGTTCTGCCGTGGTTGCGGCAAGCCGGTGCGACGGGACACCGCACAGTCGATCTTCGATCGACTGGAATCCGAAATCCGAAGCCGAGTCAGCGAGACATGCGAAGCAAATCCGAAATCAGAAATCGCGATCACATTCCCTGTAATAGTCCCCAAAAACTTCAGCGAGGAAGAAGTCCGCGACTTGCTCGCCAAGCAGGGTTATCACAAGCTGGAGAAGCGTGGCGACGCGATCGAGGTTGTTCAGGACAATGTTGTCTTCGCCGAGAAGAATCGCTCGCGCATCGTCGAATCACTCGAAGCCGCGCTGAAAGTCGGTCAAGGGCGCGTCAACATCTTCATCCCTCATCCCTCCTCCCTCATCCTTCGTTTTTCGAGCGACCTCCACTGCCCCGATTGCGACATTCACTACCGCGATCCCGTGCCGAACCTGTTCTCGTTCAACTCGCCCATCGGCGCGTGCGAAGTTTGCCGCGGATTCGGTCGCACCATCGGCATTGACTACGGCCTCGTCATTCCGGACGACACCAAGACGCTCGCCGGGGGCGCGGTCAGGCCGTGGCAGACGGAGAGTTACCGCGAATGTCAGGACGACATGATGGAGTTTGCGGAGAAGCGCGGCATCCCGACCGATGTTCCGTGGCGTGAGTTGGCCGAAACGCAAAGGAAGTGGGTCATCGACGGCGAAGGTTCGTGGGAAGACCGGAAATGGTACGGCGTGAAGCGTTTCTTCGACTGGCTGGAGACGAAGAGTTACCGCATGCACATCCGCGTGTTGCTCTCGAAATATCGCACCTACATCCCGTGCCAGGCCTGCGGCGGCGCGCGCCTCAAGCCTGATGCGCTGCTGTGGCGGCTGGCTCCAGTCGTTACAATCGTTAAAACGGATAAAACCGTTAAAAGTACCCCGACACGTTTGCCTTCACCCTTTAACGGTTCTAACGATTTTAACGGTTCTACCGGCCTCACCGTTCACGACGTGATGTTGATGCCCATCGCCGACTGCTACACATTCTTCCAGTCGCTCAAACTCCCCGCGCCGCTCGACGAAGCGACCGATCTGTTGCTCGACGAAATCCGCACCCGGCTGCGGTACCTCGTGGACGTCGGACTCGGCTACCTCACGCTCGACCGCCAGTCGCGCACGCTCAGCGGCGGCGAAGTCCAACGCGTCAATCTCACCACCGCGCTCGGCACGTCGCTGGTCAACACGCTCTACGTCCTCGACGAACCGAGCATCGGCTTGCACGCGCGCGACATCAACCGCCTCATCGGCATCCTTCACCGTCTGCGCGACGCGGGCAACACTCTCCTCGTCGTCGAACACGACCCCGATGTCATCCGCGCCGCCGACAAGATCCTCGATCTCGGTCCCGGCCCCGGCGAACGCGGCGGCGAGGTGGTCTTCTTCGGGACGGTGCCTGAACTGAGGAAGTGCAAGCGCTCGCTGACCGCCAAGTATCTTGTAACGCGGGCGTCTCGCCCGTTCCGTGGGTTGCGGGGAGCAATAAACAGAACGGGCGAGACGCCCGCGCTACTAATCACAGGCGCAGCCGAGCACAACCTCAAGAACATCGACGTCGAAATTCCGCTGAACCGGCTCGTTTGCATCACCGGCGTGAGCGGTTCGGGCAAGTCCACGCTCGTGCAGGACGTTCTCTACAACGCGCTCTGCAGGTTGAAGCACAAGCCGACCGAGCAACCCGGCAAACACAAGCGGGTCACCGGCCACGAACGGATCGAGGACGTGGTGTTGGTTGACCAGTCGCCCATCGGCAGGACAACGCGGTCGAATCCCGCCAGCTACGTCGGCGCGTTCGACGCGATCCGCAAATTGTTTGCCGCCGCGCCGCTCTCGAAAGAGCGCAGCTACACGCCGGGCACGTTCAGCTTTAATTCGGGTGAAGGCCGTTGCCCCACCTGTCACGGAAACGGGTTCGAGCACGTCGAGATGCAGTTCCTGAGCGACGTGTACCTCCGCTGTCCCGACTGCGACGGGAAACGGTATCGAGCCGAAGTGCTGGAGGTGAAGGTCGGAAGTAGCGCGGGCGTCCCGCCCGTTCCGTCCGGGCACAGCGAACGACACGGGCGGGACGCCCGCGCTACTAACTCCATCGCCGATGTCCTCGACATGACGGTCAACGAAGCCTGCGAGTTCTTCGCCGACCAGGCCGAAGTACTGCGCGTGCTCGAACCATTGCGGGCCGTCGGACTCGGCTACGTGAAGCTCGGCCAACCTGTGCCGACGCTCAGCGGCGGCGAAGCGCAACGGCTGAAACTGGCGGAGCACCTCGCACAGACGACAAACAAACGCACGCTGTTTCTTTTCGACGAGCCGACGACGGGCCTGCATTTCGACGACATTGCGACGCTACTCCGCGCGTTCGAGCAACTCATCGAGCGCGGCCACTCGATCATCGTCATCGAGCACAACCTCGACGTGATTCGCGCTGCCAATTGGATCATCGATATCGGCCCCGAAGGCGGCGACGCCGGTGGCGAGGTCGTTTGCGTCGGCACGCCCAACGACGTTGCGAAGTGCGAACGGAGTCACACCGGCAAGGCACTGCGGGGAGTGGTGACCGGCGATCAGAGACTTGTGACTGGAAAAACCAATCACCAATCACCAATCACGAATCGCCAAATCCAGATCCACAACGCCCGCGAGCACAACCTCAAATCGATCGATGTTTGCATTCCGTGCGACAAATTCACCGTCATCACCGGCATCAGCGGCAGCGGGAAGAGCACGCTGGCATTCGACATTCTATTCGCCGAGGGCCAACGCCGCTATCTCGAATCGCTCAACGCCTACGCCCGACAGTTCGTGCAGCCCGCGTCACGACCTGACGTGGATGCGATCTTCGGCATTCCGCCAACAGTGGCCATCGAACAACGCACGAGTCGCGGCGGTCGCAAGAGCACCGTCGCGACCGCGACGGAGGTTTATCATTTCCTGCGGCTGCTGTTCGTGAAGCTCGGCACGCAGTACTGCCCCGACTGCGACATCCCGATCCAACCTCAGACGGCGGAGGCGATCTTCGCGCAAATCCTCCGGCAATTTCGTGGTCAACGCGTCGAGTTGCTCGCGCCGCTGATCGCCGCCCGCAAAGGCTACTACACCGATTTGGCCCAGTGGGCGGCACGCAAAGGCTTCCCGCATCTGCGCGTCGATGGCGAGTTGCTTCCGACTGAGAAGTGGCCGCGGCTCGACCGCTTCAAAGAACACAACATCGAGCTACCGGTGGGGAACGTTGAAATCGTCAAAACCGGTAAAACCGAGAAAGAGTTGCGCGAACTGCTCGAGACGACGCTGGAGTTTGGGAAAGGTCTCGTTATCGTTGGTAGGGCGCGACCGCCGGGCGCGCCGAAAACGCTTGCCCACGGACGGCCCGGCGGTCCGTCCCTACCGGAAACACTCTTTTCCACCCGCCGAGCGTGTCCGAAATGCGGACGCAGCTTTGAGGAACTCGATCCGCGATTGTTCTCGTTCAACTCCAAGCACGGTTGGTGTCCGAGTTGTTACGGCACGGGGCTGCTGTTTTACGGATTCAGCGAGGAGCACACGGGCGAGGAGGCTTGGTGGAACAAGTGGTTCGAGGGCCAGGAACGGCCGTGTCCCGACTGCAACGGCGCGCGGCTGCGGCGCGAGGCGCTGGCGGTGCGGTTTCAAGGAATGAACATCGCGCAGATGACCGCGTGGTCGGTCGCCGAAACGGAGCGACATTTCCGCGCGCTCAAACTGCGCGGACGCGAAGCGGAGATTGCGCGCGACATCGTGGCGGAGTTGCGTTCGCGGCTGAAGTTCCTGGAAAAAGTCGGGCTGCCGTACCTGGCGCTCGACCGCGCGGCGCCGACACTGAGCGGCGGCGAGGCGCAACGGATTCGGCTGGCGTCGCAGCTCGGCTCGAACCTGCGCGGTGTCTGCTACATCCTCGACGAGCCGACCATCGGCCTGCATCCACGCGACAACCTGATGTTGCTCGACACGCTCCACGAACTGGAAGCGAAAGGCAACACGGTCGTCGTCGTGGAGCACGATGAGGAAACGATCCGACACGCCGAGCACGTTGTTGACCTCGGCCCCGGTGCCGGCGTCAACGGCGGTCGCGTGGTCGCGGAGGGAACGGTGGAGGACGTGATCCGCGCTCCGGAATCGGTGACGGGGCAGTTTCTGCGAGAACCCTTGCGGCATCCGTTAGTAGCGCGGGCGTCTCGCCCGTTTCGTGGGCTGCGGGGAACGACAAACAGAACGGGCGAGACGCCCGCGCTACTAATCACCGGGGCCAGCCTGCACAACCTGAAAAATCTGCGTGTGAAGATTCCGCTGGCGCGATTCGTGTGCGTGACGGGCGTGAGCGGCAGCGGCAAGAGCACGCTCGTCAGAGAAGTGTTGCACGACAATGTGAAACGCAATGTGGGAGCCGCCTCAGCGCGGCGACGGTCGGGGCACTCAGGCCCCTCCCACATTCAAGAGTGGCGCGGCTGCCGCGAGATTCTCGGCGCGGAGCAGGTCGCGCGCGTGCTGGAAGTGGATCAGACACCCATCGGGAAGACGCCGCGGTCGTGTCCGGCGACGTACGTCGGCTTCTGGGACGACATTCGCCGGTTGTTCGCGAGCACGACGGAAGCAAAGATGCGCGGGTACACGGCCAGCCGGTTCTCATTCAACGTCGCGGGCGGACGCTGTGGAGAGTGCGAAGGCCAGGGCGTGAAGAAGATCGAGATGAGTTTCCTGCCCGACGTGTCGGTGACGTGCGAGTCGTGCCGCGGAAAACGGTTCACGCCCGAAACGCTGGAAGTGAAATGGAAAGAGAAGAGCATCGGCGACGTGCTGGCAATGAACGTGGATGAGGCGGCGGAGTTCTTCGCGGCGCAATCGCACATTCACCACGGTCTGAAGCTGCTACAGGAAGTTGGACTTGGTTATCTCATGCTCGGGCAGCAAAGCCCGACGTTGAGCGGCGGCGAAGCGCAACGGATCAAGCTCGTCACAGAGTTGGCAAAGGCGGGGTCAGCAGAGCAAGAGGCAAGAGCACGAGTAAGAGTAAGAGGTGGGACGCTGTACGTGCTGGATGAGCCGACTATCGGGCTGCACATGGCGGACGTGGAGAAACTGATTCGCGTGCTGCATCGGCTGGTGGACGCGGGCAACACCGTTGTCATCGTCGAGCACAATCTCGACATCATTGCGGAGGCAGATTGGATCATCGACCTCGGCCCCGAAGGCGGCGACGCCGGCGGCCGAATCGTGGCGCAGGGAACACCGGATGAGGTCGCGCGCAACGGCGCGCGGTCACACACGGCGAGGTTTCTGAAGAGGTTTCTGCAGGGGCGGCGGGCACAGCCCATCTGATTGAAGACCTGCGACTGTCCGTGTGAGACGCTTGGAGTGAACAACAGTATTATTAGCACAAACTCAGTTTGTCCTATCACGGCCATTGCTGGACAAAGGCAAACTCAAAGTCTTATGTCTGCCTTCTTCGTGGCAGCCTGACGGTGAAATGGATACAAGATCGGGGGCTGGCGGGCGAGAGTGTTTCCGATTGTCATTCTGTGCGGAAACGCATCCTTTGACTGCCGCTATCCCCCAAGTTGTCCCCCTGAGCGAAGCGAAGGGTCTCTGACGTTCCGTCCGTGCAACAAGAGGATAAAGACTGAGATTCTTCGCTGCGCTCAGAATGACACTCATGGAACTGGTCGAGGAGGAAACGACAGAGCAAGATTAAGAGCAGGAGTAAGAGTAAGAGCGGGGTGTCAGAAGCGGTGGACGCGCGCTTGGACGCGATCGGGGCGGAGGAACCAGTTGAGCAGGAAGCTGACAATGCTGACGACCAACGCGCCGCCGATGGCGGTCCAGAATCCTTCAACATGGAACGCAGGGATGAGCCAACTGACGAACTTCAACATCAGCGCGTTGATGACGAGCGTGAAAAGACCGAGTGTGAAGATGTTGATCGGCAGCGTCAGCACAACGACGAGCGGGCGCAGATAGGTGTTGACCAGCGCCAGCACGACGGCAGCGGCGAGGGTGGCCTGCCAGTTGTCGAACCGGATGCCGTGAAGCATTTGGGCCGCGACCAGCAGGGCCAGCGCGTTGATCGCGAGTTTGGTGATGAGGATGATCAGTCGTCGGCCCATTGCGCCGACAATGTAATCACACGAAGAAGGCGGGCGCTACCAAAAAATCAGTACTTCCACTTGATGGTGCAGCCCATGGCGTGCGTGACGTGGTTCTCGACCTTCTTGTGTTCGAGGACGGCGGTGATGGCATTGCGCAGGTCGTGCGATCTCACCTTGTCGGGGTGCTGCCAGTTGTCGTCGATGCGTCCGATGTAGCGGACAGCGAACTTGCAATTGAGCACGAACGCCTCCGGGGTGCATTCGGCTCCGAAGGCGTGCGCAACGCGCTGCGTCTTGTCGCGGAGATAGGGGAAATTGTAGCCTTTCTGTTTGGCGCGTTTGACCATGTTTTCGAAGCTGTCCTCTGGATACGCGACGCTGTCGTTGGCGTTGATGGCGATGAGTTGGATGCCATTCGGTCCGTAGTCGCGCTGGATGCTGATCAGGCGTTCCTCGTACGCCTGCGCGTAGGGGCAATGGTTGCAGGTGAACACTACAACGACAGCTTTCTTTTCCTTAAATGAGGCCAGGGAGCAATCCTTGCCGTCGACTCCCGGCAGAGTGAAATCTGGTGCGTGTTGACCGATTTCAATCTTTTTCATGGCCCTATTTCTTCCCTCTTGCCGACCGGCTTTCCGCCGGAACGGATTGCCGACCGACATCATAACTTAGCAGCGCGCTCTGAAACGTCAAGGGAGCGCCGGCGCGGACGCTGGAAAAGAAGTTGAGCGTTGTCCTGATTTCTGATAGAGACTTCGGCATCGCCACAACTAAGATGCAACTTCGATGCCAAGCATAATTCCAACGGTTCAAAAACGGTCAATGTGAACAAAAACGGACTTCCCCAGCGCGCGGCGGCGGCTCTTACGGCCAAAAGCCCCGAATTGGCATCACAACGCGTGACCATCGGCCTGGATGGTTTCGTGGACGAAATTGTCAGTGTCGTGGACAAACGTGAATCGGCTGACAAATTCACGCGCATCCCGACGCTCTCCGCATTTGCCAATCGCATTGCCCAAGCAGCGGGCAAAGGCGCGAACGCGGAACTCGTCGTCACGCAAGTGAAGCTGGGCGGGAACGGGCCGATCATGGCCAACGCGTTGGCCGCGTTTGGCACACGCGTCACCTACATCGGCAGCCTGGGCTACCCCACGCTGCATCCTGCGTTCGAGGAACTGGCCAGGCGCGCCGCTGTCTCCAGCATTGCGGAGCCGGGGCACACCGACGCGCTGGAGTTCGACGACGGGAAGCTGATGCTGGGCAAGCACACGACACTGGGAGACGTAAACTGGCAACACCTGATGGAGCGCGTCGGGCGCGAGAAGTTGTTCGAATCATTCAGCGCGTCCAGTCTCATCGGCCTGCAGAACTGGACGATGCTGCCCCACATGAGCGACATCTGGCAACATGTGCTGGATGAGTTTTGTCCCAAACTACCCGGCCGTACGAAGCGGATGGTTTTCTTCGACCTGGCCGATCCCGAGAAACGCGATCCGCGCGACATCCAGCGCGCGATGGAACTGGTCGGCAAGTTTCAGAAGTATTTCGAAACCTATCTCGGCCTCAACGAAAAGGAATCCTTCGAAATCGGCCACGTGCTCGGCTACGATGGGCCGAGCAAAGGAGAGGACGCCGTTCCAGCGGTGGCAAAGTTCATCCAGAAAGTGATCAAGATCTCCGCCGTGGTGGTTCATCCACGCGCCTATGCCGTGGCGGCCGACGGCAAAGACGTGGTGCTCGTCCACGGGCCGTTTACGCCAAATCCGCTGATCAGCACCGGCGCGGGCGACCATTTCAACGCGGGATTTTGCCTCGGCAAACTGATCGGCGCTGACAACGAAATCACGCTGCAGGTCGGCGTCGGAACCTCGGGTTACTACGTGCGCACAGCCAAGAGCCCAACCGCGAAAGACTTGGCAGAATTCCTGCGGTCCTTATGAGCATGCAAGACCACGGCCTCTTGGGACTGCTTATTCCGCTCAGCGCATTGGTCGCAACCAATGTTCTGATCCACTGGCTGGTGATTTGCCGCACCCTATACAAACAAGGAGCAAAATTTCCGACCGGGCTTTTGTTCTGGCGAGTCTTTCACGAGTTGCGCATCTACCGGGAAATCTGCAGAGCGCGCGGCAACTCGTTGAGCATCTATTACATAACCTTCATCCTGACGTGGTTCAACCTGCTGCTTGCGTTCGGCACGGTACTGCGAGCGCTATGGGAACATACCCATCTTTCGCAATAGCTTCGTCTTCCCGGCTGACCCACAATTACCAAACGGATCTCCTCAGGCAATTGGGTCGCGAGTTGCTGCATTAGGTCGCCACGCAACACTCACGTCAGTGCAGAGCGGCGCAAGTGACCCACGAAGCACATCCACGCCTGCAATCGCGGCGTTGTCGAGAATCGTCCACGCGGGGTCGTCGCTGACGGCATTAATCGTCACCACATCCACGCCCCCGGTGTTTGGTGACAGCGATGGTTGTCCCGATTGCGGCCGCGGTTTATTCCCGCACGCGGATTGGCAGCACCACGGTCGCCAGGCCGCGCCACTGGAGACGGCGTTGGATGGCGTAGGCGGTTTCGTTGTGGAGGATGCGCTGATACCATTTCTCGCGTTCGAAGACGAGTTTACCGGTGAAGAAGGTCGCCTTCGGGAATCGTTGCGCCAGCTCGGTGCAGAGTTTTTCGGCACCTTCGACCGGCTCGATCCCCACATCCATCACACTGGTTGCCGCCAACCCATAGCTACGGGCGAAGGCGACGTACTTGTCGAGGTCCTCGTGAACGTGCTGCTTGAGCGCCTCGATCTCCTGCCCGCCCTTGAAGGTCCCCGAATCGATCACCGCCACCGCGACAAACACGACCTGTTGGAAGTAGCCGGGGAATTGACGGACGATGTTCAACAACGAGTGCAGCCCCAGCCCGCCGTAGCGGTTGACCAACAGCACGGCAGTAGGTTTGCTCGGGTCGAGTTCCTTCGGCACCGCGTCGCCGGCGTCCCCGGCAGGGATATCCGCAAGCATCTTCGAGAGAATGTCCATCTTGGCCGCCACCGTCCGGTAATGACGCCGGATCGCCCAGCACAACGCGATCAGCAGCGATGTGACGACGAGCGTCATCCAGCCGCCCTCCATGAATTTTTCTTTGACTACGATGACAAGGATGGATACGCACAGCATCAACCCCGTCATATGGATCGGCAGGGCGCGTTTCCATTCGGGGCGTTTCTTCCGCTCAGTGATCCAGAATCGGCACATGCCTGTTTCCGTCAGCGAGAACGTGAGGAAGACGTTGATCGAGTACATCGTGATCAGGGCGCTAATGTTGCCTTTCGTGTAGATCAACGTGGCGATCGAGGCGGCGGCCATCAACCCGACGCCGTAGTGCATGGTCAACCGCTCCGACAGCGAGTCGAACCGTCGCGGAAACCAGGAATCCAATGCCATGTTGGCCATCACGCGCGGCCCGTCGATAAAACCCGTCTGCGCCGCCACCACCAGCAACGCCCCCTCGGCGACAAGGGTCAACACGACAAACCACATGCCGAATCCGAGCCGCTCAACCATCACGGCGTTCATCGTCTTGCCTTCCTCGGCGCGCACGCTCAGCAAGAGGTAGCAGAGCAGAATGCCGGCCGCGGTCACCGCCAGAGACGTCGCCAGATACACCATCGTTTTCTTGGCCGTGTGGACACGCGGCTCGCGCATGACTTGAATGCCGTTGGAGACAGCCTCGATGCCGGTGTAGGTGCCCGCCCCGCGTGAGTAAGCTTTGGCGAAGAGGAGAAACAATGCCAGGAACCCCATCGCCTTGTAATCGTGCTGGATTCCGTGTGTCACTTGTCTCGTGACTTCCGGAAGTTGATGCACGTGCATCCCGATACCCACCACCAGCACCACCACGTGCGTCACCACGAACAGCAAGAAGATCGGCATCAGCACCGTGATGGATTCCTTTATGCCGCGAACGTTCAGGATCAGCAGGATCACGATCGTCAACAGTTCCAATGCGACTTTGACCTGCCATGTGCCCCAACCCGCCGGCAAAAAACTGAAAATCTGGTCGGCGGCCGATGCGATGGATGTACTGATAGTCAACACGTAGTCCACCAACAACGCGCAGCCCGACACCAGGCCGAAGCTCGGTCCGAGCAGTTTCGTCGCTACCAGGTAACCGCCGCCGCCAAACGGGAAATGCTCGATGATCCGGCTGTAAGCGTAAGAAATGATGAACACCGTCAGCGCCGTTGCCAACGCGAGGAACACGGCCAGATAGGTATGCTCACCGAGCGTGCGGAATGCTTCATCCGGACCGTACGAGGACGAACTCAACCCGTCCGCGCCCAGGCCGACCCACGCGAGAAACGCAATCAGCGAGATCTTGTGAAAAAGTTGCGGGTCCTCGACGTCACGAGGCGCCCCGAACAATAACCGTTTCAGCCGTTCCCACGGCGTCATTTTCCAGACTCCATTTCACTTTCGTCTTGGGCAAGACAAGTCCATGAGGCACCTGACCCAGCACGACCCGCCTTGCATCTCAATTGGGGAGATCGGTGGCCACGCCGCCCGGCGGGTCAGAAGATCGCCCTTCCACATGCCGACGAGGTTAGCTGTCGGGCTCGGTCTTGGAAGTGACCGCGACGCGTGTTTGCCCGCCGCCGTGCGCCCCATCCCCGACTCGCGTCGGAGAATCCGGTTCCCCCGCATCCGCCCTCAGGAAGAAAGACGGATTTAGGCTGCAATGGCCGCGCAGCCTAGCATAGCCGCGGCGACTGTCAAGCTCATGGAATCCGATTGCGTTTCGCCGCACGCTGCCGTATGTGTAACGCCGCTAACACGCTTTCAGCTATGAACACCCGCGTCAGATTTGCCCCGAGTCCGACTGGGTTTCTGCACATCGGCAGCGTCCGCACCGCGCTGTTCAACTGGCTGTATGCCCGCCACACCGGCGGCAGATTCGTGTTGCGGATCGAGGACACCGACGTGGCGCGTAACACCAAGCAATCGCTGCGCACCATCCTCGACGGCTTGAAGTGGCTCGGACTCGATTGGGACGAAGGCCCTGAGAAGGGCGGTCCGCTCGGACCTTACTTCCAATCGCAGCGCGCCGACATCTACAAACGCCGCGTCAAAGAGTTGATCGACAAGGGCATCGCTTACGAACGCGAAGGCGCGATCCGTTTCAAGATGACACGCCAACCGATCGAGATTCCCGACCTCATCGTTGGCGGCGTCGTCCGACCTTTGAATGAGACCGAAATGCTCGACCCCGATTTCGTCATCGTCCGCAGCGACGGCAATCCCGTGTTCCATTTGGTGAACGTCGTGGACGATATCGAAATGCAGATCACACACGTCATCCGCGGCGAAGACCATCTCTCGAACACGCCGAAGCACATCGCCCTGTTCCGCGCGTTCGGCGTCGAGCCGCCCAGGTACGCACACATCCCGATGATTCTCAACGTTGACGGCACGAAGATGAGCAAGAGCGACCCCGACGCCGCCAAGGCGCGGCTCGCCTCGCTGCAAACCTACGTTGACGACGGCTTCGTCCCCGATGCGGTGCGCAACTACCTTTGCCTGCTCGGCTGGTCGCCGAAAGACAACCGTGAGGTCATGCCCATCGAGGAAGTCATCCGCGTGTTCGATCTGCCGCAAATCCTAAGAGCCAACGCCCGGTTCGACGTCTCCAAGCTCACCTGGATGAATGGCGAGTACATCCGCGCGCTGCCGCTCGACCGCTTCATCAAACTGGCGCGCGCGTTCTTGGGTAGGGACGGACCGCCGGGCCTTCGCCGCGCCGAAGTGGCTACGGCCACGCAGGCGGGCCGTCCGTTCGACGACGCGTACATTCGCAGCGTTCTGGCCCTCGTCCAAGAAAAGGTCAAGCTGCTGAAAGAACTGTCCGACCGGATCAACTACTTCTTCAGCGACGACTACCCATTCGATCCCGAAGCGGTGAAGAAGTCATGCAGCGCGCCGCAGACGAGCGAGCGGCTGACGAAACTCGCCGACAAGTTCGCATCGGTCGCCTCGTGGGACGCCGCCAGTCTCGAAGCGGCGTTGAAGGCGCTGGCGATGGAGTTGGGCGTCAAGACCGGCGAACTGATTCATCCGTGCCGCGTGGCGGTGTCGGGCAAGGCGGGCGGTCCATCGTTGTATCACATGCTGGAAGTGCTCGGGCGCGACCGCGTCCTGTCACGGCTGCGCCGGGCGACCGCGAAATTCCGGAGATGAACCCGATGTCTCTTGCGTACTTCATCCTTCATCCCTCATCCTTCATCCCTTCGCCATGACCTTGGCCAACAAAATTACCATCTTCCGCATCCTGCTGATCCCGGTCTTCGTGTGGCTGATGCTGGATTACATCCGCGACTACCAGAAGGGAGAGACGAAGGAATGGGAGCGGGCCTTGGCCTATGTGGTTTTCGCGACAGCCGCCGTCTCCGACGCTGTAGACGGCTACATCGCGCGCCGCTACCGCCAGAAGAGCGAACTGGGCTCGTTCCTCGATCCGCTCGCCGACAAGGCCTTGCTGGTCTCCGCGTTGATTCTGCTCAGCGTGCGGTTCAAGGACGGCACGCCGTTCCCCCAGTTGCCGCTGTGGTTTCCCGTGCTGGTGGTCAGCCGTGACCTGATCCTGCTGGCCGGCACGGTGCTGATTCACATGCTGGCCGGTCGCGTGACCGCGCGCCCACGCCTCGTCGGCAAGTGCGCGACGTTCTTCCAAATGATCACGCTCGGCTGGGTGCTGCTGAAGATCGAGCGGCCTTCCTACGAATGGTCGCTCTACGCGGCCACGCTGTTCACCTTCATCTCCGGCGTCTGGTACATCTTCGACGGCGTGAAGCAGCTCAACGTCCACGAAGCGAAAAAAGCGTAGAACTTATCCGGTATGGCAGGCAGTAGCAGCACAGAGGAACACTTCGGCGAAGTGCTTGCAGACAGTGCCACCTCACACGGTCAAATGCAAAATGCGAAGGGCGTGTTGCCCAAATGATTTTTCCGGTTGTAGCTGCGCTTCGCGCCGTCGCCAAAGCGCTATGGCGCGTCGGCGACTGCGAAGCGCGGGGTGTTCGTTTCCCGAAGGAATTCGGCGCTTCGCAGAAGCGCCGCTACACCGAAACGCGCGGAAACCGATTTGGGCAACACGCCCCGAATATCTGACCCCAAACGCCGCCCTGACTGACGCCGGCCACGCGTGCCGGAGCGTTTGCTTGGAACAGAGGGTCAATGCGCACCGTGCCGGTAAAATACTCGGCCGGTCCTTTGCTGGATGGCTGTGAGCCACTTCTTTTGATTTCCATATTCTTAATTCCTTCGGCCAGTAAGGCACGCCTCGCCCCTCTGGGGGAGAGGCCGGCGTCGATGCCACCGTCGTTTGTGGCGTCGATGACGGGTGAGGGGCGTCGGCAATTGAACCGTTCCGGCTTGGTTGACCGTAGCACACATTTTTTCGTTCAGCGACCGGTCATCTGCTCCAGCTTTTCCGGATACCGAGCCCCTTGCACCTTGATCTTGGAGGCGGCGCTGTCAATCTCACGAAGGTCGTCCGGCGTCAGTTCGACCGCCGCTGCTCCGATGTTCTCGTCCAAGCGATGCAGCTTAGTGGTACCGGGGATCGGAACAATCCACGGCTTTTGAGCAAGCAGCCAGGCGAGCGCGATCTGAGCAGGTGTCGCCTTCTTCCGCTGACCGATTTTACCAATCAAATCAATCAGGGCCTGATTCGCCTTGAGCGCCTCCGGCGTGAAGCGAGGGAGGGTGCTGCGGAAGTCGGAGCTGTCGAAAGTCGTTTTCTCGTCCATCTTCCCCGTGAGAAAACCTTTGCCGAGCGGGCTGTACGGAACGAGGCCGATTCCGAGTTCCTCAAGGGTCGGTATCACTTCCTTCTCGGGGGTTCTCGTCCACAGCGAGTATTCGCTTTGAAGGGCAGTGAGCGGCTGGACTTTGTGCGCGCGACGGATTGTTTGCACGCCGGCTTCCGAAAGGCCGAAGTGCTTCACCTTGCCTTGCTGAATCAGTTCCTTCACCGCCCCCGCGACGTCTTCGATGGGCACGTTCGGGTCAACCCGATGCTGATAGAGCAGATCGATCGTCTCGACTTTGAGTCGCTTGAGCGATCCCTCGGCGGCTTGCTTGATGTGCTCCGGCCGGCTGTTCAAGCCCGCCGCACCGGGCCGCGTATCGCTGCCACTGAGGTCGAACCCGAACTTGGTGGCGATCACCACCTGCTTGCGGAACGGAGCGAGCGCTTCGCCCACGAGTTCTTCGTTTGTGAACGGGCCGTACACCTCGGCGGTGTCAAAGAATGTGATGCCGCGTTCCACGGCTGCGTGAAGTAGAGCGGTCATCTCCTTCTTGTCTTTGGGTGGACCGTAGGAAAAGCTCATTCCCATGCAGCCCAGTCCGACAGCCGAAACTTCCAAGTTACTTTTTCCAAGTCTGCGCTTTTGCATGTTTGAATCCTTTCTTTGAGTTAAAGGTCGCAGCAAATTTACTTCGCGCAAGTGTAGCTGTCGCACCCAACCTTGCTCGACCTGTTGCGATATTGCTCGAAAAGCGCAGATCGCGGAGCAAAGGAGAACAATGCTCTGAGTGGGTTTTCCTGGGAAAGCCTACATTGCACGACTGTTTATTGATCAGAGATTTTCGTGCTACCGGTTGCACTCCAGCTTGCGATTGTACGCGCCACACTGATTCCGCAGCGGGCAGAGGTAATCCGGTTCCTTGTCGAACCACTCTCGCGAACCGCAATAGCCATCGCCAAAAGATAGATCGGGCGAAGGAACGACAAACCGCTGATAGCATCGCCCCTTGAAAATGCCGCACATTTGAAACATGGGCTTCTGCTCCAGCTTTAAGTAGAAGTGCTGGAATATCTTTTCCTTCAGCGTGTGTACTCCCTGCCTCCACGTCTCAAGCTCGGCCAGAATGTCCTCGATGACGAAAGATTTCTGCGGACTTCCCAATCCTTGATGAAAGTAGGTTATCTTTTCCGTCTTCTCATCAAGGTGACAATGACCGGTCTGCCCGTGCGTGAGTTCTCGGCGAATTCGATACAAGCCGGGAAACCAAGTTTCATACGCATGGGCTAGAGCATCGTTCAATTCAGCGGGGAATCCAGATCCATAGGCCTTCTTGCTTGCCCGGCTAAACAGCTTCTGTGTCGATTCATTTTGTACGCCTTGCACATTGCGATAGACGGAATAAATGAGCCGACGAATCCCATCCAGACTTGAATACAACTCAGCGATCAACACTTCGAGCACCGCGCAGAATTCGCGATGATACCGCTGGTCGGACGATCCCCGCTCCGCAAACTGTTCTCTGTCGCGTTTCAGGTCTGGAATAATCCGGTTCGCGAGGCCGCCAAGCACAACGAATTTCTGATGATGATCGATGTACGTATTCGCGCCTTTGATTGCCTCGCGGTCAAAATGACCGGCGACGCCAACAAAATGAGAGAACTTCACCGACCAGTCCCACCGCCCCGGATTAAACATCAGGTGGAACGTAGTATCGAAGCCCGGTATGTCTTTCTCGTTAATCGTTCCCATTCGATAACAATCTTCGCCTCATCCCTCAACACCGGCAAGCTCCGAACGCGTTTGTTTGTATCAGGCGAAAATAGCCCGTATGGTTCGCGCATGTCAATTTGGGATAAACTCCTCTTTCGCGTACAGTGGATACGCGCAGAATACGCGAGACGCAAAATCCTATGGAGTCCGGGCGTTGCAATTACGGCATCCGGGATTCTCAATCTCTAACCTGCATATTGTACCGGCGCCAATGAGCCGGTGTGATATGCACCTGAAGACCAATGGAGTGGGCCCTCCATTGGTCAGAGGCCGACAACGCAGAATGCGTTGTCGGGGTACGCCCCGACACTTGGCTGCTAGGGCCAATTGTCGGCCCTGCGGGCGCATATTGCACAAGGGATCGTGCAATAATGCGGGCTAATCTCGAATCGAATCTCGAATTAAGATCGGCAGACTTAATAATTCGGCGATGTTCTGCAAAACGTGGTCGGCAGACGTGAGGTACTCTTTTCCCAAGGTGGTCTCGATGGCCACGCAGCGCATCCCCGCATTGCGTGCCGCCTCAATGCCGAGCGGCGCATTTTCCACTACGACGCATTCTTCAGGACGCAATCCGAGTTGGCGGGCCGCCGTAAGAAAGGGATCAGGAAACGGCTTGGCTCGGGGAACCTCATCGCCTGTGATGATGAAATCAAAATGGGCCTGCTGCTCGCCATTGAGGGCATGCTGCATGTTCTTCAAGGCGCAGGCCGTGACGAGCGCCACTTTGAATCCGCGCCGGCGCAGCTCGTCGATTGTCTCAAATGCTCCGGGATATGTGGTGACCTGCACGATGGTCCGAAAATAGGCGCGCTTCTCCTCGATAAAGGCAGCCTGTCGGGCATCGGGAATCGTGACCCCTGTTTCCTTCATGAGAATCGGCAGAATCTCTCGGGAGTTCCTCCCTTCGTGCAGAAGCACCGTCAGCTCGCTTACAGGGGAGCCGCCGTGTTTTTCGAACATGTGCTTCCAGGCAAGATAGTGGTAGTGAAGGGTATCGACGATCACGCCGTCGAGGTCGAATAACACACCGCGGATCATATGGTCTCCTATTATTTAGTTTCCGTACTTCTGACATTTCCCGACGCGCCTCGGCAAGCTCCGTGGTCATTGGGGGCAACTCTTGAAACTGGACAGCCAATCAGTTTCCCTTCCTCTCAATCTTCGCCCACGTGTCCTTCAGTGTAATTGTCCGGTTGAACACGACTTTGCGGTGCCTCGTGACTGGTGATTCGAGATTCGTGTCGGGGTCTAGGGCGAAATACCCAAGCCGTTCAAACTGATACCGCACGTCGGGTCTGGCGTCCTTGAGACTGGGCCTGCCCGCCATAGCTTCAGCGACGGCGGGCTCGCACTTGGCGGTGACGACTTCGAGGCTGTGCGGGTTGATGTTCGCGATGAAATCATTGCGGACGGCTGAGCCAGCCGTCCCTACCTCGGAAACGTCTTCGGGATTCTCTTTGGTGAACAGGCGGTCGTAGAGACGGCATTCGGCTTCGATGGCGTGCGCTGCCGAAACCCAGTGGATTGTGCCTTTGATCTTCCGGGAAGAAGTTGGTCCACCGGTCTTGCTTCCCAAATCGGCGGTGCAGCGGAGCTCGGTCACCTTCTCTGCTGCGTCCTTCACAACTTCATAGCACTTGATGATGTAGGCGTATTTCAGCCGGACTTCGCCGCCGGGTTTTAAGCGGAAAAACTTCGGTGGCGGCGTTTCCATGAAGTCGTCCTGCTCGATGTACAGCGTCCGACTGAACGGAATCTTGCGGGTGCCGGCGGTCGGATCTTCGGGGTTGTTGACGGCGTCGAGTTCTTCAAAATGGTTCTCGGGCAAGTTCGTGATGACGAGCTTGAGCGGACGCAACACGGCCAGCCGACGCAGGGCGCGTTTGTTGAGGTCCTCCCGGATAGCGTGTTCGAGGACGGCCACGTCGGTGAGCGAGTTGTACTTGGTGATGCCGATGTTGTAGGCGAACTCGCGCAATGCCTGCGGAGTCACGCCACGCCGGCGCAGGCCGCTGATGGTCGGCATCCGCGGGTCGTCCCAGCCGGAAACAAGCTTCTCGTTCACGAGCTGCATGAGCTTGCGTTTGCTCATGATGGTGTAGCCGACGCTGAGCCGGGCGAACTCGTACTGGTGTGGCAACGGACGCGGCAGGTCGAGGTTTTCCAGAATCCAGTCGTAGAGCGGCCGGTGCACTTCGAACTCGAGCGTGCAAATGCTGTGGGTGATACCTTCGATATAATCGCTCAGGCAATGGGCGAAATCGTACATCGGGTAGATGCACCATTTGTTGCCGGTGTGATGATGCTCCGAATGGCGAATCCGGTACAGAATCGGATCGCGCATCCAGATGTTGGACGACGCCATGTCGATCTTTGCCCGCAACGTCCGGGTGCCGTCGGGGAACTCGCCGTTCTTCATCCGCACGAACAGGTCGAGGCTCTCCTCGACGGAACGGTTGCGGTACTCGCTCGGTTCACCGGCTTTGTCGGGTGCACCGCGCATCCGGTCCACTTCCTCCGGCGTGTGATCGCAAACGTAGGCTTTGCCATTCTTGATGAGTTCGAGTGCGAACTCGTAAATCTGGTCGAAGTAGTCCGAGGCGTAAAAGGGCTCTAACGCGGAAGGATGAGGGATGAGGGATGAGGGATGAGTGTTAACAACGGCGGGGAGATAAAAATCCGGTTTGCCGTTGACGGTCTGCGGGTCGGGCGTTTTGCCGACCGGTTTCAGGCCGAGGCAATGGTCGGCCCAGCCGGAGATGAGCCATTTCACGTCCGCCGTGATGGAGTCCACGTACTCGACGTCTTCCTTGGCCGGGTTGGTGTCGTCCATGCGGAGATTGCACTGGCCGCCGAACTCGCGGGCGATGCCGAAGTTCAGGCAGATGGATTTCGCGTGGCCGATGTGGAGATAACCGTTCGGCTCCGGCGGGAACCGGGTGACGATCTTCTTGTGCTTTCCCGACGAGAAATCTTGCTGGACGATGTCGCGGATGAAATCGGATGGCTGTACGGTTGAATTCTCGTTGGGCATAACAGGTATAGGGAATAGCACTCCGTCGGTTGTAGGGCAAGCTCGCCCCGCTTGCCGTTTCCAACGACGGCGGCCGGACGGCTGTCCCACAATTCCTGCCGTGGCTACTGGTAGGGTGCGACCGCCGGGCGCGCCGCGTAATTGATTAAGTTCGGACGGCCCGGCGGTCCGTCCCTACCTTGTGGATCCGGGCAAGAAACGAGCAGAGCGTCAGAGCGCTCATTCACGCTCTGACGCTCCAACGCTCTAACGTTTCGAAGTCGTTCGGCTTACGCCGCCGTCAATTCCTTCACGAGCTTTTCGCGCAACGGCTGGTCGGCAAACCGATTCGGATCGGCCAGGCCCGTGTCGAGATGCGATTTGCGCGTGGCATATTCGCCGCGCTCGTCGGTCAGAATCGCCCACGGATCGGCGGCATCCTGTTTGGCGGCAGCGATCTTCTCGTTCAATTCCGCGTTGATCATGCCGGCGTGTGAACCGAAATCGCTGGGAAACGTCGGCGCCTTGCCCTTGCCTTTCTTCTTATCATCCCTCGCCTTGGGCCGCGCGTGGGTAATGCCTGCTTTGGGTGCTGCTGTCGTTGCCATAAGTCAAATCTCCACTCTTCGTTGTGAAAGCGGACGAACTGTACCGCCGCACCCCGCCGCCGTCAAGCCCGGTGCCAGTAGCGCGGGCGTTCGCCCGTTTTACAGTTCTTTGGGGGAACGGAACGGGCGGGACGCCCGCGCTACTGAACAAGAAAGCCCCGGGATGGCCCGGGGCTTCTTGCGTTGTGGGGCTCCTCGAATCAGGAGCATCCCATGGAATTGCCGCAATTCAGGCATTTGTAGCACGCGCCGTTGCGCACGGTGATCGCGCCGCAGACGTCGCACGTCGGGGCGTCCTGCATGAAGTGTTCGATCGTGCGACTCAGTTGCTGCACGACGGTCAGGCCGCCGCCGTTCTTGGGCACGGGACGCGCGGGCACTTCACCCGTTTGCGCCAATTCCTGCACGGGGCGGTTCACCGCCTGTTTCTCCTGCTCGGCGACCTCCTTCAGAGGCAACTCGCGCTGACCAACGTTCGGCGCAGTGGCCTCGCGGTAGCCGGCGATGAACTGGCAGCCCAACCAGCGGAACAGGTAATCGGTGATCGACTTGGCCATCGGGATTTGGGGGTTCTTCGTAAACCCGCTCGGCTCGAACCGTTGGTGCGCGAACTTATTGGCGAGCGTTTCCAGCGGCACGCCGTATTGCAGCGCGAGGCTGACCAGCGTGCCGATGGTATCCATCAGCCCGCCGATGGTCGAGCCTTCCTTGGCCATCGTGATGAACAGTTCGCCCGGCGTGCCGTCCTCGAACAGTCCGACGGTGATGTAGCCTTCGTGACCGGCGATGTCGAACTTGTGGGTGACCGCCTGGCGCGTGTCGGGCAGCCGATGCCGTGCAGGCGCCGCCGAGCGTTCGCGCTGTTCCTTGATCTCTTTTTCGAGTTCGAGGATGCGCGCTTTCAGCTCTTCGACTTCCTTGGCCGCGGCGGCAGCTTGCGTCGAGCCGTTGCTATTCGAGGTGTTGAGTGGTTGGGAACGCTTCGAACCGTCGCGATAGATCGCCACGGCTTTCAAACCGAGTTTCCAAGCCTCGATGTAGCTCTGCATGATGTCCTCGACGGTGGACTCCTGCGGCATGTTCACCGTCTTGGAGATCGCGCCGCTGAGGAACGGCTGCGCCGCCGCCATCATCTTCAGGTGCGCCATGTAATGGATGCTGCGTTTGCCCTTGGCCGGCTTGAACGCGCAGTCGAACACGGGCAGATGTTTTTCCTGCAAGTGCGGCGCGCCCTCGATCATCTCGTTCTCGTCGATGTACTTCACGATGTCGGCAATCTGCTGCTCGTCATAACCAAGCTTGCGCAACGCCATTGGCACGGTGCGGTTGACGATCTTTAGCATGCCGCCGCCCGCGAGCAGCTTGTATTTCACCAGCGCGATGTCGGGTTCGACGCCCGTGGTGTCGCAGTCCATCATGAAGGCGATCGTGCCCGTCGGGGCAAGCACCGTGACCTGCGAGTTGCGGTAGCCGTAGCGGCGACCGAGTTCGACGGCTTCATCACCGCAGCGTTTCGCCGCGTCACGCAAGTAGGTGGGGCAGCTTGCGTGGATGTGCTTCACGGCGTCGCGGTGCATCTCCATGACGCCAAGCATCGGTTCGCGGTTTCGAGTGAAGCCTTCGAATGCGCCAATGCGCTCGGCCATTCGTGCCGAGTGCTTGTAAGCATGAAGGTGCATGATGGCGGTGATAGCGCCCGCCACACCGCGGCCTTCGTCGCTGTCGTAAGGCAGACCGACCGCCATGATCAACGAGCCGAGGTTGGCGTAGCCCAGACCCAGCGGGCGAAACAGATGACTGTTCAACGTGATTTCCCCGGTCGGGTAGCTCGCGTTGTCCACGATAATTTCCTGCGCAGTGATGAAGATTTCCACCGCAGCCTTGAAGCGTTCCACGTCGAACGTGCCGTCGTCGCGGAGGAATTTCATCAGGTTTAGCGACGCCAGGTTGCAGGAGCTGTTGTCGAGAAACATGTACTCGCTGCACGGATTGCTGGAGTTGATGGGCGCGGAGTTCTTGCAGGTGTGCCAGCGTTGGATTGTGTCCTCGTACTGGACGCCGGGATCGCCGCAAGCCCATGTGCCCTCCGCGATGCCCAACATCAGCTCGCGCGCCTTGTAGGTAGGCCCGGGCTTCTTCGGGTCGGTCACCCAATGCGTGTGCCAGTCCCGGTCTTCAAGGACGGCGCGCATGAAGTCGTCGGAAACGCGCACGGTGAGGTTCTCGTTCTGGAAACAGACCGAGCCGTAGGCATCGCCGTTGAAGTCGCCGGAGTAGCCCTGCTTGATCAATGCCCACGCCTTCTTCTCCTCATTGGGCTTGGCCTCAATGAACTCCTTGATGTCGGGATGCCAGCATTTGAGCGTGTTCATCTTGGCGGCACGCCGCGTCTTGCCGCCCGATTTCACGACGCTGGCAATCGAATCGTACACTTTCAGGAACGACAGCGGACCGCTGGGCCGTCCGCCGCCTGAGAGTTTTTCCCGTTTACTGCGCAGCGTGGACAGGTCGGTGCCCGTGCCACTGCCGTACTTGAACAGCATCGCCTCGCTGCGAGCCAACTCCATGATGTTTTCCATCGTGTCGCCGACCGACTGGATGAAGCAGGCCGAGCACTGCGGGTACTCGTACTGAGTGGTGGCCTGTTTCACTTTGCCTTCGGATTTATCGAAGTGGAAGTTGCCCGCGCTGCTGTCTCTGCCGACGCCGTACTGATGGTAAAGGCCGCAATTAAACCATACGGGCGAATTGAACGAGCCATACTGATTGACACAGAGCCAGGTCAGTTCGTCGTAAAACGTCTCCGCATCCTTGTCGCTTGCGAAATAGCCGTCGGCCTTGCCCCAATTGGCAATCGTGCGCGCGACGCGATGAATCAGTTGGCGCGCGCTCTGTTCCCGCTCGGGCGTGCCGTTCTCGCCGTAAAAGTATTTCGAGACAACCACCTTCGTCGCGAGAATCGACCAGCTTTTCGGGACTTCGACATTCTCCTGCTTGAAAATCACTTTGCCCGCCTCATCGGTGATTTCGGCGGTGCGATGTTCCCACTCGAGTTGGTCGAACGGTTTTACGTCTGCCCGGCTAAACACGCGTGGTACGCTCAGGCCGCTGCTCCTTGGCACGGCGGTCTGAACGGCCCGCGAGGACTGGCCGCTACGCTTCGCGCGTTTGCCCGATTCGTTCACGGTTGGCATACTGACAACAATTTCCTTGCCTGCCGTCTTGGTTTTTCCAGCGAAATGTTCCCCTATTCCCTGTTTCAAATGGATCACCGCTGCCCCCCCTTATTTTGATGCTTTGCGACACTGAGGATGGGAAACGACTCGGTTTCGAACCACCTCTTATTGTGTTGGGCGGCAGTCTATGACCCTATATATTGTGTTTCAAGCAAAAAATGCTTTCACCTGCGTTTTGTCACAAATTTACTGCCTTCCGGCCGTCTACCCACAAAATCCCGTCGCTCGCGCTGGCGCAGCTGGAAACAAACCGGACAACCCCTGAACCCCCACGCGGCCCTGATCTTGTCCGTCAGGAAGCGCTTATAATGAGGCGCCAAACAACGTGCGTCGTTGACGAACAGCGTCAGCGTCGGCGGGCGCGACGATTTCTGGAACGCGTAAAAAACTTTGAACCGTTTCCCGTGAACGAACGACGGTGGATAGGATTGCGTCGCGCGCACCAGCAGTTTGTTCAACTGAGGCGTGTCCACCCGCTTCGTCATTTCCCGTTCGATCGCCTCGATCTCCTCGAACAGATCGTTCACGCCCGCACCCGTTTTCGCAGAAACGAACAGGACCGTCGCCCAATCCAGAAAGAAAAGTTCGCGCCGCAACGCCTTCAGGTACTCCTCCTGAAAACTTTTCTTTGCCGATTTGCGTCCTTTCGCTCCACGCTCCACGCTCTTCGCTTTCCGCTCTTCTTCCGCGGCCAGGTCCCACTTGTTCACCAGGATTACGCATCCGCGAACTGCCTCGAAAATCTGTCCCGCGATTTTCTTATCCTGCTTCGTCACGCCGTCCGCCGCGTCCAACACCAACACAGCCACGTCGCAATCGCGGATGCTGCGCTCCGCGCGCATCAAGCCGAACTGATCGACCGAGGTTCTGATCTTGCGCCTGTGCCGCAGTCCCGCCGTGTCGATGAGCACGTAGGGTTTATCATTGAACACGAACGGCACGTCGATGGAATCGCGCGTCGTGCCGGGGATCTCGCTGACGATCGTGCGCTCGCCCTTCAGAATGGAATTGATCAGCGACGACTTCCCGACGTTCGGTCGCCCGACGATGGCAATCCGGGTCGGCTTGTTCGTCTCCTCCACCGCCGAAGTTGTGAACCGTTCCGTCGCCGCCTCAAGCAAAGCGGGCACGCCCAGACCGTGAACCGCCGCGATGGGGAACAGCCGCTCGAAGCCAAGCTCGGCAAATTCGGCGGCGTGTTTCTCGCGCTCGATGTTGTCGCACTTGTTGACCGCGAGAAAGATCGGCCGTCCGCTCGCGCGCAGTTTGCGCGCGATCTCGATGTCCAGCGGCGCAACGCCCGCCATCACATCCACCACCATCACCAACGCGTCGGCCATTTCGATCGCAATCTCAGCCTGCCGCCGGGTTGCCGCCGTCAGCGCGTCAGGAGTTCTTTCGTCATCCATGGACGAGATGCCGCCGGTATCTACAACCTCGAACGTTTTGTCGCGCCACTTCGCCGTGGCACTGACGCGGTCACGTGTGACGCCCGCCTCTTCGTGGACGATGGCGATGCGCCGCTCCGCGATGCGGTTGAACAGCGCGCTCTTACCGACGTTGGGGCGACCAACGATGGCGAGAACCGGAATGGAGTGATGGAGTGTTGGAGTCATGGATTGATGGGTACTTTAGACAATACCCCAATACTCCACCACTCCAATTCCCCGAACAAGTTGATTGTGCTCGCCTCGAATCCGCTTCGCGGTTAGCCTCGCCGCGTGAATGCGCGGGAGACAGCGTTTGACTTGCTCATCCGCTGGCGGCGGTCGCGCTTGCTTGCCGACGAGCTGCTGAACGATCGGTTGGAGCACGCCACAATTTCGGCCGCCGACCGCGCGCTGAGCACGGAACTGTTTTACGGTTGTCTCCGTAACAAATTGGCGCTGGAATATTTGCTTTCGCAGGTCGCCGCCAAAAAACCTCGCTCCGCCGTTGCTGCGATCCTCATGCTCGGCCTGTATCAAATCTTCTTCCTGGAAAGAATTCCCGCCCACGCCGCCGTCCACGAAACGGTAGAACTGGCCAAATCCCGCCACGGCGGGACCAGCGCCGCCGAAGTAGGATTCGTCAACGCCGTCCTGCGCCGCGCATTGAACGAGCGCGAGACGCTCGCCGCAAAATTGGGCGCGATGCGTGACTGCGAGCCGTGGGTGTATTATTCGCATCCGCGCTGGTTGTTTGAACGCTGGCAATCCCGCTGGGGCGAGAAGGAGTCACTGGCGCTTTGCGAGTGGAACAACACGCCTCCTTCCATCTACATAAGGACCAACGCACTGAAAATCGCAGGCAAACCGGCCGACCTCGACGCTGAACCCGCCGTGTTCCATCCACTTGCCTGGAAAGTCACCAGTTCCGCAGGAATCTTTCAGACAAGCTCATGGGTCAACGGCGAGTTCTACGTCCAAGACCCATCCACGCTTTTGGCCGTCGATGTTCTCGACCCGCAACCGGGCGAATCGGTGCTGGACATGTGCTCCGCGCCGGGCGGAAAGACGACCTACATCGCCCAGAGGATGCAGAACCGCGGTCAAATCATCGCAGCCGACTCATCGAGTTCTCGTCTTGGTCTTGTCGGGGAGAACTGCAGGCGACTAGGCGTCAACATTGTGGCAACCATCGCCTGCGATGGCACTCGTTTGGATCGTTGCTTGCGAAGGACGGATTTTGACCGTGTGCTGGTGGACGCGCCGTGTTCGAACACCGGCGTGCTGCGACGGCGGGCGGACCTGCGCTGGCGAATTGAAGAGAAGGAAATCAGCCGATTGGCCGCCCTCCAGCTCAAACTCCTGAACGTGGCGGGGCGATTCACAAAACCGGGCGGCGCGCTCGTTTACAGCACTTGCAGCCTCGAACCGGAAGAAAACGAACGCGTCGTCGAGCGGTTCTGCGAAACGCATCCGCAGTTCACGCTCGAAACGACGCGTTCGACTTTTCCGCCGCGCGACCGAGTGGACGGTGCGTTCGTCGCGAGGTTTCGATGTTGCTAAGACCGAGTGACGTCAGTTATTGCCCGCCACCGCCACCACCGCCACCACGACGCCCGCCGCCACGGCGATTCGCCATTTGCTGCAACGCGTCGTCGAGTTTCTTCTTCTGCTCATCGGTCAGGCTCGCGCGGAACTGGGCCTGGTATTTCTTTTGCAGGTCCAGTTGGGGCTGGTACAGTTCCATCAGCTTTCCACGGAGTTCCCCCATCTTCGCTTGATCGCCGGCACCGCGGGCGGCTGTCATGTCCTCGCGCACCTTGGCGATGTCGTTGCTGCCGCTGGCCTTCTGTTTCTCAAGCAGTTGGTCGCGTTCCTTGATCATCTGCGCGGTCAAGTCCTTCAGCTTGGTCTGCTGATCGGCAGTCAGTGTCAATTCATCCACGACCGGCTGGGGCAAAACGGTTTCGATATTCGCCATTCCGCCTCTTCCGCCTCGCCGTCCGCCGCCGCCACCACCGCCCGTGGGCGGGGGTTGGGCTTGGATGCCCGACGCTGTTACCAACGCCGTCACAGCCACTATGGTTAACCATTGTCTCATGTGCTCTCCTTTTATTGGTTGGTTTTGGTTGGTACTTCTATTTCATCGCGCTTTCGACGCGGATGAAAATGGTCAGTCTCCCTCCTGCGTGGGTGGCGTAGGACGCGGGTCCGGCGGCGCGCCGCCCTGCAAAGGGAATGGCGGAACCTCCTCGCCGGGGTGTTCCTTGCGCCATTTCTGTTCAAACTCTTTACGGCGCTTGCGAAATTCTTCCCGGGCACGCTGCCGTTCCTCGGTGGTCATTTCCTGCCACCGCTGATAATTCTGTCGAAGCTTCTCGCGTTCCTGCGGCGACATCTTCAGGACACGGTCGATCCGTTCGTTGATAAACTTGCGTTCGTCGGGCGGCAGCTCGCGCAACCCCCGGTGGAGACGCATCACGCCCATCTTTTCCTCAAGCGGCATCGAAGTCCAAGCGTTGTTCAACTGTTCCTCCAGCGCCGCGCGGTCCTGGTCACTTTGCGGGACGCCTCCGCGGTTCGAACCGCGACGAGTTGGCTGCTCATCCGCGCGAGCGGCAATTCCTGAGCCGATCACCGCTGCCGCGCAACTCAGCGCAAGGAAAACGTGGCGTTTCATAGTTCGTTGTCTCCGTTCAGTTGATCCAGCGAGGCGATGACTTCAAAATCCTCGCCAAAAAAATCTACTTCGTGAACCGCCACATAAATCTGCGCCTGCTTGTTCCCCTGGTAATGCCGCCAGCCCACTCGGCCGCCAAGTCCGATGGCGATGACGACCGCGGTCAGCATAGCCCATCGGAACACCGGCAGCCGCCACCGTGCGGGAGCAACGACTGTTTCCGGCTCCTCGAGCCGCCGCAACGTGCGCTCGACAAAACCAAAGGACGGTTCAATGGCTTCGTGCCGCAGCAGCGTTTGCCAGGCGGCGGCGTACGCCTGCCATTCACGTCGGCACTCGGCGCAGGCGGCAATGTGGGCGTCGAACTCCTGCTGCCGCGCCGCATCGAGCCGACCGTCAAGTCGCTCGTCGAAGATGATTTGGATCTTTCTGCAACTCATCGTAAGCCTCACTGTTAATGAACACCGTTGCTGAGAAAATGTTGCGCATCAATAATACCCCCTCAACTCGTCCTTCAATGTCAGGCGCGCCCGGTGCAGCAGCGATTTGACCGCGGAGACCGAACACTGAAGCACACGGGCAATTTCCTCGTACGACAGCCCATCGTATCGGCACAGAATCACGGCGGTGCGCTGTTGATCGGGCAGGCGACCAACGGCTTCTTGGACTCTTTCCTGCAGCTCGCGGTGCGCCGCCTCGTGCGCGGGATCGGCGGCGCTGGAATCGGCCACTTGCACGCTCGCATCTGCGGTATTCTCCGGTTGCGCCAGCGCTTCAAGCGACTCGGTCGCATGACGAGCGCGACGGCGGCGCTCATTCATCACCGAGTTGTGAACGATCGTGAACAGCCACGTTGTGAATTTCGCCGTCGGCTTGTAGCGCGGAGCCGAGCGATAGACCTGCACGAACACGCGTTGCGCCAGATCTTCCGCCTCCCACGCGTCGCCGATGCTGCGGTAGATGACGTTGATCACGGCCCGCTGGTGGCGCCCGACCAATTCCCGAAATGCCTCTTCATCGCCGTCTCTGATGCGCTGCATCAGCGCGACGTCCGATTCATTGGAAGCCATCACCTGCAACCGTATCGCAAGCAGTCCAACACTGCAACGGCGGCGAAGTCGCGCGACATGTGCCAACTGGTGCGATTAAAGGTGGTGGACGGGCCGCACGTAGGATAGGCATCCTGCTTGGCTAGAACCCATCTCATAAATGGTGGGGCGAGCCTCCGCGCTTGCCCAAACAGGTATGCACAGGCAGGGACGCCTGTGCCACCAAGGATTTATGAGACCGCTTCTAGTAGAGCGGGCAAGCTGGAAGCTTGTCCCACGCTGCCACCACTTTCAATCGCAGCGCGCACCAACTGAGCACTTGTGGCGTTGGCCGGCAAAGAATAGAATCACGCCCGACCATGTTGATCGTCCATGTCCACGTTCACGTGAAACCGGAATGCGTCGAGGCGTTTCGGCAGGCGACCGTCGAGAACGCGCGCCAAAGCGTGAAGGAACCCGGCATCGCCCGCTTTGATGCCGTCCAGCAGACCGACGACCCGACGCGATTCGTGTTGATCGAGGTCTATCGCACCGCCGACGCGCCCGCCAAACACAAGGAGACAGCGCACTACCAGAAATGGCGCGACACCGTACAGCCGATGATGGCCGAGCCGCGCACCAGCGTGAAGTACGACAACGTGTTCCCCAATGATGCAGGCCGGTAACAGTAGGGTGGGCGTCTCGCCCGCCTGCCGTTCCTGCGACGCGCGAACACGACTGGGAGACCAAACGGGCGGGACGCCCGCGCTACTATGAACTTCGAATTCGCCACCGCCGCGCGCATCATCTTCGGCACGGGCAAACTGCGCGAGGTTGGCCCGATGGCCCGCGAACTTGGCCGACGCGCCTTCGTGGTGACCGGCAGTTCGCCTGAGCGGGCAAAACCGCTTCTCGTCGCGCTGGCAAGTGGCGGCATCGAGCATGTCGTGCTTCCCGTCGCTGACGAACCGACAACGGAGGTCGTGCAACGAGGAACACAGTCCGCTCGCGAACAGCATTGCGATCTGGTGATCGGCTTCGGCGGCGGCAGCGCGATCGACACTGGCAAAGCCATCGCCGCGTTGCTCACCAACGGCGGTGATTTGTTGGATTACTTGGAAGTCATCGGCAAAGGCAAACCGCTGGCCAAACCTTCCGCGCCCTACGTCGCTATTCCGACGACGGCTGGCACCGGTTCCGAAGTGACGCGCAACGCCGTTTTGGGATCGCCCGATCACAGGGTCAAGGTCAGCCTGCGCAGTCCGTTGATGCTGCCGCGCGTGGCGTTGGTGGATCCCGAACTCACCTACGACCTGCCACGCGAAGTGACTGCGAGCACCGGACTCGATGCGCTCACGCAACTCATCGAAGCGTTCGTCTCGAACCGCGCGAACCCGATGACCGACGCGCTTTGCCGCGAAGGGATTCGCCGGGCCGCGCATTCGTTGCGCCGCGCGTGCGAGACGGCCGACGACCCGCCTTCGCCAGAGCTTCGGCGGGCAAGTGCATCGGCGCGTGAAGACATGTCACTGGCCAGCTTGTTCAGCGGACTGGCATTGGCAAATGCTGGACTCGGTGCGGTCCACGGATTCGCTGCGCCGATTGGCGGGATGTTTCACGCGCCGCACGGCGCGGTGTGCGCGACGTTGTTGCCACACGTGATGGAAGTCAACCTCCGCGCGCTGCGGGCACGCCAGCCCCGTACGGTTCGGGGCAAGCCCGAAAGCGAAGCGCTGCGCCGGTATGAAGAGATCGACCGTGCGTTCGGCGGCGACGCGATCGCGTGGATTCATGAGACGTGCCGCTCGATGAAAATTCCGCCGCTGTCGAGTTACGGTGTTCGAGAAAAAGATTTTCCAGTGTTGGTTGAAAAAGCAGCTATCGCCAGCAGCATGCGGGGAAATCCGATCACCCTGACACCCGATGAACTGCGCGAAATCCTCGAACGGGAGGCAGCACCTCACCGCTGAACCCTGAGCGAGCGTCACGGGCCGAGGCGGTCGGTGGTTGACGACGCCGCGCGCTACAGCAGATTCTGCAGGAACCTGTTTAACCGTGGACGCCAGTAGTGTTCGCGGTCGAACGAGAGTGCCACCGTTGTCGCCCGACCCACGATCACGTCGCGCGCGACAAACCCAAAGTACCGGGAATCGAAACTTTCGTCCCGGTTGTCGCCCATGACGAAGTAGCGTCCGGCGGGAACGCGGACTGGTCCGAACGATCGCAGCGCCGGCTTCGACGGACAAATCATCACCGGATGCGTCCTGCCCGCCACGGTCTCGTCGAACACAAGCGCCGATTTGCCGGTGACTGCGTCCGAGGCTTCGTAGCTTGCTGGCTGGCCGTTCAGGAAGAGCCGGTCGTTCCGCATCTCGATCACGTCGCCGGGCACTGCCGCCACCCGTTTCACGAGCCGTTTGCCGTCGGCTGGTGAACGAAACACAATGATGTCGCCGCGTTGCGGATCCGACCACGTTGAGAGTCGTATGTTGGAAAATGGAACCTTCAGGTCGTACGCAAGCTTGTTGACCAAAATGCGGTCTCCAACCAGGATCGTCGGCCGCATCGAACCGGTTGGCACGTCATTCCAATCCGCGACCACCGACCGCAACGGAGCCACGATTGCAACCGCAATGAGCAGTGGCTTCACCCACTCCCGCCAGAATTTCCCCAGCTTCTTTCTCATGCCCGCCTTAGACAATTGACCGCCTTGCCACGTTCAGCCTCACCACTTCACCTTGACACTGCGTTTCTGGCCTAGGCGATCGGTGAAAGAGACTTCGCCGTGACGTTGGCCGTGTTCGTGAAGCGCCTTGGTGATCTTCACGTCGAAACAACAATACTCGGCGATCTCCATGATCCTGCCTTCCTGCCACCAGCGCAGAGCTTGCAGGCCGTCGGCAATCTTCGGTGCGTTGAGCGTGGTTTTGGCGACCGCGTCCAGCGAGATGCGATGACCGAGTTTGACTTCAAGATCGGCCATCAAATCGAGAGTGGGCACGGCGTGCAAGTCCAACGGCGTGTAGGCGTGCAGCACTTCGTAGTCGAAGTTAATGATGTTGAACCCCACGACGAGATCGGCGCGCATCAGTTGCTTGACGAGATCGTTGACGTGGGCTTCGTCGTAGATTCTGTATTGGCCGTCGGCGGTGCTGAAAGTCACGCCGACCGACATCAGCATGTCGCGTTTGCGGTGCCAGCCACCGACTTCGGCGGCGCTTTTCTGCGTTTCCAGATCGAAATAGACGATGTTCGGCATGTCTCGCGCGTGTTGTAACGGTAACCACTAGCCGCTGCAACGCAAAAACCCTGCCATGCTCTGGGCGGGACCTGGCCCATCCAAGGCGGGGCGAGGCTCACGCGTCCCGCAACCGCCACACGGCCACAGCCCCCGCCGCGAACAACACGGTGCTATAAGCGAACGCCACCTGCGTCCCCCATGTCGTCCACAACGCGCCCACAACGATGCTCGAAACGAAATCGCCGACGCCGTTGACCGTCGCCAACACACCGAAACCCATGCCGTGATGTTCCTTGTCCACCAACTCGGCTGCCAGCGAATCCTCCAGCGCCTCCTCGGTGGCGACGTAGATGCCGGCGAGAACGAACACCACGACGAGTATGGCCAGGTTTATCCCGCTCGAAGCGGGATTCATCGGCGCAAACACGAGCACCAGTCCCATCACGGCCGCCAACGCATAACCGCCAGCTAACAGCAAGCGTTTGTTGAAATGATCGGCCAGCCAGCCCGCCACGAAGGCGAACCCTGCATACAGCACGTTGTGCAGCACGTACAACGACACCGCAATAGTGGCCGCTCCGCCTGCTCCGTACTGCGGTTTCAGCTTCTGCGTCGCCAACAGAATCAGCATCGAATGCGCAAAGTCGCCCGCGCCGAACAATCCCACCGCCAGCAGGAACCGCTGAAACGGTTTCGGCAGAGCCGTCAGCCGCGCGCGAAATGAGATGTACTTCACGGCAATGCGTTCCTTCTCCTCGACCAGAAACCCGATCGCCGCTGCCGCCAGCAATCCGGGAACCAGCGTCACCAGCAAAACGCGGGAGAAATTCCCGCCGAAGACAACCAACAGAACCGTCGCAGTTAACGGACCGACAATCGCGCCGCAGGTGTCCATCATCCGTTCGAACCCGAACGCGCGTCCGTAGGTTTCGGGCGTGACCGCCGCCGCGAGCAACGTCTTGCGCACCGGCGTGCGCACGCCGCGTCCGAGCCATGCGCTTGAGCGACAGAGCAACACATGCCACGCCTGCGTCGCCAATCCGATGCACGCCGTGCCGGTGGCCGTGACGATGTAACCGACCACCGCAATCGGTTTCCGCCGGCGCAACTGGTCGGTGAAATAGCCGGAGCCCATCTTGGCGAAGCTCGACAACCCATCCGACACGCCTTCGATCACGCCGAGCCACGCTGCTGCCGCGCCCATCGTGGCGAGAAACGCTGGCATAATCGCCGTGGCGATTTCGTGCGACCAATCGCTGAGCAACGACGCCAGCCCGATGCCGAGCACCGTGCGGTTCAGCCAGCGCTTCTGCTTGGGCTGAGATTGTTTGGCTTGTTTCAAGGCGACAGAACTGTAGGTAAACGAACGCGCTCAGCAAAGAACAAATGCGCAACGATTTTCACAAACCGCAACGCGCCTGATCCACGCTCTTCGTGGTCGCACCATGTCCCGCCAAAGACAGCGTAGCAGGTGGTGACATGGACATTTCTGAGAGAGATCGGATCGCCACCGGTGCGCATCCGCCGATTCTCATTTGCCATGCTTTTTCGGTCGCGATGCGTCCAAGGACCAGCGTCCCGGCCCGACGATGATCAGGAAGAGCAGTCCCAGCCACATCGAGAAATCGGTGCGCGCCTCGTGCATCATGCTGAGGAACCCGTAGCGCGGCAGCTTCATCAAGGTGAACGTCCAGAAACCGTGCCCGAGCAAGATCGGGATTTTCGTCGAGAGAATGGCCACCGTGATGTTGATGAGCAGGGGAAACGCCGCCATCCGCGTCAACAGTCCAAGCAACACGAGCGCCCCGCAAATTGTCTCCACGCCGCCAACAAAAGGTCCGGTCACATGAGGGATGGGAATCCCGATCTTCTCGAACCGTCCCGCCGCCAGTTCTTGCGGATAGAGAAACTTCAGGATGCCCTCGACGAAAAAAACGCTGCCAACCATCAAGCGAATCAGGATGACTGCTGGATGGCCGCCGACAGCCTGCGGTTGCTGTGAGGATCGTGACGTCATATGAACCCAACGAGACATGGGCGGCTGTCATCCAGATGCAGCCGGCGCGACGAATATTTGATCTCCTGATAAGCCGTCATCGCCATCGGGCGTAAGTATGAGGGAAAGACCTCTTCGTTGCAAGGATTGGGAAGTCTTCGGGCATGGTTGCGAGGCGCGCAGTTGTGGCGGCACCGGGTCGTGGTAGCGCGTGAGCTAGACGTCGGGCCGTCCGTATCTGTGCCACTCGGTGTGAATATGTGGCTTCAAATGGCTGTAGACCGGGGCGTCAAACGACTTGGCCGTTGTGGATTTCGATCACGTCCACGTCAACCAGGTTGATGCTGCCGGTTTTTGACCACGCTGGTTAAGAGTCCGCCGCCGTTCGCCGTCGCATGACGACCGCAAAAAAACGCAAGCGGTTGTGAAACGGCCTGTTGCAGCTTTCACAAACTTACATGGCACAACGCCTGCGAACGAGTGCGGTCGTGAGAGTTTTATTTTCAGAAAAACCAATGCAAGAACAAGAACCCAAACAGGAGGACAAATGAGCATTCGTGCACAGAGGTTGAATGTGATCGGGTTGAGCCTGGCAGCCGCGGTGGTGTTGGGTCATACGCAGGCTCGCGCCGATGAGCAGCAATTGATGGATCGAATCAAGACGCTCGAAGACAAAATCGCCGTCTTGGAGGGCAAGAGCACCCAGACGGTGACACAGGCCAGCGTAGCGTCTGCGACCCTCGACTTTCTCAATCAGGTTAATCTGAGCGGGTTTGTCTCGGCGTCGTATTTCTACGACTTCAGCAAAGGCACGGTGGGCGGAGCGAATCCGATGATTGCGGGCCGGTTGTTTGATGCGAACAACAATTCGTTCATTCCCGACAAGTTCAAGCTCACGCTGGAAAAACCGGTCGACTTCAGCCCGACGAACTGGAACGTGGGTTTCCGCGCCGACCTGATCGCCGGCAAGGACGCTGAGTTGATTCACTCCACGGGCCTGTTTGGCGGGCAGAGCTTTGATCTGGAGCAGGCCTTCGTGAAGTTCAACGTGCCAATTGGCAACGGCCTGACGGTCCTCTTCGGCAAGCACGTCACCATGATGGGCGTGGAGGTGGTCGAAGAGGTTTCCAATCCGAACTGGTCGATCGGCAATCAGTTCATGTTCGTGGAGAACACCACGGAGACCGGCGTGCTGCTCGCCTATAAGTGGAATGATAAATTGGAGACGGATTTCTGCGCGATCAACGGTTGGGATCAGGTCACGGACGTGAACGCCTCCAAGACGTTCATGGGCCGAATCGGGTATACCCCAGATGACAAGACCACCTTGAGCCTGCTTGGCTACGGCGGCCCAGAGCAAGCCGCTGACAATCACGATTGGCGCACCGGCACGGACATCGTGTTCAACCGCAACAAGCTGTTCACCGACAAGCTCAACGTTTGGGTGCAGCTCGATTACGGTCATGAGGATAATGCTCCGCAAGCGGACCTGTCCACAATCACGCCGACTGTTTTCCCGAACTCGGACTGGTACGGCGCAGGTGGATGGCTCACGTACGACTTCACGGACAAGGTGGAACTCGCCTTGCGCAGCGATTACGTCAAAGACAAGCACGGCGTGAGGACGCCGTTTGTGGATGGATTGGGTGGCACTGGCAATACGATCACCACGCCAGCCACGTTCACCATCGCGCCCAAGGAACTGTACAGCGAGACAGTGACGTTGAACTTCAAGCCGATTAACAACCTGCAGATTCGGCCTGAAGTCCGATACGACCGTGCCGCCGCCGGCACGGCGTTCAACGGCAAAAAGGACCAGATCACCGCCGGCGTCGGTGTCGCCTATCTGTATTGACCACAAACGTAACTGAACAACCAACAGAGGAACAGAACATGGCTGAGAACACAACGAAACCAACAGATAAGCCGACAACCAAAGCGACGCTGGGGTTGACAGGCCTGACGTCAAACGCCATGGCGCTGATCGCGCCCGGCGCATTCTTGTGGTTAACGTTCCAGATGCAATCGCTGTACGGCGCGCCGATGGCGGGCATCGCGATGTGGGCCGGCATCGTTCTGGCGTTGCTGCTGTGCTTCGCGACGGCGATCAGTTACGCGGAACTGTCGAAGCTCTATCCGGGCGCCGGCTCGTCGTACTTTTACGCGGAGCAGGCGTTCCTGTCGAAGACACACGCGTACAAGTTCGCCCGCGTGGCCAAGTTCATCACCGGCTGGGCGAGCCACCTGTATTACTGGGTGTACCCGGGCTGCATGGTAGGCGTCACGGCAATTCTCGGCGGCTATCTGTTGAATCAGTTCTGGCCGGATACGTTTAGCGGCACTTACAACAGTCCGCTGTTCATGTTTCTGTTCTGCATCGTGTTCGCGCTCGGCGTGGCATACATCGCCTTTCGTGGCGTGACGGGCACGACAGGGGTCAACCTGGCGATCAACGTCATTCAGATCACCGCGTTGCTGGTGTTCTCGGTCATTGCCATTGCGTATCGCGGGCAGCATCCGCAAGGCTCGACCGGGTTTCACCTGTCCAACGGCATTGCCGTGAACTATCAGGTTGCCCAGGAACCGGTGAAGGACGACAAGGGCAATCCGACGCCGGTATTGGATGCCAACAGCAAACCGACCGTGGACAAGGACGGCAAGCCCGTCTATCAAATGACGGACTCGGCGGACAAGGATGGCGTTCCTGTCCCCGCGGACAAGGACGGCAAGCCGGTCACCGATCCAAAACTTGCGGCGCCGTTTACGGTGGATTATTCGGCGGAAGGCGCCATCACGAAGGATGACAAGGGCAATCCGACGTTCAATTACCACGCGACTGCCGGATCGGTCATCGCTCCGCACGGATTCAACTTCATGTTCATCCAGGCCTGCATCGCGATTCTCATCCTGGTTGGATTTGAGTCGGTCACCTCGATGGGTGAAGAGTCGAGGCATCCGACACGCGACATTCCGCGCGCCGTGCTGCTGTCGCTGGCGATTCAGGGCGGCTTCTGTTACCTGGTGGAGTATTTCGCCGCGAATTATCTGTTGCACAACGGTTACACGCTGCCGAACGCCGGCGCCTCGGGCGCGCCGCTCGGCGACATGATGGTGATTGTCGGCACGTGGTTGTTCGGCAGTTACGCCGCAGGCCGGGCGTTCATGCTCGTCCAGGCGTTCACTGTGTTCCTCGCGCTGATCGGCACGACGTTGTCCTGCCTGAGCACCGGTGCGCGGGTGACCTACGCGATGGGCCGTGACGAAGAAGTGCCGTCGCATTTCGGCTTGTTGCACGGCCGGACGCTGTCGCCGTACCGCGCGATCTGGACGCTGGCGATTCTGTCGGCGATCATCGGCATGGTCACAGTGACGATATACCTCGGTGGCACGACGCCGTCGGTGTTGGATCCGAAATACAACAACGCCTGGTACAGTTTCGGAATCTTCAAGCCCGAGACGTATTCTCATCTCCCGAATACGCTGGTCATCATCACGTTGATCAGCAACTTCGGCACGTTCCTGCTGTACATGCTCACCTGCATCGTGGCCATGGTAGCGTTCAGGGAGCACCACAGCTTCAACGGGTTCAAGCATTTCGTTGTCCCGATCTTCGGGCTGCTGGCGAACCTGGGCTGCATGTTGTTCTACCTGATCGGGCCGTTCACGGTCGCGGGCATGAGCGTGAAGGAACCGTACATCGCCCTCGGCGTCTGTGCGGCTTGGGGCATCTATGGTCTCGTTTACTTCCTGAAGTCGAGCAAGGCCAAAGGCAAGGAGACGATCCTCACGCAGAAGCCTTCCACCGCCGGAGCGTTTTCGGTGACGGCGTAACGCAGTCGGTAATCATCAACCACGCGACGGTCGTCCCGATCTGATCCTGATCGGGGCGACCGTTGCCCGTTTAACGGGCTTGCATCCGCAGCGGCGCACGGGTAGCGTTTTCCGCCTGAATCATGGAATTGACCTACGCAGAGCTATCAACCGCCGGCCCGGTCCGCCCGAAGAATGAGGACTGCGTCGGCTGGTGGCAACCGGGCGCGGTCGAGGAAAAGCGTTCGCGCGGCGCGATCGTGGTGCTGGCTGATGGCGTCGGCGGCCAGGGTCAGGGGGACGTAGCCAGCCGCTTGGCGGTCGATGCCGCCGTGCAGGCGTTCAAGACCGCCACGGAAGACGCCACCCCCGAGCAATTGGTAACGGAGGCGTTCAATGCCGCCAACCTCGCCGTGTTCGACAGGAACCATGACAACAAGGGCACAAGCCGCATGGCGACGACGCTGGCCATCGCCGTGTTCCGCAACGATCAACTCTGCGTCGGCAACGTGGGCGACTCGCGGGTGTACGTAGTGCGCCGCAACCAGTCCAAACAGATCAGCACCGACCACTCCTACGTCGCGATGCAACGCAAATTCGGCCTGATCAGCGAAGAAGAAGCCAAGAGCAGCGAGCACCGTTCCATCCTCACCCGTAGCGTCGGGTTCGACCCGACCATCCGCGTGGACATCGAGCAGGAGCAGGTTTTCAAAGGCGATCGCGTGGTGCTGTGTTCCGACGGCCTGCACGCGCACGTCAGCGATGGCGAGATTGGCGACATCGTCACCCGGTTGACTCCCGCGCAAGCCTGCCGCCAGTTCGTCCAGCTCGCCGAGAAACGCGGTACCGATGACAACGTCTCCGTTCAGGTCGTGCAAATCGACGAAATCGAGTCTGTCAGCTATTACCGCGGCGTGCCGACATATCACAAACCCGTTGCGCGCAATGCCGACGTGCTCCAGCCGGGAGAAACGCTCGACGATCGTTTTTTGATTTTGGAAACCGTCAGCCGCAGCGGCATGGCGACGATTTACAGGGCGACCGACCAGACGAACAAACAAACCGTCGCCATCAAGGTGCCGTTCCTGCAATTCGAGAGCGACCCCGGCTTCTTCGCGCGCTTCGACCGCGAAGAAGACATCGGGCTGAAGCTGAACCATCCCTACATCCTCAAATTCGTTCCAGTTGAAAAGAAATCGCGTCCGTACATCGTTACGGAGTATCTGCGCGGTTACACGCTGGCGCATCTGCTGCAAAGTGTCTGCCCGATGCCCGTGCGCGACGGGCTGCAGCTTGCCAGCCGCATCTGCGACGCGCTGCAGCACCTGCACGAAAACGGCGTCACCCACCGCGACCTCAAACCGCAAAACATCATGATCTGCAACGACGGCACGATCCGGCTCATGGATTTCGGGATTGCCAGTTCCGCCGACAGCCGCCGCATCACATTCGCGGGTTTCAGTCCCGCGTTGGGCACGCCCCATTACATGGCGCCCGAACAGGTCAAAGGCAAACGCGGTGACGCCCGCACCGACATTTATTCGCTCGGCGCGATGTTGTACGAAATGCTCTCGGGCCAACCGCCGTTCGACGGCGAAAACCCGCTCGTGGTTATGAACGCGCGTCTCAGCGGCGATCCCGTCGCCCCACGAAAGGTCAACCCGGATCTCTCGCCCGAAGTCGAAGAGATCATCCTCCACGCGATGGAACGCGACCCGGCCAACCGTTATCCGACGGCGCTGGCCATGAAAGCCGAACTCGATGCGCCCGCCAGCGTGACCGTCACCGGCCGCGCCGACCATCTCCAAGCCCCGACGCTCATGAAAAGCCGGCTGGCTCGGCTCAGTCCCTTCCTTCTGGCCGCCATCATCCCGCTGATCATCATAATCATTTTCACCATCCTCGCTATCCGCGCCCACAGCGGACACTGACGTCGTGAAGAATGAATGGCGTATTCGAGCGTGCCGGGCATCAATTGGTCATCCAGTGAACACGGCACCATCTGCAACTGGGAATATTCGCTGGGCTTGTCGCGCGACATGCGTTGTCCTCCTTGGAATCAACGCCGCTGAGTGTAGCTGAGCACCGCCGGCTGACCAACTTCAGAATGCCTCAGAAGAGTACTTTGTCGACAGTTTCAACGACTCAAGGTGAGCGACTGCCAGTCGCGTTAGCGGGTGGCAGTTCGCTCGACCGCATGGTTGGGCTTACCTGGTTTGTTTCGCCAGCGGCTGATTCCGCTGACGCAAGAAGTCGCTTGCTCTCTTGGAGTCGTTTCTCCACACATGCTGGACAGAAATCCATCATCATTGGGGGGCGCTTGTGTTCTGCGAGCGCGGACTCATAGTCCCGCGCCGCCTTCGCGTACTGCCGAAGATAGAAGAAGATGTCCCCTCGAAGACGATAGGCAAACTGATCGTGGGTCGATGCAATGACCGCATCCAAGCAATCGTGTGCCTCTTTGAGCATGTCAAAGGAAAGTTCCCTTAGTTCGCTTGCGACAAAAAGGGAATTGCCGTTGTGGGCCAACGCCCTACTGACAATGTAGTACTTCCATATTGTGCAGTGATTCCTCGAGGCGACACCATACTGAAGGCTGAGGCCGGCGTTGGTGAAGTTGAGCCACAGGACACCAATTGACACAGTGACTAGCAATCCAATTACCATTCGCCTTGTGATTCGACGCATTCGATTACGCCCAACAGTGTTGATATGCGTGGTTGCGTTTACGCTTGAACTGTTTCACATTCGCATTATGAAGCGTTTGCCGGTGAGACGCAAGCTTGGCTCCGCCGGGCGCATCGCCATCACCAGGATGGGCCGCGGTGCCGCGAATTGACCATGCTGGCCAACAATCGAACAACGAAGACGACGCGATGCGCAGGCTGAAAATGCAGAACCGCTTGCCACAGCCCCGGTTGGTTGTCGGCTCCGCGACCGTGGCATGGCCCTTGCGGATCACGCAAAACATGCGTCCACATTTTGCCTCGACGGGGCTGGGTGCCACGATCTTCTGCGCGATTCTTTCCATCGCCAGTGCCAGTGCGGCGGAAACCGGAGCGATGACTGCCGCGGGGGCGGGAGCAGTCGACGTCCCGCTGATGGTTCGAGCGCTCGTCGCGTTGTTGATGCCCGGCGGTTTCGCGTTGCTGGCCGCCGGCTTGTGTCGCGCCAAGAACGCCGCGCACGCGATTTTCATGACGTTGTTCGGATCGGTGATGGCGGTCGCCGGGTTTTGGATTTGCGGTTTCGCTCTCAGCCAGTCGGCCGCGGCTGGATTTCTGCTCAGGAATCGCGCGCACGATGCCGGTCTGTTCAGCAACTTCTTCCTTGCGCTGCCGTTCGTCATGGTCGCGACGTGTATCCCGATCGGGGCGATGGCGGAACGGTGGCGGCTGAAAAACTTCTACGTGTATGCCGCATTCATGTCGATGTTCCTGTGGCCAATCGCCGCGCGCTGGGCTTGGAGCGACGGCTGGCTCGCACATCTGGGAATGGGACACGGATTCGTGGACGTGGCCGGGTCCGGTGTCGTGCATGCAGTGGGAGGTTTGTGCGCGTTGGCCGGCGCGCTCGTGCTGGGGCCACGCCTCGGTCGCTACAACAAACGCGGTCTGGCCAACCCGCTGCCCGCGCACAACATGCCCATGGCGTTGCTCGGGAGTTTCCTCCTGGCGGTGGGTTGGTTCGGTCTCAACACGTTGCGGTCGGCGACGTCCGCTTCTTCCATCGGTTTGATTTTCACCGCGACGGCACTGGCCGGTTCCGGCGGCGCCATCGCCGCCGCGATTTACATGGCGACGCGCACGGGGAAACCCGATCCGACGATCGTTGCCAACGGCTGGCTGGCCGGCTTGGTCGCCAGCAGCGCGTCGGCGGGACTCATCGGACCGACAGCGGCGTTCATCGTGGGCACGGTCGCGGGCGTGCTCGTGTGCGCGTCAATCAACTGGCTCGACAAATTGTTGATTGACGATCCGGTGGGCGCGATTTCGGTGCATGGCGTCTGCGGTTTGTGGGGACTGATCTCGACCGGTCTCCTGGCAAACGGCGGCGACAGTTGGAACGGCGTTGCCGGTCCGGTGACGGGGCTGTTGCGCGGCGGAAGCGGTGCGCAACTACTGGCCCAAATCATCGGCTGCGCTGCGCTGGCGGTGTGGGCGCTGGGCGTGTCATGGCTGTTTTTCAAACTGATTGACCGTTTCGTACCGATGCGCGTCCAGCCCGAGACCGAAGTCGAAGGCTTGGACATCCCTGAAACCGGCGTGCAAGGTTATCCGGACATCCGAGGCTCCTTGTGAATCGTCGCACACATGCAACCAACGTGAACCGGACATGACCGTCCTTAACGACATGGTGGAACGCGCCACCAAGACGATCCAGGAAACAGCCAGGACCGGCTGTTGAAGATGATCTGCGTCCCCAATGGAAATCCAACCTGCCATTGGCGCTAAAACGGGACAGAGGCGGTCTGTTGGGCCTCCCTTCTGTCATCTCCGGTAGCGAGTGTCTTCGTCGGTGTCATCGTCGAAGCGACTGGCCCGATTCGCCCACGGTGGTCAAGGCGCTGCATCGGTTCGGCGACTCGACAGGTTGTCCGGATTCTGTAACTGGCTCTCTGTTGGCGGGTTAGCGCATGGCCAACAAATAGTGGCATAGACCTTGCCTTAAGTCCGCTTTACGGGACTCCTGGTGAATAGGATTTGTAGGGTAATTATCGGCTTCTTGTTTAGAATCGCCGTCGTGCTCGGCGTGGTGTTGGTTTCCCAAACAGCCCACGCCGGTGCTCCCTGTTTTCCGGTAAAGCGCTCGCTCAACACCGGCCGCCAGACACCGCGATGCATCATCCGCGCCGCGTCATCTTCCGTTGCCGATAAAGGCAGCGCTCCCGTCCGCGGTGACTACAACGGTGAACACGACGATGTGTCAGCCGTTGCCACATGCGGTTCCGGTCGTCGTCCGTTATCCCAATGGTTCGGCGTGCAGCACCATCTCGAGACGCCGGTCATTCTTTCCTCGGATTCTCCGAGCGCCTGGATACCATCTTCCCGGCTTCTTCCAACCGAACAAGCTTCCTCCACGCGCGGCGTGCTCATGCGCTGCTGAGTCGCGGTTTCGAACACCGGTCCCATCAAGTAGTATTCGGCTGCTTCGAGTATGCCTCGTGGTGGCGGATTGTCGGGCACTCAAACTCAATCAACAAAGGAAACACACAAGATGAAGCTTTGCAGGTATTTTGCAGACGTACCCTTACGACGACTGACGCTTTGGATGATGGCCGCCCTTGTCGCTTGCGCAACGTTGGGCGGCGGAATTGCCCGCGCCGAAAAGGAAGCGACGTTGGAACAGCGCGTGGCAGACATCGAGGCTTACATTAACAACGGAGGACGCACACCCGATGTGACCTCCAGGGTTCCCGGTCCCGGTCCCGGCCACAACGGTTGGATGATGACCTCGGCGGCGCTGGTGCTGTTCATGACGCTGCCGGGACTGGCGTTGTTTTACGGCGGCCTGGTGCGCCGGAAGAACGTGCTCTCCGTGCTCGCACAATGTCTCGGCATCACCGGACTGGTCACGATCCTCTGGTGGCTCTGCGGTTACAGCCTGGTCTTTCACAGCGGCGAAACCGCCAGGGGCTGGTCGTTCTTCGGCACTCTCGGTTGGTCGTTTCTGAATGGCGTAGGCTCAACGCCGAACGCCGACTACGCCTCCTGGGTGTCGCATAACGTTTTCGCGATGTACCAGATGATGTTCGCCATCATCACGCCGGCGCTGATCGTCGGCGCCATCGCGGAGCGCATGAAGTTTTCCGCGATCCTGTTGTTCGTGACGCTTTGGATGTTCGTTGTGTACTTTCCGCTCGCTCACATGATCTGGGGCATCGATGGAATGATGAACGGCGTTGGGAATGCCAAAGCGCCGATCCACGCCATCGACTTCGCCGGTGGCACGGTCGTGCACATGTCGTCGGGCTGGTCGGCCCTGATCCTCTGCTTGATCCTCGGCAAGCGCGTCGGCTTCGGCAAGGAAAGCATGGCGCCACACAACATGGTGCTTTGCATGGTCGGCACCGGCATGCTCTGGGTAGGCTGGTACGGGTTTAACGCCGGCAGCGCCGTGGCCGCTGACGGCATCGCGGCAAATGCGTTTACCGCCACGACCCTCGCGACGGCCGTAGCCTCGTTCGTGTGGCCCGTGGCGGAATGGATCATCAAAGGCAGACCCAGCGTGCTGGGTTTTTGCTCCGGTGCCGTGGCGGGTCTTGTCGTGATTACTCCTGCCTGCGGGTTCGTGACGCCCCAAGGCGCGGTGATCGTTGGCATTGCCGCCGGTTTGGTTCCCTGGTTCTTCTGCTACAAGGTCAAAGCCTGGTTCGGGTATGACGATGCACTCGATACCTTCGGTGTTCACGCCGTTGGTGGGACGCTGGGGGCCTTCCTGACCGGGCTGCTGGCCCGGAACGCTGCCAATCCGAACCTCGCCAACAATCTGAAGGATTATGTAAAAGATTCCGTGTTCCAGCCTCTGGCCTTCGAACAACTCAAGGCCATGGGGGTAACGCTGGTGCTGGCGATCGTTGGCACGACCATCATCGGATTCGTTGTCAAAGCCGCGATCGGCCTGCGCCCGACATCCGACGTCGAACGCCAGGGCCTCGACATCAACGAGCACGGTGAAGAGGGCTACGTCTTATAACGGAGGAATCTCATGCAAAAGATTGAAGCCATCATCAAACCGTTCAAACTCGAAGAAGTGAAGGAGGCATTGACCGGAATCGGCGTCGCCGGCATGACCGTCAGCGAGGTCAAAGGATTCGGCCGCCAGAAAGGCCACACCGAAATCTATCGCGGCAGTGAATACACGATCGATTTCGTGCCCAAGATCAAACTGGAGATTGTCGTTTCCGACGACATCTTGGAGCGCGCCATCAAGACGATCCAGGAAACTGCCAAGACCGGTAAAATCGGCGATGGCAAGATTTTCGTTTGGGGCATCGACAAGGTCATGCGGATCCGCACTGCCGAGATCGACGAAGCAGCCGTCTGAGAAAGCGGCCATTCAATACATGGAGAACTGCGCGAGTCCACACGGTTCGCGCAGTTTCCCATTTCACACGGCACTTTTCGCGTGAACCAGATCGCGTTGTCTGGCATACGTTCTTTCGTGGTGATTCCTTTCTCAACGCCATTTGCCGTTGCGGGCGGCTTGTTCGAGCCATCCGTGTGGATAGTGTTACCTTTCGTGATTCTGCTGCTGGCGATTGCCTTGATGCCGTTCATCCACAAGCACCATTGGGAAAATCACTATCCCAAGGTGTCGATCGGGCTGGGATTGATCACCACGATCTACTACCTGACGTTCCTGCACAACGCGCCGCGGATGTTGACGACGCTGGTGGAGTACGCGGGCTTCATCGCGCTGATCGGCTCGTTGTTCGTCATCGCCGGCGGCATCCATATCAACATGACCGGCCGCTCGACGCCCGCGGTCAACACGGGCTTGTTGGCGCTCGGAGCTATCGTGTCCAACCTCATCGGCACAACGGGCGCCTCGATGCTGCTGATTCGTCCCTTTCTGCGCATCAACAAATCCCGTGTCGCAGCGTACCACGTCGTATTTTTCATTTTCATCGTCAGCAACATTGGCGGGGCGCTGACGCCCATTGGCGATCCGCCGTTGTTCCTCGGCTATCTCAAGGGCGTTCCTTTTTTTTGGCTGTTGACCAAACCCACAATCGTGTTGTCGTGGTTGCTGTGCGTTGGCGTGCTGCTCGCCTTGTTCTTCGTCATCGATGCACTGAATTCCCGCAGGCACAAGCAGGAGCCCGAGAAACCCGCAGAAGATCGAATCGAACTGGAAGGCTCGCACAACTTCATCTTTCTGTTCGTCATCATCGCCTTGGTGCTCGTGCAGAAGGCCGACTGGCTGAAGCAGATCGAGCACCTGAGCGTGTTCACCGCAATGGGTGACGCGCTCGGTTGGGGCGCGGCGAAGGCGACTGATGCTTTTGTCACCGTCGTCATCGCGACGCTGATGATTGTCACGGCCGGTCTCTCCCACAAGTTTGCGAACAAGGACGCGTTGCGCGAGAACGAATTCAGCTTCGGCCCGCTGCGCGAAGTGGGTTTCCTGTTCATCGGGATCTTCCTGACGATGGTGCCCGCGCTGGATTTGCTGGAGAAACACGCGGGCGACCTTGGCATAACCACCGTGCGCCAATTCTTCTGGGGCAGCGGTTGCCTTTCGAGTGTGCTCGACAACGCGCCGACGTACCTGAATTTTCTGACCGCCGCCTTCGGTCTCCAACACATGTCGCTGGAGAACCCGGCGCACGTTCAGGCAGTGCTGGGCGACCCGAAACTGCGGGAATACATCGTCGCCGTCTCGCTAGGCTCGGTCTTCTTCGGTGCGTGTACGTACATCGGCAACGGCCCGAACTTCATGGTCAAGAGCATCGCCGAGTCCGCCGGCGTGAAGTGCCCGAGTTTCTTCGGCTACATCGTGCGCTACACACTGCCGATCCTGATCCCACTGTTTGTGCTCGTTTCCTGGTTGTTTTTAAGATGACCACTCGATCGTCTGCCGGGTTCCGGGTTGACTTCCAGATGGATTGCCGTTACTGAGGCGACCGAATGACGCCACGGAAGTCTGCCAGAAGCCGTTCCTCGCGCAACCGGTCGAAACAACCGGATCGGCTCCGCCGGTTCGAGTTGCTCGCCCGGGTCAGCAGCGTCATCAATTCCTCGCTTGAGCCGAAAACGGTTCTCAACCTGGTTCTCCGCGAGGCGGTGGACATCATGCGCGCGACAAGCGGCTCGGTTGTCCTCATCGACCCCCACACGCAACTTCTCGAAATCGAAGTCGCCATCGGCCTCAGCAAGGAAGCCAGACGACTCAAACTGGCTATCGGTCGCGGCGTGACGGGTTGGGTCGCCAAAACGGGCAAACCGTTGCGCGTCGCGGATGTGACGGCCGATCCGCGCTACGTTTCCGTCCGCAAAGACATCCGCAGCGAACTGGCCGTGCCGCTGCTCCTCGACGGCACGTTGATCGGCGTGCTCAACGTAGATTCCACGCGCAAGAACGCGTTCAGCGAGGAGGATGAGGACCTGCTGGTTGCCTTGGGGAACCAGGCCGCGCAGGTCATCCACAATTCGTGGCTGTACCAAGCCGTCGCCCACAGCGCGCGGAAACTCGAATCGCTCTTTCGCGTCGCGCAATCGACCATCTCTTCCCTGAACCTCGAAGAGATTCTGCATCGCGTCACGGTCGATGCGTGCCAGCTCATGGAGACGAAAGTCTGTTCGCTCATGCTGCTCAGTTCGGGCCGCGACAAGCTCGAACTGCGCGCCTGCCATGGGGCCGGTCCTGATTACCTGAGCAAACCGCCGCTCAGCGTGGAGGACAGCCTCATCGGCAACGTTGTCCGCCGCGGCAAGGCGGTGCAGGTGTACAACGTCCAGGAACACGACGCCTATCGACACATCGAACTGGCCCGCAAGGAAGGCTTGGTCTCATTGCTGTCGGTCCCGATGGCCGTCGGCGACACGATCATCGGCGCGCTGAGCGTCTATACAGGTCAGCCGTGTCGTTACTCGACGCAGGACATCAAGATTCTCTCGACGCTGGCGAACCTTTCCGCCATCGCCATTGAGAACGCGCGGTTGCACGAGAAGATGGTGGCAGCCGAGGAACAGTTGCGTCACAACGAACGCCTCAGCATGCTGGGCCTTCTGTCCGCCGAAGTCGCCCACGAAATCCGCAACCCGCTGACGGTGATGAAAATGCTGTTTCATTCCCTCGACCTGAAGTTCCCGGCGTCGGACCCCCGGGCGCGCGACGCCGAGATCATGGCCGAGAAGATGGATCACTTGAACAAGATCATGAACCAATTGCTCGGCTACGCGCGCTCAAACGAGCCGGCGTTCGAGTTGGCGGACATCAACGCGTTGCTGAACGACGTGCTGTCGTTGACCCGCCACAAGCTCAACCAACAGAAGATCGTGCTGAAAACCGACCTGGCCAAAGACCTGCCCAAGATCCGCATCGACCGTGGCCAGATCGAGCAAGCCTGCCTGAATCTGATCCTCAACGCCGCCGAAGCCATGCCGCGCGGCGGCATGCTGACAGTTTCCACCGCCCTTCATCCCTCATCTTCACCCGCCTCAGGCGGGCAAGTCCTTCTCATTTTCCGGGACACCGGTGTCGGCATGTCGCCGGAAAAACAGAAACAATTGTTCGAGCCGTTCCTGACCACGAAGATGCGCGGCACCGGCCTCGGCCTTGCCATCGTCCACAAAATCATCGTCGAGGCCCACCGCGGCCGGATCGAGGTCGAGAGCGCCCCGAAAAAGGGAACGACTTTCCGCCTCCTCCTGCCTGTATGAAGAACCCGCCTCCGTCCCGCAGGCGCGATGGCGCGATGGGGGTCGCCCGTTAAAACTTCATCGAGAGCAGAAACTCGGCGTTGGACTGGGTCTTCTTGAGCTTCTCGACGATCAATTCCATCGCTTCAACCGGCGGGACACCGCTCAGCGCCTTGCGCAGAATGTAGATGCGCTCAAGCTCGTCAGGATGATAGAGCAGCTCCTCTTTGCGCGTCCCCGACTTTTCGATGTTGATCGCGGGGAAGATGCGCTTGTCCACCAAATGCCGGTCCAGGCACAGCTCCATGTTGCCGGTACCCTTGAATTCCTCAAAGATGACTTCGTCCATGCGCGAGCCTGTGTCAACCAGGGCCGTCGCCATGATCGTCAGCGTGCCGCTTTCCTCGATGTTGCGGGCCGAGCCGAAGAATCGCTTGGGCTTGTGCAACGCGTTGGCGTCCACACCGCCTGAGAGAATCTTGCCCGAGTGCGGCGCCAACGTGTTGTAGGCGCGGGCCAGCCGCGTGATCGAGTCGAGCAGGATCACGACGTCCTTCTTGAATTCGACGAGGCGTTTGGCTTTCTCCAGCACCATCTCGGCCACTTGCGCGTGACGCTCGGGTGGTTCGTCGAACGTGGAACTGATGACCTCGGCGTCGACGGTGCGCTTGAAGTCGGTGACTTCCTCGGGCCGCTCGTCGATGAGCAGCACGATCACAACCGCTTCGGGATTGTTGGTCAGAATCGCATTGGCGATTTTCTGCAGCAGAATGGTCTTGCCCGTGCGCGGCGGCGCGACGATCAGGCCGCGCTGGCCTTTACCAATGGGGCAAAACAAATCCAGCACGCGCGTGTTGATCTCCTCGGGCTTCGTCTCAAGAATAAAACGCTTGGTCGGGAAGTACGGCGTGAGATTGTCGAACTGGATCTTCTCCTTGGCCTTCTCGGGGTTTTCGCGATTGACCGCTTCGACCTTCAGCAGGGCAAAGAACCGCTCCTTGTCCTTCGGCGGACGCACTTGTCCGGAGACAACGTCACCCGTCTGCAACTCGAACCGGCGGATCTGCGAAGGCGACACGTAGATGTCCTCGGGGCAGGGCAGATAATTGTAGCTGGGCGAACGCAGGAACCCGAAGCCGTCAGGCAGGATCTCCAGCACACCCTCGCCGAACATCGTGCCGTTGCGCTCGGCGTTTTTCTTGAGAATCTGGTGGATGATCTCGTGTTTCTTGAGCGTGGCGACGGTTTCGACTCCCATGGTGCGCGCCATTTTCTGGAGCGCAGGCATGGACATCTCCTGGAGTTTGCTCAGATCGAGCGTCTCACCGGGCGGTTGTTCCGCAGCGCGCTGCTCCGAAGGGTCTTCCTTCTCCGCCACCGCGGCCGGAGCATCGATTGTTTCCACCGCAGCGGCGGCCTCCTCACCGTTTCCGGCGCTGGAACCGTTCTTCACTTCTGTTTCGTTCGGCGCCTCGACCGCCTGTTCGGTCGTCTTAGTTTTTGCTCGGGGCATGGTAGTTCTCCTTGAGGTTTGCCCAAATGATGTCGGCCTGTTCCATGAGCACGCGGAACGAGCCGTCGTTCAAAATCACGAAATCTGCTTTGTCCATCTTCTTCTGCATCGGCCACTGCGCTCGGATCCGCGCGCGCGCCTGCGTCGGGGTCAATCCTTTTGCCGCCAGACGCGCCAGTTGTGTCTGCTCGCTGCAGCCGACGGCCACGACGCAATCAAATTGGTTTTCCACTCCGACTTCATAAAGCAACGGGATCGAAACCAGCGCGGCCGCGATACGCCCCTCGCGCTCCAGCTTTTCCAGGGCTTCCATCCACATCTGGCGAACGACTGGATGAACGATTTGATTCAACACCAGCCGCTTATGTTCATCACCAAAAACGATTTCGCCCAGCGCGGCCCGGTTGATCGATCCGTCTGCGTTCAAAATCCCCTTGCCAAACACCTTGACAATCTCGTCGTAGGTCGTCGTTCCCTGCGCCAGCGTCTGATGAGCCAGCTCGTCGGTCTCAATCACCGCCGTGTCGGCCTGCCGCCAGCGGGCCGCAACGGTCGATTTTCCAGCGGCGATTCCGCCGGTAAGGCCAAGCTTGAATAGCCGTCTCATGCTGTCATAACGCCGATTACCGTACCAAGCGCATTGGGTGGTAAATATCCTGAACAGTGCTTTGGGATGATGACCTAGGAGACCGTCAGATCAACTGTGTACGACTGAAAATACCTGTCGAATCCACGTGCGTCAAGTGCCGATTTCAGTTTATTTCAGGTATTGAACCGACTTTGACAGGAGCACCTCTCGCGCCGCCGCCGAGCCTCCTCCGCCGAAGCTACGGAACTCACGCGAAGGCGGAAGCAGCATTGGCTGCGACGGCCCGGAAGCTATGGCGCGCAGAAGCGCCGGGCATCAGCTTGCCGAATAGATTCGGCGGCTTCACTCACCCCGAAAGCTTTCGGGACAGGGACGGACTGCTGATCGGGACAAACGTCACAATCCAGCGGCGTGTTGATGACGTCCGCATAGTCAGCCATCTTTATCCTGACTCAGTCTTTTTTGGGGTTCACGAGCAGCAATACGATTCCGCCGGCCAGCGCGAGTGCCCCGACCACTGGCGGGATGAAGTGGCTGTGGGTGGTCTCGAAGTGCATTCCTAGGACATCAACAGGCTTTCCTCTGGTCGTGTAAGTAATGCCCGAGTAAGCGAGCACCACGATGCCAAGTGCGATCAGTATGACTGCAACTGTTTTTGAATTCATCTCGAACCTCCAGTTTCCTTGTCTCAGTTAACCGCTTCTTACAATGCTTTTCGGCCCTGAATGATGTTGACCAGAATCATGATCACGGCAATCACCAGCAGTACGTGAATGACTCCGCCCATCGTGTGACTGGTCACCAGTCCCAGCAGCCACAGAACGATTAGTACGACAGCTATTGTCCACAACATATGATTCTCCTTTTGGTTTGGTTTGGATTCACTACCGACTGGTGCACCCCGCACCAGGCAGCAATGAATTAATGTCTACTTGTTCTTGGACACGTCCACCTTTGATTGTTTCAGCACCACCTTGGCGCGATGCGCGGTCTTGGTCACTGCGTTGCGAACCGTCTCCACTGCGGTCGAACCGACCTTGCCAGCCGCTTTCAACGCCCCATCGGCAGCCGCTGACGCGGCGTCCTCGGCGCTGACTCCCAATTCCTTGGCGCCTGCGATCGCCCCTTCAACAAGACCGGTGGCAGCGGCCTCAAGGTCGCCGCCGACCGCGGCCGTGTCTCGGATTGTGACATGGGCGGTATGGCTGATGGTATCCATGACTTCCGTGCCGGCCTCTTTGGTGCCGCGCAGTACCCCGACCATGATCCCTTTCGCAGCATGCCCCAGGTCGGCGCCTACCTGCACTGCGCCTCGGATCGCGCCGCTCGCAACGTCGGCAATGGCATCGGTCACGGACGTGCCCACCTTGCCGGTATCTTTCATCGTTGTGGCGAGCGCTTGGGTAATGGTATCCACCGTCGCTTTGACGATGTCACCCGTCCCTTGGATCGCGGCAACAATCCCATTCTTTACCGTTTCAATCATCCCTGAGTGTTCTGTCTTCATGTTTGCTCTCCCTTCGGATTGCAAGGCTCGTTGCCGGCTGGTGCACCCCTGCACCAGCCAACAGCGATCCTGTGATTGTGTTATTTTTTCTTGGCCTATTCGATGGTCATATTGTTGACCACGCTCTTCACACCGTTGATGTCGGTGACGAGCTTGGTGACGAGGTCCTTTTCGGCGGCGTTCCGGGCTTTGCCACCCAACGTGACCACGCCATCGTTCGTTTCAACCTTGGTCCGGAGGACTCCGGTCGAGCGATGTGACAGCAACGTCATCTTCACTTGGGCGGTGATGGAAGCGTCATCAATTTGTTCGCCCATCGTTTCTCCCGGATTTTCCGGGTTGGCTGCCACCGTCATCTCGTTATTGACGCCTTTGACGCCTTCGACGTCTTTGGCGAATTCGGCGGTGAGTTCCTTTTGGGCCTGACTCGCGGCTTCGCCTTTCAGCGTCACGATGCCATCTTTCACGTAAACCTCCGTTTTATGGGCATTCACGTTGCGATGGAACACCAGTGCGGTTTTCACTTTCATGCTGACCCACGTATCCGAGTTCTCGGCGGGGCCTTTGACTTCGATGCGATTGTCCACGCTCTTGACCCCGGGCAACGCCTCGACGATGTCTTGGGCCATCGGTTTGTGGATGTCGTTCCACACGGTCCCCGACAAGGTGACGGCACCGTCCTTGGAACTGATTGTGATGTGCTCGTCCTTGAGATACGTCTTATAGACGAAGCTCTTCTTGAACGAGGACTCGATGCGGTCATCCGTCTCGGATGCGCGCATAGGCACGCTCGTGACTACCAGAACGGCCGCGGCCACTGCAAGCGCCAATGAATATGTTACTTTCATTCTGCTTCCTTCTTTCTGTTGTTACATCTTTGGGTTGGAAGTAAGTTAGGCGAAGTGCGGACCCATTGCTATGGGGTAAAACCCTACCGTCGATCCGGGCGGCCGAGGCGCTGAACTACTCCATCGCGGCCAACACGTCGTTGAGCGACAGCGTGGCGAACGTGGTGGCGTAGTCGGACATCGCATAGGGGATGATGAGCTGGCGGCCGTGCAAGAGACTGCCGCAGGAGTAAACGACATTGGGCACATAGCCTTCGCGCTCGTTCTCGTTCGGCTTGATCAGCGGCTCGCGGAGGCGGCCGATGACCTTGGTCGGGTCGTCAAGATCGAGCAGGAACGCGCCGATGCAGTATTTCCGCATCGGCCCGACGCCGTGACTGAGCACCAGCCAGCCGGCTGCCGTTTCGATCGGGGAACCGCAGTTGCCCAACTGGATGAATTCCCAGGGGAACTTCGGCTTGAGGATGAGCTGCGTGGCGTGCCAGAAATGCAGATGATCGGAGAACATCACGTAGATGTTCTCCAAATCCTGCCGGCCGAGCATCGCGTAGCGGCCTTTGATTTTTCTAGGAAAGAGCGCCATGCCCTTGTTCTGCACGGCCGGGCCGTTCAACGTGATGAATTTGAAATGTAGAAAGTCGGACGTCTCGATGAATTGCGGCAGGACCAGTTTGCCGTCGTACGCGGTGTAGGTGGCGTAATAGGTCCGCGTGCCGTCGTCGTTGTGGAAGAGAACAAACCGGGCGTCCTCGATCCCGTTGCTTTGCGACGGCGTGGCGGGAAACAACACGCGTTCGGACAAACGCGAGTCCGGCGCGAACTGGACTTCGTAATTCGATTGGGCCAGCATCAGGATTTTTCGCGCCGCCGCCTGGGTTTCCTCGTCGCGCGCCCGGAGTTGTTTCACGGCGCTGAGGACGCTGGTGCGCAGTTCCTCCAGGGTGAACGAGTCGCCCAATCCCTGAAGCGCCTGCCGGCTCAGGTCGCCCACCAGGGCAAGTTCCTGAAGCTTCCGCTCGAACAGGTGCTTGTCGTACGACGCATTGGGCACCTGGGCAGGCTCGAGGCAGTACCGCGTGGGCGCGTTGATCGTGATGTTGCAGTTCTTGTCCAAAAAACCCGTGCGAAACGTGATCGAGGAAATGTGTCCTTCGCCCGTGGCCCGCAGGCTGAGAATGAAACGCAATGAGCCGCGCGGGAGATCCGACTGGTCCGGGTGCGGCACGATGGAGGGATTGAACAGCGCCGAGGCTTCGAGCGAATACTCGTGACTGAAATACGCGCCGAGCAACAACTGCCGTTCTTCGGACAGTTTCTCATCGGCGTGTAAACAGGGTCGGACCCTCTCGAACCGCCGTCGGAGAAACTCTTCAATTTTCACGTGGCGCTCACCAAACTCAGCCTGCACCTGTTCCCACAGCGTGTGGACTTCGCGTTCGGGAAGGGCCATGACCTGTGCGCAGAGTTTGATGGCGCGCCGGTCGTTCGTCAGCAGAAACGGACGGAGCAGCACCCGCGTGCGGTCCGGATGCAGCACGACGTTGGTGCGTTGGACGTTGGCGGTTCCCATGGGGCGGTTGCGCGCCTACGGAGCCGGCTGGTTGAACGCCGTGACGGCGTTTTGCATGAGCTGCATTTCCGCCAGCGACAGCAGGAAGGCCAAGGTCGATTCCGCGCCCTGGTTCTGGTTGACGCGGTCCACGTGCAACGCATCGCGGCAGCCGCCGGTGTTGGGCGAGTACAATTCCAGGCCGAGATCGTTCCAGCCGAGGAACCAGTCGAACGCGCGCTGGGCCTCTTCGTACCACCACGCGTCCGACGTGGCGCGGTAGGCTTCGAGACAGGCCGACACCATCGAGTGCGCTTCAATCGGTTGCTGATCGAAGGCCGCGCGGGTTCCGCCGCGCTGATGAAATCCGTTGCTGCCAATGGGGCGGAAGTCGCCGCTCTCCGCCGTTTGCATTTCCGCCAGCCAGCGCAACGTCTGCAGTCCGCGCTCGAACACCGGCGTTTGCCCCGTCGCTCTCCCGCTCAGGATCAGGGCGTGGGCGAGCTTGGCATTGTCGTAGGAAAGCACGTCTTCAAACCACGGCCAGTCCGGTTGCGCAGCCCGGCCGAATAGTTCCATGAGCCGCGCGGTCAGCGTCTCACGGATCTGGTTGGCGAACCGGTCGCCGCTCAGGCGTTGCAGGTATTCATGGATGCCGAGCAGGCTGAAGGCCCACGCGCGCGGCGACGTGAACCCGGTCACCGCCGGCAGTGCCTGCGCGAAGATCTGGCCGGACATGACTTGAAAACTCCGGTATGGCGAACGTCCCACGCCCATGCCCAGCGCCCAAATCGCCCGGGCGTGGGAGTCCTCCGAGCCTTGTTCATCGAGCCAGCGGCGGTCAAAGCTCAGGTGGTTGTGAAACCGCTTCGTTTTGGGGTCGAACGCATGGTGCAGAAACGCGGCGTACGTCGTTGCCATCGTCCGCACGCGCTCCGGTTCCTCTTCCAACTCGTCGAGCAGCACCGCGAGAATGAAGGCGCGCGCGTTGTCGTCCGTGCAGTAGCCTTCGGAAAAATTCGGCACGCTGAACAGGGCGTGTTGAAAAAGACCCGTGGAATCGGTCATCCGCGCCAGATGATCCAGCTTCAACTCGGGCAACTCCCGGGGCTGCTGGTCGAGCGTTTTTGTGGCAAACGATTTTCGCGTCAACACCGCGCGCTCGAGCCGCGCCAGCTCGAAAGAGCGCATGTAGAGCCGCGCCACGTTGCTCCACACCATCTCGCGGCCCAGTTTGTACGCATTCTTGCGCATGGCGTGGCGGCGCGTGTCGTCGCGCAGCAGGCCGATGACCTCGCGCGCAATCGCCTTGGCGTCGCCGAATGGCACGAGCACGCCGCGCTCTTCCGCCAGCAGTTCGGCCGCGTGCCAGTAGGGTGTCGAGACCACGGCTTTGCCCGCGCCGAACGTGTAGGCCAGCGTGCCGGAAGTGATCTGCGCTTCGTTGAGGTACGGCGTGATGTAGAGATCCGCCGCGCCGATGAACTCCTTGAGTTCATCGAGCGCCACGAAGCGGTTGTAGAAGATGACGCTCTTCTGGACCTTGTTCCTTTTGGCGAGGCGTTCGAGGCTGAGACGATAGGTTTCACCCTGTTCGCGCAACTCGTTCGGGTGCGTGGCCCCGAGGACGATGTAAACCACGTTGGGGAACTCCGCCAGAATCGGCGGCAGCGCGTTGAGCACATGCTCGATCCCCTTGTTCGGCGAAAGCAACCCGAACGTGAGCAACACCACTCTCCCGGCCACGCCGAACTGGTCCTTGTAATAATTCGGGTCGACAAACGGGATGTCGGGAATGCCGTGCGGGATGAGATCAATCTTTGCCGGCGGCGCCTGGAAAACCTCCTGCAACATCTGCCGCCCCCGTTCGGCCATGACCACGAGCCGGGTCGAGCGCGCGATCAGTTCCTGCATCACGCGCCGTTGGTCGGCGTTCGGCTCGCGCAGGACGGTGTGCAGCGTCGTGACGACGGGCATTCTCAATTCGCGCAACAGCACCAGCAGGTGGCTGCCGGCCGGTCCGCCGAAAATTCCGAACTCGTGCTGCAAGCAGACGATGTCCACGTTGCTGATGTTGAGGAAGTCCGCCGCCTGCTGGTAGGACGACAAATCCTGCTCCTCAATCTCGAAGCGAACCACGTCCGGATATTCGTACCCGTCCTGGATGTCATTGACCGGCACCGCGAAGCACTCGGTTGAGGGATGCTCCGCTGCCACGGCTGAAAGCACGTCGGACGTGAACGTGGCGATGCCACATTTGCGCGGCAAGTAGTCGCCGAGAAACGCGATCTTCCGGATTTGAGATGGCTCTTCCACAGGTTCGACCGCTGCATTCTGCGCTCTGCGGACCTTTTTGTATAGGGCAAAACCCTGCCGAAGATCACCTGGATGCACTTTCCGAAAAACCGATCCAGCTCCTCGTGTCTTACGGCTTCTTCACGCGGCTGGCTTTGTTGGTCGCGGCGGCATCGGCTTGCTCGACGTACTTGCGGATCAGCCAGTGGCGCTGCATCCCTCTGACCAACCGTTCGATCTCGTGCATGGTCTGCTGCGTCTGCGCCACCAGCGCCGGCAGGTCTTGGGCGCTCTGATTAACCGAACCGGCTATCGCCGGGAAATTCGTGCTCGCTTGCTGAACGTTGCCCAGGATGAGCTTCAGTTCGTCCATCGAGGCGTTGGCCTTGGCCAGCAACTCCTCCAGTTCATCCGCGACGGTCGGATCTGTCAGCAGTCGGCCCGCCGTGCCTTTGCCCTGCTCGACGCCCGCGACGATGTTGTCTAGGCGTGCAATGAGTTGATTCAACTGCTGCCGGGTTTCGCCCAGGTCCGTGCCCAGCTTGGTCCACGCATCCAGGCCCGCGCTCAGTTTATTCAACGCGGGCACGGCCTCGCGGCGGACTTCCTCCAGCGCGGTTTCCAAGGCGCTTGGCTGAGGCTCATTGCAGACGATGGAGGCATCCTTCTCTCGCAACGGCTGGCCATGACCGCGCGTGATCTCAAAATAGGCATCGCCCATCACGCCGAATTTCCGTTTGACGACCGCCGACGAGTCCGCGCGCACGAACAGGAAAAAATCGCGGCGGATGTTCACGCGCGCCTCCATGCGCCCGGTCGGATCGACGCTGACATCGGAGACCGTCCCCACAAGCGTGCCCAGGAAGTACACCTCCGAGCCTTGCCGGATGCCCGCTGCGCCGGTCGCCGGCAGAACGATCCGCAGCGTGGCATTGCTTCTGAACCAGCGCTGACTGTGACTCGTCCACACGATGGCGGCGATCAGCACGGCGACAACGGCGAGGACAAACGTGCCCGTGATCGCGTTGACGTGCCGAAACTTGAAGCGTTCTTCCATCAGCTTGCCTCGTTCGCCTTGTCCGTCATTTCGTTCATGGCTACAGATAAGTCAGCAGCGACACCACCGCCGAGATCACAAACAGTCCCGCGACAGACCGGGTGAGCGCCCGTTGCGTGGCCCGCGGGATTTCCGTGACCGACCCGCCGACGCCCAGCCCGCCAATGCAACAGGACGCACCGGCAAACAGGGCGGGCAGGATGCTCTTGGCGAGGATGTTGAACACGTCATTGGGGCGAACCGCGCTCGACACGGTGTCCGTAAATAACAGCAAATCGCCACTGCCTTTTCCGACCCATGCCGCGAACAAATAACCGCTCGCAAACGCGACCAGGATAAAGACGATCGTCAGGCAAAACGTGGACACGGCCACGCCCAGCACGCGCGGCATTACCAGATAGAGGAACGGATCGCTTCCCTGTGCTTCGAGGGCGCGGACTTCCCCGCTGATTTTGAGGACTCCCAGTTCTGTCGTCATCGCACTGCCGCTGCGGACGATCACGACGAGGTTGATCAGCACCGGGCCGAGTTCGCGCGCCACGACGGCCACCAACAACGGCCCGAGCAGTTGTGACTGCCCCGCTTCGCCGACCCAGAAAGAGAGCTGCACCACCACCGAAATACCGACAAACACCGCCACCCCGCAGACAAACCCGAGCGGTTCGACCCCGATAGCCAGGACCTGCCGCGCCAACAGATTCCGCACCGTGCGCACCCAGGACCGCGGCTGAACGCCGACGTACAGTACTGTCCCAATCACCGCCGCCGCATGCCGCAACTCGTCCCACTGCGCCCAAGCCGTCTCCCCCAATCTGCCAATCGCATGCTTGAATGGATTCCGAAATCCACCCGCCGCTTCGGTTAATCCTGCAAACACAGCGCTCATCTCAGTTCACAATCACGTGCTCGCCGTGCTAACTCGCCATAATCCTTCGACCTGCCGGACGGTTCTTAACCATCCCTTTTCCACCACGCCCCTTGGCCGCGCGACGTTTAGCCGCGGTCATTCTGCCGCCTCTGCTTTTCTTTGCCATATGCAATCACCTCCTCAATCTCTTTTCTTCGTCTTTGGGGGTCGCCCCGCATGCCTTACGGGGCAGGCACTGTGATGGTGCTGGACTGTACAGTCACCGCCCCCGACGCATCCCCGCCCGACCCGGCGAACAATCTGCCTTCCACCGCGGCGCCGTTATTCACCGTGATGGTGACAAAAGCCAGGATGTTTCCCTTGAAGATGCTGGTCGTACCAAGAGTCGCTGAACTGCCGACCTGCCAATAGACATTTTTCGCCTGGGCGCCGCCGCTCAGGACAATACTGGTGCCGGGATCCGTGACGAGCGTGGACGCCATCTTGAAGATGAAGACCGCATTCGCGTCACCCTGGGCGTCGAGAGTTAAAATCCCGCCTGTTCCCGTTCCGGATATTCCAGTCGAGCTCCCGTTTACATAGAGGCCAGGGGTCTTGGTCAGCCCGCCCAGATTGCCCTCCAACGTTTGAGCGTTGACTGATCGACTTACGGCGTCATTGTACGCGGCCAACAAGGCGGTTTGAGCATCCTTTATGGCCTGGTCATTCACGTGGATCGTCCCGTTGATTTCTGACGGCGGGATTCCCTGTGCAGAACCCGGATCCAACCCGACGTCTCCATTGATCTGGTCGCCACCGCCACTGATCGCGGCGGTCGCCATGATCGCGAAGGTGGAGGCCGATCCAAGGTTGATTGTCGCTTGATTTTGATTTGAAAGCGTACCCGTCGAAAAGCTCCAGACATAGTCAGCGGCCAGCGCATTGCCCGCCAAATCCTTGGCCCCGGTGGTAATCATGGCCGTATAGGTGGTGCCGGGTGCAAGATTGCTCATTGGTGTAAAGGTTGCAATCTTGCCTGCTGCAACATAGGTGACGGTTCCTGTTACCGCAGTTGCCCCCGGTCCTGTTAGCATGAAGTTGGCGGTGCTGATCGTTAACGGATCCATGTCCTCACTGAAGGTGGCGTTGATGGTCTGGTTGATACTCACATCACTGGCCCCATTGGCCGGGACGGTGGAACTGACGGTCGGCGGGGTCGTGTCCGGGGTCGTGCCGGTGGTAAAACTCCAGACAAAGTTGGTTGCCAGCGCATTGCTCGCCAGATCCTTGGCCCCGGTGGTAATCGTGGCCGTGTAGGTGGTCAGAGGCGCCAGATCAGTTGTGGGATTAAAGGTCGCAGTTACGCCAGCGTAGCTCACCGTGCCGGTCACAGCCATGGTCCCTTGCTTCAAGGTAAAGGAGGCGGTGCTGATCGTTAACGGATCCATCGCCTCACTGAAGACGGCGGCGATTTTCCCGCTGATGGCCACACCGGTGGCGGCATTGGTGGGGATGGTGGAACTCACGGTCGGCCGGGTCGTGTCCGGGGCCGCGCCGGTGGTAAAGCTCCAGACAAAAGCAGTGGCCAGTGCATTGCCCGCCAGATCCCTGGCCCCGGTGGTAATCGTGGCGGTGTAGGTGGTCAAAGGCGCCAGATTGTTTAATGGGTTAAAGGTTGCGGTTACCCCGGCGTAGGTCACCGTGCCGGTCACAACCGTGGTCCCTTGCTTCAAGGTAAAGGTTGCGGTGCTGATCGTGAGCGGATCCATCGCCTCACTGAAGACGGCGGCGATGTTCCCGCCGATGGCCACACCGGTGGCGGCATTGGCCGGGACGGTGGAACTCACGGTCGGTGGTGTCGTGTTCGGGGTCGCACCGGTCTCAAAGCTCCAGACAAAGGCAGCGGCCAGTGCATTGCCGGCCAGGTCCCTGGCCCCGGTGGTAATCGTGGCCGTGTAGGTGGTGCTGGGTGCAAGATTGTTTAATGGGTTAAAGGTTGCGGTTACCCCGGCGTAGGTCACCGTGCCGGTCACAACCGTGGTCCCTTGCTTCAAGGTAAAGGTTGCGGTGCTGATCGTTAACGGATCCATCGCCTCACTGAAGGCGGCGGCGATGTTCCCGCCGATCGCCACACCGGTGGCGGCATTGGCCGGGACTATGAAACTCACGGTCGGACGGGTCGTGTCCGTGGTCGTGCCGGTGGTAAAGCTCCAGACAAAGGCGGTGGCCAGCGCATTGCCCGCCAGATCCCTGGCCCCGGTGGTAATCGTGGCTGTATAGGTGGTCAGAGGCGCCAGACCGGTTGCGGGTGTGAAGATGGCGGTTACGCCAACGTAGCTCACCGTGCCGGTTACAGCCGTGGTCCCTTGCTTCAAGGTGAA